>NZ_JAODTL010000043.1 GCF_026191375.1 Marinomonas pontica | reverse complement strand
TTGCGTGATGGTTTCACCATCGTTGTTGGTCACGGTCACGGTGAACGTTTCGGTTTCCGTCTGACTGTTGTTCAACGCTTGCGTCGCCGCCGCATCGTTGTTGATCGTGTAGGTCCATTCACCGGTTTCTTCGTTGATGCTGATGGAACCGTAAGTGCCAGCCGTTGTATCCAAGCTGTAGCTCAACGACGCATCTAACGTGTCGATGTCGCTCGCGTCGATGTCACCTGACACCGTCGTGGTCGCCGCATCTTCGGTCACTTCACCGGTCGCTACCGTCGTGCTATCGATCGTCGCAAACATCATCCGCGCCTTTCACGGACACGGTAATCTCTTGCGTGATGGTTTCACCATCGTTGTTGGTCACGGTCACGGTGAACGTTTCGGTTTCCGTCTGACCGTTGTTCAACGCTTGCGTCGCCGCCGCATCGTTGTTGATCGTGTAGGTCCATTCACCGGTTTCTTCGTTGATGCTGATGGAACCGTAAGTGCCAGCCGTTGTATCCAAGCTGTAGCTCAACGACGCATCTAACGTGTCGATGTCGCTCGCGTCGATGTCACCTGACACCGTCGTGGTCGCCGCATCTTCGGTCACTTCACCGGTCGCTACCGTCGTGCTATCGATCGTCGCAACATCATCCGCGCCTTTCACGGACACGGTAATCTCTTGCGTGATGGTTTCACCATCGTTGTTGGTCACGGTCACGGTGAACGTTTCGGTTTCCGTCTGACCGTTGTTCAACGCTTGCGTCGCCGCCGCATCGTTGTTGATCGTGTAGGTCCATTCACCGGTTTCTTCGTTGATGCTGATGGAACCGTAAGTGCCAGCCGTTGTATCCAAGCTGTAGCTCAACGACGCATCTAACGTGTCGATGTCGCTCGCGTCGATGTCACCTGACACCGTCGTGGTCGCCGCATCTTCGGTCACTTCACCGGTCGCTACCGTCGTGCTATCGATCGTCGCAACATCATCCGCGCCTTTCACGGACACGGTAATCTTCTTGCGTGATGGTTTCACCATCGTTGTTGGTCACGGTCACGGTGAACGTTTCGGTTTCCGTCTGACCGTTGTTCAACGCTTGCGTCGCCGCCGCATCGTTGTTGATCGTGTAGGTCCATTCACCGGTTTCTTCGTTGATGCTGATGGAACCGTAAGTGCCAGCCGTTGTATCCAAGCTGTAGCTCAACGACGCATCTAACGTGTCGATGTCGCTCGCGTCGATGTCACCTGACACCGTCGTGGTCGCCGCATCTTCGGTCACTTCACCGGTCGCTACCGTCGTGCTATCGATCGTCGCAACATCATCCGCGCCTTTCACGGACACGGTAATCTTCTTGCGTGATGGTTTCACCATCGTTGTTGGTCACGGTCACGGTGAACGTTTCGGTTTCCGTCTGACTCGTTGTTCAACGCTTGCGTCGCCGCCGCATCGTTGTTGATCGTGTAGGTCCATTCACCGGTTTCTTCGTTGATGCTGATGGAACCGTAAGTGCCAGCCGTTGTATCCAAGCTGTAGCTCAACGACGCATCTAACGTGTCGATGTCGCTCGCGTCGATGTCACCCGACACCGTCGTGGTCGCCGCATCTTCGGTCACTTCACCGGTCGCTACCGTCGTGTTATCGATCGTCGCAACATCATCCGCGCCTTTCACGGACACGGTAGTCTTCTTGCGTGATGGTTTCACCATCGTTGTTGGTCACGGTCACGGTGAACGTTTCGGTTTCCGTCTGACCGTTGTTCAACGCTTGCGTCGCCGCCGCATCGTTGTTGATCGTGTAGGTCCATTCACCGGTTTCTTCGTTGATGCTGATGGAACCGTAAGTGCCAGCCGTTGTATCCAAGCTGTAGCTCAACGACGCATCTAACGTGTCGATGTCGCTCGCGTCGATGTCACCTGACACCGTCGTGGTCGCCGCATCTTCGGTCACTTCACCGGTCGCTACCGTCGTGCTATCGATCGTCGCAACATCATCCGCGCCTTTCACGGACACGGTAATCTCTTGCGTGATGGTTTCACCATCGTTGTTGGTCACGGTCACGGTGAACGTTTCGGTTTCCGTCTGACCGTTGTTCAACGCTTGCGTCGCCGCCGCATCGTTGTTGATCGTGTAGGTCCATTCACCGGTTTCTTCGTTGATGCTGATGGAACCGTAAGTGCCAGCCGTTGTATCCAAGCTGTAGCTCAACGACGCATCTAACGTGTCGATGTCGCTCGCGTCGATGTCACCTGACACCGTCGTGGTCGCCGCATCTTCGGTCACTTCACCGGTCGCTACCGTCGTGCTATCGATCGTCGCAACATCATCCGCGCCTTTCACGGACACGGTAATCTCTTGCGTGATGGTTTCACCATCGTTGTTGGTCACGGTCACGGTGAACGTTTCGGTTTCCGTCTGACCGTTGTTCAACGCTTGCGTCGCCGCCGCATCGTTGTTGATCGTGTAGGTCCATTCACCGGTTTCTTCGTTGATGCTGATGGAACCGTAAGTGCCAGCCGTTGTATCCAAGCTCGTAGCTCAACGACGCATCTAACGTGTCGATGTCGCTCGCGTCGATGTCACCTGACACCGTCGTGGTCGCCGCATCTTCGGTCACTTCACCGGTCGCTACCGTCGTGCTATCGATCGTCGCAACATCATCCGCGCCTTTCACGGACACGGTAATCTCTTGCGTGATGGTTTCACCATCGTTGTTGGTCACGGTCACGGTGAACGTTTCGGTTTCCGTCTGACCGTTGTTCAACGCTTGCGTCGCCGCCGCATCGTTGTTGATCGTGTAGGTCCATTCACCGGTTTCTTCGTTGATGCTGATGGAACCGTAAGTGCCAGCCGTTGTATCCAAGCTGTAGCTCAACGACGCATCTAACGTGTCGATGTCGCTCGCGTCGATGTCACCTGACACCGTCGTGGTCGCCGCATCTTCGGTCACTTCACCGGTCGCTACCGTCGTGCTATCGATCGTCGCAACATCATCCGCGCCTTTCACGGACACGGTAATCTCTTGCGTGATGGTTTCACCATCGTTGTTGGTCACGGTCACGGTGAACGTTTCGGTTTCCGCCCGACCGTTGTTCAACGCTTGCGTCGCCGCCGCATCGTTGTTGATCGTGTAGGTCCATTCACCGGTTTCTTCGTTGATGCTGATGGAACCGTAAGTGCCAGCCGTTGTATCCAAGCTGTAGCTCAACGACGCATCTAACGTGTGTCGATGTCGCCTCGCGTCGATGTCACCTGACACCGTCGTGGTCGCCGCATCTTCGGTCACTTCACCGGTCGCTACCGTCGTGCTATCGATCGTCGCAACATCATCCGCGCCTTTCACGGACACGGTAATCTCTTGCGTGATGGTTTCACCATCGTTGTTGGTCACGGTCACGGTGAACGTTTCGGTTTCCGTCTGACCGTTGTTCAACGCTTGCGTCGCCGCCGCATCGTTGTTGATCGTGTAGGTCCATTCACCGGTTTCTTCGTTGATGCTGATGGAACCGTAAGTGCCAGCCGTTGTATCCAAGCTGTAGCTCAACGACGCATCTAACGTGTCGATGTCGCTCGCGTCGATGTCACCTGACACCGTCGTGGTCGCCGCATCTTCGGTCACTTCACCGGTCGCTACCGTCGTGCTATCGATCGTCGCAACATCATCCGCGCCTTTCACGGACACGGTAATCTCTTGCGTGATGGTTTCACCATCGTTGTTGGTCACGGTCACGGTGAACGTTTCGGTTTCCGTCTGACCGTTGTTCAACGCTTGCGTCGCCGCCGCATCGTTGTTGATCGTGTAGGTCCATTCACCGGTTTCTTCGTTGATGCTGATGGAACCGTAAGTGCCAGCCGTTGTATCCAAGCTGTAGCTCAACGACGCATCTAACGTGTCGATGTCGCTCGCGTCGATGTCACCTGACACCGTCGTGGTCGCCGCATCTTCGGTCACTTCACCGGTCGCTACCGTCGTGCTATCGATCGTCGCAACATCATCCGCGCCTTTCACGGACACGGTAATCTCTTGCGTGATGGTTTCACCATCGTTGTTGGTCACGGTCACGGTGAACGTTTCGGTTTCCGTCTGACCGTTGTTCAACGCTTGCGTCGCCGCCGCATCGTTGTTGATCGTGTAGGTCCATTCACCGGTTTCTTCGTTGATGCTGATGGAACCGTGAGTGCCAGCCGTTGTATCCAAGCTGTAGCTCAACGACGCATCTAACGTGTCGATGTCGCTCGCGTCGATGTCACCTGACACCGTCGTGGTCGCCGCATCTTCGGTCACTTCACCGGTCGCTACCGTCGTGCTATCGATCGTCGCAACATCATCCGCGCCTTTCACGGACACGGTAATCTCTTGCGTGATGGTTTCACCATCGTTGTTGGTCACGGTCACGGTGAACGTTTCGGTTTCCGTCTGACCCGTTGTTCAACGCTTGCGTCGCCGCCGCATCGTTGTTGATCGTGTAGGTCCATTCACCGGTTTCTTCGTTGATGCTGATGGAACCGTAAGTGCCAGCCGTTGTATCCAAGCTGTAGCTCAACGACGCATCTAACGTGTCGATGTCGCTCGCGTCGATGTCACCTGACACCGTCGTGGTCGCCGCATCTTCGGTCACTTCACCGGTCGCTACCGTCGTGCTATCGATCGTCGCAACATCATCCGCGCCTTTCACGGACACGGTAATCTCTTGCGTGATGGTTTCACCATCGTTGTTGGTCACGGTCACGGTGAACGTTTCGGTTTCCGTCTGACCGTTGTTCAACGCTTGCGTCGCCGCCGCATCGTTGTTGATCGTGTAGGTCCATTCACCGGTTTCTTCGTTGATGCTGATGGAACCGTAAGTGCCAGCCGTTGTATCCAAGCTGTAGCTCAACGACGCATCTAACGTGTCGATGTCGCTCGCGTCGATGTCACCTGACACCGTCGTGGTCGCCGCATCTTCGGTCACTTCACCGGTCGCTACCGTCGTGCTATCGATCGTCGTAACATCATCCGCGCCTTTCACGGACACGGTAATCTCTTGCGTATGGTTTCACCATCGTTGTTGGTCACGGTCACGGTGAACGTTTCGGTTTCCGTCTGACCGTTGTTCAACGCTTGCGTCGCCGCCGCATCGTTGTTGATCGTGTAGGTCCATTCACCGGTTTCTTCGTTGATGCTGATGGAACCGTAAGTGCCAGCCGTTGTATCCAAGCTGTAGCTCAACGACGCATCTAACGTGTCGATGTCGCTCGCGTCGATGTCACCTGACACCGTCGTGGTCGCCGCATCTTCGGTCACTTCACCGGTCGCTACCGTCGTGCTATCGATCGTCGCAACATCATCCGCGCCTTTCACGGACACGGTAATCTCTTGCGTGATGGTTTCACCATCGTTGTTGGTCACGGTCACGGTGAACGTTTCGGTTTCCGTCTGACCGTTGTTCAACGCTTGCGTCGCCGCCGCATCGTTGTTGATCGTGTAGGTCCATTCACCGGTTTCTTCGTTGATGCTGATGGAACCGTAAGTGCCAGCCGTTGTATCCAAGCTGTAGCTCAACGACGCATCTAACGTGTCGATGTCGCTCGCGTCGATGTCACCTGACACCGTCGTGGTCGCCGCATCTTCGGTCACTTCACCGGTCGCTACCGTCGTGCTATCGATCGTCGCAACATCATCCGCGCCTTTCACGGACACGGTAATCTCTTGCGTGATGGTTTCACCATCGTTGTTGGTCACGGTCACGGTGAACGTTTCGGTTTCCGTCTGACCGTTGTTCAACGCTTGCGTCGCCGCCGCATCGTTGTTGATCGTGTAGGTCCATTCACCGGTTTCTTCGTTGATGCTGATGGAACCGTAAGTGCCAGCCGTTGTATCCAAGCTGTAGCTCAACGACGCATCTAACGTGTCGATGTCGCTCGCGTCGATGTCACCTGACACCGTCGTGGTCGCCGCATCTTCGGTCACTTCACCGGTCGCTACCGTCGTGCTATCGATCGTCGCAACATCATCCGCGCCTTTCACGGACACGGTAATCTCTTGCGTGATGGTTTCACCATCGTTGTTGGTCACGGTCACGGTGAACGTTTCGGTTTCCGTCTGACCGTTGTTCAACGCTTGCGTCGCCGCCGCATCGTTGTTGATCGTGTAGGTCCATTCACCGGTTTCTTCGTTGATGCTGATGGAACCGTAAGTGCCAGCCGTTGTATCCAAGCTGCAGCTCAACGACGCATCTAACGTGTCGATGTCGCTCGCGTCGATGTCACCTGACACCGTCGTGGTCGCCGCATCTTCGGTCACTTCACCGGTCGCTACCGTCGTGCTATCGATCGTCGCAACATCATCCGCGCCTTTCACGGACACGGTAATCTCTTGCGTGATGGTTTCACCATCGTTGTTGGTCACGGTCACGGTGAACGTTTCGGTTTCCGTCTGACCGTTGTTCAACGCTTGCGTCGCCGCCGCATCGTTGTTGATCGTGTAGGTCCATTCACCGGTTTCTTCGTTGATGCTGATGGAACCGTAAGTGCCAGCCGTTGTATCCAAGCTGTAGCTCAACGACGCATCTAACGTGTCGATGTCGCTCGCGTCGATGTCACCTGACACCGTCGTGGTCGCCGCATCTTCGGTCACTTCACCGGTCGCTACCGTCGTGCTATCGATCGTCGGTGCATCGTTGACGCCATCGAACTTGATGATCGCTGTCGCTTCTGCCGAGTCAACCGTGCCGTCGTTCGCCGTCACGCCTAAAGTGTAATCCGTATCCGTCAGCGCATCATTCGACAACGCCGTTTCGCCCGCCGCCGTCAAGGTCACGACGCCTGTCGCGCTGTCGATCGCGAAGTAGCCATTGTCGTTGCCGCTGGTGATGCTGTAGGTGATGGTGTCGCCGTCCAGGTCGCTCGCCGTAAAGGTCGCTACCGTGTCGCCGGCTTTCGCCACATTTTCAACTTGCGTGCTGCCCGTCGCCGTATCGATCGTCGGTGCATCGTTCGTGCCCGTCACTGTGATGATCAAGGTCGTTGTGTCTGTCGCATTTTGGTCGTCGGTCACCGTCACTGGGATTTCAAGAACCAGTGTCTCGCCTTCTTTCAAGCTGTCGTAAGACGACGCATCGAAGCGGTAAGTACCGTTTGCATTCAGCGTCAAGCCTTCTACTGTTGACGTCGTGCTGAACACCAAGCTCGCATCGTCTGCAAGATCTACATCCGAAGCACTGATCGTGCCGGTGATGGTCGCGTCTTCTGCCACTGCACCCGTTGCCGCTTCGGCCACTGGCGCATCGTTTGTGCCAGTGATAGTGATAGTGATATCTTGAGACGTGCCATCCTCTGACGTCACAGTAAAGACTTCTTCTTTTATTTCGCCAGCACTTAATTCATCAAATGCACTGTTCGCAACAAATGTCCAGACACCTGCTGCGGTTATACTTAAGGAACCGCTAGTTCCTACTGTTGTAGATGGAGTAAAAGTATTATTAGAATTATCAGCATCAGTTGCTGTTAAAGTACCTGTCCATGATAAGGCTTCATCAGTTTCGCTGCCTACGCCAAAAGTATCTCCACCAATGATCGCTGCATCGTTCACCGCATCAACCGTGACCGCAACTTCTGCTGAACTGCTTTCTTCGCCATCGCTGATCGTGTAGCTGATCGTCGCTTCACCGTTGAAGTTCTCTGCTGGTGTAAACTCAAGCTTGCCGTCAACAATCGCTACCTTACCTTGCTCTGCTGGAACCGTCGCTGCTGTGATCGTCAACGTATCGCCATCAACATCTGTGTCGTTCGCCAACACATCAATCGTGATCATGCCGCCGTCTTCTGTGCCTGTCGCCGTGTCGTCTACTGCAACTGGGCCGTCATTCACGCCAAGAATTCGTATACGTAAGCTAGCCGAACCCGTCGCGCCCAGCTCATCTTCCACAGTAATGGGTATAGTGATGAACTTGCTGTCACCTGACGCCAAGGAATCATAACTTGATGCGTCAAAGGAGTAAGAGCCATCACTATTGAAAACTAAACCTTCAACCGTAGAAGTCGTACTAAATGTGAGTGATTCCCCTACTGGTAAATCCACATCACTAGCCACAATTTGACCCGTTACCAGGCTATCTTCATTCATTGTAATAAATGAGGACTGAACCACAGGACTGTCGTTAGTACCAGTAATGGTAATAGTAAGATTTGCTGTAGTGGAATCACCCTGATCGTCGGTAACTGTAATAGGAATTACAACAATCTCTTTTTCTCCGAGAGAAAGACTATCGTAACTGCTAGAGTCAAACTCATAGTTACCATTACTATCTAATGTAAAGCCGGTAAAAGAGGATGCCGTACTGAATGTAAGCTGCGCACCAGCAGGCAGGTCAATATCTGTTGCGGTAAGGGTTCCTGATATGTTGTCATCTTCAACTATATTTTCACTAGAATCAGCAAAAACTGGAGCCTGATTAATCGTATGCGTCGACGAGCCAGTACTTTCAACGGCATTACCCGCATCATCACTGGACGTCACAACCACATCGAACTCTGTGTCTGCCGCAAGATCAGAACCCGCCACATCGACAGACCAGTTTCCTGAAGCATCGACCGTTGTGTTATAAACGTTGCCGTTGATGGTCATCGTAACTGCATCGCCTTCTGCGATGTCGCCACCTGTCGCCGTACCTGTTACGGTCACTGTGCCTGCCGCTTCATTCGCGTTAATCACGTCATCAGACGTGATCGCATTCACTGTCACCGTGCCTTCATTGGCCACTGTATCCAAAGTAACGACGACAGGAGAAGAAGTTGACGTATTACCAGAAGAGTCGGTCACTTTGATCGTAAGGCTGTTTGTGCCTTCCGTTAAATCACCCACTTCCGCGGTAAAGGTTTGCAAGCCGTCCACTGCTGTTGTGCTGTTTATCAGCGTGTCGCCGTTATAGATTTGCACCAAGACAACATCGCTATCAATGTTGCTTAATGTGAACGTAGCTGTAGTGTCATTAGTGAGCAGATCTGAGTTAGACTCACCTGTATCACTACTAGTAGCTAAACTGATTGTAGGGGTGGAAACGCTTGTATCGGATGTCGTCGTGTCTGAAGAAGAATTACGGGTAGTATTCTGCTGCGTTGTGTTCACATTTTCTTGTCTGGAGCTAGCACTGCCTTGACCGTTCGTATCATAGCCAAAGCCTGGCAGGGAAGATGAGTAATCAGTGTCATTACCGCCGCTAATTCCGCCAAGAGCACCTGTACGTTGAACATCAACATCCACTCGCTGCTGTTCGCCTTGTGTTTCACCTGCGGCAGGCGCGTCTTGAACTAAGGTAGGGTCATCACCTGCAAGAATGGCATTTTGCAACGCATCAATATCCGTTGACGAGTCAGCAACAAGGTCTTGGTTATCACCCGAGTTGTAAATTTCATCTGTTATTTCTACAACAGAGTCTCCACCAATTACGACTTCTGTTCCGTCAATAAAGGCAATGGTGACACTGCTGTTAGCGCCTGTCACAACCGTCTCACCGAAGAATATAGGATCACCGATTTTGACAACGCGCTCTTGCCCGTCGATTGACTGAATCGTTACCGAACCGCTTAGCTTAGATATAAAACCGATCGCGTTACCTAATGTGGCAAATGGTACTTGACTGTCGCTCATGATGCTTTCCCTAAATAAAGAGACTCTATGTAAAAGTCAGAATAATTTTATAATTACTACCAAGATAGGAGATTAAAAGCCTGCTCGCTATTGTACCTTGGTACAGTCGAGGGATTTTTCTGCTTATTGAGTCATTTTAGGCGCTGATTGCACTGATCATTTGTTCTGCCTGCGCATCAGTTCAGACTGTCATTGCCATAAAGAAATCAAATCTTTATAATTTTCCCACTTTCGGACAGTGATATTGTTAATACGTCCAGACTATGTTGTCCGTTGTCTATTCTGAATGACTCACTCATTCTACGAGCCTAAATAGAAGCGCAATTTGCACTCTAGCCATGGCGCAATATTCCAAGCACGATAAATTAAACAAATAAGTCGAAGGCTGAAGTCATCAGCGTCAATATTATTTGCCCAAATACTTTCAGAAGGTAATACATGATCGATACGATAAAGAGAGATTGGCTCTCGAATATAAAAGGCGACTCTCTCGCCGGCACAGTCGTTGCGCTGGCACTTATCCCAGAAGCCATTGCCTTCTCTATCATTGCAGGTGTTGACCCTAAAGTCGGTTTATACGCGTCATTTTGTATTGCCGTGGTCATTGCGTTTGTGGGTGGCCGCCCCGGCATGATTTCAGCAGCAACCGGTGCGATGGCGCTATTAATGGTGACACTTGTAAAAGAGCATGGCTTGCAATACTTGCTAGCGGCCAGTTTGCTAACGGGTGTTTTTCAAATCTTTGCGGGGTATTTAAAACTCGGAACCTTGATGCGATTTGTCTCGAGATCAGTGGTGACTGGCTTCGTCAATGCATTGGCTATTCTCATTTTCATGGCACAACTGCCCGAACTAACAAATGTCACTTGGCACGTTTATGCCATGACAGCAGTGGGCTTGGGCATTATTTATTTGTTCCCATTGATTCCAGTGATTGGCAAAGCGGTACCTTCTCCATTGGTGTGCATTGTTTTGTTGACTATTTTTGCCATCAGTTATGGCCTAGACATCCGCACCGTTGGCGACATGGGTGAACTGCCTGACACACTGCCTATTTTCCTATGGCCGGATGTGCCTTTAAACCTAGAAACGCTACTGATCATTCTGCCTTATTCATTGGGGCTTGCGGTTGTTGGTTTATTAGAGTCCATGATGACGGCCACCATCGTAGATGAGTTTACTGACACCACCAGCGATAAGAACCGTGAATGCAAAGGCCAAGGTGTTGCCAATATTGCGTCTAGCTTATTAGGTGGCATGGCGGGTTGCGCCATGATTGGTCAATCGGTTATCAACGTGAAATCCGGTGGTCGTGGTCGTTTATCCACGTTTATTGCGGGCTTTTTATTACTAATCATGGTGGTGTTCCTCGATGATTTGATCGGCCAGATCCCAATGGCGGCATTGGTCGCTGTTATGATCATGGTGTCCATTGGTACTTTCTCTTGGGAATCCATAATCAACCTGAAAAAACACCCACTTTCGACTAACATTGTTATGTTAGCCACAGTCTCCATCGTGGTAGCCACTCACAATTTGGCCATCGGTGTTTTTGTTGGTGTGTTACTGGCATCTTTATTCTTCGCTCATAAAATTGGTCGTTTTATGGTGGTAAAAAGCGAACAAAGTGCGCAAGCAGGACACCGTACTTACAAAGTTATTGGTCAAGTGTTTTTTGCGTCGTCAGATCAATTTAATGCGTCTTTTGATTTTAAAGAGGCCGTAGAAAAGGTTACGATCGATCTGAGTGATGCGCATTTTTGGGACATCACAGCCGTATCCGCGCTAGACAAAGTGGTGATCAAATTCCGCCGCGAAGGCGCAGACGTGGAACTGATAGGAATGAACGAAGCCAGTGCAACCGTTGTCGACAAATTTGGCGTTCATAACAACCCCGAAGAAGTCGAAAAAGTAATGGGTGGTCACTAGCCCTAACAATAAGAAGGAGTGCAACATGATGAATGTAATAGCTTGTATTGATGGATCATCATTATCTGAGTGTGTTACCACCGCGTCAGTGTGGGCCGCAAAACAAATGGACACACCAATCACCCTGCTGCACTCCTTAGAAAAAGAAGCCATCAGAACCGATGATGACCTATCGGGCTCCATTGGTTTTGGTAGCCGAGAGCACCTTCTAGACGAGCTGGTCGCGTTGGACGCAAAGCGCGCCAAGCTTGCTCTTGAACATGGCAAACTTGTTTTAGAGAACGCCAAAGAGTTTGCTCTCAAAGCCGGCGCCAAGCAAATCGATTTAGTGCAACGCCACGGGGATTTAGTCGAAAACCTAACCGACCTAGAAGAGTCAACGCGCCTTATTATTCTTGGTCGCCTTGGTAGTAACCATACTCAGAATGCCCACACCATTGGCTCGCATATCGAACGTGTCGCTCGCACGTCACACCGTCCAATTTTAATCAGCGTGGGGCAATTCACCGCACCGAGTAATTTTATGATCGCGTACGACGGACGAGAAGCCGCCGACAACGCCATTGCTCGTATCGCAAAAAGCCCATTACTGCTTGGCCTACCTTGCCACTTGGTCATGGCTGGTGAATCAACACCTGAACGACAAGAAAAAATCACTCAAGCACAAAAACGCCTTGAAGATGAGGGCTTTCAAGTCACCGCTTCAATCATCCCAGGTAAGATTTACCCTGTGCTCACCCAATATCGAGAAGAACACCAAATCGAGCTAATGGCGATGGGCGCGTACGCTCATTCCAAGGTACGTCAATTTTTTGTTGGTAGTAATACCAGTAAAATGATCATCGAAAGCACCATTCCACTGCTAATTTTACGTTAGATTACGCCTTCCGATTACCAATCCATAAAGGGCGAACGTATCAAGATTCGCCCTTTTGTTATTGCCACCGACAAGCCATAGCACCTCACACAATGTGACATCCTCATTAAACTTTATTTAAAACAAAATATATGAATTTTCATATATATATTATTTCACATACAATCCCCGCATTATTTCGCCATGACGGACACACAATGACACCGGATATTTTTTACAAAGCCCTCGCAGACGACACTCGCCTACGCAGCCTTCTATTGATTACACAAAAAGTCTTACATGAGTCCATTGGCATTAAGCACGGCTCCATGACCACCATTCATGACATTACTAACACACAAACCATCATCGACGCCCCGCACAAAGATTTGCGTCGTGCATGCGCCTGCGGCACTAGTCTAATACCAACCACAACAGGATCTTGCGACGGCAATCACTCACATCTTTCCTGAACTCAAAGGAAAGCTAAATGGGGTTACGCAAATCGAACCGCAGAACTCATGCGCAAAGTCGGATTAATGGACAAATAAACTCAACACAATTCAACAAAGTGACAAAGCGAGCCCTTATGCTGCAACAGCCTTCTAAAAACGTACGGCAGTACCTCATAGTGACAGGCAATTATTGGAATTTTACGCTAACCGACGGCGCGTTGCGTATGTTAGTTGTGCTCTATTTTTACCAGCTAGGTTATGGCGCACTGGACATCGCTTTGCTCTTCTTGTTTTACGAGTTTTTCGGCGTTATTACCAATCTATTCGGCGGTTGGCTAGGCGCAAAATGGGGACTCAACCGCACGATGAACATTGGCCTCGCCATGCAAATCATCGCCCTATCGATGCTTTTATTGCCAGCCAGCACACTGTCTATTCCATGGGGCATGGCAGCCCAAGCCTTATCGGGCATTGCAAAAGATCTCAACAAGATGAGTGCCAAAAGCGCCATCAAAACCCTAGTACCCAAAAACGCCAGTGGCACATTGTATCAATGAGTTGCGTTGCTAACGGGCTCTAAAAATGCACTCAAGGGCGTTGGCTTTTTCTTAGGCGGCTTTCTATTAAGCAGTATCGGCTTTCATGATGCTATCTTGGTGATGGCCATCGCACTTGGGCTGGTCTGGCTCGCCAGCCTGTACTTACTTAGAGAAGACCTAGACAAATCCAAAAATAAACCTAAATTCTCAAAAATGTTCTCTAAGAGCCGCGAGATCAATATTCTATCTGCGGCGCGACTGTTTCTGTTCGGCGCTCGGGATGTTTGGTTTGTGATCGCCGTTCCGGTGTATTTATCCAGCCAATTTGACTGGGATCATTGGCGTGTCGGCAGCTTTCTTGCCTTATGGGTTATAGGTTATGGCATAGTACAAAGCCTCGCCCCTCACCTAACCGGAAAAGCGCAACAAGAAGCGCCAACAGGCCGCCAAGCAAATATCTGGGCCATACTGCTCAGCATCATTCCAGCAGCCATTGCCGTTGACATACAAACATCCGATCAAACCTTATGGATATTACTGAGTGGGCTCATAGTGTTTGGCGTGGTATTCGCCATTAACTCCTCACTACACAGTTATTTAATCGTGCACTACGCCAGTGAAGATGGCGTGTCGATGGACGTAGGGTTTTATTACATGGCAAACGCCATGGGACGACTAATCGGCACCATGTTGTCGGGTTGGGTTTATCAGGACTTTGGTTTGACAGCTTGCTTGTGGGTGTCTTGTGGGTTTCTTATTCTTGCCAGCGTTATTTCGTTCTGGTTACCACAGAAAGCCATCCAGTAGAAAAAACCGACATCGTCGACGATGTCGATTTTTTTAAACACAAGCCATATCAATAAAACATCCAATCCTATTGTTGAGCAGCAAACGTCTTAGCGGATGCGATGAACGCCTCAACACCTTCTTTTGGCGTTCTAAAAGACGTCACCAATCGAATCACACCCTCTTCCCAACGACCGCCATAAAAGCCAAAACCTTCGGCTTGCAAATGATCAATCATTGGCAATGGCAAGGTGCAAAACAGCATATTTGCCTGAGCTGGTGTGTTAATTTTTACGCCTGGAACGGTTTTCAAACCATCTTGCAACAACGCCATCATGGCATTGGCGTGTGTCGCGTTAATACGCCACAAATCATCCGTTAAGTAAGAAATCATCTGAGCGGATAACAAACGCATTTTCGAATGCAAATGGCCGCCACGCTTACGACGATAACCCAGCTCTTTGGCTACTTTCTCGCTAGAGAAGCCTTTATCTTCTAAAGACCGCTTAAACAATACGATGGCTTCAGACGCCATCACACCATTTTTTGTCGCGCCAAAAGACACAATATCCACACCCGCTTTCCATGTCATTTCAGCGGGTGTACAACCCAAAGCCAACAAAGCATTGGCAAAACGAGCGCCATCCATGTGAACTGGCAAGCCTGCCGTTTTAGCCACATCAGTAATGGCTCGAATTTCATCCAAAGAATACACACTGCCCACTTCGGTCACTTGTGACAGACTGATCACAGAAGGCTGACAGGAGTGCACATCTTCGATTTTCTGATTAACCAGTTTTTGCAACTGAGCAGGATCCATCTTCGCATCCGCACCACCAATGCCAACAAATCGCGCACCACTAGTGTAAAACTCCGGTGCGGTACTTTCGTCGTTTAGCAAATGACTTTCTTGGTGGCACAATACACTCCCCAAGGTGGCGTTAACGCGCTGATACTCAATACATTCGCGGCCGTACCGGTGGACACCAAAAACACATCCACATCACACTCAAACAGTTCCGACAACATACGCGTGACTTGCGCCGAGCCATCATCATTACCGTACGGCATAGCATCGCCTTGAGCAGCTTCCATCATGGCCTTAAAAACAGAATCCGATGCACCGGCAACATTATCACTGGTAAACGCAACCCTCATTGAACTACTCCTCCATTCATTTATTTCGTATCCATGAACCATACCATGCTCGCAATGAAAACCAAGCAATCGCCCTCCGTTTTTCCAATACCAGAAGTCAAAAACCAAATAGCCTAAACGAAGCGCTTTCATTACTGTGATGACACATTATAAAAGGAGCCATTATGTCGGTATTTACTGAGCGCAAAATCGATTGTCATAATCATATTTTTGACCCGCAACAATTTCCCTATCAAGCCGATTCTCCTTACGCGCCAGAAGGCCATGAAGTCGCCACGGCAGATTATTTTCTGCAAGTTTTAGAAACCTATGGCGTTTCACATGCCTTATTAATTGGCCCAAATTCCGCCTACGGCGAAAATGACAATCGTGCTTTATTGGATGCGATAGCTCGCTCTAACGGTCGCTTCAAAGGTATGGCTGTCGTTAAACAAGATACGCTTTCAGAGGAATTGGCAACGCTAAAATCCCAAGGCATTGTTGGCGTGACGTTTAATGTAGCCTATTACGGATTTGAGCATTTCGCTCGATCTTTGCCCTTGATGGATCGATTGGCAGATTTAGAGATGATCGTGCAAGTTCAGGTTGAAAATGAGCAAATGCTCCGATTAGCACCGCTACTGATGCAAACCAAAGCAACCATTTTGATTGATCATTGTGGGCGCCCAAACCTTGAACACGGTGTAAACAACGCGGGCTTTCAAGCCATCTTAGCGTTAGCCAAAACACAACGTGCTTATATTAAAATCTCTGGCTTTGCCAAATTCACGCAAGGCGCCTTTCCTTATACAGATACAAAACCTTATGTCGAGGCGATTGTCGAAAATTTCGGAGAAGATTTCATTATTTGGGGATCAGATTGGCCGTTTTTAAAAGCACAACATAGAATGGATTATGGCACCTTGCTCACCCTTGCTGAGAAGCAATTTCCCGATACTAGGGTACGAGCAAAGTTTTTCTGGGAAAACGCAGCCAAACTCTGCGGCTTTCCAATATAAATAAGCAGACAACAAAAACTAAGCCGTTTTCAGCGCTACAATCTTTGCAGTACTACAGCCTTTTTAGTACGACAGTAGCCTGAAGACGACTCTGCCCAAAGCGCGACATTTTTTCAAACTCATCCCGGGCAATCGGCACAAACTGACAATCCAGTGGGCTTGGTGGATCGTCAGGCAATTTTTTATCGTCGTCTAAATCGGGGTCATGCACCAAAATACAATGTTCGTCGTAGCCCGACATCACCACCCAATGGGGCGATTTTTTCCCGTCCATGCGAAAGGTGCTGATCAAGATAATCGCCAAGCCGCCCTCGTCAAAGGCTTCTATTAATTGTTCTAGCGGCATCGCCGTATAATGCAATGGCACACCGACATATTCGCATTGCTCAACAAAACTGTCATGCACGCGAGTAATGACCTCTTTCTTTAGCTCGTTACGCACGCTGTCGACGAACAAAGGACCTTCTTCGCTTAACCAAACGTCTGCTGACAAGCCACGCTTTTTCGCTGCCAACGCCAGCCCCATAGGGTGACAACCGCCATGACCAGACGTCATAAAAATCGTCGTCGCTTCACGCCAAATTTCTAACTCATCGTTCGGCGTTGCCAGATAATCTGGGTGCATGGAAGACAGCACCATTTGCAATGATGCAGGACCACAAGTAAATGGCGTACCTTGCGCTAACCAAGGAATCGCGCGCGTGGTTTGTTCATCACCCGCATGACGCAAACGTTTCTGCATACGAATCGCATCGGTTTGGTCTTCGTAATAAGCATCGTAATGACCAAACTCCTTGTAACCCATTTTTTGATACAAGGCGATGGCATTGTGATTCACATCACTAACTTCCAAACGCAGCAACATCTTGCCTTTTTTGAGGGCTTTTTTCTCACAGGCTTGGATCAACAATTTTCCGATACCAAGGCCCCGTGCTTCAGGTGATACCGCTAGCGAATACAAACGAGCCAAGTGAGTACCTTGGCGAAGATGCAGCAAGGCATAACCCAGCAGTTCACCGTCTTCCTTCATTGCAACAAATAGCGCTGAACCAGAACTCGTAATTGCATGACGAAAACTACGGCGACTCAAACGGTCACCAGTAAAGGCTTTGCCCTCCAAAACGAGCAATGCTTTTAAATCATCTATACTAGCTAAACGTATATCAATATTTGGGAAAGAACAGGTGACCGAGCTTGTGATCATTACATCGCCTCTAAAGGGCAAAAGGTCGCTAGGATCGTCGAACTACTGACAGTTTAACGATGAAAATTTTCGCGCATTCTAGGGCGAAACCTATCTAAAAGATAGTCTATTTTTTCATCAAAAAAACATTTTATTTTTTCATTTTAGACTATTGTTAAATTAGTAAAACAAGCGCACCATCCGCACAAATTGAGGGTATTTTTTACCCCCCATTTTTGATACAACTTTTAAACACTCATAATGATTTTTTAAGCAAAAGGAAAAGCATACCCAATGTCACAGACTTACATAGTTGTTGATCAGGCCAAAGATTGGTCCGCATTTCTACCAAGCGACCGTGTTATCACTTTCACGCAATACCTAAACTTGGCGGCTACCAAAAGCCAAGGCCGCACTCGCATCATCAACCTTTGTAAAAGCAGTAAATATCTCTCCGATGGATATTACTGCTCTCTGTTGGCAGAAAGCCGCGGCCATCACGTTATGCCGTCTGTGCGCGTGCTAAACGACCTAAGTAAAAAAGACCTTTATGAGCTGGAGATCTCACAATGGCTGCCTTTACTTGCAAAAAAACTGGCCAAACCAGACGCACCAATGGAAATGAAATTCCACTGTGTATTCGGCAAAACCATTCATCCAGAAATGAAGGAATTTGCACGCAAATTATTCGAAAGCTTCCCAAGCCCTGTATTGGAAGTGACTTTGAAATTCCGCAAAGAATGGCAAGTCACCGCCCTCTTCTCTACATCACAAAGTAAACTGAACGACGCAGAAGAAACCCTGTTCGCCGAATCCTTAGAAGCTTTTAGCAATAAAGTATGGAGCAAAGGCCGCATTCAACGTGCGGCGAAATTCGACATGGCCATTTTGGTTAACCCAGAAGAAGCCATGCCGCCTAGTGATGACCAAGCAATTAAAAAGTTTATCCAAGCCGGTAAACAACTTGGTATACACGTCGATACCATTGGTCCAAAAGACATCATGCGTCTACCAGAATACGATGGCTTGTTCATTCGTGAAACCACCAACATCGACCACCACACCTATCGCTTCGCTAAAAAAGCCGAAGGCTTAGGCTTGGTTGTTATGGACGACCCACAATCCATCATGCGTTGTACCAATAAAGTGTACTTAGCAGATTTGTTCAACACTCACAAAGTACCTTGCCCAAAAACACGCATAGTACACAAAGGTGAAAGCAACGTAGAAGACGCATTGGAAGCCGTTATCAGCTACCCTATGGTGGTAAAAATCCCAGACGGTGCATTTTCTAAAGGCGTTATAAAAGCTGAAAACCGCGAAGCTTTGACTGAAAGTTTGAACACCTTGTTTAAAAAATCGTCTTTGCTATTGGTTCAAGAATACCTTTACACCGAATTCGACTGGCGTATCGGCGTACTGAACAACAAACCGATCTTTGCTTGTCGCTACTACATGGTGAAAAACCATTGGCAGATTTACCAACATACAGGTAGCAAAAGCCAAAGCGGCGGATTTGATACGTTACCAACCTTCGAAGTGCCACGACGCGTGCTACAAGCCGCCATCGCTGCCACCAAACCAATTGGTGAAGGCCTATACGGCGTCGACGTAAAAGAAATAAACGGTCGCGGCTACGTTATCGAAGTAAACGACAACCCAAGTATTGACCGCGGAGTAGAAGACAAATACCTAGGAGACGAACTTTATATGCAAATCATGTCGGAATTCCTACGCCGAATGCAGATGAAGCGTGGCGATATTCACGCTTACTAAACAAACACACTAGCCATACAAAAGGCGACTGATGGGTCGCCTTTTATCCCGCTGAAGTTCAAGTTTTCATTCTCTTCATCGATAAAATCACCCCGCCAAAAACTCATCAACGGCAGCCAGCGCTTGCGTCCCATAGATTACCGAAGGGCCGCCACCCATCATGACAGCAACGTCGATGGTTTCTATTAGCTCTTGTCTTGAGGCACCGGCTCGGATCGATGCCTTGGCATGAGAAGCAATGCAGCCGTCGCATCGTGCGGCAATGCCGATACTCAGCGCCATCAATTCTTTTACCTTGTTTGAAAGTGCCCCTTCACGCATAGACGCTTTGTACATGGTCATAAAGCCATCCAAAATCTCGGGGGATGCCTTGCGGTATTCTCGTGAAAAAGTATTTTGCTCTTTGTTTATTTCATTGTAGTTTTTCATGTCAGCCTCCATAAATAAGATAAACCTAATATATAAAATGAAAAGACAATAAAAAAGGCCATTCCCAACAGAAAATGACCTAAAGCAAGAAATGAGGTTAGCCGTGAATAATCGCTTTATTTATACAGCATCTCACCACGCATTGGAGCAAGCACCTTTAAAACACGATTTTGTTGCGGGTAGGTTAAGCCAGCGCGTTTCATTGCACTTACCAACAAATCGACAGTTAAGTTGAAATCGGTTTCGTTTATCTTTTGTCCTTGATGCACTTTCAGCATGGTATCACCCGTGTAAGTACAAGGTCCCCCTGTATTCACACAAAGGTGTTCGATAAATTTCTCACGAAATCGCGTGATATTGGTTTTTTCAAAATAACGATAAATGTCTTTGTTGAAGCTAATTTCGTCAATAAAATTATCCGTAATCGCCTCGACCGTCGGCTTACCGCCGATTTCGTCATACAGACTTTGTGGCGCTTTGTTTGGCGCTGCGCAAGCAACCAAAAATACACTGAGCGCAATGAATGATGCTTTTACTAGGTTTACCATAAGTACCCCGTCATGGATAAATAAATGCCTTTTTGGTCTTTCTTCGTCGCTACTGTGCCTAAATCAACATACGCTGCTGTGATGTTGACGTTCTTGTTCGGCAGGTAACTCACAAACACATCCGTCCAATCGTCTTCAACAATGGATAGATTGTTTGGTTTTTGACGATATTCCATACCCACTACCCAGTTGGGCGAAAGCAGCAAACCAACACTGCCTTCCATCATCACTTGGTAGCTGTTATTTTCTGAGCCACCATATCCTAATAAACCCATTTCGTTGGCTTTTGTTGCACGCGCCGCCACATTCCATATTAGGTTATAACCCGCAACCGCGCCCAAATGCACTTTCGTGGCCGCTACATAAAAATCCGTACCGCTGTCAGTTTTTGCCCCCACTTTTGATGCGACGGTGTCGCTGTCCAGCTGCTTATACTGTAACCCAGCGCTCACTTGAGGATACGCTGAATACACAGCATCGCCATACAAACGAACCTTCAACCCGACAATGTCTTGCTTGATTTGCTCTGACGTTAAGCTCAACCCTGAAATCAAGGATTCTGGCAACACAAACGTCTGCTGGGCATAACTTAGCTCGACTCTGTCATAAAAACTCGTCGCCACTCCGATGGAGGTCATACGAAAGTCACTGACATTCACATCGGACATAAAAAATGACGCCGCTGTTTCGTCTTGACTGTCGTAACCCGCCAAAGTCGCCCATGGCACAAGCCCACCACCGCCACTGCCTTCTACTTGTGAAAGCCCAGCCGTTGCTAAAATTTTACCGTCTGCAGCCATGCTTGGAGCCGTTGCAAAAATACAACACCCCACACTCAATATTTTCAATATCCTGTTATTCATCACTTCGAATTCCTAATGTCATCGTCGATCGGTTTACTTCGACCATTTACTCTTTCCAAAACCGCTGTACATTGACCCCATCGGTTCAATCGGAGGCAAAAGCTCTAACGCGACGGTTTGTTGTGAATCATCTGTGATTTCTAAATCCAGAGTGGCACTAACGCCATCCAGCATTCTTTCACTCCATAAAGACACAGTGTCACCCTGCTTCACTGGTAAACGAGCCTTTCCTTCTTTGTCCGTTTTCACCGAAAATGTATTATCGGCAACAATAATATAGCCGATCATGTCATCATGAATATTACAGCCCAGCACAATCAAACCGGGTTTATCAAACAGAATAGGGTCAATTTCTGTGCCTTTATAAAGCTTAATTTCAAACACTTTCGGTTTAGAAAAACTGTAAACATGGTGTCGAATATCGTCACTGTTTGGAAAAGCAACCGACTGACCTTTTTGAACAACCAGCACTCTTGGCACAAACGACTCATCGATTTGGTCCATGATAGCAACCGTGTCTGGCGTCACAACTGAGCTATTCGCTACAATCACAACGGCATCTTGCACCGGCATGTTATCTTGATCCAAGATGGTCAAAGTCATCTCGGCCCACGCATTTTGCAAAGCGAATGAACACATAAGAATCAATATATAACGCATTTTATTTCCTTTTGGTTTTATTCGATTAAGCAGTACCATGTCTGTAATCGCGCATTGTTTAAGGTAACTTACTCCATGAAACAGCAAAGCACGAGCCGAATCACTATATTTTCTGTTATCCAGTGCTCGTAAGAGTAAAGATAGACAACAAGGAATGAAATAAATGCGCGAACTCATCGAGGTTATTTCTTACAAAAATACCGCCAAGGCGCATTCGCACGGTCACACTCAGATTGTATTGCCTCTGTCTGGGCAGCTCGTACTCGACGTTGAGCACCGCCAACAGACAGTACAATTTGGACAAGCTTGCATGATATCCGCCAGCCAATCACACACCCATTTGGCACGACAAGACAACCATTGTTTAGTTCTGAACTCGCTCCCACTCTGGGACGAAACCATTGAAAGCGAACACAATTTCGTCGAGCTGTCCCCACAAACTCAAGCCTATTTGCCATTTTTGTCCAGCTTAGCAGCAAGCAAGAGCGACCACATTACCACTCGCCAAGCGTTGAATTTATTGGAACATTTACTGCCCATTCCACAATCAAACATTGTCAAAGCCGACACTCGATTGGCCAAAGCAAAACACCGTTTAGACCACCATTTCCAACACAGCTGGAGCCTAGACGAATTAGCCAACGACATACACCTAAGCAGCAGCCAGCTCACGGTACTGTTCAAACGTCACCTTGGTATGACGCCAAAACAATATTTACTGCAACGAAGACTAACCGAGGCCAAGATGTGGTTAGATTCCAGCAACAAAAGCCTAGAAGACATTGCTCATAAAGTCGGCATCAGCGACGCCAGCGCCCTAGTCAGACTGTTTACTAAGCACTACAACATCACCCCTGGACGTTATCGCAGCGAAGCTCGATAAATTAATCGTCCTCACTGATTTCTAATGCCATTTCCCAGTTACGAATAAAGCGTTTTTGCTTGGCATAATCACGCCCCACCAACAACTGCTGATCCAATTCAATCACACCAGTTGGGCCCGGAGCATTCACTACATAGGGATCATTTGGAGAACTCGAATCTGGCCAAATGGGAAACAATAAGCCTTGCGTCTGCATCATTTTTTGTGCGTTATCCGATAACAAAAAATCCAAAAAAACACCTGCATCTTCTGAATTAGGCGCCCCTTTCGGGATCAACGCTGCGCGCATCAACATCAGCGTGTAATCCTTAGGCAAGATCATTTTTAACCGATCGTCTTCCTGCGCCCTTTGCGAGGCATAGGAGCCCAACAAGTTGTAACCCAAGACCAATTTACCCGACGCGACATCGTCAATAATGTCGTGCGTACAGCAATAGGTTTGCACATCGTGACTGCCAAAAGCTTCCAATAAACGCCCCCATGTTACATCTGCTTGGCGAGCGTCTTGACTGGCTAACAAATACCCCACGCCACTTTGTCGAATATCATACGTACCGATTCGCTTGGTCATGGTTTTTTCATTTTGACGAATGGTTTGCAATAAAGATTGACGGTCTTCCGGTAAATCGCCGGGGAACGCCTTTTTATTCACCAACATCACAATAGGCTCAAGGGAAAAGGCAAACAGCTGATTTCGCCATTTAAAGTTATCCGGTAAGCGATCCGTAAAACTCGACTGATAACTTTGCGCATAGCCGTCATTGACCAATTTAAGATGCAAATCCATCGCACTGCTGATCACCAAACTCGCCTCAGGCTTTTGCTGCTCTTTGATCGTGAGGTAATACAATTCCAGCGTATTCACATCTCGATACGCCACTTTAATCGTCGGATGCTGCACAACGAACGCTCTCAAGATAGGTTCAAACGACGCTAAATCCATCGCCGAATTGATATACAACACCCTCGGCGCATTGCTATCGCCAAACCAAACAGGATCCGTTGCCCATGCCTTTGACATAAACGGAATCAGCAGAAACATCACCCAAATAGACACCGGCTTCATAAGACCCCCTCATCAAATCGAAACTTGGCAAAATCCACCTGAAACGTCGTGCCCTTAGGCTCGGTGTCCAGTATTTGGAGGCGCGCAGAATGGTGATCCACAATGTCTTTTACCATCGCCAGCCCCACACCACTGCCAGCAATATCATAACGGCCTCGATAAAAACGTTCGAACACACGCTCTTTTTCGTCATCAGGAATGCCGTCACCATAATCAATCACCTTAATGCGATAGAAACGTTCAAACGCATTCACCTGCACAATCACTTCCGTCGCTTTTTGCGCGTTTGAACCACTGTATCGCACCGCATTTTCAATGAGGTTTTGCATCATCTGCTGAATCGAAAAACTGTCGCCTAAAATCAACGTCTCTTTCAGGTCGCAATCCAGTGACAAATGCACACCTTGATGCAAAGCCGTTACCGCCTGTTCGCGACAAGACGCTGCGATTGGAATCAGCAAATCCATCGGCTCTAATCGGTGCGTTTGTAAACGATGCGACACCACCGCTTGGTTCAACAGCAAGGTCACCGTCTGGCTCAAAGCATCGCACTGTCGCACAATGTTATCTAACGCCTGACGCTGTCGCTCGGAGGCCGTTCCATCCACCGAATGATCCCCGAAAGACGTGATATCCCGAGCGTTTTCTGCCAACGCTTTTAGGCTCGCCAATGGCGTACGCAACTGATGTGCGGCATCAGCGGTGTAATTTTCCAACTGCTCTAAGTTCGTCTGGAGACGCGCCATAAAGTGGTTAATGGCCACCTTCAGGTGATGCGTTTCTTTCGGCGTGTTGATCACAATAGGAGTAAGGTCGCCCATCGCCCGCTCTTCCAAAGCGCGTTCAATACGGTGCAATGGTCTCAACACAAGATGACTGCCAATTATAATAAGAGTGATCGCCACCAAGGCAATAAACACCACCACCTCAACGGCTTTTTGCGTGACGGCCGCTGCCATTTCTTCACGGGACAATCGAGTTTGCCCCAGCACAATACGCACGGTTTGCGCGGTTTCTGGGTCGGTTAAATGACGCTGAATCCAAGCAAAACGCACCATCTCGCCAGAGTATTCTTGATTATAAAATTGAATTTGATCGATCTTAGGAGGTTGCGGTGGCTCGCTGTTTAGATCTTGATAGCCTGTGATGAAGCCTTGCTCAAGGCTTTCGACCTTATAAAAAACCCGATCTTCATCGGCCTGCGCCAAGGTAGCAAACGCCGACCAAGGAATATCAATACTCACTTCATTGCGCATTAAACCGACGTTTTCATCCATTTGCAGCAAGGCGCTGCGCAGCAAACGATCGTATGATAAATCCGCCAGCTTTTGGCTGTAGTCAAAAATCAAGTTAATCGCTAATCCAGCGATAATACCGATGACCAACACCCCCGCTAAAATAAAACGAAAACGCAGCGATGGGGCTTTTTTTAAAGCGTTTTCTTCCTCTTCTTTACTGAGGTTTTGGTGATTTAGTGATTTCTGCCACATAACCAATTCCTCTTAAGGTATTTATTGCCAAATCGCCTTTGACCATTTTTTTCCTTAAGCGCCCTACGTACAACTCAATGGCATTTGGCCCCGGCGTTTCATTAAAATTAAATAAATGATCGGTGATTTCATCCTTGCTTAACACACGCCCTAAATGGCCAAGAAAAATTTCAAGCAAGCGAAATTCACGGTTAGTAATCGCGGTTAACTCACCGTCAATAAACACCTGACGACTATCACGATTCACTAGAATGTTCCCGTGTTCCGTAGTGTTGGCGGCATAACCCTGCTTACGACGCAGCAATGCCCGACAACGGGCTTCTAACTCACCAAAATCAAAGGGTTTGGTCAGATAGTCGTCCGCACCTTCGTCCAATAAACGAATGCGGTCTTCTATTTGGTCTCGTGCGGTTAAGATCAACACAGGCGTATCATCATCGCGTTGTCGCAGTTTTTGCAGCAACTGCAGCCCAGACAAACCGGGCAAATTCAGATCCAACAGTATTAAATCCACCGACTGATATTTCAGCAGTTCGTCAGCGCGCTTGCCATCGCCAATCAGATCAACACCGTGCCCAAGGCTGGTTAGTCGCTCGCAAATTGCCTGACCCAGCACTTGTGTATCTTCTACCACCAGAATTCGCATAACCGTTAGCCATCGTCTTTTTTATTATAAAAACAACAAAATTCGAGCAACGTGAGTCACTCGAATTTTGTTATCACAATGCCTTTAGTATTACAGGGCTTAAGCGTCTTTAACAGACTCTTTTGATCTCTTCATTTTGGCGCGAACAATTGGGCCAACAACGATAGGTAAAACCAAACCAAGAATCGCTACCATCCATAGGCCAATACTCAAACCACTATTGAAAAGCACACTCCAATCACCATCAGAAAGCACCAATGCATGACGAAGGCTCTTCTCCATTTCTGGCCCAAGCAACATACCCAAGATAATAGGCACAAGAGGAATATCCACTTTACGGAAGATGTAACCCGCCACACCAAAACCAACCATGAAATACAAATCCAACGCACTGTGGCTAACAGAGTAGATGCCCACAGACGCGATCAGAGTCACGATCGGCATTAGGTATTTAGGTGGAATGCTCAACAGCTTAACGAAGATGCCAACCATTGGAATGTTCAACAGAAGCAACACTAAGTTACCCACGAACATCGCAGCGATCACACCCCAAACAAGATCCGCGTTTTGCTGGAACAACATAGGGCCCGGAGAGATGTTCAAAGAAATCAACATCGCCAACAACACCGCTGTCGTACCACTGCCAGGCACACCCAATGTCAACATAGGTACAAGCGCACCAGACGCCGCACCGTTGTTACCCGCTTCAGGAGCCGCGACACCACGAGGGTCACCTTTACCAAATTCACCTTTATCGGAAACGCGCTTTTCTAATGTGTAACTAATAAAGCTACCCAAAGACGCACCCGCACCAGGAAGAACACCAGCAACAAAACCCAGTACTGCACCACGCACAGACGCTGGTAACACTTTAATAATGTCTTTGGCAGACAGTTGTAGCTTGTTGATGGCAACTTGCTTCAAACCATCACCCGCGTGACGCTCTAGGAAGAACAACAACTCACTGATCGCAAACAAACCCACGATCGCAATAATGAAGTCCACACCTTCAAACAACTCAAGCGTATTAAAAGTGAAACGCTGAACGCCCGTAGAAATGTCGATCCCCACTGTCGCGATCATCAGACCAATTGCCGCCGCCATCAAGGTTTTGAATTGATTCTTACCCGTAATACCGCCCAAAGTGGCAAACGCAAGTGCAAACAGAGCAAAGTATTCAGAAGGGCCAAATCGCAAAGCGAACTTCGCTAAAATTGGCGCTAGAATCACCAAACCGATAGTCGCAATAAAACTACCAATAAAAGACGCAATCGCAGAAATAGCCAAGGCTTCTGCTGCTTTGCCTTTTAATGCCATAGGATAACCGTCTAAACAAGTCATCATAGCCGGCTCGTCACCTGGAATGTTTAACAGGATTGACGAAATACGACCGCCGTACATGGCGCCCGCGTAAACAGACGTTAGCAAAATCAAAGAGGATGTTGGAGACAAGCCCAAACTGAATGCCAATGGAATAAGAATCGCAACACCGTTTGCAGGGCCAAGACCCGGCAATGCACCAATTAATGTACCTAATATGGCACCAACAACCGCAAACATAATACTTTCCGGCGTTAACGCCACCGCAAAGCCTTGCATTAATAAGCTCATAGTATCCATATTAAAACTCCAACAGACCTAGAGGCAGTGCTAGTTCAAGCACATTATTGAAAAGGAAGAAGATAACAACAGAGCTTGTCACACCCGTGATAATACTCTTTGTCATACTTGCTCCCATACGCCAGCTGAGGAAACTCACCACCAGCGCCGCCGCAGGCATAAATCCGATAGGCTCAATTGCCCAGGCAAAGGCCAACATAGAAAGCACCACAACACTCAACTCAATTAACATTGCGGTCGGTGCCCATTTCTCATCAGGGTCAGGGCGAACTATCATATAAATTGAACTAATACCTAAAATGATAGACAGCATGATAGGAAACGTTTCTGGTCCAACACTTTCGTGTCCACCAAAAGGAATAGGGAACTGTGTTGCTTCCCATCCGTACGCGACGGCAAGAATCAGCATCAGCATGCCAAACACACGATCGTTTATACGCATGTTTCTGCTCCATGTAAGTTAATTAAGGGGTGAATAGGTAAAACAGGAGGGAACGATTTGTCATAACAAATGCCCCTCCAAATAGCGGTCTGAGGTTATTTAATTAGACCGATGTCCTGAGACAAGATTTTGATGTCTAGCGTTTGATTTTTTACGAATTGAGTAAATTCAGCACCAGATTTGTGGAATGGCATCAAACCGTTTTTCGTCATGATGTCTTTCCATTCTTTCGTAGTGTAAAGCTCGTTCATTGTTTTTACCCACCAATCGTACGAATCTTTGCTCGCATTTCCTGGTACGTAAAATCCACGCCAGTTTGGCGCAACAGAATCAATGCCCTGCTCCATTGCTGTTGGGATAGAATCGAAAGGCGCTGGTAGACGCTCTTCAGAAAGTACCGCTAGCACGCGCAAATCACCAGAATCCATGAAGCCTTTTACTTCAGAGATATCACCAGTAAACGCATCTACGTGACCACCAACCACTTGAACCAAAGCTTCAGAACCACCGCTGAATGCTAGGTAACGAACTTTAGGTAGGTTTTCGACGTTTGCTTTTTGTGCCGTCATCAATACTTTCAAGTGATCCCAACCGCCTGAAGCACTACCACCAGCGAATTTCACCGCGCCTGGGTCTTTTTTCAACGCATCGATAACTTGAGTAAGAGAAGTGTATTTAGAATCTTTGCCTACCGCGATGATGCCGTAGTCTGCGCCCAATGTACCAACCCATTTAACTTGGTCAGCATTCATACCAGGGAATTGGCCTTGAGCAAGGCGAGTTGTTGTTGCTGTACTAGCGGCAACAATCAGGTTTTCGTCTTTGTCGCGTTTACTGATTGTGTGAGCGAAAGCAACACCACCACCAGCACCCGTCATGTTGACAGTCTGTACGTTACCTTTGAAGTAACCTTCATCGACCAATACTTTACCTACGCTACGGCATGTAAAGTCCCATCCACCACCTGGGTTCGCTGGGGCAATACATTCACCACTGCGAGCTGGTTCGAAGGCGTAAGCCTGTCCAGCAATAGAAAGTGCTACCGCACCAGAAACAAGAACAGACTTCAAAGAAATGGTATTAAGCATGGTTATCTCCTGCTTGTTATTTTTTTTGTTGTTAGCGAATCAAGTGTTGAAAATAGACATTCCAATCAACCTGAGTCGTTAAACCTTACCCCTCAAACCTGTCACTACCCTGTCAGAGGTCAATATTTTTTACTTATTTGCAGTAAAAAACTCATTTTTGACAAATTAATTCGCGCATTTTTAACAATGCCTAAACGACAAAAAACCGTTAATCTGCCACTCAATCAGACTAGAACAGCTTTTAGGAAACAACAACATGAGTGCACAAAATCCACAAGCCACATTGATTGGCAGCATCGCTATTTTGCTCTGGAGCGCGTTGGCGCTTTTCACCACCCAAGCGAACTTAGTCCCGCCAATGCTGCTGCTCACCTTAACCTTTGGTGTTGCGACGCTGTTGTTTTTTATTGTCTATTTATTCAAAGGGGAACTGCGCACTTCATGGCAAAAAACGCCCAAACGCGCCATGGCGATGGGTGGACTGGGCTTCTTTTTTTATCATTTTTGTTATTTTTATGCGTTTCAGCATGCGCCACCGGTAGAAGCGGGACTAATCGCGTATCTATGGCCGCTGCTCATTGTGCTCATGGCAGGCATGACGAAGGGAAATCATTTATCGTGGACGCATTTAGTGGGAGCCGTCATCGCCTTTATAGGCACCGGCGTCATGCTGCAATCTAAAGGAAAAATAACCGACGTTGCGTTAAATTCAGCGTATAACTGGACAGGTTACGCAGCGGCGTTTGCCTGCGCATTGATCTGGTCGAGTTACTCGGTGGCCAACCGACGCTTTCAGACAGTGCCATCCAGTGCGGTTCTCTGGTATTGCCTAATCACCACCCTGCTTGCTGGCTTATCGCACCTTGCCATCGAGCCACCAAACTGGCAATTTCCAGCCAGCACATGGATTGCCATATTAGGACTGGGATTTGGCCCTGTGGGCATTGCGTTTTTTTGTTGGGACTTTGGCGTGAAAAAAGGCAATTTGTCCTTACTCGGCGTGCTGTCTTACACCGCCCCCGCCCTATCGACTGCTTGGCTTGGGCTGTTTACCGACGCGCAACTTACCACAGGGCAAATCATTGCTTGTCTGTTAATTACCGCAGGCGCCCTATTTGCCAGCTTAATGCCAAACAAAAAAATACCCTTGGCTGTTGAAACCAAGGGTATTGGATAGATCACCTATATTGAAACACTAAGCCACTTGATAAAGCGTACGCGGAATCTTCTGCAAGTACGCTTCCATTTCCGCCATGCCATTAGGCTGATCCACTTTTACGCCCAAATCGCGCATCGTGCTGCCCAGCGCGTGCAAAGTACGGAACAAGTTATGCTCGCGGCATTGCTCCCCCATTTGGCCGATACGCACGATAGGCTGACCAAATGAACCCGCAATCTCAACACGATACATCTCAGAAATATGACGACAAATCTGCCCAGCGGTTAGACCTTCCGGAATGTTAATCCCCACCACAGAATTCAAACGAGAGGCTGGCGGAATAAACAACTCCAACCCCATGCCCTCAATACCCGATTGCAACGCCTTAGAACAACGCAAATGGCGAGCAAAACGGTTCTCCAATGTCTCGTCACAGACCAATTTCAGCGCTTCATGCAACGCCATAATGCCAGACACAGGCGCGGTGTAATGGTAGCCATCGTTGTGCCAAAAATTTTCAGCCAACTGAGCATCAAAACACCACTGAGCGGTTGGCTTAGTGCGATTTTTTACCGCTGCCCACGCCTCATTAGAAAACACCAACAAAGACACACCGGGAATAGACGACAAGCCTTTTTGTCCGCCCGTGATCACCACGTCCACTTGCCACGCGTCCATTTTCAGCGGCATGGTACTTAGCGTACAAACCGCATCCACCACCACTAAACAGCCATAAGACTTAGCAATCTTGGTGATTTCTTCCAATGAATGATTAAACACCGTATTAGACGTTTCGCCTTGCACTAAGGTGAGCACTTTTGGACGAGTCTCTTCGATGGCTTTACGAACACGTTCTGGGTCCGCGGCTTCATGAACCCCAACATGAAACTCATGAACATCCGCACCAATACGTGTCGCCATTTCCGCCATACGATGACTAAAAAAACCATTGTTAATGCATAAAATACGCTCGCCCGGTTGCAACAAATTGGCAACCGCCATTTCCATCGCAGCTGACGCCGGCCCCGCCACACCCAACACCCATTTAGACTCGGTTTGAAACACGTAACGCGCCATCGTTTTGACTTGCCCGATTACTTGCGCCATGACATCACCAAGGTGGTTGATCACCACCGAATTGGCCTTGGCCACACGCTCAGGAATAGGAACAGGGCCTGCACCCATCATTAACAAAGGTTCGTGAGGAAGAATTTCGTCTAAAGATTTCACCTGGGGTCGAGGAATGCCCATTGGCGATGAAGCAGTCATTTTATACAGCCTATTGGTCAGAATTTAAAAAAACACCTTCACGATAAAAAGCCTAATTTTTCACTTTTACAGTAGAAAATGTCGTGTTTTGCATTTTAACAAAATATTATTTTGGAATAGTACAATATCCTTATCAATAATAAGAGGCAGTAAAATGAAAAGAGTGTAATAAACCACAAGCGCTTCATTTCGCCTTAGATCTGAATGGTATCCTTTTCCAGCGGCAGTATTTTTTACTTCGTAAGAAGCAGGTTAACTGTGCGAGATCACCGACAACTGTGCGATAATGCGCGAAATTCCCTATTCAGGATCACCCTATGATTACTTGTGGTATCGAAATTAAAGGCAGCGAAGTCATTCTTTGCCTACTGTCCAAACAAGACGGACTGTTTCAAATCGCCGACTGTCGCCAAACTCGACACACCCTCAACAACCCAAACGACAGCGAAAGCGTACGCAAATTTCAATTCATGCTGAAAAAACTGTTTGAAGATTACAAAGTGAAACGAGCGGTCATTCGTGAACGTCCAACCAAAGGCAAATTCGCTGGCGGCGCAGTTGGCTTTAAAATAGAAGCGGCGATCCAATTGATAAATACCGTAGAAGTGGATTTATTCAGCGGCGCCAAAGTAAAAGACATCTTGCAACACAACCCAATGCCAATTCCCTTCAAAGCAACAGGCTTGCGTGCATTCCAAGAAGGCGCCTTCACCGTGGCGTACGCTGCACTGTCAGAACACATTCCTGAAGCGTAAATAGATAGATCTCGCAATAAAAAAACGGACGCCAGTAAAGCGTCCGTTTTTTGTGCTTTATCGTTTTGTTTAACAGCCCAGCAAGGGCAAATTTTTTCGCTGTTGATAGGTTAACGCCAACTCGATACAGTGCCTTACAGCCGCTTCGGGCAATGGCTTGGACAACGACAAAACGATGGCCCTGTTTCCCTGAAAATCCAACACTTCGCCATACAATTCACGGAACGTATCGACCAACTTGGTTTGGCAATGGAAGAAAAGGCTGTAATCATCAGGGGATTTCAGCTTCCAATCCATCCTAATCGGACTACCTGTCGCCACACTGTAACTAGGCTCGCCCCATTTTAAAGATTCTTCCACCTCGCCCAACGCCAAATCCGAAGCGACGAGAAAGACCAAACCTCGCAATTCTTCTAAACGAATACGAACGTTTTCTGGATACTCAGCGAAACGGTCTGTGACTACCTTAGTCATTGAAATATTGGGGTCGAAATATTGGGGTCAGATGAAAATTAAAGCGATTTTTCATGTGCTTGTTATGTATTTTCATCTGGCTTATAAAAATGTGGTTCGTGTATTTGAGGATTTACCTCGTAGATTCCATCCATTTCTTTTGGCCTAAGCTCAGGATAACGTTCCCATAAAGGCTGTAGCATCTCTAAGAAAATCTCTCCCATAACTTTCCCTGCATTTGATCTATAAGATTCAAAATTTTCTTTTGTAGCGCGATTTGATCCGCAAGACAAGCGATTCCCTCAGGTCTTATGATCTGACCTGTGTTCAAGGCAATGTATTTATGCCTCACTAAATATTACGTTGCCGGGTTAAATTCGCGACATTAAAACTCTTCGAATCAATGATTTATAAGGTTAATGAGAACAAGGCAAACACCAAGAGCGAGGTCAAACGACAGTGTCGAGCGGTGGTGTTTGGTTTGCTCACCTCTGCAGCAAAGGCCGAAGTAAAAGGCCCGAAGAGCCGAAGTAATACCCCCTCCCTCGCCCTCCCCTTGAAAGACATAAGAGAAGGGAATAAACACATTATCACACGAAAAACGACCAAATTTTACTCAACAAGCCTATCAACGATGGCGCATCAAGAGAAAAACGCACCAAAACTAGGCATTTTTAGGGGTTCGTTTTCTTGCGATTATGACAAGCAATACGCCACCCAGAACACTTAACGTGGCTATGACAAGGTGTAAAGTGATGGATTCATTGGCAAAAATAACGCCTCCAACGGTGGCGATGATGGGAACCAAGAGTTGTAAAACCGCCGCCATAGAAGCACTAAGATAAGGCAAGACAGCGTACCAAATGGCGTAACCTAACCCAGACATAATGGCGCCGGAAGTGATGGCCAACGCAATGCCTTCACGCTGTGCGCTTTGTGGTTCATCGTTATAAAAATGAATAACAAGCAACGCCATCAGTAACAGCGGAATCGTTCGGACGAAGTTAGATGTGGTCGCAAACAAAGGCTTGGCCGAGATTTTGCCTCGCCATGTGTACAAGCCCCACGCCATGCCTGCTAGCGTCATTAACACAAAGCCCAATAAAGAAGGAGACGATAAGGTCGGCAGCACCAAATAAACAAAGCCTGCAAAGGCGATGGCCAACCCTAGCCATTCCAACCCAACCAGTTGTTGACCTGCCCTCACCGCCAATACGACCAATGTCAGCTGGACAGCGCCAAACAGTATTAAAGCGCCTATGCCAGTTTCTAATGTGACATAGGCATACGAAAAGCCCAGCGCATACACAAAGAGCGCAAACGCCGATAGCCAGCTGCCTTCGCGCCATGTTGCTTTTAGATCGTTGCGCTGGTGTTTTACGAATTGACATGTGCAAAGGAAGACCAAAGTAACTGCGCCACTTAGCAAGCGCCAGGTGGTGAATTGAGCTGGGTCGATCAGACCGTCGTTCAGCGCCAAACGACACAGTACCGAGTTCGCGGCGAACGCCAATAACGCAAACATCACATAGACACACAAACGTAGCAAACTTGTCATTATTCTGTTCAACAGCCCAGTTAACCTTAGGCCAATACCTCTTCGATAAACGCTCACTTTTACGCACTGGCACCAGATTTGCAAGACTCATATTAACGTCCAGCTGCGGTTTTTGATGAACCTAAAAAGGAACCTACATGACATCGTTTTTAATTTTTACCGATTTAGATGGCACCTTGCTTGACCATCACACGTACAGTTTCAAGCCTGCGCAAGCCGCTCTACAGTCACTAAAAACCGTTTCTATTCCTTGCGTTATCAATACCAGCAAGACCTTTGCCGAGCTTGCTTCCCTTAGAAAAGAGTTACATCACCAAGATCCTTTTATCGTCGAAAACGGCTCTGCGGTGTATATCCCAAAACACAGCACGCTGTTTGTCGACGAAATATTAGAAGACTGCGGCGACTATTGGCGCAAGTCATTTGGCCCAAAACGTCAACGCTTAATCGAACTGACCGACAGCCAATTAGACCATTACACGTTTAAACGATACAGCGACATGACGCACCAAGAACTCATGTCCATAACAGGGTTAAGCGAAGCAAACGCCAAGCTGTCTATGCAACGTGAGTTTACCGAGCCCATGGTGTGGACGGATTCGAACACGGCACTGAATGCCTTTCGCGAATATTTAGCGCCTTTTGACATACAAATACAGAAAGGCGGCCGTTTTGCGCATTTGATGGGACAACACTGTGACAAAGCAAACGCAATGCTGTGGCTGGCTGAGGTCTATGCCATGCAAAGCGACGATGTGTTAACGACCATGGCATTGGGCGATGGTGAAAATGACATTGGCATGTTGAGCAAAGCAGACATTCCAGTGGTCATTCGCTCTCCGGTTCATGCGCCACCAGAAGTACCCAACCGAAGCGACGCTTGGTTAAGCGACGGTTATGGCCCAGAAGGCTGGGCACAAGCGATTAATTTACTGCTCACTAAACAAGGTATTTTGTAACACACGAAAAGAACAATAAAACGAACCATTCGATTATTTAGGAGAATTATTATGGGCGACTTTCATCAGAACGGTATCATCACCACACTTCACAATTTGGCACACCGCCCGTTAGAAGAAATGGAAAAAGAACTGTGTGAGTTTGCTAAAACGCGTCCAATGTCTCTTATTCTGCCCTGTTTGTATTCGGAACTCGAAACCGATGCCATGCCGAATATTTTGGAACACTTGAAAAAAGTGCCTTATTTATCGGAAATCATCATTGGCTTAGACCGTGCGACTGAAGACCAATATCGCCATGCGTTGGAATTTTTCAGTGTGTTACCGCAAAACGTCAAAGTACTGTGGAATGACGGCCCTCGTTTACGAGAAATCGATGGGGTTCTAAAAGGCGAACACCTTTCCCCGTCCGATCCGGGAAAAGGCCGAAATGTGTGGTTTTGCATGGGCTACAACTTAGCCGCTGGCAAAGCCGAATCCATCGCCATGCACGACTGCGACATCGTGACTTACGATCGCGAATTGCTGGCTCGCCTGATTTACCCTGTCGCCAATCCAAATTTCAACTACGAATTCTGTAAAGGATTTTACGCGCGCGCCGCCAATGGCAAGATGAACGGACGTGTGAGCCGTTTATTAGTCACACCATTACTGTGCTCTTTGAAAAAAGTATTCGGTCATTTGGATTACTTGGATTACTTGGACAGCTACCGCTATCCGTTGGCGGGCGAATTTTCCTTCCGCCGCGATGTCATGACCGACTTGCGCATTCCTAGCGATTGGGGATTGGAGATCGGCGTATTAAGTGAGATGTACCGCAACTATTCGACCAACCGTCTATGCCAAGTGGACATCGCCGATATTTACGATCACAAACACCAAGACTTGTCTGCAGACAATGACGATGGCGGTTTGTCTAAAATGTCGATTGATATTACCAAAGCCATTTTTCGGAAACTGGCGACAAACGGGACTATCTTTAATCAGGAAACGTTCCGCACCATTAAAGCAACATATTACCGCGTCGCGTTGGATTTCATTGAAACTTACAAAAACGACGCTGAAATTAATGGTCTAAAATTAGACGTACATTCCGAAGAGCAAGCGGTGGAACTGTTCGCGAGCAACATCATGAAAGCGGGCAACCATTATTTGGACAACCCAATGGAAACCCCTTTTATTCCTAGTTGGAACCGCGTGCTCAGTGCCTTCCCTGGTGTTATGTCACAACTTACTCAGGCAGTTGAATTGGACATGGCGGAATTTGGTCCAAAATAACAGCACGACTATCCGTGTTATCGGCGATGCCTCTGCTACTGGTTTTCTTTACAACGAAAGGCATACAGAGGCATCGCCACATTGCTTTCACCCACTTACGAAAAAGATAGGTAGGTAAAAATGGAAAATGCCCCTTTGTCGCACTTAGAGCAACGGCTTATTGCTCATCTCCAAGTCATTTACCCAAGCCTAGACAACAAAGATCTAGCGGAAAAATGCCTCGCTACGTTTCAATTAGATCCGATGACGGAATCCCCTCGCCCCCATAGAAACCTATGGGATCAGTCCGACATTATGTTGATTACCTACGCCGACACCTTGCGACAAAATGACGAGGCGCCGCTAGAAACCTTGCATAAATTTGTCAAAAATACCCTGTCAGACTGCATTTCTGCGGTGCATTTATTGCCATTTTTTCCCTACAGTTCGGACGATGGGTTTAGTGTCATGGATTACACCACGGTGAATCCGTCCTGTGGTCGTTGGGAACACATAGTGAATCTATCGCAAGACTTCAAAGTCATGGGCGATTTGGTGATTAACCACTGTTCTAGTCGTAGCCTTTGGTTTGAGAACTTCAAAGCTGGTGTCGACCCCGGTGCGAATTTCTTTTACGAAGCCGATCCGAATGCCGATTTGAGCGCCGTGGTACGTCCCAGAACGTCGCCATTGTTGCGTGAAATACAAACCAAAAACGGGGAAAAGCACGTTTGGTGTACCTTTAGCCACGACCAAATTGACCTGAATTTTGAAAAGCCAGAAGTGCTGCTTGAGTTTTTACGCATTATTCATTTATACCTAAAAAAAGGCATTCGCTGGTTCCGCTTGGACGCGGTTGCCTTCCTTTGGAAAATCCCCGGCACTACCTGTATTAACTTGCCGCAGACCCATGAAATCATCCGTTTGCTGCGACTCATGATCGAACATTACGCGCCCGATTCTGTCATTATTACCGAAACCAATATTCCAAACCAAGAAAACCTAACCTATTTCGGTAACGCCAACGAAGCGCATTTAATCTACAATTTTTCTTTGCCTCCGTTGCTGATAAACAGTCTAGTCACAGGCAATTGCAGCCATTTAAAACAATGGCTGATGAGCATGCCTCCTGCTCAGCAGGGCACCACATATTTGAACTTCCTCGCCTCGCACGATGGCATTGGCTTGCGCCCAACAGAAGGGTTACTGTCTGAATGGGAACTAGACACCCTGATCAATACCATGAAGCGCTTTGGCGGCAAAATAAGTTCACGCACCACACCGCAAGGTGAAGCCAAACCTTACGAAATCAACATCAGCCTATGGAATGCGTTTTCAGGGTCGGCACTGCATGGTCCAGATCAGTGGCAATTTGCCCGTTTCCTATGCGCGGCGGGCGTTATGATGGCACTCGAAGGCGTACCTGCGTTTTACATTCACAGTTTGTTTGGCACAGAAAACGATTTAGAACGCGTCGATAACACGGGCCAATTTCGTTCTATCAACCGACATATTTGGGACATGGAGGACTTGGATCATGTGTTAAACACGCCAACCCATCACCAAAAAGTATTCCAAAATATCACAAGGCTCACCAAGATCCGCCGTGCGCAACCGGCCTTCCATCCCAACGCGACACAATACATCTTGCACATGGGTGAGAATCTGTTTGCGTTTTGGCGCCAAAGTTTGGACAGAAGGCAGAGTCTGTTTGCGGTGTACAACATGACCGATCAACCACAAAGCTTCAATTTATCGGAACTCAACTTGATCGCCACAGACGACTGGACAGACTTGGTCTCAGGGCAAGTACATGAAGATCACTTGGGCAAAGTCACCCTGATGCCTTATCAGTTTGTTTGGCTGGCGAATAAGAAGGGCAAAGTGAAAAGTAGCTAATGTTCCCCAATAAAAAACGCGACCTATAACGTCGCGTTTTTTATTGGCATAGCAAATAGCATGAACAATCTAATGATTGACGGTTTTAGAAAACACGTTAATGACCACAACACCTGTGACGATCAAGGACATACCAATACAGGCGGCTAGATCCAGCTTTTCATTGTTGAATAAATAGCCAAACACAGAGATCAATACGATGCCCAATCCCGCCCAAATCGCATAGGTTACGCCTGTTGGCATAGAGCGCATCACCACGGACAATAAATAAAACGACAGGGCATACCCGACCACTAGCACAATGCTCGGACCCAATTTAGTAAACGAGTCCGACGCCTTTAACGCTGTGGTGGCCACCACTTCCGACAAGATGGCCAAAAACAATAAAAAATACGTCATAACACGCTCCTAATTCGTGGCTTATTTGCCATCACCCTCGTCTGTTCGTGGTGACCTTTTATTTCACTGCACTCGTTTCAGTCGTCGTTCTAGATCAATGTCTTTTCTAGATCAATGTCTTCAGCCAAAAAGCCGCCCGTTTGATGCGCCCAAAGCGAGGCGTAAATACCGGAATGCTGAATCAATTCATCATGACTGCCCTGCTCAACGATATTGCCTTTGTCCAATACAATCAGTCGATCCATTGCTGCGATGGTGGACAGACGATGAGCAATCGCAATGACGGTTTTGCCTTGCATCAATTTGTACAGGCTTTCCTGAATCGCCGCCTCCACCTCGGAATCTAACGCCGACGTGGCTTCATCTAGAATCAACAAAGGCGCGTCTTTTAGCAGTACTCGCGCGATGGCAATTCGCTGACGTTGACCACCAGACAGTTTGATGCCGCGCTCTCCAACCATGGCATCGTAACCGACATTGCCATAGGGGTCGGTTAACGTTTGTATAAAGTCATGGGCTTCGGCTTTTTTCGCAGCGGCGATCATCTCTTCTTCCGTCGCATCTGGACGACCGTAAAGCAAGTTTTCACGAACCGTTCGATGCAGCAATGATGTGTCTTGTGTCACCATGCCGATCTGAGCGCGCAATGAATCTTGCTTAACTTCGCTGATGTTTTGCCCATCAATGCGAATTTGACCCGATTCCACGTCATGGAAACGCATCAACAGATTCACAATCGTTGATTTACCGGCACCAGAACGCCCCACCAGCCCGACCTTTTCACCCGCCTTGATGGATAAAACGAGGTTCTCGATGACCTTGCTGTCTTGTTTACCATAATGGAAATTTACGGAATCGTATTCGATCATGCCATTTGGAACGCTCAACGAGCTCGCTCCTGACTTGTCTTCAATCTCGATAGGACGAGACAAGGTTTTCATGCCGTCGTTCACCATACCGATGTTCTCAAACAAGGCACTGATTTCCCACATGATCCATTGCGACATCCCGTTTAACCGCAAGGCCAAACTGACAGCAATGGCAATGGCGCCAACGCTAATAATGCTGCCAGTCCACAACCAAATAGATAAGGCGGCAACAGAAAACGCCAACACATAATTGCACGTTTGAACCCCTACATTCAGTAAGGTAACCAAACGCATTTGCTTGTACACCGTTTGCAAAAACCCATCCATGCCGTCTTTGGCGTAATCGGCTTCGCGCTGATGATGGGAAAACAGTTTCACCGTCGAAATATTGCTGTAACTGTCCACGACTCGACCCGTCATTGTGGAGCGCGCGTCCGCTTGTTCTGCAGATACTTTTTTCAGTTTAGGTACAAAATACATCTGCAATAGAACATAACATACCAGCCAGCCGAGCATCGGGATCATCAATCGATAATCGGCTTTTGCGATCAACACCACCATGGAAATAAAGTACACGCCGATGTACACCAATACATCGAGCAGTTTCATCACCGTTTCACGGACCGCCAGCGATGTTTGCATCACTTTTGTGGAAATCCGCCCAGCAAATTCATCCTGAAAAATGACATGCTCTGCCGCAAAATATAGTGATGAGACAGCCAACGAATTCGCATGGGGTAATTCCCCAACAGCGTCTGATGAATAATCGCGGAATGCAAAAACGTCACTAATGGCATCGCCACCAAAATCATCAACGACATCCACAGCAAATGCGTGCCTTCTTCCGCAAAAAATGTCTCGGGGTCTTTATTGATCAACCAATCAACCAGCTGCCCCATAAAACTAAACAAGGTCACTTCTAAGATGGCGATAGCAGCGGTGAGAAATGACATTAGGAAAAGCGGTAATTCAACCCCTTTTGAATAATAGCGACAAAAAGCAAACAGCGTATTAGGTGCTTGTTTGGCTTCGATATCTGGGTAGGCAGGCACCCATTTTTCAAAAAAACGTAACATGAAGTTCCTTATTAAACCGTTCGAGCTGACTTGCTAGAAAAATAAAACGCCAAAAACAAAGCCAGACTAGGCCAACAGCATTTTGATGACAAAAGGGGATGAAATTGAACCACGATCTATAAGGTAAGACCAGAAAAGATCCAACCCTGAAATTCAATGCCCCTGAGCTTTACTTACTGTTTGCACAATTAAATTCTCTCACATCACGCAAACCGATTATAATTTGCTCACCCTTTATAAAATGAAAATATTTCTGCTGAATGACAGCAGGCTAACCCACTTGAAACCTGATTATATGAAACTCACTTTCCCTATTATTTTAGTCCTTGGTCTGTTGTCAGGGCTAACCCCTTTGGCGATTGACGCCTATCTTCCTAGTATCCCTACTATTTCAAAAAGCCTAAATACAGACATCGGTTTGGTCCAGATGACACTCAGTATGTATTTGCTGGTTTTTGCGTTATTACAAATAGTCTTTGGCCCGATTTCAGATGCCATTGGTCGGCGCAAAGTCATTGTTGGCGGCTTAACGGTGTTTGCGCTTGGTAGCTTTCTGTGTGCCATCACACAAAGCTATGAGATGTTATTGGTTGGTCGTGCCATTCAAGCATTTGGTGGTGCCGCCGTGGCGGTTTGTGTCCCTGCGCTGGTAAAGGATGGCATGTCGATCAATCAATTCGCCAAAGCTATGTCGATGGTCATGCTCGTTATGGCACTCGCGCCGTTGGCTGCACCCATTATTGGGGGGGCGATTTTGACCATTCTTAATTGGCATTACATTTTTGTATTTTTAGGTATTTTGGCCATTCTCGCCATGATCTTATTTTTGCGCACCATTCCAGAAACTCTGCCCGCTGACAAAAGAACGCCATTTTCGTTGTTAAACGCCATCAGAAATTACATCATGCTGCTGAAGAATCGAGCCGTTATGGGCTACGTTGTCGCATCGGCATTTTACTTTGCAGGCATGATGAGCTTTATTACGGGCTCATCGTTTGTTTATATCGAAGTATATGGCGTAGACCCCGCAAAATTTGGCTTTTTAGTGGGGTTAAACGTCATTTCTATGATGCTCGCTTCGACGATCAATGGACGTTACGTTGAGAAGCTTGGCACGGAAGTGTTGTCTAAATACGCGATTTTTATCCCATTGTTTGCGTCCCTGTTAATGATCACCCTGACGTTTTTCAATCACCCACCGTTGTGGCTGATTATCGTTTCGAGCATGTTATTTATGGGCCCGATGGGAATTCTTGGCAGTGGGTTTATGGCTGGCGCTCTTAAAAATGCAGGCAATCATAATGGCAGTGTCACCGCATTAGCCGGCACATCCCGCTTTGCCATGGGCGCGTTAGGCGGTGTCGTCGTCAGTGTTTTACATAATGGCACGTTCGTCCCAATGCTTGGCACCATTGCCACATGTGGTATTGTTGCTTTCATCTGCTTCAAACTGACCGTTCGTTACAGCGAATCCTTGTCAGAACAATAAATTTTTACACTCAATCGACCATAAGAGGCTCTCATGCTAAGCACACAAACGCTCATTGAAAAAATCAAACTTTCACCTGAACAAGTACAGTTCAAGGAAGTCATTGATGTAATCGAGCGCGAATACGACTTCACACCAATGGCGTTTACAAACGGTAGCCAAAATAACGGCATCAATGAAAACAATGGCTCATGCAAAATTTTCTCTTTTGCGTCCATTCATCAACTGAGCGAAGCCGAAACCTTACAGTTATTTGGCGACTTCTACCGTGTAGATGTATTGGAAAACCCAACAGCCGAAGACCACCAAAACATTCGTCAGTTTATTAAACATGGTTGGGATGGCATTACGTTAGCAACGCCTGCACTGGCTCATAAAGCCTAGTATTCCGCGAACGCCGACAGGTAAAAAGAAGGCCATCACAGCGCATTGTTGTGATGGCCTCATTGGTTATATCACCTGACAAACGCATAACCTCAAGACTTAAATAGGTTGAATTCCCTTCTCATAAAATGAGATAGTGCGGAACACCAAATAAGCGAGGCAGTTATGGAATTAGTAGCATTTGATTTAGATGGCACGTTACTCAATCGACATCAACGACTTTCTGATTACACACTCGACACATTGGAACGTTTGAAATCCGCTGGCATTTTTTATACGGTTGCCACCGGTCGAACGCACTTTGCGGCCATGCCTTGCATTGCAGGACACCAATTTCCTAACTGGCAAATCTTCAAAAACGGCGTCGAATGGTGGGATCCTCAACAAAATCTTTACCGTCATAGAAACTTATTGTCTCAAAGCCATATTTCTGAATTGCTCACGTCTTTTGAGGAAAACCAAATCACTCCATTTGTTTTTTGTTTGGATGAGGATGGCTCTCACAAGGTCTATCACGCCCCGTTAACAGGGCATTTGAGCGATCATATTGCCAATGAATTGGGCAATCACAAAAACATGAGCCTGCACCCAATCAGTGAATTATCGCACCACGCCAGAATCACCAACATCAGTGCGATGGGGCACCCTGAATTTATTGATAACATCATTCAAGACACGCAAAAGCATCAGCATTTAACCGCCTATTCAGGGGGTGGAATTTATAACCCAGATGCTTTTTGGTTAGACATTCATCACAGCAATGTTTGTAAAGGTTCTGCACTGATGGAACTTAAAGCCGAGATTGGTGCCGAAAGGTTGATCGTGTTTGGTGACGGCGACAATGATCTGTCGATGTTTTCTCAATCCGATGAAGCATTCGCAACGGATAACGCATTGATGCATGTTAAAGACGCTGCAACACACGTGATTGGCCATCATGATGAAGATGGTGTTGCTCGATACCTTAGAAAACGATATGACTTATAATTTGCACAAGGCGCGTCATAAAAAGGCAATCATTAAGGATTGAAAACGAAAGGGTTGATTTTTACCCAGCGAGCGCCATTATAAGAAGATCGATGTGGCTTGAGCCCATTGAGAAAAGGCCATTTAAGGCGTTAGTCGAGGTCTGAAGTGTCATCTCGTACACTACTTAACCAAAAGACAACATAATTGCCTTTACCCAACGATCATTATGAACCATGATTGTTACAAGAATAATTAGTTTGGAGAAGTGCCATGTTTGAATTTTTGCTATTCATCGCTGCTTGCGCAGCAATTGCTTTCTTGGTCGCCAATGTTCAGCAATCTGTCTTTCAACCAAAGACAAAGTTACAGCCTATTAAAATTGAGCGCGAGAAAACACAACGTCCAACACCGCGACACAGACGCCCTTATTAATTAATTCACTTTTCCAAATATCTCTGTTAGCCAGACTGTTTATTATGACGTCTGGCTAAATTTTCAGGTACTGATGCCGTATTCTTTCAGCTTATTCGCAATAGCACTGTGGCTCATCCCCACAGCTTTCGCTAATCGCCGTGTACTTGGATAACGTGGGTATAACTGCTTTAACAGCTCCGCTTCCCATTCTTTGACCGTTTTATCCAACGATCCGTCTTTCAAGGTTAATAACCCACCCACCACGTTGTCCGATGCTGGTAAATGTATGTCTTGTGGATGCCATTCCGTGTGCTTTACGGTCAGTAACGTCTGAAGACAAACATTTTGCAACTCTTTCAGATTTCCCGGCCAAGAATACAAAGACAGCTTGATCAAGGCCGACTTGGACACGGTGACCGCTGGCTGACGGTATCGTTCTGAATGGGTCTGGATGATTTGCTGAACCAGCCCTTCTAGGTCTTCTCGACGATCACGTAGTGCAGGGACAGTGACAACCAATGTCGCTAAAGCGAAATACACATCTTTGTTCAGCGTCACGCCATCGGCTAACTGAGAGCGTGCCAAAGAAGACACACTAATTATTCTCAAGTTTGAATCGAGACTCGTGCCTATGGAGGGTTGACGCACTAGCCATTTGGCCAATTCGATTTGCACCTTCGGCGTCAGTTGTTCTATATCGTATATGACCAACCACCCCGAAAGCTGCTCCCACTCAGCCATTTCTTCACATGTAATATCGCCCGCGTTGCGTGCAATTAACCGAGCATCGGGTTCGCCTTGACGTTTATACCAATATTGAAATAACGCCTCTATAAGATCCCGCTTCCCCGTCCCTACTTCTCCATGAACCAAAAGGGACATCGACACATCAGCGAACGCTTTTGCTTGAACCAAAGTGTGTTTCATTGCATCACTCTTGATCACCTCAGGTTTAAAGTACGCTTCTAAATGCGATTCTGCATCTGGAGCGTGTTTTAAACTGGCTGTTTGGCGTTCTAAGCGAGTCTTGGTTTTTAGATAAATCACCGTTCCTGCGGGGTTCATCACGCCATCGTCATCCGCAACAAAAATGGGCTTCATTTCAAGCAACAGCGTTTTGTTGCGAATGCGAATCCGCTTACTCATGCTTTCACGCGGATTGGCCCATGTGTCTTTGGTGACGTTAAAACCTTTGATAACTTGGTGAAGCGGCTTATGCAGAAGCTCAGTGACAGACACATTCAAATCCTCCGCCGCCAGCTCTGTTGCCATCGTAATGTTGCCCTTTAAATCTACTGAAATCACACCATCAGGCAAGGCTTCAAGCAAAGTATAAAGCGCATTGTGCTCACGCTCTGATGGCGTAAACATAACAATTTTAACGTCTTCTACACTTTCTAATCGGCGTAAATCGGCCAACAGTTGCTGCAGTTTCGAAAAGGGAATATCTGGAAAGCCACAATAAATACAACGTCGTTTCGTATCCACTTCCACTAACCGCATATCAATACCGTGGGGGATAAACAAATCGAGTGCTTCTCGCACCATCCCGATTCTGTCTTCGCATTGTATTTCGACTCTCATGGTTTTCCTTTTGAGCTCAACAGTAGCAAGTTTTGTTGTGGGGCAAAGGTTTCATACAAGGGCAAGACCGCAGCACCCAACACCCCCGCCGTATGACCAGTTTGAGCGGGACGAATTACCGGTAACGGCAGCATACTTTGCGAACGTATTATTTGTTCAGCATGTTGAATAAACAATGGTAGCACTGCCGCAGGCAAACGCCCGCCAACCAGAATCGCTTCAGGGTCATGTAAGGCAATCACAGACACCAATGCAGGCGCCACTTCCGCAGCCACTTCTGCAGACCACTCGCTTATGGCGGCATGGTAGCGCTCGTCATACCACGCGGCTTGCGTCTCTGGCCAAGCCAGCTGTTTAGCAGATAAAAAACGGCGTAAGGAAGACAAAGACAAGGCCTCTAGAATCCATTGTCCATGTTTGCCTGTTGCCGTTGGTATCAAACCAAAACTGCCCGCCTTACCATGCGCACCAAAATGGCATTCCGCATTAGTCACCGAGCTTCCGCCACAGGCGGTGCTGACAAACAAATAAAAGAATTCCCTAGGGGGAATTTCGGGGGATAGCAACAATTCACTGGTGGCCGCCGCCACGGCATCATTCTGACAAAAGCACGTTAGACCAGTGGCCTGCGCCAACCACTCTTCGAAAGCGCTGGATCGCCAGTAAGAAAGTGACTCTTTTAAATAATCGAGGTTCGATCGCTGATTCGAGTCTGTCACCAAGGTCTCTAACCAGGAGTCCATATAATCAGGGCGGGCCAAACCGATGCCTTGTACTCGGCTCCAATCCTCTCCTAAGGTGAGTTTTACTTCTTCAATCAAATCGGTGGCAATTTGTTTGGCCAATTCTTCGGTTGGAAATGAAACCGCCCGCTCCACCAGCAACACACACGCACCGCTAAAATCCAATAAAGCGGCGCTAATATGGTCTCGATCGACGTTAATACCCAGCCCGTATGCACCTTGCTTATGAATGCTCAATTTGATCGAGGGCTGGCCTCGCCGCCCTTTTACTTTGCCTGCGACCTGCAAAAGTTGTCGCTCTAACAAAGAAGAAGTAATCACCGAAATTGTCTGCGCACTTAGGCCGGTTTGCTCTGCAATACTGACTCGCGAAATGTCAGGTTGCTGTCGAACCAAATGCAAAATGATCCTTTCGTTATAAATACGACTTTGTTCAGAGGTACTACCAGATGACGTCATGTAACTATCGCTCTTTAATAAATCTAATTGATTTAATAATATATATCCCATTAAGATGAAACAACGTTCTCAACATTGCTCAACCAATGGCAAGGGATCTTCTAAAAATAACAAGGCTCACATTATACAACAGTGACCGCAGCAAAGGACGAAGTATGACTTCATTTCCAGCGTTCCAATCCGCCGAGTTTCTAAACGACCACATTCAATCGACCATGGCCTTTTACCATCCTCGTTGTATCGACTCAACTGGCGGCTTTTATCAGTTTTTCAAAGACAATGGTGACATTTACGATGCAGATACTCGTCACCTTGTCAGTAGTACCCGTTTTGTTTTCAACTACGCCAAAGCCTACCAAGCAACCGGCGCCCAAGCGTATTTAGATGCTACACGTCATGGCCTAGCTTACCTGCGCGAACGTCATCGCCGTGACAATGGTGGGTATGTCTGGTTATTGAATAAAGACCAAAACCTAGACGAAACCAACCACTGCTATGGCTTTGCATTCGTCATGCTGGCGTACGCTACGGCCTATAAAGCGGGCATAGAAGAAGCCAAACCATGGATTAAAGACACGTTTGAAACAATGGAAACGCATTTTTGGGACGCCGACTTTGGTTTATACAAAGACGAGATCGCCAATGATTGGCAAGACGTTTCACCTTACCGTGGGCAAAATGCCAACATGCACAGCTGCGAAGCGCTTCTGGCCGCATACGATGCCACGAAAGAAGCACACTTTCTTGAACGCGCAACTTTGCTCGCACACAACATTTGTATTCGCCAAGCCAATCTTGCCAATGGGGAAATATGGGAACATTACACCCTAGATTGGCAAGTTGATTGGGAGTACAACAAAGACGATCCAAAACATCTGTTTCGGCCTTGGGGTTTCCAACCTGGCCATCAAACAGAATGGGCTAAACTCCTTCTGTTGATCCATCAACGCTCGCCTTTGGATTGGTTGATTCCAACAGCGCAACGCCTATTCGATCAAGCGTGGGAAAAAGCTTGGGACCATCAGCATGGTGGGCTTTGCTATGGCTATGACCCCAAAGGGAAAATATGCGATGGTGACAAATATTTTTGGGTACAGGCTGAATCGTTTGCCGCTGCCGCCATGCTTGCACTGATGACCAAACAACCTCATTACTGGGAAAAATATCAGCAGCTTTGGGAATACAGCTGGTCGCACATGATCGACCACCGATATGGTGCTTGGTTTCGTATTCTCACCCAAGATAATCAGTCCTATGATGACTGCAAAAGCCCTGCAGGGAAAACAGACTATCACACCATGGGCGCCTGTTACGAAGTCATCGAGCAGCTAAGCAAACACGGCTAAATCCCACACTAACTTAGGGGGATCATTCTATTCATTGTCAAAATGAAGTATGATGCAGCCCCCTACGTTAGTGGACGCGAGCCTCTTTCTTTATGCAGTTAGACAAAATAGATCTCAATTTACTTCGTTATTTAGACTCCTTATTACGGGAGCAAAATGTGACCCACGCCGCCAATCAGCTGGGTATCACCCAACCCGCAATGAGCAACGGTTTACGACGTTTACGAGATCTATTTCATGACCCATTACTCGTCAGAACCAGTGATGGCATGATGCCAACCGCTTTAGCAATACAGCTGCAACCACGCGTACAGAGCATTTTACAATCGGTCGATGAAGTATTGCACCTAGGGCAAAGTTTCGAAGCAGAATCCAGCTCCCGTGTTTTTCGTATTATGGCCAGCGACTACGCGGAAGCCACCCTCATCCCCCCGCTGATGAAAAAGCTACAAGATGAAGCTCCCAACGTCATTTTAGACGTTATGAACCCCAGCGATGTGAGCTTTCATGATGTGGAAAAGGGTAAAGTGGATCTGGTTATCAACCGATTTGACACTTTGCCTCAGTCGTTTCATCAGAAATCCGTTTGGGTCGACCATTTCTCTTGTTTGGTGCCTGCGGATTCAGACATCGCGAAGAACTTTTCATTAGAGACGTACCTAGAGTCTCCACATGTGTGGGTCAGTAAGACCGGCTTTGGTGTGGGTGTGGGCATTCAGCCAGAAGAAGTGCAAAAGCTAGGCTGGGTTGACGGATCATTGGCTGACCTTGGTTTTAAGCGAAATATCCGTTTATTTACTCGTAATTACAACGTTGCCATGCGCGCCACAGAGCAGCTCGGATTGATCGCGACACTGCCTTCGTTGGCCACTCGCCTAATGAAGAACAACCCCAACGTTGTCGTGATTCCACCGCCGTTCGATATTCCGCCGGTTGAACTAAAAATGCTCTGGAGCCCATTGCTTCAACACGATCCTGGCCACATCTGGCTAAGATCAACGATTGCGGGCTGCGCAAAAACCATTGCAGAAAACAACAACCTGTAATTCACCTGCGTCATTCAAACATAAAAAACGAGCAAATTTGCTCGTTTTTTTATGTGTTATCTTTTACTCACTAGCACGCATTACATGTTTAGCATTTGTTCAGCGGATTCTTCAGCATTCGACACGGTTCTTTTCAGATCGGTAATGTGCCCATTATCAATACTGTAGCACCAACCATGAACGTGTAACTCTTGGCCCGTTTTCCATGCATTTTGAACAATGCTGCTCTGACAAACGTTCGCCACCTGTTCAACCACATTCAACTCACACATGCGATCAAAGCGTGTGTGTTCGTCGCTAATGGCATCCAGTTCGTCTTTATGCAAACGATACACGTCCTTAATATGACGTAGCCAGTTGTCTATCATACCGTGCTCTTCGTTGCCCATAGCCGCTTTGATACCACCACAGCCATAGTGACCAACAACCATAATGTGTTTGACTTTCAGTACATCCACCGCGAACTGGATAACAGACAAACAATTCAAATCGGTGTGTACCACAACGTTGGCAATATTACGGTGAACAAAGACTTCACCTGGCAAAAGATCCACAATCTGGTTTGCTGGAACACGGCTATCGGCACACCCAATCCAAAGATATTCAGGCTGTTGTTGCTTAGATAAGGTGGAAAAAAATTCTGGATCTTCCGCCGTCACTTTGGCGGCCCACTCTCTGTTTTTATTGAAAAGTTCATCTAAATAGTTAGACATGATTCACTTCCTTAGCCTTTTTGTGATACCAGCGAAGCTTAATGTCCGCGGTTAAAATGATAGTATTGAGTTGCTTTAGAGCCTCACGGCCGTCATAAGACGCTTTATGCATATGAGGCGTCATGCTCAATAAATTCTGTATGTCTTCCTGAGAACCAAGAGTAAATGAAAAGGTTTCCGCTTTTTCCTGCACCAGTTCAAATCCCGCCACACCGTCAGCAAACGTCGGTTTGTACTCATGAATAGTCGGATACAATATTCTTCTCAGCTCGATTAGGTGATCTGGACCCGATTCAACCAGAAGCAGTAAACCGTCGTCGCTTAATACTCGAGAAAACTCGCTAAAAACAGGAAAGCCAAATAAACACAATACAGCATCAAAACGTGAATCTGGCACAGGTAAGCTGGCGTTGCTGCCCACCAACCAACTGACCGATTTATCTCGTTTGCTCGCGGCCGCTATTGCCCACTTTGAAATATCAAGCCCAGTGCGCTCGACACTCGTCTCTTGCACCATCAAAGCCTTACCAATTTCATCAAGATAATAGCCTTCACCGCACCCAGCATCGAGAATACGCACGCCGTCGTATAAATGACGTTCCGGCCAAGAAGATAAAATCGCACTCACAATGGGAAAATAATGTTGCTGCGACAGAAAAGCTTGCCGCGATGCCACCATCTCTTTGCTATCGCCAGGGTCTTTAGAACGCTTATTTTGTACTGGAAGAAGATTTACATAGCCGGATTTGGCCAGATCGAATGTATGTCCTTGATCGCACTTTAAGCTTCGTTCAACAAGGCTTAGCGGTGTGGAGTCTATCGGACAAGAAAGGTTTTCAAGCGTCGACACAGTGTTCCCATCGTTTAATAATTTTCGCGTGAGGAAAAGGATAACCTATTCCAAACACGCAAGACATCAAAAATGCCAAAGCCATAATGCTTTCTTAATTTGATGGCGTATTTTATCTTTAGCGGTCAAACGATGGCGCTGCGTCCGTTCACATAGGACAGAAAGTCATCACCACATAAAGGTCGAGAAAACAGATACCCTTGCACCTCTTCGCAAGCATAGCCGTTTAATGCATCCACTTGTGAGCGTGTTTCAACCCCTTCGGCAATCACTTTCAGATTCAAGCTGTTGGCCATGGCAATAGTGGCCTTAACGATGGCATCGTTATCGCAATCCAAGCCCAAGTCATGAATAAATGATCGGTCGATCTTTAACGTTTGAATCGGGAATTTTTTCAGATAGGCCAACGATGAATACCCTGTCCCAAAATCATCAATAGACAAGGTTAAGCCCAGCTTTCGAAAACCATGCAATTTATCGATAGATTGTTGCGCATCCGCCATCAACATGCTCTCGGTTAACTCAAGTTCAAAGTATTCAGAATCGACACCCGTCTCTTCCAACACACGTTCCACCATATCAACCAGATCAGCCTGCATAAATTGTCGGCTGGACAAATTCACCGACAGTTTTATCGGCGCAAATCCCGCTTCTCGCCATTCTTGTAATTGTCGGCAGGCTCGTCGAATCACCCACTCGCCTAGCGGTAGAATCAAACCGCTTTCTTCTGCTAAAGGTATAAATTGATCAGGACTGATCATCCCCAATTCAGGGTGAATCCAACGGATCAAAGCCTCCGCTCCCACCACCACTTCATCACACAGACGAATCTTAGGTTGGTAATGCAGAATGAACTGCTCTTCCTCAATGGCCTTTCTGAGTCCACCACCCAAAGTAAGGTGAGCATCAATGTTATCTGCCATGTCATTTTCGTAGACAAAATACATGTTATGGCCCGTGGACTTCGCACGGTACATCGCCGCATCGGCATTTTTGAGCAAATTATCAATGTCATCCGCGTGCTGAGGGTAACTCGCAATACCAATACTGGCAGTAATCATCATTTCCATTTTGGCCACCGGATACGTATCGCTGGCATTTTGCATAATGCCCTTTGCAATGTCTTCCAGCTCATCAATGGAATCGGTGTTTTCCAATACAACCACAAACTCATCCCCACCCAAGCGATACAAACAGGCTCGTGAAGGAATACAGGTTTTAATGCGCTCAGCAACACGTTGGATAAGTTCGTCACCCACACGATGACCAAAGTTATCATTGATCACTTTAAAACCGTCCAAATCCAGGTACAAAATACCAAAATGTCGCTGGCGCTTGCGTGCATTGACCAACGCACTTTCTAACTGCTGGTACAGCAAATTGCGATTTGGCAATTGAGTCAGGCTGTCGTAATTATTTAGACGGTACAGCGCGACGTCATGATCTCGTTCTTCTTGAATATCATGGGTCAGTAAGTAAATGTCATTTGTTAAAGGATGATAAGAGACTTCAATCTTATGCCAACGAACGCCTTTTTTACTGGACAAACGGATTTCTTGGGAAAGCAACTCTTTCAGTTCTAAACGTCGCATAAAACTATTGGCCGCACCAGACACAGCAAATAGATCTCGAATATGTTGAATATCGCCAAACAGTTCGCCAAAGCGGTCGCTTGCTTCCAAATAAACGCCATTAGGATCAAAAGCGGCAACAGAAAGGCTTTTGAATTGGGTAGGTAACCTGCTGGCGGTGATCGCTTGCGCTGGTAACATGTTGCCCATCACGGCAGGAGTAGGTTTGAATAGAACGGACACAGGGTGCGCTTCAACCGACAAACCTCGACGCCCTTCCCCTAATGCAATCACAGAACCACTGACCGTGTATTGTGTACCGTCTTTCGCAAGATAAGGCCATTTAAACGGCAAAGCATCGCCCAACGACAACGCGTCGATGTAAACAGACAAGCGCTTTTGCAGCGCCTCTGAAATCAAACGTTGGCCTGACTTTATATCGCTCAAAGAATCTGTCAGCAACTCAGCGGCCGCGTCATTACACCAAGGCACACTTGAGCGCTCTATATCAATAATCCAAGCAGCCAACGGCATTTTGTCATGCACCAGTGTCGATAAATCTGTCATCTACTAAGTTCTACTACAATACATTTTGCATACTAAAGGGTCGTCAAACCATCACCACAAATCAGGCACAATAAAAACATGCTTGTTTATTGCTTCTTCCTGTTCAGAAGAAGACCATAAAAAAACATGCTCAGGTCGAGAGTCATGTAGGATTTTACCTACGAGATTGTAGGCAGATTGCGTCAAATTGAAAGAAAAATTCACATTATCATTTGGAAAAGCCAGCCAATGCGGCTTTTGTAAGATTAAAAACTTCGAAAATTGTGCCGTCAACGTCGCCGCCTCAGATTCTCGAACCCAACCACCAAACTCTGTTTGCGTTAACCACTCGCCCCCATCTTGGCTATTGCCTAAAGGCTTATAAAGCCGACCAAAAATCAATAAATTCGAATGCGGCACACGACCTTTTGCCACATCCGCAATGGCACTGACGCCTTCTTCCGTTTGCAAAATTTGTAACTGATGGTCTCTGGCTCTTGTGACTTTTTTAAGCAGACTGTCGTTTTTATTTGGCCCAATCCAATGATTCGGGTACAAATCCTGTCGTTCTAAATAAAACTTAATGGCAATTTCAAACTGGTGTAGGTCACCGGCAGGCGTTTCCACCAACATGTCCACCTCGCCCAAGGTTTTGCCTTGGCCGACAATCTGAACATGCTCCAGATGAATCGTTAGCATCGACAAATGACGGATAGCATACGAAAACAACGTCTCAAAATAACTGCCAAGAAAATGCGATTTACACGCTGCCATGGCTTCAACTAAAGACGATGGCTGTTGATCCAGAGCCAACACACGCTCCGTCACATCTGGCAACCAATAGGTTTCCAACGCAAAATCACGCTCGATATAATGTCCCTCCACCAGCCACGCAAGATCCCTAACCAAAGGATGCTGAACTCGCTGAGACAGTGAGGTCACAACGCACCGCTTAAATGCTGATCGATGCGATTTAAACACACCACAATTTGGCTTACTTTATTGGCCGGCAGTCCTTTAAACGCATCTTCCGCCATCGGCGAAATATGACAACGCACCGGCAACGCCTCCCCCGTTTCCAACATGCTTTTAAAACGCTCAATCATCACAAACCGCAACCATTGCTCAAACGCCATGGTGTCCACACAAAAAGGTTCTGAGCTTTGCTGGGCTAGTTCAGAAGGAGTCTCGCATTCCCAAACACCACCGTCTTGCATTGCCATTTGCAAGTCCATCAGTAAATCCGCCAATACATGATGGGCAGAAAAGGTTTTTTTCAACCTGATTTCTCCTATGAAAAACGGTAAGATAGCGCATCTTTAATTCACACATGAAAGCCTACCGATAGCACTTCATTTGAACCTGTATCGGCAGCATGAGCCCAAACTTTAGTATGAACAAAATAGAATCTTTAGCAGACTTATTCGACATGGTTGGCTGTGATGTAAACTATTACGACCTCGGTCGTCACATCACCAAAATCACCCCACAACAGGCGATCCAATTCGATCGCAAACAGCAAGCCTACCCCTTTCCATTTCGTCAACACGCTTGGCTTGCTTGCCTACTAAAAATGAAAAACGCTCAAACTCAAAACAGCGATAAAGCCGCTGAGCAAAGCGTAATCTGGTTCATCAAAATGCCCTTAGACGAAGCTGGCTGCCTAAACCTCGGCACTCGTGATCACTTCATCAAAAGCATCGTCGATAAAATACTGCGCAAAGGCGAAGAAGCTGGTTTATCTGAAGCGCTAGAAGACAGCCCTTACGCTTTCAAACCTGACCAAGAACGCATGGCCAGCCTGCATGCTATATTGGGCAAAGACCTACGCCAAACACCCTCTCATTACTTCGATGCCGTGGTGAAATACCTCTCTTCTAGCGACCTAGAACAAGATGAAAGCTGGCAAACATTGGGGTTACAAGGCATAGCCGAATTGGCCACCCAAGCGCACGACAGCCACTATAGCGCACTCATTAACAATGCCATTCGCCATGCGGCCAACCCTGTTGTTAGCGCGTTATGCCATGCACTGGAACACGAAAATTTACCGGAAGCCCTACAAGACACCCTGATTGAAAAGCTGCAAACAGAACAAGAACCTTTGTTACAAGCAAGCTATCTGCGCGCCCTTTCCAGAGCAAACCTAGACGACCGACTTTTACTACCCTTGTTTGGATTATTGGGCAGCCTGACAGAATGCAAAGACGATGACCTTCATGCCATCGCCGCTTTGGCGGCGAAATGCCCACATTGGTTGGCTCAAAACCCTCAATTGCTGCGCATCATCATGGAAAAATTGGCACATCGAGAAGACGGCTACATAGCCTTCAAACAAATCGCCGCCGAACTCAGCCAACACCCAGAAACCAAACAACCGCTTTGGACATTGCTTCGCAGTGGACACGCCAGCCCAATACTGGCGCAAGCAGTCAGTCACCTATTCACGCAAACGCCAAGATCGGTACAGTGAGTCATTAGGAAAGAAGAGAAACAGAAGGATCAGAGTCTGTGGCGTTTACAATATAAGACGCCATAAAAAAGGCCCCATTTACCTGAGTAGAAAAAATGGGGCCAAGGTAGTCGTAGATACTTTGTCAATGACGAGTCTGTTTCGGCTCGTTGGTTTGACGCATTCGTTTGCGGTGCTCGACAAATTCATCGCTCAGCATGTAGTCGCCTTGCTCGTTGTGAGCCAATGCGCCACGATTAACCAGCGCATCCAGTGTTTTTGGCAACACTTTTTGTCGACGCTCGCCTTTGATAAAGTAAAACTGTTCGTCTAATTGGATTAGCTTAAACCCCGACTCCAAATACCCAACGCACAAGTTTTGAGTTGGCGTTAATTTGAGTTTCATAATTCACCTCACCTTGCCGTCTCTTAAATTGATCATTTATCGTACACATAACTATAGAATATAGACTCTTTTTCCAATAACGAAAATTTTGCAGCACTAAGATTACAAAAAGATAAAAAAATGCCAAACAAACACCTAAAAAAAGGGAAGGCATCACGCCTTCCTTTTCACTGTCTTACTATGAGCTGGTTACTCAGCAAACACTACGGTCTTATTACCATGCACCAAGACACGATCTTCTAAGTGATAGCGTAAACCACGAGACAGCACCAATTTCTCAATGTCTTTACCAAGACGAACCATGTCTTCTGCTGCGTGGCTGTGACGAACACGAATCACGTCTTGCTCGATAATCGGACCAGCATCCAAATCGGCCGTCACATAGTGACAGGTTGCACCAATCAACTTCACACCACGAACAGCGGCCTGATGGTAAGGCTTAGCACCGATGAAAGAAGGCAAGAAGCTGTGGTGAATGTTGATTACTTTGTGACGGTATTTTTCGCACAAGTATTCAGGGAAGATCTGCATGTAGCGCGCCAGTACAATGGTGTCAGCACCAGACTGATCAATGCAGGCTTCAATCTCTTGAAACGCTGGCATTTTGTTTTCTTTCGGCACCGGGATGCAGAAGTATGGAATTTTGTACCATTCAACCATAGAACGCAGGTCTTCGTGGTTCGCGATAACCCCTACGATTTCACAATTCAGTTCGCCCGTGTGCCAGCGATGCATAATGTCGTTTAGACAATGGGATTCTTTGGTCGCCAACAACACTACTTTCGGACGGTCTTCGCTGTCTTTCACATACCAACGCATGTTGAACTCTTCTGCGATTGGCGCGAATTCTTGGCGGAATGTTTCGACGTCAATATTCAGGCTTTCTGCGTCAATGTCGTGACGCATGAAAAACCATTTTTGCTCTAAATCCGTATGATGACTCGCTTCGATAATCGAGCCTTTGCGTTCGTTTAAGAACTGACTCACCGCCGCTACAATCCCCACTCTGTCGGGACAACTAATCACAAGTCGAAATGTTTTCTTTCTCATAGTAAAACTTATAAACCTTAAAAACGCTTAAAAATAAAAAGGCGAAGCGACACGCTTAGCCTGAATAAAACGTCAGCAAATTATACTGATTTCACTCACTTATGCTGACTTATTCTTAATAATGTAACACTGATGAATTTTGTCGTTACGATCAAAATCTGGATCGAGTGTTTCACGAGTGATGTTTTTCACATCGTATTCTTGCTCTAACGCTTCATCCAATACAAAACGACGATAGTTATTGGAGAAAATCAGCTCCCCGCCTCTCGCCAGTCTTGCCATTGCCAAACGAACCAATTCACCGTGATCACGCTGAATGTCCAACACATCCGCCATTTTTTTCGAATTCGAGAACGTCGGAGGGTCCATAAAGATTAAGTCAAATTTATCGCGGCTTTGTTTTAGCCATTCAATACAATCAGCACGCTCTACCTGATGATGCAAATCCGAGAACTCGTTCAACTCGATGTTACGACGCGCCCACTCTGTGTACGTGTTCGACATATCGACACTTAAAGAGCTGCGAGCACCGCCTTGGCCGGCATGGACTGACGCGGTTGCCGTGTAGCAGAACAAGTTTAGGAATCGTGCGCCATTGGCTTTGTCTTGAATCAATTTACGTACAGGACGGTGGTCAAGGAACAAGCCAGTGTCCAAATAATCTTTTAGATTCACGATGAAGTCGCAGCCGTATTCTTCAACGATCATTTCGTGTTTCGTCTGATCAAATTTTTCGTATTGCTCTTTGCCCGTCTGTCTTTGACGTTGTTTCAAGATCACATTAGATTCTGAAATATTCAATGCCGTTGGAATCGCAGACATGACTTCAAACAAACGCTGTTTGGCTTTTTCTGGATCGACACTTTTAGGCGCTTGGTATTCTTGAACGTGCGCCCAATCCTGATAAATATCGATGGCAACCGCGTATTCTGGCATATCTGCGTCGTACACGCGGTAACATTGGATTTTATTCTTCTCGACCCATTTTTTTAGTTTTTTGGCATTCTTTTGTAGACGGTTGGCGAACATTTGCGCACCCGGTGTCATCGCCGCTTGCGCGACCACGTCTTCTTTAATACTGCCGTCCAACAAGGGGAATCGGTAAGCGCGACATTCAATGCCACCGTTAATCACTCGTGTACTTTTCTCTGGACGAACAGGGATTTGACGCGCCAAATGGTCATTACTGGTCAGCATCATAAACTGCCAACCACGCACATTATTCACCACCCATTCACCTAATTGACGATACAAGGCAATCAAAGCCATTTCGTCACCAATACGCTCACCGTATGGCGGGTTAGTAATCACCAAACCGGGCATCTCTGGCGTAATGTCAAACTCATGCTCTTGGAAAGACGTCATAGTCACATCAATCACACCAGATAGTCCTGCGCGCTTGATGTTTTCACGCGCGGCCGCGATGGCTTTTTGTTCTCGGTCCGTACCTTGGAATCGAATACCCAAGGTCGTAGGATCTTTTTTACGATTTTTAGCGAAATCCATCAGCTGTTGCCACATACGATGATCGTGTTGTTTCCAGCCTTTGAACCCCCAATATGGACGACGTAAGCCCGGCGCGATATCCAAAGACATCATCGCTGCTTCAACGAGAAAAGTACCAGAACCACACATAGGATCAATTAATTGCGTCAAGCCACAATCCGTTCCCCAGCCTGCCCGCAACAAAAGTCCAGCGGCTAAATTTTCTTTAAGAGGAGCCATACCACCATGCTGGCGATAACCGCGGCGGTGCATACTTTCACCAGATAAATCGATGCTCACGGTAACCACATCACGCTTAATGCGTAACGCGATGCGCACTTCTGGCTGCTCTTTTTCGACGTTAGGGCGCTCACCCGTTAGGGCGACAAAATAATCGGCAATCGCGTCTTTCGCACGAACCGCACCAAATTGCGTATTACGAATATGGTGGTTGGTGCCGTGGCAGTCAATCGCCATGGTGTTTGTGACCTTCATGTGGTCAGACCATTGAATCGCTTTTACACCATCGTATAAATCGTCAGCCGATTCCATTTTGAAATTGGCGATGGGCAACATCACGCGAGTTGCAACACGCGACCAAAGGCAGGCTTTGTACATGCCTTCTAAGTCTGTTGTTAGCTTTACTTGTGCTTCGCCCAATCGAGTTTGCGTCAAGCCTTCGGCGTGCAACTCTTTTTCCAAGACATTTTCCAATCCAAGAGGACAGGTTATCTCTAGTGCGTAAACCTGACTTGCTGAATCAGTTGTCTGTAATATCGTGCTCATTTTTAAGTACTTTTTTAGATTTCAATGAATATTCAAGGTAAAAAGCAGGTGAGATTTGTCTCGGCCTGCTTTTTACAAAATGCGCTATGCCACATTAGGGTTGTGGTTAGGAATTAAATGCCCAATTCTCGTTCTCGGTAATACGCGTCTGTGCTGGCAATGGCTTCTTTAACTAATTCTGGACCTTGGTAAATAAAGCCAGAATAAATTTGCACCAAACGGGCTCCGGCTTGCAGTTTTTCGACGGCGTCGGAACCGCTGGAAATACCGCCCACACCAATAATCGGCAACGTATCTTTTAGGTGCTCCGCCAATACACGAACAACGTGCGTTGACGCATCGCGAACAGGTGCACCACTTAGGCCACCCGCTTCTTTTTCAAACTTGTGTCCCGCCACCGCATCGCGTGACAAGGTGGTGTTTGTGGCAATAATGCCATCAACCCTTTGGTCAACCAATGTGTCGGCCACCATTTTAATTTCGTCATCGGTCATATCAGGCGCAATTTTCACCGCTAAAGGTACGCGCTTACCATGCTCTGCTTCGTATCGATCACGAGCCTCTGTCAACGGCGCTATCAGTTGCGCTAGGCTGTCGCCAAATTGCAAACTGCGCAGCCCCGGCGTGTTCGGTGAGCTGATGTTGGCAGTAATGTAATCGGCATAAGGAATGACTTGTGTTAGACACGCCAAATAATCGGCGGCGGCGTCTTCTACGGATGTTGTTAGGTTTTTGCCGATGTTCACGCCCAAAACACCAGGATAACGATGGGATTTTATGCGCGATACAAGATGATCAACGCCTTTGTTGTTAAACCCCATGCGATTGATGATGGCGTTATGTTCTGGCAAACGAAACAAACGTGGCTTAGGGTTACCAGCTTGGCCTTTAGGCGTTACCGTGCCCACTTCCACAAAACCAAAACCCAGTGCACCTAATGCTTCAAACGCATCGGCATTTTTATCCAACCCCGCCGCCAAACCTACTGCGTTGGGAAAACGTATGCCCATCACATCCACTGGCTTCGTGGACGGCAATCCGCCTAGAAATTTATTTAAGCCCAATCGGCTGCTTGCTGCGAGAAGATCCAAAGACAATTCGTGGGATACTTCTGGGTCTAGTTTAAAAAGTAACGAGCGAGCAAGTTGGTACATTGTTAGGGCTCCTAGGCTATTAAAGTCTGGTGAATGCTTTCGCTGAGCTGTGCTATTTATCTAATTTTCAATCTGATTTGTGCTATTTAATGCGTGTCTTCCAAACGAACGCTATGTCAGTTTAGTCACAGCGATCAATTTATTCTTGTCATCAAACTCGACTTCAAACAATCCGTGGATGCCTTGATGGGTAACAAATCGCTGAAAAGCCGTTAAGGGCAACTGAACTTTACGTCCATCTAGGCTGCTCGCCACTAGGTTTTTAGCGGCTCCCGCATACATAGCCTCATATTTAAACGCGGGCAAAGCCACATTTAATACAATTTTTGCCATTTTCGTGTCCTGTACTTACATTACCCTTACAGAGAACGCTCTGTGCGTAAAGATTTGAATCCGATAAGATGAAGACTATTATATTGCGTTGACACTTTTTTTGACAGAAGTATAAGGAACCTAGGTTCGATGGTAACTGTAATTGAGCAATTAAAAGACCACCTAAATCGCGCCGTTGTCGGCCAACCCGAACTCACTCATGAATTACTCGTCGCTTTAATCGCCAATGGCCATGTTCTTCTAGAAGGCCCTCCAGGTATCGCCAAAACCACCGCCGCCAAAGCGCTCGCCAGCGCCATCGACAGTCGCTTTCAACGCATTCAGTTTACGCCGGATTTACTCCCTGGTGACGTCACCGGTTCTGACATTTACCAACAAGAAACGGGGCAGTTTAGCTTTATCCCCGGCCCCATCATGAACGACATTGTGTTGGCCGATGAAATCAACCGCGCACCAGCCAAAGTGCAGTCGGCATTGCTTGAAGCCATGGGCGAAAGACAAGTCACAGTCGGCAACCACAGCTATGCGCTGTCTGATCTTTTTTTGTCATTGCAACACAGAACCCTATCGAACAAGAAGGCACTTACCCTCTACCGGAAGCGCAGCTTGATCGCTTCATGATGAAGATCAATCTTGGTTACCCAAGCGCCGCAAGTGAATTGGACGTATTAAGATTAGTGCGCCAGCAAGACTTACATAAAACCGCATCCAGCAAACCACAACCCATTTGCACACCCTCTGACATTCTTAAGCTGCAACAAAACGCCTTGGCCTTGTATATGTCCGAAAGCGTCGAGCAATATATCGTGCAATTGGTCATGGCAACACGACAGCCTGAGCTTTATCTTGGAGACGCAGGTAAAGGAAGTCACTTGATTGAGTTTGGCGCCAGTCCTCGTGGCACACTCGCGTTAGACCGCTGCGCTCGGGCAAATGCCCTATTAAATGGTCGAGATTTTGTCACACCAGACGATGTCCGCCACATTGCGCTGCCGGTATTACGCCATCGCGTTATTACCACTTTTGAAGCGCAAGCGGCTGGGCTGTCAGTTGACGATTTGCTCAAGCGGTTGATCAGCCACGTTCCCGCCCTTTAATTCAAAGCATTGCATTACAAGGCTTCTGAGTACCATGAGTCCATTATTATCTCCCGTTTCGCCTGAGCTAGATGATGCCCATTTCGCTCTGTTAGGTCATTACGCTAAGCACCTAGGACGAGCGCCCAAAGCGATTCGCTTCGCCTCTCAAACCGGTGAGCGTCGTTCGCGCCAAAAGGGACATGGCATGGAAATGCTGGAACTGCGCGCTTATCAAGCCAGTGATGATTTAAGACACATAGATTGGCGAGTCACCGCTCGAACTGGGCAGGCACACACGCGGCTGTACGCGCAAGAAAACGATCATCAGCGACTATTGCTAATGGACTTATCAAATAGCGCGTATTTTGGCACTCGTCATACGTTTATATCGACACGGCTTATTCAGCTCGCAGGTCTTATTGCGTGGCGCGCCAAACAACAAGGCGATACTTTGTCGTATCGATTAACCTTTGGCAAAGAAGACCACGCAAGCAACCGATCGAACACCTTGCCAACCCTGCTGACACAGTTAAAAAATGCGTCTTACATCCACAATCGTAATCACCCAAACAATAACAACAGCGTTTGGTCAAACACCCTACTGACACATAAAACACACAATAAAGACGTGATCATATTGACCGACAAACAATACTGGGACGACAGTGAAGAAAGTGCTTTAATGCAACTCGCACAACACAATAGCGTTCACTGGATTCAAATCATCGACAGCAATGCCTTTAATTTACCCCCTGGCCAATATCAAATGGCCGATGAAACGGGCGTAAAGCAAGTCACCATTAGCAAACAGAGTATGCAACGCGCTAAAGACTCTTTTTTTTCGCAAAACACCCAGATGCGCAAAAAACTGTCTTCACTGGGCATTCGATATCAAGCGTTTGATCTCACTGAGTCACCCGATAAAATCGCTCGCTACTTACTGTCTCAAGGAGCGCTACACTGATGCCGACTGCAAACACAGCGCAACAAGCGATGGACTTGCCGCACAAAGCGTATATGCTGCCGCAGGCAGTTCCTATGTGGCCTCCAGTGTGGTGGACATGGCTACTGGTCGCGGCCCTTTTTCTCATCATCATTGCTCTGCTTGTTTTATGGTTCCGCCGTCATCAAAAACGCGGCTATCGACGTGAAGCGTTGTCTGTCATTACTCACACATCCAGCTCACTCAGTGACAAAGACTGTATTCTGCTGTGCCATGAAGTGCTGCGACGCTGTTTGATCAGTGAAGGACGACGCGAAACCGCCGCACTTCCCAGCAAAACCCTGTTGGAACAATTAGACCAATCCATGCCTAAAAAGCGCCAGTTTTCATCACTTGGAAGCGATTTTGTTGATGGCCCTTATCGAAGCCACATAGATCTCACTCAAGAGCAACGACTCACCATGATCAAAACCACTTGCTACTGGATAAGGACGCATCATGCTTGAGCTATCTTGGCCTTGGTTTCTTTTACTTTTACCCTTGCCTTTTATTATGTATTTTTTGCCACAGACCAAGCCCAGAGGCGATGGCATCTGGTGGGGAAGCAGTACCGAGCTGCTGAGTAAGCATGACCGTTCAACAGCAGCAAAAAGACCAACACCTCACTACGTCTGTCTTTTGTTGTCTTGGGCATTACTGGTTTTGGCCATTTCTCAACCTGTTTGGCTGGGTGAGCCGACCAAAGTAACACCATCGGGACGCGATTTACTGATCGCTCTCGATTTATCTGGCAGCATGCAAGTCAGTGACATGGCGCTCAATGATCAACCCGCCAACCGTTTGGAAGCGGCAAAGTCTGTTCTATCCGATTTTATTCAAGCTCGCCGAGGTGACCGCATTGGCATCATTGTTTTTGGCTCCAAAGCCTATCTTCAAGCTCCGCTCAGCTTTGACACAAAGACCATTAATCAGCTGGTCCAAGAAACCCAAATTGGCTTTGCTGGCGAACAAACCGCCATTGGCGACGCGATTGGATTGGGCATAAAAAGACTAGAAGACAAACCGTCTGACAAAAAGGTGCTTATCCTAATGACAGACGGTGCTAACACTGCTGGCCGGGTTCAACCGCAACAAGCAGCTTCATTCGCTGCCTCACAGAATGTAAAAATTCACACCATTGGCATCGGTGCGGACAGCATGGTGGTGCAAAGTTTTTTTGGCCCTAAAGCGATCAATCCATCAAGCGACCTAGACGAGACCTTACTAAAAAACATTGCCGCACAAACGGGGGGAGTACTTTCGCGCCAAAAGTACCGAAGATCTACAAAGCATCTATCAAACTCTTGATGCGCTAGAACCCACACCGACAGAAGACATTTGGCAACGCCCGTTGACCAGTTTATTCCATTGGCTTGGCCTTGGCTCCATGTTTTTTTCGCACTTGCCTTGCTTAGTAGTAAACACATTGCATGGAATAATAGATTCAAAAAAGACGTCACGCGCAAAGGAGGCCAAGCATGATGTTGTTCGACTTGATGCATTTTGAACGTCCTTATTGGCTGATCATGTTGCCCATCACCTTAGTATTGGCCTTTTTTTCAGCCGTAATCGGTCTCGCCAAAGCCCTTTAAAAAACGTGGTTGATCCAGTATTAATGCCCCATTTGGTCTATAAAAATACAACAAGTAACCTCAATAAAAGATTGGGCATTGCTGCGGCATGTGTGTTGTGGATTGGCCTAGCTGGTATTAGCTGGACAAAAGCCCCTACCACTATGTTTGAAAACACTCAGAAGACCGTTTTCATCGTTGATCAGTCTTTGTCGATGTACGCCACCGACATCAAACCCAACAGACAAACGCAGCTAAAGCAGACTATTCGAGACATTTTAGAGCAAAGCAAAGAAGGCGATGTTGCGTTGGTTGCCTTTGCTGGTGAGGGTTTTATTATCAGCCCATTTAGCCAAGATAGGGAAACCATCACCCACTTCCTACTCGCGTTGGACCCTATTATTATGCCGATGTATGGCAGCAATCTCAGCAGCGGTGTTGAAACCGCTCTTTCACTGAGCAAAGACCCTTCCGAGCCAATGCATCTGGTTATTTTTACAGACGACGTCAGCCGACAAGACGCCACCCAACTACCCTCCCTGCTGAAAGACAGAAACATTCGCTTGGATTTGGTCGCGATCGGTACAGACAATCCTTCGTCTATTACACTGCCAGACGGTCAGATTTTGCGAAAGAACGGTCGAAATGTCATGCCGATTACGCCTCTAAAAGAATTACAAAAATTGACTGCGTCACTCGGCGGCCAGTTTCATCAGGGACGCTTAACGCCATTAGAGATCGCGCAAATCACCAACACCCCATTGGACAATGCGCAAACACAAAAGGCGCAAAATAAAAGCATTCATTGGATTGAGCAAGGTCATTGGTTTGCTTTGCCTTTCATGCTGTGGCTGGCGTTCCAGTTCCGTAAAGGCATGCTGTTCCTCTTGCTGATGAGCCTGCTATCCTTCCCTTCCGAAAAGACATACGCATCACCTCTAGATTGGTTCCTTACCCAAGACCAAAAAGGCCAAAAAGCGGTAGATCAAGGCGACTGGCAAGCTGCGGATCAATACTTCGAGCGGCCTGAATGGAAAGCGGCGACGTCATATGCATTAGAGAAGTACCCAGAAACGGCTCAACAACTACAGAACATGAACAGAAATGCCGCGGATAATTACAACCTTGGCAATGCATTAGCCCTATCTGGTGACACAGAAAAAGCCATAGAAGCTTATGAGACAGCACTCGAACAAGACCCCTCATTAAAAGCTGCCAAAGACAATCTTGATTACTTAAAGAAGCAACAACAGGAACAGCAAAAAAAAGACCAACAACAAAAAGAACAGAAAAAAAACCAACAACAGCAGCAAGATAAGAACCAAGATAAACAGTCAACTCCGTCAGACTCAAAAGATCAAAATGACGAAAAAGACCCCAATGATTCAAAAAATGACAATAAAAAGAACGAAAAACAAGACAAAAACGAAACACCTAAGGATAATAAGCAAGACAAGCACTCAGATGAAAAAAGCAAAAACGAGCCAATACAACCGCCATTAGACAAAGAAAAAACACAAGCACTGAACCAATGGCTACGACAAATTCAGGATGATCCCGGCTTGTTATTACAGCGGAAGCTTTGGTATTTACATCAAGAAAAACGCAACGAAAATCGATTTTCGCAAGAGGATGGGCAAAACCCATGGTAAAAAAGCACTACTTCATTTCATTACTACCGCAAGACAAGCTGAGTCGCTTGCTTTCTTGCCTAATGACAGCACTGCTTTTTATCACTTTATCCAGTCATCTTTATGCCGCCAGCGTCACAGCCTCGCTTAACAAAAGTGTTTCGACCGAAAACGAAGTGGTTCAGCTAACATTGCGCGCCGATTTTTCCGATACTGGAAATGGCCCTGACTTAACCCCATTAGAGCGCGATTTTGATATTTTAGGCAAAAGCCAAAACAGTCAATTTAGTTTTAACCTTGGCACCAGTACTGCGCTGAATTTTTGGGTCGTGTCATTAATGCCAAAGTCTGTTGGTACCGTTGAAATTCCCGCCATCAAAATTGGCGATCACGAATCTCAACCTATTCGTCTGGTGGTCAAAAGTTCCCCTCAATTACTGGACAATAATGGCAACCCGCCAGTCATGCTCAAAACAGACGTATCTGAAGTGGAACCATACCTTCAGCAGGAAGTCATTTTAAGCGTCAAGCTTTACACCTCTGTTGCCCTCCAAAATGCAAATCGCTCTGTACCGACTCATCCTGACCTTGTCGTTGAAAGGTTGGTAGACGATCAGATGAACTACCAAACCATCAATGGCACCCAATACCAAGTCATCACCCGCGAATACTTGGCCTTTCCACAGCGCAGCGGTGTACTTACGATTCCACCGCAAAGCATACAAGCCATGATCAATACATCGACTGGCCGAAGAATGATTAAAGTACAAAGTGAGCCATTAAACTTACAGGTCATTCCCATTCCTGCGAGCTATACAGGCGACGCCTGGTTGCCTAGTGCAAATGTCTCAGTGTCAACCACACTAAGCAAAACGAGCGAATCACCACGTGTAGGAGACACCCTTATTTGGACGATCAATATCAAAGCGGAAGGCTCATTGCCCGAGCAAATACCGACACTCGATTTTAACAGCACTCGCCAATACAAACTTTATCCAAAATCTCCAAAATTTGATAATCAAAAAACCGCAAATGGCGTCACTGGCAGTCAGACGATTATCGTAGAAGTGGTACCAACGGCCGAAGGCCCATTAACCTTGCCTGACATCAATGTAGCCTATTGGGATACGGAAGCGAGAGCGATCAGCAACGCCAGCGCAACGACCAAAACCATCAGTATTGCCCCACTACCAACTGGCGCGACACTACCTGACAATACCGCCAGCAATCCACCAACAATAAACGAGCCATTGCCTGCACAAACACGCTCCGTTGCACCAATTTCATTGGCTAAAAAACCCACAGAACCATCAGAACCAACGGACACAAACCGCATTGTTATAAATGACACAGAGGACAATCTATCATTCAGACACTACCTGATTGCCGGATTGCTCATTGTGGCAACCCTGATGCTGGTGGCATGGGCGGCTCTTTGGTTTAAACGCAAGAAGTCAAAACAAGACCCAGAACTAGACGTTCCGACATTGCAGGACTTTGCCCCTTTGAACACCAGTGATGAGCAAACGGCTTATACCTCTTTGATTCAATGCTGTCAGCAAGACAACTTATCTGCGTTGCGTTCTCACTTATTGGAATGGGCAAGACATCGCTGGGGAGATGATGAAATTCGTGGCATTGACGACATTAAGCGACTCACCACCGTTCAAATAACTCAGCTTTTAATGGAAGCCGAACTGATGCTGTATTCCAGCAACCCTGCTCACGAATGGCAGGGAGAGCCTCTTGCCGACGCTCTTGAAGAATACACCAGCGGCCAAACCAAACCGTCAAAAGCCAGTCAGCTAAAGACGCTTTACCCTAATTTTTAAGATACCGCTATTTCTAAAAGGACGAACATGATGACTTCATTTCAATCTGGCATTATTGCCGAAGCGTCCAGTGACGCACTTTTCATCACCTTAAACGTGAATAGATCCGATATTAATGCCGTTAAAAACGCACTCGCCGCTATGCCCGCTCTGATTGAAGAGCATCAAGCGCAATTCCCAGACGGCCAACTGCATGCAGCCATCGGACTTAGTCGATTGATATGGGATGATTTAGACAACCAGCGACCAAGACACCTCTCTACGTTCCCTAACATAACTGGCAAAGATATCGATATGGTCGCTACGGATGTAGATTTGATCCTTCACATTCGCTCTTCTCGTCATGATGCGACCTATCTATTAGGCAGCGCCTTGTTTGCAACATTTGGCAATGCCGTCACTTTAGTAGATGAAGTCAGCTGCTTTAAATACCTAGACAACCGAGACTTAACAGGATTTGTTGACGGCACAGAAAACCCTGAAGGAGAACAACGCAAACAAGTGGCTCTTGTTGGCGAAGATGACCCCGAATTTAAAAACGGCTCTTATCTAAATATCATCAGATTTGTTCATGATCTCACTAAGTGGGAAAAAGAAGACATTAAAACCCAAGAAGATATTTATGGACGTACAAAACATACCAACCAAGAATACCCCTCTTCTGAAAAGTCGGTACACGCCCATACCAAACGCACTTCATTAAAAGATGAAAATGGCAACTCGATGGAAATCTTACGCCATAGCATGCCATTTGCGTCATTAACGGAAAAAGGACTGATGTTTGCCAGTTACAGCAAAACACCAACCATTTTTAACCTGATGTTAGAAAGCATGGTAAAAGGCGATAAAGAAGGAAATACAGATCACTTAATGAAATACACTCGAGCCACCACCGGACAGGCATTTTTTGTCCCGTCTAACGAATGGCTAGAATCTCGATCAGGTAAATAACACATTTCATCTGCTAACCCGCACTAAAATGCCCACAAAAATACCAAAAAAAGCCACTTCATTTGAAGTGGCTTTTTTAACAAAAATAACACAATGTTATCTTTCTATCTTCGCTTTATTCTTTAACAAGTCTTGCTGGGCTTGCGTACTTAAACTGGCCTGAGTTTGATTCAAATAACGCTCATAAGCGAGCTTCTGATCATCAGGAAGAGAAGCATCACTGCTACCTACCTTATTCAAACGAATCAACGCCAAGTCACCGTTAGATAAACCTTTAATCTCAACAACAGGTTGTCCAGCTTCAGGATGCGGAAGAGAAAAAGCCAGCGATGTTACTTCATCTTGACCACGCTTCGCTTCGCTCACAGACTTCCAGGAAGTTGTCTTGGAAACTTTGGCCTGTTCAGCTTTAGTCTTCAACGACTCAACCGCTTTGTTCTGTACAACAATCGAAGTTACCTGCTCTTTTGTTTCTTCATAAGTCTGAAACGCTTCTGGCTGCAGGTTATTCAAGTGTACGACAACAACTTGGTCGTCATTTAGTTCAATCAAACTGCTGTTTTGACCATCTTCTAATACAGCAGGACCAAAGGCAGCAGCAATAACAGAGGCGTTACTGGTAATATCATCCGTTCCACCCTCTCGACTAAAGTACGCACTTTGAAGCACATCAACATTATACTCTTTCGCGATAGCGTCCAATTTATCACTGGCGTAAGCTAAATCTGTAATGTCTTCATGAGCCGTTAACAATGCATCTCTTGCTTTGTCTTCAATGAGAGCCTGCTCCAATTCTGCTTTCTTAGAGGCAAAGCTTGGCACGTCTGGTTTGGTAATATCATTCAATTCAATCAGGTGATAACCAAACTGGGTCTTAACCGACTTGATTTCTCCTTTTTTCATAGAAAATAGCGCGTCATCAAAGGCCGGATCTATTGTGCCTTTTTCAACATAACCTAAATTACCGCCGTCATTTTTCGAACCAATATCATCGGAAAATTCGGCAGCCAAGTCAGCAAAACTTTCACCACTTTTTAGTTTTGCTTGAACCTCAGCAAGACGTTTTTCCGCTTCGTCATCGGATCTATCCGAGGTATCGATCAGGATATGCGACGCAGATCTTTCTTCTTGAGTTAAATTCGAAATAGAAGCCTGATAAGCATCTTGTAATTCAGCATCCGACACACTTACTTTACTATAAAAGTCAGAGCTGGAAATCACAACGTAGTTTAATTTAACTTGCTCAGGTGTTTTAAAGCTGTCTTTATTTTCATCGTAATAGGCTTTTAGCTCATCATCAGAAACACTGGTTCCTTCAGACTCGTCGGCCAATGAAAAAGTAACGTAATCATAAGATCTCGTTTGAGACTGCAACTTTGAAACGCCATTTACTTGATAAGGCAGAACGAATTCAGAACCCGCTATAGCATTACGTGATTGCTGAATTAAAACATCTTGTTTGATGCGCTCTTTAAACGCCAACGGAGTAAAACCCAATGAACGGATGAAGTTTAGATATTTGTTTTCATCAAATTGCCCATTGGTTTGGAACTGCTCTGCTTGCAACAAATAAGCATTGACTTGAGCGTCAGACACTCCCAACCCTAATGACTTAGCTTGGTTGGTCAAAACAACTCGCTGCACAAGCTCATCCAATGCACGACGTTGCAATACATTATCTTCTAACAGCGCTGGATTAACCTGCCCACCCATCATAGAAATTAATTGTCTACGTTGAGTTTCTGCGCCTTGGAGCATTTGAGTTCGGGTAATATCAACCCCGTCTACTTCGGCTACCGTATCGGATGAATTAAAACTTTGAACCAAGGCATCGACGCCAAATAGAGCAAAAGTCACAACGATAAAACCAACGATGATCTTTACCACAATGCCTTGTGACTTATCTCTTATATCCTGGAGCATTACTGCCTCCAAATGAATGAATTAAATGACCAATAAAAAAGGTGCATTCCGCATGGAATACACCTTTTGTGTCTAATGGCGGAACAGACGGGACTCGAACCCGCGACCCCCTGCGTGACAGGCAGGTATTCTAACCAACTGAACTACTGCTCCAAAAACATTAGTTTACAGCGTCTTTAAGACCTTTACCGGCCTTAAAGCCAGGAACCTTCGCTGCTTTAATTTGGATTTCCTCACCAGTTTGAGGATTACGGCCTGTACGTGCCGCACGTTCTTTTACTGCAAAAGTACCAAAACCAACTAGTGTAACCTGGTCACCTTTTGCCAAAGCCGCTTCAATTGCTTTTAAAGTAGCGTCAAGAGCATTGCTAGCAGAAGCTTTAGATAAATCAGCAGACGCTGCAATAGCATCAATCAATTCAGATTTGTTCACGTTGTACCCCTTCAGTATTTTCGTGGTTCCTTAAATTTTTTCGGCGCAGTATAAATACCTACCAACAAGGCCGAGCGAGAAGTTATACAAGCCCGACCTACTCCCTGTCAACACAGGATATGACCTTAATGATGACTTACAGTTTCTTGTTCATCAACAGTTTTTTCACTCGAAGGTAAGGTTTCTACCTTTTTTGGTGAAGGAATGTACTCTAAAGCAATATCCAAAACCTCATCAATCCATTTGACAGGGATGACCTCTATGTCTGCCTTGATATTATCAGGAATTTCCTTCAAATCACGAGCATTTTCTTGCGGAATAATAACGGTTTTTATTCCGCCTCTGTGAGCCGCCAGAAGCTTCTCTTTTAGCCCACCTATAGGTAGCACCTCTCCGCGCAACGTAATCTCGCCAGTCATTGCCACAGAGGCCTTAACAGGGATCTTAGCTAGGACAGATACAATTGCTGTACACATTGCCACACCTGCGCTCGGCCCATCTTTCGGTGTTGCACCTTCAGGCACATGCAGATGAAGGTCGGTTTTTTCATGAAAATCTTCGTCAATCCCAAGACCGACCGCTCGACTTCTCACTACAGTTAGAGCCGCTTGAATGGACTCTTGCATCACATCACCTAGTGACCCAGTCTTAACATGACGACCTTTACCCGGCACACCCGCCGCCTCAATGGTCAATAATTCACCACCAACTGACGTCCAAGCCAAGCCCGTGACCTGCCCAATTTGATTTTTTTCTTCTGCTTTTCCGTAACTGAATTTATGAATACCAGAAAAGTCTTCTAAATTTTCACTCGTTACTTCGACAGCTTTTGTATCTTTTGCCTTAGTTAAAGCCTGCTTTTTCACCACGCGGCGACAAATTTTACTTAACTCACGTTCCAAACCACGCACACCAGCTTCTTTAGTGTAGTAACGAATAACGTCCATTAAGGCATCATCCGTCACCTGAATCTCTTTCTCTTTTAATCCAGCCTGCTTGACTTGTTTAGGCAGTAAATAGCGTTTTGCAATATTAAGCTTCTCATCTTCGGTGTAGCCCGGAATACGAATCACTTCCATACGGTCAAGCAATGGCCCAGGGATATTCATACTGTTCGACGTACAAATAAACATCACATCAGATAGATCAAAATCCACTTCAAGGTAATGATCGTTGAACGTATGGTTTTGCTCTGGATCAAGCACTTCTAACAACGCTGACGCTGGATCTCCACGCTGATCCATGCCCATTTTGTCAATTTCATCCAATAAAAAGAGCGGATTCTTCACTTTAACTTTCGCCAATTTCTGCAACAACTTACCTGGCATAGAACCAATATAAGTACGGCGATGACCTCGAATCTCCGCTTCATCACGAACACCACCTAAAGCCATACGAACGTACTGACGATTGACAGCTTTGGCAATAGACTGCCCCAAGGATGTTTTACCCACTCCCGGAGGACCGACCAAGCAAAGAACAGGCCCTTTCACTTTCTTCACGCGCTGCTGAACAGCCAAAAACTCTAGAATGCGCTCTTTAACATCCTGTAAGCCATAGTGGTCTTGGTTAAGAATTTTTTCAGCATAGGCTAAATCATTACGCACTTTACTGCGCTTTTTCCAGGGAAGAGACGTTAACCAATCAATATAACCACGTACAACGGTTGCTTCCGCAGACATCGGCGACATCATACGTAATTTTTTCAATTCAGCTTCTGCTTTTTCTTTCGCCTCATCAGACATGCCTACTTCTGAAATTTTTTCCTGAAGCGCATCCAGCTCATTACCGCTGTCTTCCATGTCACCAAGCTCTTTTTGAATGGCTTTCATTTGCTCATTCAAATAGTACTCACGCTGGCTCTTTTCCATCTGCTTTTTAACGCGGCTGCGAATGCTTTTCTCAAGGTGAGCAATATCTAGCTCTCCATCCATTAAGCCAATTAAATATTCACCACGACCAGTCAAAGAATCAATTTCTAATACCTTTTGCTTATCTTCAAGCTTTAGGCTCATATGACCCGTAATATTGTCTATCAGTTTAGAAAGATCATCGATGGATTTTAGTGAGGACACAACCTCGGCAGGAATACGCTTACTACCGGCAACATATTCATCTAACTGCTTCAAAAGGGCATTTCGAATGACATTATGTTCTGCGTCGTCTTCTTCTTGAATATCAAGTTCGGTAATGCGCCCCAGCACAAAACCATCAGACTCTTCCATCGCTTCCAAACGAGCACGCTTACCACCCTCCACTAAGACCTTCACTGTTCCATCAGGTAGGCGCAACAGCTGCATCACCTTAGCAGTGGTACCGATAGAATATAGGTCACCCAGTACTGGATCGTCTTTTGATGCATCTTGCTGGGCCACAAGAAATACATGCTTATCATTTTCCATTGCAGACTCTAACGCTGAAATGGACTTAGCGCGGCCAACGAATAGTGGCAACACCATATGGGGATAGACCACCACATCACGAAGTGGCAACATTGGAAGTAGCAAAGAATCTGTCATATTTTTTCCAATCCGGGCGCATAGAAAAAAGCGCACTTTTATATTTAAACATTGATTAGGAAAGAGATAGGGGCGAAGCCAGAAATTACAAGCGTCACAAGCATTTGAATTTAGTCTACACAGTGTTTTAAAACGAAACACCATAAAAAAAGCCGAAAATCAGCAACAATGCTTCATTTCGGCTTTATAGCTATCACTTTTTGAAAAATTAAGCGTTTTTAGCAAGCTCTTCTTTTTCAAGCACCATCAGAGGTGCAGAGTCACCACGAATAGATGCCGCATCCATCACCACCTTCGCCACATCGTTTCGCGTTGGAAGCTCATACATACAATCAAGTAATGATGACTCTAAAATGCTGCGCAAACCACGTGCACCCGTTTTACGCTCAAGCGCCAATTTGGCTGCTTCACGCAAAGATTCATGAGTAAACTCTAGTTCAACACCTTCAAGCTCAAACAAGTGCTGATACTGCTTAACCAAAGCATTTTTTGGCTGACTTAAGATAGTCATCAATGCTTCTTCATCCAATTCAGACAACGTTGCCACAACCGGCAATCGACCTACGAACTCTGGAATCAAACCAAATTTAACCAAGTCTTCAGTTTCTACACGGTGAACCGCCTCAGAAAAAGACCTACCCTCTTCTTTGCTTTTTACCGTTGCTGAGAAACCAATACTGCTTTTCTCCGTTCTGTCTGTGATAACACGTTCCAAACCGGCGAAAGCACCACCACAAATAAACAAGATGTTTGACGTATCAACTTGCAAAAATTCTTGCTGAGGATGTTTACGCCCACCCTGAGGTGGAACAGACGCAACAGTACCTTCAATCAATTTTAGCAAAGCCTGCTGAACACCCTCACCAGATACATCACGAGTAATAGATGGGTTATCCGATTTTCTAGAAATTTTATCTATTTCATCAATATAGACGATGCCACGCTGCGCTTTTTCTACGTCATAATCGCAGTTCTGCAGCAGCTTTTGAATGATGTTTTCAACATCTTCACCAACGTACCCAGCCTCTGTCAACGTGGTCGCATCCGCTATAGTAAAAGGCACATCCAAAACACGCGCTAACGTTTGTGCCAATAATGTTTTACCACTGCCTGTTGGACCAATGAGCAAAATATTACTCTTACCAAGTTCAATACTTGTGTCTGTCTTGCCTTGATGACGTAAACGTTTGTAGTGGTTATATACTGCCACCGCCAAAACACGCTTGGCTTTATCTTGACCAATAACATAGTCATCCAGAGCCGCACTTAACTTAGCCGGTGTTGGCAACTCATCGGTTGCCTCACCATCTTCATTAATTTGAGACAGCTCTTGCGTAATAATGTTATTGCACAGATCAACACATTCGTTACAAATATAAACCGAAGGACCAGCAATAAGCTTTTTTACTTCGTCCTGACTCTTTCCACAAAAAGAGCAATACAATAACCGATCGGAGTGGTCGCCACGGCTAAAATTATCATCCGACATTTATTCCACCCTTTTTAAACTTTTCGTTTTTGCAATATTTCATCAATCAAGCCGTACTCTTTTGCCGTCTCAGGATTCATGAAATTATCACGATCTGTATCCTGTGCAACCTGCTCAATTGGCTTGCCTGTATGAAAAGAAATAATTTCATTTAGCTTGTGTTTAATGCTTAAAATTTCACGCGTGTGAATCTCAATATCCGAGGCTTGCCCCTGATAACCACCCAATGGCTGGTGAATCATTACTCGTGAATTAGGCAAGCAATAACGCTTACCTGCGGCACCAGCCGTCAACAACAATGCCCCCATACTAGCAGCCTGCCCAATACACATTGTGCTTACATCTGGCTTAATAAATTGCATAGTATCATAAATAGACATCCCTGCGGTGACCGAGCCACCAGGAGAATTAATATACAAATGAATGTCTTTATCAGGGTTTTCAGACTCTAAAAATAGCAATTGAGCCACAACCAAGTTAGCCATGTGATCTTCAACCTGACCAACTAAAAAAATCACTCGCTCCTTAAGCAAGCGCGAGTAAATATCAAATGATCTTTCACCACGAGCAGTTTGCTCAATGACCATCGGAACAAGACCATTGCTTGTGATTGCTACAGGGCCAGTAGTTGGATTCATCAAATTCATATCGCATTCCTTAAAACAAAAAGGTCGACATAGCAAATGCTATGTCGACCTTATTAAAAAAGATAAGACTTGTCTTATGCTTCTTCCCCAGCCTCTTCAGCTTGGGCATTTGGCTTAATAGCGTCTTCATATCCCAAAGTTACTTCAGTAACTTGAGCAGATTCTAACAGTTTATCAACAACTTGCTCTTCAAGTACAGCAGATTGAACTTGCGCTAATTGTTCTTTGTTCTTTAAGTAAAAATCAATAACCTGTTGTGGCTCTTGGTAGGCTTGAGCCATGTCTTCTAAGAAAGCACGAACGCGGTCATCATCAACTTTCAAATCATCTTTCTTAATAACTTCAGAGATTAACAAACCAAGCTTAGCTCGTTTTTTCGCTTCGTCTTGGAATAACTCTGCAGGCAATTGAGAAGCATCAAAACCTTGACCACCAAACTGCTGAGCTGCTTGCTTACGAAGTGCATCAACTTCTTGATCAACAAGAGCAGAAGGCACTTCTACTTCGTTGATAGAAGACAGTCCTTCAAACAATGCATTCTTAAGCTTAGCTTTTACCGCTTGATTTAACTCACGTTCCATGTTCTTACGCACTTCAGCACGCAAACCTTCAATGGTCGCATTTTCTAAACCGAATTTTTCAACAAAAGCATCGTTCAATTCAGGCAAAATTTGCTCTGCAACGTCAGAAACTGTGATTTTGAAAGTAGCTTCTTTGCCTTTCAAGTTTTCAGCTTGGTAATCTTCTGGGAACGTTACAGTGATAGTGCGTTCTTCGCCAGCGCTAGCGCCTACGATGCCAGATTCAAAACCAGGAATCATTGTGTTAGAACCCAGCACTAACTTATGACCTTCAGCAGCACCGCCTTCGAAGGCTTCGTCACCTAAGTAACCAACAAAATCGATTGTTACTTGGTCGCCATCCGCAGATGCACGCTCAACAGCAGTCCATTCAGCGTTCTGTTTACGCAACGTTTCCAACATTGTGTCAACATCAGCATCTGTTACTTCAGACACTACACGCTCAACTTTAATAGCTGAGTTATCAGCCAAAGTTACTTCTGGGTAAACTTCTACTTTTACTACAAACTCAAGGTCAGCACCTTCAGTAAAGTTCTTAGGTTCGATAGATGGCATTCCAGCAGGTTGAATCGCTTCTTTTTGAATCGCTTCAACATAAGCATCACGCATAATCTGTTCAACAGCGTCAATACGAATACCTTGACCGTAACGTTTTTTAACAACACTTACAGGCACTTTTCCTTTACGGAAACCATCGATGCGAATTGTTTTCGCTGTTTTCGCCACTTCAGAATTTACTTTTTCGTCAACACGAGCAGCTGGAACACTAATAGTAAGAACGCGCTCGATTGGAGACGTTGTCTCTACAGAAACTTGCATAAAACTTCCTCTCGGGAACTTGCTTTAATTTGCTGGCAATTACGTCATTAACAATGACGCGCATTTAATTTAAACCAACAAAACCTAAATAATATTTAATTAAAGTAATGTACTGAAATGGTGCTCCGTACTGGATTCGAACCAGTGACCTACCGCTTAGAAGGCGGTTGCTCTATCCAACTGAGCTAACGGAACTAAGCTCATTACATTTCATGTGGTGGGCTATTATAGGGATGGAATAGCAATCGTCAACCAATAGACATAAAAAAGCCCAGCAAAACTGGGCTAAAATGATTATTTGCAACCAAGGAACCTAGAATAGCTTTGATCTACTACTCCGAAGTACAAATATCACAAAAGGAACGAGGCAAATAATACAATTAGATCCACATAAAAACAAGCTCAATGCGCCAAAACAAACCACGTTGCACTGTGTTTGTGCAATGTGCACAAACAAGAAGTCTCATATTTTTTTTAAAGCTGTGATATCGTAAGCAGACTCAAATCAGCCAGAGCAATAGACGAGATGTCGCAACGAATAAATCAGTTTTACCTCATATTTAAACGTTATAGTCACCTCACAATCAGCCGTTTCAAAAACAGCAATCTGTCTCAAAAAGCCGCACAACTCACGTTATCTAGTCTCCTTGCTGCTGTCCCAATTTTAACCATCATTGCTGGCATTCTGAGCTTCACCCCTGCGCTTGAAGCAATGCAATCTCAACTATTCGGACTTATCGAGCAACACTTAGCGCCCGGCTCTAGTGAGGTCATGCTCCCTTATCTCATTAAATTTGCAGCGCAGACCAAAAACCTCCCCATAGCAGGTTTAATTGCCTTATTTCTAACTGCATTACTACTGTTAAACAGTTTTGAAAGCAGCGTTCAATCCATTTGGGAGATTAAGAAGCCACGCAAGCTAAGAGAACGCCTTCTCACCTATTGGGCCATATTGACACTAGGACCCATTATTTTTGCAGCATCATTAAGCTTATACGGCACACTAATTTCCATGCAAATACACGACAGTCCAGTCAATGCATGGATAAACCACTTGCTAGAGCTTGCGACAATCGTGTTGTATTTTTTTATGCTATTAACGCTCAACTTCTTAACGCCAAACGCTGACGTATCGATAAAATGGGCGGCTATTTCCGCACTGGTTGGTAGCATTGGTCTATATTTGCTTAATACTATTTTTGGCTCGTTCGCGCAGTTCTTTACAAGCTACCAGGTTGTTTATGGTGCATTTGCTGCCATTCCTATTTTTCTGGTGTGGTTACAAAGCTCATGGCTGATCGTATTAACTTCCATTTGCTTGTGCGCCACCCTGCACAACATTAAAAGCACCTCTCAACAGAAAAACTTAGCATCTGGTCAGGATTAATGTAAAATCCCGAAAATTTTTAAGATAGGGCTCACCATGACGAATACAATCAACGAACTAAACAAAATTTTAGAAGAGGCGGATTGCTTAGTCGACGAAGCACAACTTAATGACGCTCTAGACAAAATGGCTGCACAAATAACAACCGATTTATCAGATAAGCTCCCTCTTGTTCTGTGCGTCATGAACGGTGGATTGATACCAACCGCTGCCCTAATAGAACGACTAAACTTCCCACTTGAAGTCGATTACATTCATGCCACTCGCTATGGAATGGAAACAGAAGGCGCAACACTTAACTGGTTAAGCTACCCGCAAACCAACCTAAAAAACAGACACGTACTTGTAGTCGATGATATTTTTGACCAAGGGCACACACTTCAAGCAATTACTAAATGGCTGGAAGCTCAAGAAACAACCGCTGTATACACAGCAACGGTCATAAACAAGCTACACGACAGAAAAACAGACATGACACCCGATTATGTAGGTGAAGATGTAGCCGACAGATTTTTATTCGGTTACGGCATGGACTACAAAGGCTTCTTTAGAAATCTAAAAGGAATTTACGCAATTAAAGGCAGCTAAACACCGAGCACTTACAAAAAAGCCCCATTACAAAATGGGGCTTTTTTTATGCGCTATTCAAAAGGACTAAAATACCCGATTGAAACCGTTCAAGGCAGCAACACGATAAGCTTCCGCCATCGTCGGATAGTTAAATGTCGTATTCAGGAAATACTTTAACGTGTTCTGCTCACCAGGTTGCTTCATGATCGCCTGCCCGATATGGACAATTTCAGAGGCTTGGTCACCAAAACAGTGAATACCCAACAGCTCCAAAGATTCACGATGGAACAAAATTTTCAACATTCCAACCGCTTCACCTGTAATTTGAGCTCGAGCTGTATTCTTAAAGAATGCACGCCCAACTTCGTAAGGCACTTTCTCAGCCGTCAATTCCGCTTCTGTTTTACCTACTGAGCTAATTTCAGGAATCGTGTAAATCCCTGTTGGCACTTCGCTGATGAATTCACCGCCAACAGCACCAAACATATTCGCTGCCGCTGCGCGCCCTTGATCGTAGGCGGCACTTGCCAAACTTGGCCAACCAATCACATCTCCCGCTGCGTAGACATTTTCAACTTGCGTTTGGTAAGTATCGTTTACCGCCAGTTGACCACGTCCGTTCGCTTCAAGATTGATGGACTCTAATCCCAAATTATCAGTATTACCGGAACGCCCATTACAGAATAGCAATGCATCCGCGCGTAACTTCTTACCTGACGCCATGTGCATAACAACACCACGCTCGGTCGTTTCGACAGATTCATATGTCTCATTATGGCGAATCAAAACACCGCCATCGCGTAGGTGATAACTTAAAGCATCGGTGATTTCATCATCCAAGAAGCTCAATAGTTTTTTAGCGGGGTTGATTAGCTCAACGCGCACACCCAAACCACAAAAGATAGATGCGTATTCACAACCGATAACACCAGCACCATAAATAATCAAAGAGCGAGGCGTATGACTCAAACTCAGAATTGTATCTGAACAATAAATTCGTGGATGAGAAAAATCGATATTTGCAGGTCTATATGGGCGTGAGCCCGTCGCGATTACCACTTTTTTGGCAACCAACAACTCTGGACCCTTTTCATAAGTATTCACTTCGATTGTGTTCGCATCTTTGAACTTGCCGCGACCAAAATAAATGTCAATACGGTTGCGTGCGTAATACTCAGTACGACCCATTACTTGCTTATCAATAACACGATTAGCACGATCCAACACTTTAGGAAATGAAAACCAGCGTGGCTCACCGATATCACGAAACATTGGGTTTGTATTAAAGGCAATAATCTCTTTAACAGCGTGACGCAACGCTTTTGATGGAATGGTTCCTAAATGCGTACAACTTCCGCCCACTTGCGAACTCGCTTCAATAACAGCCACTCGTTTACCTGCTTTTGCTGCACTCATTGCAGCACCTTCTCCAGCAGGTCCTGTGCCTAACACCACAACATCATAATGTCTCGTCGTCATAATACCCTCTTCTTTGTTCAATTATTTGGATGCGTCGTAGAACGTGTCATCAGAAACCGTAGCCGCCATACCTTTCTTTGTTTCTTTTTCACACTTGCCTTTATCGCCACCACAAATATCACAAGCCACCTCCATTCCTAGGGCACTCATGCCACCACAAGAACCAGAAATAGGCTTTCTCCCCATTAACACACCAACAGACATTGCTGTAACCAACAACAGCATTAAAACAAACGCCATAACTATCGTTAACATAAGGTCACCCCCAAAATAAATGAATAGCCTTCTTTAGTTTAAATAAGGCTTAAAAGCGTCCGAGGAACGCTCCTCAAAACCAAAATCCGTTTTCACTAATAAATAAGCTGCAATGCCATTTTTTTGCGCAAACTCAAGCCCTTTATCAGGCCCTAATACGGTAATTGCTGTCGCAAGGCCATCTGCCATAGTAGTGGTCTTTTCGACAACCGTTACAGAAACCAATTTATGTGTAATCGGCTTCCCAGTTACAGGGCTAATCGTATGAGAATATCTCACACCATTTTTTTCAAAATAATTGCGATAATCCCCTGACGTTGCAACCGCTACGTTTGTTATCGCAATAACACGCTCAGCAATATCGTGGCCGCCTGCAGGACTTTCGATCGCGATCCTCCAAGGAGAACCATCCGCTTTCATGCCTTTTGAAACGATCTCACCGCCGACCTCTACCAAATAGCTGTCAACACCTTGTGCTTCTAATACTTTTGCGACGACATCGACGCCATACCCTTTCGCAATAGACGACAAGTCCACGTATATGTCTTTATCTTTTGACAAACGACGACCGTCAAGAGACAAAAGTCGGTAACCAACAAGAGACTTAGCCTCATCAATTTGAGCTTGGCTAGGCACTTTATCTTCCCGCTTACCTGGCCCAAATCCCCACAAATTCACCAGCGGGCCTATAGTAACATCGTACTCACCACCACTCATTTCACTTATTAATAACGCCTTATCAATAACGTACGCCATATCTTCACTAATCGTAGCAGATTGGCCCGCAGGCAATTTATTAAACAAAGACAGCTCAGAGTTCGGATCGTAGGTAGACATCAATTTATTCACCTTAACCAAGGCAGCATCAACATCATCTTTTAGACCGGAAGAACCGTCTACCTCTTCCGTCGAAAAAAACTTCACTGTGTAGGTAGTACCCATGGTCGGGCCAGAAAAACTCACCAGTTCAGGGCTGAACACAGACATGCGGTAAACAACCGCAACCATTACAAATAGAACAGCAAAAAATAGTATTTTTTTACGCATACATCGTCTTTTTAGTTGCCAATAAAACAAAGACCCACCAATTGGTGGGCCTTTATTTGGGTGCTAGCCACCGAAATCATCAAGTAAGATGTTTTCTTTTTCAACACCAAGATCTTCCAACATTTTGATCACAGAAGCGTTCATCATTGGAGGTCCACACATGTAGAACTCACAATCTTCTGGAGCTGGGTGATCTTTCAGGTAGCTTTCATACAACACATTGTGAATGAAGCCAGTCTTCCCTTCCCAATTATCTTCAGGCTGAGGATCAGACAGTGCTAAATGCCATTCAAAGTTTTCGTTTTCTTCCTGAAGCTTATCGTACTCTTCAGTATAGAATGCTTCTCGCACACTACGAGCACCGTACCAGAAAGAAATCTTACGTTTCGAATTCAGGCGTTTCAATTGGTCAAAGATGTGCGAGCGCATTGGAGCCATACCAGCACCACCACCAACGAATACCATCTCGGCATCAGTATCTTTGGCAAAGAACTCACCAAATGGACCGTACACTTTGATTTTATCGCCTGGCTTCAAGCTAAACACATAAGACGACATTTGACCCGGCGGTAAATCGTCTTTCCCTGGAGGCGGAGAAGCAATACGAATATTAAACTTCACAATACCTTTTTCTTCTGGGTAGTTAGCCATTGAATAAGCACGGATAACGGTTTCATCTACCTTAGAAACAAACTTCCAAAGGTTAAATTTATCCCAATCACCACGGTACTCTTCTTCGATATCAAAATCTTTGTAATGTACAGTGTGGGCAGGCGCTTCAAGCTGCACATAACCACCAGCACGGAAATCTACGTTTTCACCTTCTGGCAATTTTAACGTTAATTCCTTGATGAAAGTGGCCAAGTTAGGGTTGGACTGAACGGTACACTCCCAAGCTTTAACACCGAACACCTCTTCAGGCACCTCTACATCCATGTCTTGCTTCACAGAAACCTGACAGGATAAGCGATAACCTTCTTTTTCATCACGGCGAGTAAAGTGCGACTGCTCTGTAGATAGCATAGAGCCACCACCACTAGTCACTTTACATTTACACTGAGCACAAGTACCACCACCACCACAAGCTGATGACAGGAAAATGCCGCTGTTCGCCAAAGTTTGAAGCAACTTACCACCAGCTGGAGCCGTTACTTCTTTTTCACCATTGATGCGGATTGTTACGTCCCCAGTACTTACCAAGCGCGCACGAGCAGCAAGGATAATTGCCACTAATGCAAGCACGATAGCTGTGAACATCACCACACCTAGAATAATCTCTAAGTTGACCATGTTAGTTAAACCTTATTCTTGGTTGCCTGTATGCGCAGCCAATTAAAGCTGCACACCAGAAAATGACATAAAACCTAAACTCATTAGACCAACAGTGATGAACGTGATACCAAGACCACGTAGACCTGCAGGAACATCTGAATATTTAAGTTTCTCCCGAATACCAGCTAGCGCAGCAATTGCCAACGCCCAACCAACACCAGCACCCACACCGTAAACAACACTTTCACCGAAGTTGTAATCACGCTCAACCATGAACAGTGACGCACCCATGATGGCGCAGTTTACTGTGATAAGTGGTAAAAACACACCAAGCGCGTTGTACAGCGCTGGCATGTATTTATCCAAAGTCATTTCCAAAATTTGAACCACAGCGGCAATAACACCAATGTAGCTCAATAGACCTAGAAAACTAAGATCAACACCTGGTAAACCAGCCCACTCAAGCGCGCCATCTACCAATAGATTTTGGTACAACAAGTTGTTCAGAGGAACCGTGATTGCCAAAACAACAACAACCGCTATGCCCAAACCTATCGCCGTTTCTACTTTTTTGGACAATGCCAAAAAGGTACACATACCAAGGAAGAAAGCTAACGCCATGTTTTCAACAAAAACAGCCTTAACAAATAGACTTATTAAATGTTCCATTTATAGCGCCTCCTGAGAACGAGAATTCGCTGCAATCTTGAATTCAGGCTCTTCAACTTGCTCTTTCTTGTAAGAACGCAAAGCCCAAATAACCAAACCAATAACGAAGAATGCGCTAGGTGGAAGCAACATCAAACCGTTTGGCTGATACCAACCACCATTCTGAACAGTAGCAAATATTTCCACGCCAAAAAGTTTGCCAGCACCCAACAATTCACGGAAGAAAGCAACTATGATCAACATAGCGCTATAACCCAAACCATTACCAATGCCATCAACAAAACTCATGACAGGACCATTCTTCATCGCAAACGCTTCTGCGCGCCCCATTACGATACAGTTCGTAATGATAAGACCAACGAATACAGAAAGCTGTTTACTGATTTCGTAAGCAAATGCTTTCAAAACCTGATCTACCACAATTACCAAAGAAGCAATGATGATCATCTGAACAATGATACGAATACTGTTTGGAATATGGCTACGAATAATCGCAATAAAAAAGCTTGAGAAAGCCGTTACCAGAGTTAAGGCGATTGCCATAACCAAACTGACACTCAAACTACTTGTCACCGCCAATGCAGAACAAATACCTAATATTTGCAATGCAATAGGATTATTGGCAAGAATCGGCCCAAAAAGGACTTTTTTCACATCAGACATTATTGAACTCCTTCGCTACGCAGCTGAGACAAGAAAGGTCCAAAACCTTCTTGACCTAACCAGTACTGAACAAGATGAGTCACCCCACGGCTTGTCAATGTCGCACCTGATAGACCATCTACTTTGTACATGGCTTTAGGATCAGAGCTATCTACACCACCTTTGGCAAGCTGAATAACAGCCTCACCTTGGTCATCATAGACTTTCTTGCCTTTCCACAGGGCTTTCCAGTTAGGATTATCAACCTCACCACCCAATCCAGGTGTTTCGGCTTGGTCATAAAAACCAAAACCTATCACGGTATTGAAGTCATTCTTTAACGCCATAAAGCCATACATAGTGGACCATAAGCCGTAGCCATGCACTGGCAGAATGATGCGATCAATATTATCGCCAGACTTCACAAGGTAAACCGCAGAAAAGTTTGAACGGCGCTTAATACCTGCCGGATCATTACCTTTCAATGAAACCGATAAACTTGGATCTTTGGCCGCTGCTTGCTGATCAAATGTTGCTACATTGATCCCTGCAGTCTGAAGCTCTTCTTGTGTCGCAAACTGACCTGTTTGCAAGTTCACAATACGAGTTTCAACCGATTTGAAAATCTCATCAACTGACTTGCCTGGTTCAAGCATGCTAGCAGCCGATAAAATATTGCGTTTACGGTCTAAATCTTTATTGGTGTTCTGAATAGGCTTAAGACCTACTGCTGCAGCAGCAACAAAAATAGAACAAACCAAACACAAAGATAAAGCAACTATAATGGTCTTTTTAATACTATCGTTACTGCTAGCCATTGCGTGCAATCCTCCGTTTAATGTTTGCCTGAACAACAAAGTGGTCAATAAATGGCGCAAACAAATTCGCGAAAAGAATTGCCAACATCATACCTTCTGGGTATGCAGGGTTAACAACACGAATCAGCACAACCATCAAACCAATCAACGCACCATAGAACCACTTACCACGGTTCGTCATTGACGCAGATACTGGATCCGTAGCCATGTACATCATACCAAAGGCAAAACCACCCAAAACAAGGTGCCAATACCAAGGCGTTGCAAACATTGGGTTGCTGTCAGAACCAATAACATTAAACAATGCAGAGGTCAGAATCATGCCCAACATAACACCAGCAACAATACGCCATGCAGCGATTCTCATCACAAGCAATGCGCCGCCACCGATCAAGATAGCCAAAGTCGATGTTTCACCCATTGAGCCCTGAATAAAGCCAAAGAATGCATCAGACCAAGCAACGGTAAGACCTGCCACACCATCGGCAGCAAGTTGACTTAGCGCTGTCGCACCAGAGAACCCGTCTACAGCTGTCCAAACCGCATCACCAGACATAGATGCTGGGTACGCAAAGAATAGGAAAGCACGACCCGCTAGTGCTGGGTTAAGGAAGTTTTTACCTGTTCCACCAAACACCTCTTTCGCCAAGACAACACCAAAGGTGATACCAAGAGCGACCTGCCATAAAGGCACAGTTGCAGGCAAAGAAAGAGAGAATAAGATAGAGGTTACAAAGAAACCTTCGTTAACTTCATGCTTACGCACAGAAGCAAACAACACTTCCCAGAAGCCACCAACCACAAAAGTAACAAGATACACAGGCAAGAAGTACATTGCGCCGTAAATCATGTTGTCCCAAATACTTGACGCACTGTAGCTGGTCAAGCCACCGATAATGGCATGACGCCAAGAGTCGGCAGGTGCCACTCCCATCGCTTCCATTGCAGTATTCGCTTGGAAGCCAATGTTATACATACCAAAGAACATCGCAGGGAAGGTACACATCCACACCAAAATCATAATGCGCTTCATATCAACCGCATCACGAACATGTGAACCATTTTTAGTAACAGAACTTGGACGATAAAAAATCGTATCTACTGCTTCGAACAGTGCATACCATTTTTCATATTTACCACCTGAGTGAAACTCAGGTTCTATTTTATCGAGTACTTTTCTAAGCCCCATGAATTAACCCTCTTTCTCTATTAGAGTTAGGCAATCACGAAGGATCGGACCATATTCGAACTTACCTGAGCAACTGTAAGTACACAAAGCCAAATCTTCATCGTCCAACTCAAGCGCACCAAGCTTTTGAGCCTGCTCTGTATCATTCACAACCAACGCTCGTAGCAGTTGAGTTGGCAGAATATCAAGCGGCATAACGCGCTCAAAATTACCCAACGGCAACATAGTACGATCACTACCATTGGTAGTGGTTGTCATATCGAATGATTTTTTACCAGTGAGTTTTGACAAGAACACATTCATAATAGAATGTTTTTCTACACCGGCACGAAGGTAATGCATCATTTGACGCTCACGACCTTCTAGCAATACAGACACCTGGCTATGGTAACGACCCAAGAAAGCGTAAGGCCCTTTAGCGTTACGACCAGAAAGCACAGACCCAGAAATAACTCGGTTATCTCCCTCTGCTAACTCGCCAGCCAAAAGACCGTCTAAATTGGCACCAACTTGAGTACGAAGCAAACGCGGCTTTTTAACTTGAGGACCAGCAACAGCCACAACACGCTCGACACTCAATTCACCCGTAACAAACAGTTTGCCGATCGCTACAACATCTTGGTAGTTAATTGACCATACTGTTTTTTTATCGCTTACTGGATCAAGGAAATGAATGTGTGTACCAGCAAGACCCGCTGGGTGAACACCCGCAAATTCTTCTACCGTCACATCTGACGTAGTGGGAATTTTTGCTCCAGGTGCTTTACATAGAAACACCTTACCTTCCGTCAAACGCGTCAATACAGTCAGGCCGTCAGCAAATGCTTCGGCTTGATCTGCAAGCACAACTTCAGGGGAAGCAGCAAGAGGGTTAGTGTCAATAGCGGTAACAAAAATAGAACGTGGCGCGGACGCTATTTCAGGCACTTTAGAGAATGGGCGAGTGCGAAATGCGGTCCATAATCCAGAGTCAACCAGATTATCTACGACTTTGCTGCGCTCTAGAGATTTCAACTCTGAACCAGAATAAGAAGCGAAGGTTTCAGACTCGTTGCCTTCTACATTAATGACAATCGATTGAAAAACACGTCTTTCGCCACGGTTGATCGCCGTTATCGTACCAGAAGCAGGAGCCGTGTATTTCACGCCTTCCGTTTTCTTATCTGTAAAGATAACTTGACCTTTTTTAACCTTATCCCCTTCCTTAACTAACATGGTGGGTTTCATTCCATGATAGTCAGGACCGATAACAGCAACCGTTTTAGCAACAGCAGCCGCCTCAATCACTTGATTGGGAGCACCTGAGATCGGTAGATCTAGGCCTTTTGTAATTTTATACATATGTTCTGCCCAACAATAAATTGAACACAAAAAGCGTAATGCGAATTGCTCACACCCCCTCCGGGAAATCATGCATGAACGAACAACGACATTAAAGACATTGTAAAACGCAAACTCACTTCACCAAAAAACCGACGTATTATAAAGATCATTCCTGCCATTGACCAGCTCATGACGCCGTCTTTAAGCACCAACTTTTATTTAAAAGTACTACTTTGTCCTTATTACCGTACTTGCAGGCCCAAAAAAAACCATTTGTTTGTTGTTTTATTACGAAAAACACCCCGAAAATAGATTTAGATCGAGCATGAATACATAAAATTCAAGCAAATCAATCCAAACAACGCTTCACCTCGTACTATAGTGAGTTGCCATCCCCAATCTAAAACGACACAATATCGCCTCAATACTTGTAGGCCAGAACACGGAAGAAAGTGATGATCAAACCTGAAGCTCAAATCCACATTAAAAACTTACGTTTACGAACCTATATAGGATTCAATGAATCAGAAAAAGAGAATAAACAAGACGTCATCATCAATGCATGGATTCATTACCCTGCAACCCAAGCGTACGACACCGACAACGTGGAAAAAGCCGTAAACTATCGAACCATCTGCAAAGAAATGATAGCGCACACTGAAAACAACCGCTTTCTTTTACTCGAAAAGCTAACCGCCGACCTACTCGCACTTTGTATGTCTGCCGATCACGTCACTTTTGCAAAGGTCGAAGTAGCTAAGCCACACGCTTTGCGCTTTGCTGACTCTGTATCCTTAACCTTGTCCGCCACAAGAGAACCACAAGCCTAACATGTCAGAATCTGTCTCAATCACTCAAAAGCCCGGCTTCAAAAATCTAATCCATGGCATAGATGGCAGTCGTTCAGCGCTGCAAATATTAGCCATTGCGGCGCAGCACAAACAACCTATTCTATTCATGGCAAACACCGTTGCTGAACTCAACGAGCTTGAAGACGAAATACAGTTTTTAAATCAAAAAAACAGCGAGATTTTACGATTTAGTGATTGGGAAACACTCCCCTATGATGCTTTCTCCCCTCATCAAGACATCATTTCGCAGCGCCTCGAAACACTGGCAAAACTGACAGAAACGAAAAACCCGATTGTATTAACCACTGTTGCGTCATGTCTGACTCGCCTTTGCCCAAAGCAACACCTTGACGCCCAACGTTTTCACTTAAGTGAAGGACAAGAATTACCCTTAGAGCAACTTTCCAGAAAGCTCACCAACGCAGGCTACTTAAATGTAGACAACGTACACGAACATGGCGAATATGCGATCCGCGGCGCACTGATGGACGTTTTCCCAATGGGAGCAGAAAGCCCCATACGAATTGACTGGTTTGACAACGAAATAGAGTCCATTCGCTGGTTCGATCCTGAAACCCAACGCAGCATCAGCAAAGTCACTGAAATAAAAATGCTGCCAGCCAAAGAGTTTCCGACCACACCTCAGGGCATCCAACACTTTAGACAGGCTTTCCGAGAACGCTTTGACGCAGACCCACTGTCTAGCCCCCTTTACCAAGACATCTCCAGCGGGATAATCCCGGCAGGCATTGAATATTACCTGCCTCTTTCTTTGAAAAACCGCCAGTGTCTTCGACTATCTGCCAGATAACACCCTGATTATTCGATCCAATAATTTCAACGATCAATTTGCCAGCATTCAGCTAGATTACCGCAGTCGACACGAATCGTTGAACTACAACATTGAGCGCCCCATTCTCAAACCGGACGAAATCTGCCTAAAAGAAGACGAGCTTTTCGGGCTGCTAAATCAATATACCTAATGCCATTTTCTCAAACGAAGGCGAGCACACGATTTATAAGGCTTTGGAAAACGTCAAAATAGACTCCAAAGCCGCTCAACCACTCAGCAAACTTCAAACCTTCTTAGCACAAACCACGGCCAGAGTATTGATTGTTGCCGAATCAGCCGGTCGCCGAGAAGCACTATTAGAATTGCTAAAAAGCACAACATCAAACCCAAACACGTTGAAAACTGGGCCGCATTTACAAAGTCAACCAAAGGCCTCGCTATTACTGAAGGCAACATAGGTCGTGGGTTTGTGATCGGTGACGAGGTCGTTCTCATTCCGGAAAGTGAGATATTGGGCGAGCGTGTTTCTCAGCATCGCCGACGGAATAAACACAACAACATCAGCGAGGACGCGATTATTCGCAACCTCACCGAACTGAGACTTAACGCCCCGGTTGTGCACATTGATCATGGCGTAGGTCGCTATTTAGGGCTCACCAACCTCGAAATAGACGGACAAGAAACCGAATTACTGACTCTCGGTTACGCGAATGACGCAAAACTGTATGTGCCCGTTTCGTCTTTGCAGCTTATTTCTCGCTACACAGGCGCAGATGAAGACACCGCTCCACTACACAAACTGGGTACCGACAAGTGGAGTGTCGCAAAACAAAAAGCCGCTGAAAAAGCCCGTGATACCGCCGCGGAACTATTAGAAATTTACGCTCAGCGAGAAGCCCGTGTGGGTTACGCTTTCGCCAAACCCGATGACCAATACGAATTGTTTGCTGCGGGCTTTCCATTTGAAGAAACCCCAGACCAGCAAATGGCCATTGATGCCGTAATGAAAGACATGTCTTCGAAAAAACCAATGGACCGCTTGGTGTGTGGTGACGTGGGGTTTGGTAAAACGGAAGTCGCCATGCGCGCCGCCTTCCTCGCCGTACAAGATGGCAAGCAAGTGGCAGTATTAGTGCCAACCACACTGCTGGCTCAGCAACATTATGAAAATTTTTGCGACAGATTTGCTGATTGGCCAGTTGAAGTCGAACTCTTGTCACGCTTTCGCTCCGGCAAACAATCTAACGCAGCAATTGACCGACTAGAATCTGGCAAAGCAGACATTGTTGTTGGCACTCACAAACTCATCCAAAGTGACGTCAAGTTCGCTAATTTAGGGCTGGTCATCATCGACGAAGAGCATCGCTTTGGCGTCAAACAAAAAGAGCAATTTAAAGCACTGAGAGCAGAAGTAGACATTCTCACCTTGACCGCCACCCCCATCCCAAGAACACTTAACATGTCACTGTCTGGCATTCGGGATTTGTCGATTATTGCCACACCGCCAGCGAAACGCCTGTCTGTAAAAACGTTCGTTAAGCAAAAAGACGAACACCAAATAAAAGAAGCCATTTTGCGGGAGCTGCATCGTGGAGGACAGGTTTACTACTTACACAATGAAGTTCAAACCATCCAAAAAGCGGCTGAAGAACTAGAAGAGTTGATCCCCGAAGCACGGGTCATTGTTGGCCATGGTCAGATGCGTGAGCGAGAGCTAGAGCAAGTCATGTCCGACTTTTACCACAAAAGAGCCAACGTGCTGGTCTGCTCTACTATTATAGAAACAGGCATCGACATACCAAATGCCAACACCATCATTATCGAACGTGCTGATAAGTTTGGCTTAGCCCAGCTGCATCAATTGCGGGGTCGAGTCGGCCGATCTCATCATCAAGCATACGCTTATCTGCTCACCCCAAACGACCGCAAAGTCACGGGAGATGCTGAGAAACGCCTAGAGGCCATTACATTAGCAGATACACTGGGCGCTGGTTTCACACTGGCCACTCACGATTTGGAGATTCGGGGAACAGGTGAGTTACTCGGTGACGGCCAAAGTGGGCACATTGAACACGTAGGCTTTTCACTGTTTATGGACATGTTAGACAGAGCCGTTAAATCGCTTAAAAATGGTGAGTCGCCCGACATCGACATCACTTCTCCAGCACAAACAGACATCAACCTGCGTGTCCCAGCATTGATCCCTGAAGACTACCTAGGCGATGTGCATTCACGATTGATCCTGTATAAACGCATAGCCAGCGCAAAGAGCAGCGAAGAATTAAAAGATCTTCAAGTCGAAATGATCGACCGCTTTGGCCTATTGCCTGATGCGACGAAAAACCTTTTCCGACAAACCGAGCTCAAGTTGAAAGCCGAAAGCTTAGGTATTAACAAAATTGAAGCCAACTCAAAAGAAGGTAAAATATTCTTTAGCGCGAAAACACCCGTTGATCCAATGAAACTCATAAAACTGATCCAAACCAAACCGGATCGTTATAAGTTAGTCGGATCAGACACATTGAAATTCCTAACACCAATGAACAGTGCCGAAGAGCGCTTCCAACAAACCACCATGACATTGGAACTATTACATTGAAATCTTTACTCACGATCGCCTTATCACTCTCCCTGATAAGTACCACACTTTTCGCAGAAGAAGAGCAAATAAACCCAGACACAGCCAGAGCCTACCAAGCTTATCTTGTGACATTCACCTGGCCTGAAAACCAATCGACTGAACAGGTCGATTACAAAAACGTCTTATCAACGAAGCAGTTGCTCAGACTGACAGACGAAGACGTGGCGGCAAACGACGCTTCTCAAGAGACTGACAACGCGGCACCATTTGGCAACATAGAGGAAAAGATTGGCAGACATGTGAACATCTTAGTAAACAAAAGCTGGACGTTGATTTTCAAATACCCCGGCGATCGAATTGAAAAAGAATTTTACAGCCAACAAACAAAAGACAACTACCCAGAGCTAACAGGCCATATCGCCATCAAATTGGGCCGTTATTTGGAATCAGACATACATTATCAACATTATTTATTTGATAGCTTCACCATTCCAGATTATGTACAAGCAGACTCACACAACACACTGTCAGAAATGAGTGCCTCACCATTTCAAGTAGCCAACACAAACACAGCACCTGAATTTAAAGAGTTTGAACCAGCGTTGGTACTAACCCTGAACCAAAGCAACAAAACCGCCAGCAAAAAGTAAATTATCTTGATCATCCAACCATTGGCACATTGCTGTATTTTGAGCCGATCGAACTGGAAGACGCGATCGAAAAAATCGCCCTACAAACAGTCGCCCCCGAAACGGGTGCAAGCTTGAATTACACAGAGTTAGAAAGCACCAACGAGCTATCTAACTAAACAGCCGTAGAGCTGGCCAGCTAAGAAATAAAAAATGGGAGATGCAAAGTACCTCCCATTTTTGTTGTATTCGACACTCTCATCTCATGGGAACTCGGATGAATTAATAGCCTCGAGTCTGAGTCAATCGACCAATCCACGACACGGCTTTTTGCTCCAATGCTGAGAAAAATGACAAGCCCAATCGCTCAGCCACTCCTTTCGGCTGCTGATAAACCACCTGTATGACTTCCGCAGCATCGTAATGCGAAACCAAATACGCATCACTTGTCATAACTTGATCTATCAGTTTATTTTCTAACGCTTCAGAGCCATACCATGTATCACCTGTTGCAATACCTTCAATATCAAGTTGCGGGCGCTGAGTGGACACAAAACGCTTAAACAACCCATGAGTGTCTTCCAAATCCTGCTTGAACTTCTCACGCCCTTCATCGGTATTCTCACCCAGCATCGTTAAGGTTCGCTTGTATTTACCTGCCGTATGCAACTCAACATCAATCAAACTTTTATCAAGCAATCGATGCACATTGGGGATTTGAGCAACCACACCAATAGAACCAAGAATTGCAAAAGGGGCTGCAATGATTTTATCGGCAACACTGGCCATCATATAACCACCACTGGCCGCCACTTTATCGACACAAATCGTCAACGGGATATTGGCCTCACGAATACGTTGCAACTGAGAAGCCGCCAAACCGTAACCATGCACTACACCGCCACCACTTTCTAATCGCACCACCACTTCATCTTGCGGCTTAGCAACACTCAAAACAGCGGTAATTTCTTCTCGCATTGACTCAACCGCAGAGGCTTTGATATCACCGTCAAAATCCAGAACATACAGTCGCTTCTTTGACTCTTCTTCAGGGTTGTTAGACGACTTTTCTGCGATTTTTTTCTGCTTTTTCCTTTTTCTTCTTTTCTTTCTCAATATTTTTAAGCGTCTTTTTGTCCAGTAACTGGCGATCAAGCTCCTCTTTCATGGCGTCATAACGCTCATTTAACTTAACCACCGACAAACTTCCTGGCTGGGATTTACGCTTCCCACTGGATAACATCACCAAAAGAAAACCAATCACCAAAGCCACACTCAAAAGCTTTAATAAAAAACCCGCGTAATCCGCTAAAAATTCCAATTTTTATTTCCCCTAAATAGTCATAAGCTCTAGGTATACTGGGGGTATTTTTGTAAATAACAATCTCTTTCAATGATATAACGCTATAGATACTGTTTTGTATTTGCCTTATTATCTGCACACTTTGAAAAGCCTTCCTAGTAAAAATAATTATAAGAAAGCTAACAAGATTTTTTTGATTGCCTCAATAAAGTAGAAAAATCCTGTTAATTTTTTTGCACATTTAAGTGCCTTTCTATAAAGGAGCAATCAATGACGCCGTCACTGTCCCAATCATTTGGAAGAAACTTCCTCGGTGCTTCGCCACTTTGGTACAAACAAATAATCCTAGCTTTTTTGATCATCAATCCTATCGTTTTGGTCGTATTAGGGCCATTCGTCGCAGGATGGCTATTAATTATTGAGTTTATTTTCACGCTGGCCATGGCTCTAAAGTGCTACCCCTTACAACCTGGCGGCTTGTTAGCTATTGAAGCCGTTGTACTTGGGCTTACCTCTCCAGAAGGGGTGTACAATGAAGTTTCTCATAACATTGAAGTTATTTTGCTTTTGATGTTCATGGTGGCCGGCATCTACTTTATGAAAGACATGCTGCTATTTATCTTTAATAAACTGCTTGTAAAAATTAAATCGAAAATCGTTATTTCGTTGATATTTAGCTTTTCTGCCGCCCTGCTCTCTGCCTTTCTAGACGCATTAACCGTCACAGCCGTACTTATTAGTGTTGGCGTCGGCTTTTATTCGGTGTATCACAAGGCCGCTTCCGGCCAAAGCTCCAATAAAAACCACGACCACGGAAAAGACGACTCCATCTTGCCGGTGAACACTGAGGACTTAAATGAGTTTCGTTCTTTTTTACGTGATCTTCTTATGCACGGAGCCGTTGGCACAGCACTTGGCGGTGTCGCAACCTTAGTTGGCGAACCACAAAACTTGCTCATTGCTAAAGTCGCAGGCTGGAACTTCGGTGAATTTTTTCTTCATGTAGCGCCTGTTTCGATACCGGTCCTAATTTGTGGACTACTAACCGTTATCGTTTTAGAGAAAACAGCTTGGTTTGACTACGGTGCACAGTTACCAGATACCGTTCGAGACATTCTAAATAATTTTGAAAAAGAGGAAAGCCAAAAACACACCAACAAAACAAAAGCACAGCTTATTGTTCAAGGTGTTGTCGCTATCGTCTTGATACTGTCCCTTGCTTTCCATGTTGCTGAAGTTGGTTTAGTCGGTTTGATGGTTATCGTCCTATTAACCTCATTCAATGGCATCATTGAAGAACATCGTATCGGTCACGCATTTGAAGAATCACTGCCTTTCACAGCGCTATTAGTGGTATTTTTCACTGTTGTATCCGTCATTCATTCTCAACATTTATTTCAACCAGTCATTGATGTTGTGCTGAATATGCCAACAGATAGCCAACCCCTTATGCTGTTTATCGCAAACGGACTGCTCTCTGCGATCAGTGATAATGTCTTCGTTGCAACGGTCTATATTAATGAAATCAAAGCCGCACTGGATTCAGGCGCCATAACTCGCGAGCATTTTGATACCTTAGCGGTCGCAGTGAATACCGGCACCAATCTACCAAGCGTAGCCACACCGAATGGACAGGCCGCGTTCCTATTTTTACTGACATCTGCCATCGCACCTTTATTGCGATTGTCTTATGGCAAAATGGTATGGATGGCTCTGCCTTACACAATAGTACTCAGTATTGTTGGTGGCCTTTGTGTGACGTACTTACTGTAGCCTCTTCCATAGGCACAAAAAAAGCCTTCATGTTATTTGAAGGCTTTTTAAATTTGGGTTACTCAACTTGTAAAATTGAGTACCTAATGTTTTATCCGCCACAACGATTGACCAGACTTTTTATCAATCAAATCCAAGCGTTCTTCATGGACTTTTAACTCTTCTTCGCTGGCTCTAATTACCTTTAAAGCAGGTCTGCTTGCAGCAAGACGACGTATTTTTTCCACATCACCTTCTTCTTTTGACTCAGACTCAGAACTGCTGGCCAAACCCAAGCTGGTTTGACCGCCCGTCATCAGCAAATACACATCCGCAAGGATTTCAGAGTCCAATAAAGCGCCGTGCAGCTCGCGGTGGGAGTTATCAATACCATAACGCTTACAAAGAATATCTAGGTTATTCTTTTGACCGGGGTGTTTTTTACGTGCGTACACCAAACTATCAAAGACCCCACAAACCTCGGCGGTTTTTGGGAAGCCACCAATACGAGCAAACTCGTGATCCATAAAGCCAATATCAAACGGGGCGTTATGAATGATCAGTTCAGCCCCTTTGATAAAATCAAAGAACTCTTGCGCAATTTCATGAAAACGCGGTTTATCCGCCAAAAATTCATTACTGATTCCGTGTACTCGGAATGCTTCTTCTTCGACTTCTCGGTCTGGGTTGATGTAAACATGAAAGTGACGCTTCGTTAATTTACGTCCGATCATCTCCACACAACCTATCTCGATTATACGATGACCTTGCTTCGGATCGATGCCCGTTGTTTCCGTATCAAGAACAACCTGTCTCATGATGCCGCCCTTAATTGATCAATGCCTTGGTTTGCCAATTGGTCGGCAATTTCATTGCCCTCTATCCCAGCATGACCTTTTACCCACTTCCAAGTAACGTCATGATATTGGCATTGCTCATCCAAGGCTTGCCAAAGGTCTTTATTCTTAACCGGCTGCTTAGAAGCCGTCATCCAGCCCTTTCGCTTCCAACCCGCCAGCCATTCGGTAATGCCTTTTTGAACATAGGAGGAGTCCGTGTAAAGTGTGACGGAGCACTTTTCTTTCAATGCACGCAACCCTTCAATGGCCCCCATCAACTCCATACGATTATTGGTTGTGTCTTGCTCACCACCACACAATCGTTTCTCATGCTCACCAAAGGTCAGCCAAGCGCCCCAACCACCAATGCCAGGGTTTCCTTGCACGCACCGTCTGTGTACATTACAACCTTTTTCACTCTTTCATCTCTTTTACTGTTGGCTTCGATAATGGCGGCACTCGAACTCGAGCCCCAGACCAACGAGGTTTCAATGGAATAAAACGCCTTACCTGTTTAGTCGCGGTCATTACATATACCCCACTAAATGGCAGCTTCAACGGCCTTAGCATTTTATCAATCCAATTAAATCGAGACCGCCACTTACCACTTTGCAATGGCGGCTCGTAATAAATAAAGCGTTTTGTATCTAACGTCAGTCCGGCTACTTTTAACCAGTCCTCAAGTCGTTGATGCGCAATAAACTGACCGCACCAAGGCGCTTTTACTTTTTTCTAAACAGGCGGCACAGCCCCCACAAACTCCAAGGGTTAAAACCAATAATAATGAGTTTACCGCTTGGCAATAACGTTCTTGTTGCTTCTCTCAAGTCATCATGAGGTGTAGCAGAAATATCAAGGGTGTGATGAAAAATATGCACATCCACGCCATCCGCTTCGAAAGGCAGCTCACTCGCCCTAGCAACCACAGTATGGCTAGGCGCACCAAATTCCAGTACTGGCGCAATGATAATACTTTCTCTAAGGCGATGATTTTGTAATGGAAGATCCTTGAGTGGCGACTGTGTGACTAAGTAATATCCCACGGCTGAGTCAAGCTCAGCAACAAGCTCTTTTCGCTCCTGCTCTAAGACACTCTCACCCAAGTCTGTTTTATACCAATTTTGAAAAAATTGTCTTGATTGATCATCCAACATACAATGAATTCTCTATTTATAACGGCATGACGATGTATTTATTTTTAAGCACGCCATACGAAATATAACAACCTATACAAAGTTGACAACCTATGACCATCTTTCCGCTTCCTGCTTTTCAAGACAATTATATCTGGATAGTCCAAGATAAAGATAGTTCAGACATCTGGGCAGTAGACCCAGGCGATGCCAATGTCGTTTTGGATTTTTGCACCCAGCACAGCGCAACACTAACAGGCATTTTGATTACACATCACCACAAAGATCATACTGGTGGCGTTGCGGTATTAAAACACCATACAAACTGCCCAGTTTACGGCCCCAGCCACCTGAAAGAGCTGGTGACACATCCCGTGATAGATGGAGACAAAATCACCGTATTTTCAAATGACTTTCAAGTCATCGCAACCCCCGGGCACACGCTAGACCATTTATGTTATTTTTCAGAAGGCGATCAGCCTGTATTATTTAGTGGTGATACCTTATTCAAAGGGGGTTGCGGAAGGATAATGGAAGGCACGCCAGAGCAGATGCTCAACGCCATGCAAAAGATAGCTAATCTTCCCGATCACACCTACATTTACGCAACTCACGAGTACACTTTAGCCAATTATCGTTTTGCCCTTTCTCTAGAACCAGAAAACAAACCTTTAATTCAAAGTAACCTGACTAGCCATACACAGCGCACGAATAACGAACCAACACTGCCTACCACACTGCATCTCGAGAAAAAAACCAACCCGTTTTTAAGAACCCACATCGAGTCACTTAAAAACCATGCAGCACAACAACTTAACGAGATTCCAGCCAATGATTACGTCGCGGCATTCAGTCAGGTAAGGCGTGCCAAAGATAGTTTTAGTTGACCTCTCTCGTCACACCTTTAAAATGTCCAAACTTTACTCAAATTTGTGGCCTACATGATATATAAAATTTTCTGGATTTGTCTTGCCAGCCTAGCCCTAAGCGCATGTCAAACCACCTCAAAATTAGAAAAAAACGACGCTCCTATTGAATCTATAGAATCGGCTGACGACACAGACATCGTTGAGGCTGACACAGAACAACTTGGCTTTATTGATACCGTTCCTCCTGTAAACAGCGCAGAAGAAGAAATACTTCCAGAAGAAGAACCTGTCGTTGCTGTCACCAAGCCTAAAGCGCCAGCAGACATTTGGGAAAGAATTCGTGCCGGATATCAACTTAACCTAGATATTGACCGTCCACGTCTGTCATCACAACTTCGCTGGTTCAGCTCCCATCCATCGTATTTGGATCGAGTGTCTAAACGAGGGGAACGTTACCTTTACTATATTGTAGATGAACTAGAAAAAGCCGGTATTCCTACCGAAATAGCCTTGTTACCTATCGTAGAAAGTGGTTTTGATCCATTTGGCTACAGTCACGGGCGCGCTTCGGGTCCGTGGCAGTTCATTCCGTCAACCGGTCAAATGTATGGCCTCGACCAAACATGGTGGTATGACGGACGCAGAGACATCATTGGCTCAACTCAAGCGGCTATTGCCTACTTAACGCGACTTAATAAAATGTTTGATGGTAACTGGCTGCACGCCCTTGCCTCGTACAATTCCGGCGAAGGCACCGTTTTAAGAGCCATCAGAAAGAATAAAAAAGCAGGTAAACCAACCGATTTCTGGTCATTGGATCTACCAAAAGAAACGCGTGCTTATGTACCCAAGCTGATTGCGTTAGCTAAAATCATCAAGAACCCAGAGAAGTACAACTATTCGACCTATTTCATTCCTAATAAGCCGTATTTTGATGTCGTCAATATTGGCGGGCAGCTCGATTTAGCGCAAGCAGCAGACATGGCTGAAATAAGCATCGATGAAGTGTACTTGTTGAACCCTGGGTTTAACCAATGGGCGACATCACCAGATGGCCCTCATCGCTTATTAATGCCAATTTCTAAAGCCAAGCAATTTAGAACAAAATTGGCTGAGATTCCAAGTAATGAGCGCGTCACCTGGGTTCGATACACCGTTAAAGCCGGCGACAACTTATTGCTAGTGGCAAAGCAGCACAATACAACCGTCAACGTTCTTCAGGATGTAAATAAGATTTCCTCCACCATGATACGAGTTGGCCAAGAACTTATGATTCCTGTGGCGGGCAATAAAATTGAAAGCTACACGCTAAGCTCGCATCAACGATTGCTCGCGAAACAGTCTCGCGCACCAAATCGCAATCGAATAAAAATCAACTACACCGTGAATGCGGGAGACAGTTTATGGTTGATCTCCAATAAATACGGCACGGACAGCAAAACGCTGGCTCGCTGGAACAATATGGGATTAGCCGACCCATTGATGCCAGGCAAAAAATTAGTTGTGTGGTTAGAGCCAAAACCTTCTGAAAGCAGCACTCGCAGCGTCATGAAAAAAGTGGTCTATACCATTCGTTCAGGCGAATCCCTTGCGGTGGTGGCCAATAAATTCAAAGTATCCATCAATGACATTAAAGATTGGAACCCTAAAGTTGGCAGTCAAAAATATGTTCAACCAGGCGATAAAGTCACACTCTTAGTCAACGTGGTTGGTGGTTAACAATCACCTTCACAGACACAATCGCACACAAAAAAGGGCTGATCAATCAGCCCTTTTTTTACAATTATATTTGACCTAATCAATCATTCGTATCGGCAAAGATACGCCGTGGTTTCTTCCACTTTTAACTGAAAAGATTGATTGGCTTCCACAATAAACGTATCGCCTTTCACAAATGTCTTCCATTCACTTTGATCTGGCAGTTTAACCGTCAGCGCACCCGACACGACCGTCATGTACTCTCTCTGACTTGTGCCAAACTCATAGTCGCCAATAGACATGACACCAACAGTCGATGTGCCTTCAGCATTGTCTAGCGCAATGGATTTTACTTTTTCATCAAAATAGCTGTTTACGGTTAACGCTGCACTCATATATAAACTCTCATTTTCGTTATAAATTTCGGTACAATATCAAGTTTGATCAATCCGTTATTACGTATTCTACTGAGTCTTATTACCTGCCATTTGTTCGATGATCCACTCTTTAAAAGCCAACATGGCGGAGGTCACAGAGCGGCGTTTTTCGTAAACAAGGTAAAAAGATCGGTTGGTGATTAAATGCTGATCAAAAAGCACTTTTAACGTTCCGGCTTCAATTTCCGGCATAATCAATTCTGGGTCGGTAAGCGATATGCCCAAGCCTTGGGCCGCAGCTCCTGCCGTTAACGAGCCGCTTGAAAACATCAGTCCTCGACGAAACAGTTTCGGATCAAGATCATGCTGCTGAAGCCAATCATGCCACTCATCCTTTCGTTTGGTGACATGAAGCAATGGATAAAAGCGCATGTCTTCTGGCTTAACAATAGGCTGTTCAGGCTTAATCAATCTAGGATTACAAACAGGAGCAAGACGTGCAGGTCGTAAATAATGCGCCTCAACATCCTCCCAATCGCCACTACCAAAGTAAACGGCCATATCAATATCATTGGCCGAAAAGTCGATCAAACCAGTAGACGAGCTAATCTCAATTTGAATGTCAGGATAGCGATCTTGGAAACTCTCCATTCTCGGCATCAACCAACGCGTTAGGAATGCAGGCGCCACAGCCAATCGCAAAGAACCGCTTTTTTGTTTGCTCTTTAACTCCGATGTGGCGCTTTCTAATTGCTCGAAAATGCTTTTAATTGGCTTTAAGTATGACTCCCCTGCGTCCGTTAATATCACTTTTCGCTTAGTGCGTCGAAACAACTCAAGGCCAAGAAAACTTTCCAAGCCTTTGATTTGATGACTGATTGCGGAAGGTGTTACAGACAATTCTTTGGCTGCTTTGTTGAAACTGCCATGTCGAGCAGCAGATTCGAAACACTTCAATGAATTTAACGGGGGCAAACGATTAATAAGCTCATCTCCAATAGATAAGAAAGATTAACCAATAACGTGAATATGACTTATCTGTCAATTAATAAATCATATCTTCTAAAAAATCGTCCAATATTAACCTGCTACTCGTCTTCATCGCCCAAGTCGACGGCAGATGTATTACGCTTAGCAGGCAACTTGAAGGCGTCAAAACCGTCTTGCTGATTATCATGGAAACGTGCTTTAGCAGCCGATTTTTTCGGTGATTTCTTCTGTGACTTCGGCGCTGTTTTTGCCTTAGGTTTATTGTTAATGGCGCGAGCAGGCTTTGGCGGCACCAGCCCTTTAAATTTCGCCTCAAAACCGTCTATCACCTCAATCGAAAACGTTTTTTGCAAGTACGCTTCAATGGCTTTAAAGTTTACCCAGTCCTTTGGACCAACCAATGAATAAGCATCACCTTTAAACCCGGCACGACCAGTTCGCCCAGTTCTATGGACAAACTCTTCCGCTTGCTTAGGCAGATCGAAGTTAAACACATGCGAAACACTAGCAATGTCCAAACCGCGTGATGCCACATCGGTACTGACCAAAACATCAAACTGACCTTTTGCAAAACTCTCCATCGTTTTATTACGCGCGCTTTGCGATAGATTACCGTTTAATGCCTGAGTACTCAGCCCCCAGCTTGCAATGATTTCAGACAAACGTACCGTGTCACTTTTCGTTGCAGTAAACACAATCGCCTGCTTGATCGTTTGCCCTACTAACAAATGCTTCAAAAGCGCTTCTTTATGATCTAAATGGTCACATAAAAACACATGTTGGGAAATATCAGTGTGCTCGTCAAAGCCTTGACCAACCGCCACACGAGAAGGCTCTCTTAGCAGTTCATTGGCAATCGCGCTCACATCGGTATTGTCTAATGTCGCAGAAAAGAACAGCGTCTGACGTTGGCGGTGATTAGCGGCATCATTGATGGCTCGCATCGCATCCGCAAAGCCTAGATCCAACATGCGATCAGCTTCGTCCAAAATAAGCAACTCAAGCCCCTCTAAGAACACATGACGTTGCTTTAGATGGTCAACTAAACGTCCTGGTGTCGCGACGATAAAATGAGGGTCTTTTTGCAGCGACTTATGTTGGTCGTTAAAATTTTCCCCACCCTGAATAAGGATGGAAGTAAAACGACTGGACGCCAGCAAAAGTCGCAACTGACCATAGACTTGTTTTGCCAACTCGCGAGTTGGTACTAAAATCACCACACGAGGATCACGTTTAGACAACGCTTTTTTCTTGTAAACGCGGTGCAGAGCAGGCAAAAGATAAGCGAGTGTTTTTCCAGATCCAGTTTTTGACGACGCCAATAAATCACGCCCGGCCATCGCTTCAGGAATAGCGCGAGCTTGAATTTCCGTCGCCACATCAAACCCTAAATGACCGATAGACGTTAAAATACGATTATCAAAACCAAATTCTTTGAATAACAAACAAATACCCCTTTAAAACAAAAATACGGCACAAACAAAACGTTGCGTTTAATCTACTTATTATAACCTAGGAGCGTGAAAATTCGTTATTCATCTTTCATTAAAAGGTAGCTTTTACCGGCACTAATAAGGCCAATACCCTCGCCCTCTGATGTTTTTACCGGTTCAAGATACTCAGCAAGATCATAAAAGACATTTCTACCCACCAACGCCTTCATTCCGTAACGCATTGAGACATAGGGACGCTCTTCATTCTGAAAAAACGCCATCCACAAATCACAACCAACACCCAACACCAGGCGGTCGTCTGTATGAGTAACAAATTCAATAGCCTTACCCAGCTCACTGTCGACCCACTGCCAACCAACCACCAAAAAAGGCGCATCTTCAACCTGAACTCGAACCTTTTCAACCGGCGTTACTAAAAAGTACTCGCCCTTTTCAAACCACAAAATACGGCTAAACATAGTTACCATCGCCGGGCGTTTTATTTTGCCACCTTCATGAATCCATTCACCATTTGCCTTTATGACAAGATCCATGTCACCACAAAATGGCGGCGTCCATGTATGCACAGGAGGCAAACTGGCCGTCGTTTCTGGTAAACCTTTTAAATCCATCATGATTATTTCCTCCTCTTTATGATGAGTCCGAGCTCGCAGGCCACCGCGTTGATACCTAACAGAATTAACTTACCTCACACCAACTACAATATTATTCAATTTGAGGGCAAAGCCTTGAATGCATTTCACTGTTAGAATAGCCACAACAAACAATGTGACAGAGCCAACAATTCTCTGTCCTCTTTACCTTATTCAGAAGTGTGACATTATGAAATCGGAATTAGCAACTAAGTTTCAAGACCCAAGCCGTGGCGTCTACTTCATCGGCACAACACCGCCAAAATCTTCTTTAGAAGAAGAACAATTAAGCCTAGTAAGCCAGAAGCTGATTGAACGTCTTAATAACATCGAAGTAGACGGTTTAATTGTCTACGACATACAAGACGAAACAAGCCGTATTGACAAGCCTCGCCCGTTTCCATTCATGGAAACTCACGACCCACGCGCATGGTCAAAACGCCTTCATCAGCAATCAGATAAGCCGGTCATTACATACAAATCCGTCTCATCACGCAGCTCTGAGGAGTTTTCTGGCTGGTTAACCGAAGCGTGGGAACAGTATGGCATTCGTGATTTGGTGTTGGTTGGCTCACCCTCTTCAAATGGTGATATTAAACTGCCGTTACCACAAGCTTATGAAACGCTAAAAGCATCACCGCACGACTTCAACCTTGGTGGCGTTACCATTGCTGAGCGTCATGCCAAAAAAGGCGACGAACATGTACGCCTATTGAAAAAATCTGAGTCAGGATGCGAATTTTTTATTTCTCAGGCTGTTTACAACCATCAAGCCACGGCGGATCTAATCAGCCGCTACGCAAGAACATGCAAAGAAAAAGGCGAAGCACCAAAACGTATTATTTTGACGTTCACCCCATGTGGAAGTGCAAAAACACTTGAATTCATGGAATGGTTAGGAATTTCAGTACCAGACGCAACCAAACACCGTATTTTAGATGCTTCTGCACCATTGGAAGAATCTATTAAAATCTGTCGAAACGCGCTAGAACAAATTATCGAAACAGCGTTACCACTTGGCGTTCCTCTTGGCTTGAATATCGAAAGCTTAACCAATAGAAAAGAAGAAATTGACGCCTCAATTCAGCTATACAAACTGCTCAAGGCGACATTAGACCTTAAATTAGCAGAACAATCCCTGGCTAAATAAGCTCATCTAACTTTGATAACACTGAATCAATCTGAATGTGTTGCATGGCCTTAGGGTCATGCACTCTGGTTGACCAAGGCAATTCTGAGACTGGCTTTTGGTATTCCTCTTCTGCCAATACTCCGTAAACACTGACCACCTTATCCAAGTCTCGGTACGGACCTGTGCGCTGCGGATTTGAATGTGCATACAAACCAACCACAGGCGTTCCAACCAAAGTGGCCATATGCGCCGGCCCTGTATCTGGCGAAACCACTAATTCCGCCCCTTTTAGCACCGATAGCATACTGTTTAACGGCGTTTTGCCAACCAAATTAATCACTTCGTCGCCTCTATCGCCGATAACCACCTCAGCAAAGTGTTGCTCGTCGCGCGATGGCCCTCCTGTTATGACAGGACAAATCTCTTTGTTTAAAAACCAGTCTAATACGGCCTGATAACCTTCAACCGTCCAATTTCGCTCCGCTTTAGAAGCCGACGGGTTGATCACCACATAACGGTTGGGTAGACCCAAATCTTGTTTAGGAAGCACCAACTCACAGGGTAAAGACGGCTCATGGACATCAAGCACACTTCCGATAGACAAAAAGGAGTCCAATACATGATCACCTTTTGGCTCTGGAGCAAATTCATTCACAAACCAATGCTGCTTTTCACGCGAATGCGACAGCGCAAAGCCTACTCGCCTCTTCGCCCGGATCATACGGGTTACTAGACTTGCCCTAATAGACCATTGCATGTGCAACAACACATCAAATACGCGTCCTTTTAGCTGAGAACGCAACGCCAACAAACCTGTAAAACCGGTTTTTTTATCGTATTCAACAACCTCAACACCATCAAGCAGACGGACTAGGTTCGCCTCCAAAGGCGATGTTACCCAAGTAACACACATGGCAGGGTGCCGTTTCATTATAGATTGAACCACAGCCATGGCATGACACACATCCCCCAGCGCAGATAAGCGAACGACGGCCAAATGTTGAATATTCTCTTGCTGCATATCTTCCTCTAGGGCTGCTTAAACTCGGCAAGTATTATAGAATAGTCGCTCTAGAATGTGTCCAAATTTATAGGCACACCCCAAATTGGCATTAGAGAGCAAACACGTCGCAAACTATGCCGAATTAAAGACTACGACAAAGCGAGCAACATGCCACAAACCATCAACATATCGCCAAGCACCGTATTACTAACAAGCGATCCCGCCTTACAGATCTCAGAAAGTTGGTTTGATCCTACATTTTGGCAGTCTAAGAATGCGCTTGCAGGCACCGGAAATGGACGTGGTGAAGTATGGTTCATCAACAGTGAATTTGGTCGCTTTGTGCTCCGTCGATACCGAAGAGGCGGACTGATCGCCAAATTCAATAAAAGTCGCTTTTTATTTACTGGGAAAAGCAACTCCCGCCCGTGGTTAGAGCTCAGCTTATTAGAAAAGATGAATGCGCTGAACCTGCCTGTGCCTCGGCCAATTGGAGGGCTATACTCTGTATCAACCGGTTTCTATCAGGCTCAGCTTTTAACAGAAACCATCGACGATGCAAAAGATCTCTTCGACATAATAAAGAGCGATCAACAAGAACACGTTAATTGGCAAGCCATTGGAAGCGTCATCAAACGCTTTCATGAGAATGGCATTTACCATTCCGACCTAAACTGCCATAACATCATGATAGACAAACAAAATAAAATTTGGGTAATCGATTTTGACAAATGTGAGCAGAGAACCCAGCAAGATGAATGGATGCAATCCAATATAGACCGTTTAAAACGCTCACTCGACAAAGAATCCAATAAACATTCAAATTTTCGCGTATCAGAAAAGCAATGGCTGGCTTTTTTGGAGGGATACCATGGCTAAACAAAGCACTCTCGATAAAAATATTTCTCACTTTTTGGGCCCAAAGCATTGGCCTACATGGATCGGCATAGGTATCGCCTATTTACTCAGCTTCCTTCCTTGGTTTGGTCAAAAATGGCTTGGCAACCTTTTAGGCAGCGTGCACTACGCACTCAGTTCAAACCGCAAAAATATCTGCCATGTAAATTTAAAGATTTGCTTTCCAGACATGACCGATAAAGAAAGAACCAAACTGGCTAAGGCGCATTTCAAAAGCATGGGCATTGGCGTATTTGAAATGTTTGCAACTTGGTTTCAAGACAGAAACAACACCGCCTCAAAAGTCGCGTTTAACGACCAAGATGTCATTGAAAAAGCCCTCAGCAAAGGAAAAGGCTGCATCATTATTGGCGCGCACTTTTCTTCAATAGATCTTTGCGGTACACACATGGCGCAATACATTGACGTCCACCCTATTTATAAGCTCCAACGAAACCCTGTTATAAACTGGGTCATGGAGCGCCAGCGCCAAGCTATTTTTTCGAAAACGATTGAACGCAGCAACGTTCGAGAAGTCATGAAATCACTAAAACAAAATAAAGCTGTGTGGTACGCCGTTGACCAAGATTACGGCCGCAAAAACTCAGTTTTCGCCCCATTTTATGGGCGTGACTGCGCAACTATTTCACACATCAGCCGGTTAGCCAAAACAACCCAAGCGGCAATATTGCTGTATGACTATGGTCGAACTGAAAAAGGCTATTTTCTTTCTCTAACTGAATTAGAAGATTATCCATCCGGCGACGAAGTCACTGACGCTACCACTATTAATGCACTGATTGAGTCTCAAATTAATAGCAAAAAAGAGCAATATTTTTGGTCTCACCGACGCTTCAAAACCCAAGTGGTCCCCGGCACACCAAGCCCTTATTCAAAATAAAGAAAAGCCACTGAAAGACAAACTTTCAGTGGCTTAATCTCCGCCATCCTAGCCTATACTAAGTCATCCCCTAAGAGACACTGTCTCGAACTTCAGCCATCAATCGCAATGATGTCAGCCGAGCATCCGCATTATGAACCGGCATAGAAATGATTAGCTCATCGACTTTTGTTGATTCAATGAAGCTAGACAACTGAAACGCCACAGACTCTTTAGATCCAACCATAGCGTATTGCAGCATGTGTTCAACCATGTGCTTTTCACTGGGCGTCCAAATGCCGTCCATCGTATCCACGGGTTTGGCAAATGGGCGGTTTCGATTACGTCGCAAATTCACAAACTGCTGTTGAGCGGAAGTAAATAAATAACGTGCTTCCTCATCCGTATCCGCCACAACGGCCATTACGCCAGCCATGGTGTGAGGCTGAGGACATTGATCAGAAGGCTTGAAGTTTCGACGATACAGGGTAAGCGCTTGAATCAATTGATCTGGCGCAAAATGGGAAGCAAATGAATAAGGCAAACCAAATTCAGCCGCGACTTGGGCGCTGTATAAGCTAGAGCCCAACATCCATAGCGGAACGTGCGTGCCTCGACCAGGAACAGCCAAGACACCTCGCTCCTCATCGCCCAATAAGCGCTGAAGCTCTAAAACATCATCAGGATAACTGTCAACGGAGGCATCCATATTGCGACGCAACGCTCTTGCCGTTTGCATATCCGTACCGGGCGCTCGACCCAACCCTAAATCAATACGATTTGGGTATAATTCGGCCAAAGTGCCAAACTGCTCAGCAATGACCAAAGGCGAATGATTTGGCAGCATAACACCACCCGAACCAATACGTATCTTTGATGTTGCGGCACCAAGATGAGACAACACAACGGACGTGGCAGAACTTGCCACACCGGCCATACCATGATGTTCAGCAAGCCAAAAACGAGCGTAATTATGCTCTTCTGCAGCCATCACCATTCTACGGCTCATTGCCAAAGATTCAGCAACCGAATGACCATCAGCCACCGGCGCTAAATCGAGAATCGAAAGTGGGATCATAAATTTACCTATCTATAAATACTATGCCTACTATTTGGGACTTCTCTCTATCACTGCAAGCCCGCAATCATGCAGAAAATGCAGAAGCGCTCACCCGCCTTTAAAAGACGAGAGTAGTTTTTATCTGTTTTCCAAACGGTTGTAGTCCAAAATCCCACTTTCTCTTGGCCGATCTAGTTTATTCAGGTTAGCAATAGCATCACTGACAAACCAAAAATTAGGATGCGTTCTGCGAATCCCAAAGCTATCAAGTAACGCTGAATAATCGGCTCGTGTTTTAAGAGCCGCCACTTGGTTTGCCCAATCCGACAATTCAGACACTTCCACCTGCATTAAGACATTCGGATAGTCTCCAAGCACGCCTTTAGCCAAGGTCACCCCATCTTCGTTCGGCAACCCTGCCGCTTCTTCATCCAGTAAACTGGAGATATTCGCATGTGCTTTATTGTGTATCAGACTAATCACTTCCAAGGGATTGCCTTGCTGTGTTACCAATATCGTAGCCACATCAGGCAAATACACCAATCCACCACCACGCACCGTTTGCAAATGATGCAAAGCGTTTATTTGTTCAGCAGGTAGCTTACTCTGATCCAAATCATAACCATGATTCAACACGGCCGTCAGCTTACTTCTAAGCTTTTCATATAACTCTGATTGGTGATCACCCGTTGTGTATGTCACTTCTGACTGTCGATCGACCTTAATGTAATCACTGAATATGTAATCTTTAATGGTCTGATTGGCGTCTCGATACCAATACTTGCGTATAGCCTCTCGGTCTTCTTTTGGCAAGAAAAGAAGAAAGTTCATCTCACCTTCCATTCTCAGAAAATCCATGTACAAACGCGTGACCAACTGATGCCCAACATTTCCATACACATCGAAGCCAGCCACCAACAAATAATGAATTCTCTCCAATAACGGATAATCGATCACCCACGCGGTTTTCGGCTGCTGCCCAACCATCCCTTGAACCACGGACGCGTTGTCAAAATGGCGAAAAATAGTCAACGCGGCATTATCATTTTCCCCATCCCCATCCCAAATCAATTTTAGATTGAGCGGTGTCTTACCCGAATCGGCCTCTATTAACGCCGCCTTAGCAGACAAATAGGATTTTTGTTGCTCTGAGAAAATAACCCATGACGCCAGCGGCAAGGTATTACTAGATCCAACCGCAGGCAAGTCCAAATTCTGCACCTGAGTCTCTAAATAGTCAGTTGACCCTTTACCATACAGCGCTTCAGGGTCAATAAAGTAAACCCAAAACTGCTCATTAATCACATTCACTGCCACTTGACCACGACACACTGGCCCTTTAATAAACGCCATGATGGTCTTCTGAGAATGGTCTAATAAAAAGCGATATCGCGCATGGGCGGGTATTTCCCGAAACGCTTTAAATGGATTCGTGGCCACTTCTGGTTCATAGCCTGGGTCTCTGGTTACGTCATACTGTTCATCGTAAAAATACGATGTCCAGCGAGCGTATCTCGCTTCATCCAGTTGCAAAGGAATATGGTTTTTTTGAACCTTCACTTCAGGGTCTAACCACAAACGATAGTAAACGTGATCCACTCCCGGAGCGTCATACGGACGTCGTGTTGCGATCCGGTCAATGGGTTCCCCCGGCGGAGTTTTAGAACGCACCAACTGAAAACGATACTGTTCACCCCCATCTAAATACAGACTGTATAAATAAAGGTGTTCATAAATATAACGGGAGACAAGTTGCGTTTTTAAGTCGTCACCATTTAAACGCGACTCCCATAACGCCACCTTGTCTTGCATTGCACTAGGCATCTGTGCCATTGCTGGCATTTTTCCACCTTTTGCCAGCCAGCGGGTCAGCACATCGTACTCTTCCGTATTCAAAGCAGGAAGACCGTATGGCATCCCCCATTTTGGGTAATCTTGTTCAAATTGCTTGTATTCTTCGATACTGACGCACTGCTGATCACGAGCCAAAGAAAAGTCATAATCCTCAGACAAAACAGGCTGATCAAAAGCGCCTTGCTTGGCTCGCAATGCTATCGCTCGATACAACAAACTGCCTTGCAAATTGGCAGCGGGAGATTGCTCTCTTTCATTCAATACCGGGTGGAAGCCCTTAGATCGCCACTCTTCAGTGCTTTTGGCATCGATAAACAATCGTGTCGGGGACGAAGCCAACAAACGAGTTCCATCATAAACCAGTTCTTTGGAGCCCCCTCTTTCTATTCCACCCGCTGCGGTAAACTTCAGCTGACAGGGGGCGTCATAACAGCATGACAAGAAACACAACGGCTGTCCAAAATGGGTTTAACTTGGTCATTATAAAACGCGGCGTCTTCATTGCTGACAGCAACAACACGATTGGTTGTATTTTGTTCGCCGAATACCGAATCAAACTGATGTGTGGCATAAGCCGCACAGCCAGAAACCAAAGTAAGCAGACAAACAAACGTCAGCCATCGAGACATAAAAAAGATCCTCTTTTTTTATTTCATCTTTCTGTTAGAACGCAACATCGCAAAAGCAAGACAGAACGCAATACGGCATTATTAAAATATTCATTTATTTCATCAGCAGCAGGCACAAAATAAAAAACGCCTTAACGGCGCTTTTTATTTCAGCATTTTACACACAAACCAACACGCTATGGCTTTTTACTCGTCGTCTACAATGCCGTCATCAGGATACTCATCCGACAATTCATAAGCATCATCACCCATATCGTCATTGGCCATTAATAGAGCTTCTTCATAAGCCCCACCAAATTCAATGCGAGTGATATCATAAAGATCGTATTCAAAGGTTTCATCAAACCAGCGCGCATCCGAACCAATTTCTTCTAATTCGTATGTCACTGCGTCAGCACGAATGACGCGTCCGATTTCACAGCTGTCTGGCTCAATCTCTTCGCGATGAAGGGTAACAAGACCAAATTCTTCACTAATATCGATCAGCAGAACTGCCAAGTCATCGAGTTCTACTTCAGGATCAACAACTTCTTCGCCACGAAGTGACAACACTTTTTTCTGGAAATCATTAAAGGGAGCAGGATGAGCAAAGTCGCTGATGTCTTCCAAAAACAGGATCTGATAACCATTCAGACGAACACTGTCATCCACCAATTGGAGCAAAACCATTTCTTCATTGGCATCCACAACAAAACCGTCGGTCCAGCTATCTGGTCCGTCCAACTCTTCACGAAAAATGCGAACGACATTGTTTCGAGTGCGGGCTTTTTCCAATTCGATGAGCATATCGGCTCCCTAAAAAACGTAAAAAAATAAACAATCGCTAGTGTAAACCTAGCCAGCGCAAGGAACAACTACTGCAGCACGTCGTGCCAGTTTTCAATCATGTTAATCAGGTCATCCAAGCCACATTCGGCTTGAATTCCATCCGTCGACGTTTGATAAAAGCTGTCCTGGGTATCAAACATGGCTTTGATTTCTTCTTCTGCCGACGCCAGATCAATTTGTCGAGAAACCGATACACCCTCTTCACTGAATATTACATTAAAAGGACCATGTTTGAATTCAGTGGTCTCTTTTTCTGTCTCTGCCAGTCGAGCAGCAACCAACACTCGTTGAATACTTTCTTTATCACGAACGTACTCTGACACCCATTCGCCGATGGCGGCAAACTCATACCCTGTATGGATGCGATACACATTCTCGTCCTGATCAAAGGCAATTTCATAATCCATGACCGTGAACCTCACTGCTTGTCATCTATGTTCTCATCTTGCTTAGTAACACCAGCTTGATCTGTCTGTTGTGTTTGGTTGTCGCGATAAGCTCGGTTGCTTGCTTGCTGTCGCTGTGGAATCGCTGCGGCTAATCTGGCTTGGCGCTCCGCTTCTTTTTTGGCTTTCGCCTCTTCAACCATACGTTCTTCCAACGCAATCATCTCAGGCGTTTCCATTACATAAGGACCAATTGCCCCCGTTCGGACGTCGTTTAAAAAAACCTCCGCCGCTTTGTGCATGTCAACTTTACCACCTGAGCGCAACGCACCGCGCTTAGAACCAATTACTTTCAATACTTCATATGGGTCTGTAGATACATCTTTTAACTTGTAACGTGTCACCAACGCATCCAAATAATCCGCAATAAAAAACTTCAACCCGGCCAACGCCACGTCTTCGTAATCAATCGCCGTGTCTCGCACCGCGCCCGTTACCGCCAAACGATAACTGGCATCGGGGTTTTCAATTTTGGGCCATAAAATCCCCGGTGTATCGAGGATTTGAAAACCGTTCGTCACTTTAAGCTTCTGCTGGGATTTGGTCACTGCGGGCTCATCCCCCACTTTTGCGACCCGTCGCCCTAACAAAGCGTTCATCAGGCTGGATTTGCCCACATTGGGAATTCCCGCAATCATGGCTCTGATTGGTTTTTCAGCACTTCCTCTATGAGGCACCATTTGACCAACCCACTGACTGATTTTCGCCACATCGGCTTTATCTAACGTCGAAAAGGGGTGCGCTAAAACGGTCTCACTACCGCGCCAATGCTCTAACCATAAGTCTAGTCGAGCTTTGTCTGCCAAGTCTTTTTTATTCAAAAGACGAAGCACAGGTACATCACCCCGCAATGTATTAAGCATAGGATTTTGGCTGGAGTCAGGAATACGGGAATCCAACACTTCAATCACGATATCAACTTGCGTCATAACTTCTTCGATTTCACGACGCGCTTTATTCATGTGTCCTGGATACCACTGAACGCTCACCCTAACTCTCCCCTTTTAACCAAGCTTTTTTCGGTGGCGGATTCTACCACAACTTCATACAAGATAGAGAAAATACTCTGCTTATAAAGAAACGAACCTTCGCCTTTGAATTTGACCTTCTGAAAGAGACAACTCTGACGCAAGTCAAGGCAAGCTATAGCAAACACTCTATACTCATCCATTCCAGATTAAGCAAAGCAAGGAATCTGCACCGAGCTTACTCCGCTTAGTCTGGTTGTTCTCTCGATTGGACTGACTATAGATTCAATAGTCGAACGGTCCGTTAGCCGAGGCTGTGTGTGGCCTCGGCTTTTTTCATTTCTTCGTTAACGAACGCCAGCAAATCAGGATATAAGCTCAAAAATGGCAATCTAGCTTGCTCAATCACTGGCTCCAAATCGTCTACAAACGCCTTTAAATGCTCACCGTGCCGCCAACGTCGCATAATCGAAAATAACGCTTTTTCCACCCCATCAACAGTGCCTAAATTGGACAGCCAATTCTCCTTTTCTAAAGAACTGATCATATTTTTCAAGCGCTCTGGGCTACGTTCTTTATCGCGAACCAACCCAGTCAACGCCTGCTGGCAAAAAACATCCAAAGGCGTTTGGCTAAAGCGTTCCCAATACTGGATAAGCCAGTAATCCATCGCGATATCTTGAACTATTCCTGCAAAACGTCGACGCCCTTTTCTTGGCATGGAACGAAACTGCACACTGGCATCATGTTGATCCACCATCACGTCCACCTTTTGGTGCAAACGCCACCCCATTAGTAGATCCGCATCCAGCTGTGCTGCATCGACCGGAAAATCCCCCAACAAATTGCCTACCCACGAGGTGTGAGTAAGTGAAGCAATGTGAAGGTGTGCAAAATAATTCATAGACGCCTTTATCGTTAAAACTCAGTTAAAAGAGAAAAGACAATGTTATCCAATTGCGTCAACGCACAGCGGACTGGCTGTCTTTTTAGTCTATTTTTTGTAAAAATGCTCAATTGTCATCTTAATGGTCAAGATTCACGCCCCTTGAGATACTCTCACTATAAAAATCATCGGCGTATGGATGACATTCATGACATCGACAAAGCCAAACCCAACGCGAGACCAACGAAAATGAGAATAAAGGTCATTATAGCCTGCTGCTTGGCATTCGCTTTAGGCAACCAAGCCATGGCAACCACACTTAAGATTGCTTTCGATACCGACCCCGTTTCATTAGACCCACATGAACAGCTATCTGAAAGCACATTGCAATTTTCGCATCTTGTTTTCGACCCTTTATTACGATGGGATCAAAATGGTCAATTTGAACCCCGACTCGCCACAAAATGGGAAAGAATTGACAACCATACAATGCGTTTTTTTCTGCGTAAAAACGTGACCTTTCGTACCGGAAACCCATTTTCAGCCAAAGACGTCATTTACACGATACAGCGTTTAAAAAAGTCTCCCGATTTTAGAGCCATGTTCGACACGATAGACACGGTTTCAATGGTAGACAATTACACCATTGACGTGCACACCACCTATACCAATCCTTTGCTGCTCAACATCATGACCTACGTTTTCCCGTTGGATAAAACGTTTTACCAAGACCAAGATCAAATTATTAAGTACGGTGAGACCTTCGCCTCTCAGCACGTTTCTGGAACGGGGCCATTTATTCTTGTAAACCGAGAGCTTGGAAGCCGCATGGAGCTAGACCGCAACCCGCATTATTGGGACAAAGACTCCGCTGGTAACGTCGACAAGGTCATTTTAACCCCCATTCGCACTGACTCGACCCGACTGGCAGCGTTGCTGTCAGGGGACGTAGACTTTATTTTCCCTGTTTCTCCCATTGATATCGAACGCACAAAAGGTGCCCAATATCCAGCTAGTAACACTGCCGAGCACCCGTATTTTACTGTTGCACATGAACCAAAAGCGCCGCAAAGAATTTCAAGACATTCGTGTCAGAAAAGCCATTAACCTTGCCATTAACCAATCCCTTATTGTCGACAAAATACTAAAAGGTTACGCAACGCCTGCAGGCCAGTTAAGCCCAGACCGCTTTTTAGGCCACATCAACAACTTAGAGCCTGAATATAACATCACTGAAGCTTTGGCATTAATGAAAGAAGCCGGATACGAAGACGGCTTTAGAATCAGCATGATGGCCCCTAACAACCGCTATATGAGTGACGAAAAAGTCGCACAAGCAATCAGCGCCATGCTGTCTAAAATCCACATTGTTGTCGACCTTAAAACCCTACCGAAAGCTCAATACTTCAAAGAGTTTGATAACCGCAGTGCCGACATGATGATGCTCGGCTGGCAGTCAGACACCATGGATTCCAACAATTTATTTGAATTTATTATTGCCTGCACAGATGCCAAAACCGGCATGGGCGCTTATAATGCCAGCGAATATTGTAGGTTTAACATTGACGATGACATTCGCCAAGCAAACCGAGAGATGAACCCCGAACGGCGCCTTAGACTTTTGCAGCAAATAGAACGCACCTTATACAAGGATGCCGCCATCGTGCCGCTGTATTGGCAGTCATTGACATGGGCAGCAAAAGACAAAGTCAAAATCAAAGACATCGTGAACGATCAAAACTACCCTCATATAGGAGACTTATTCATTGAAGAATAATCAACACCGTCAACTTGTGAGCGTGTTTAGTCGGATAGAAAACCCGTTATTGACCAGTGGAAGCACCCTCACCTTATGCTGATTTTTTTACTGCGTCGCCTCATGCAAGCCTGCTTTGTTATGGTCATTATCAGTGTGATCAGTTTTTCTATCCAAGACAAATTAGGTGACCCCGTTCAGCAAATGGTGGCCATGACTGTCTCGCCAGAAGAACGCAATCAACTGCGCAATGAACTGGGGCTAAATGACGGCTTCTTTGTTCAGTATTGGCGGTTTGCGAAGGGCGCTGTTCAAGGCGATCTTGGCACTTCCTATTACTATAAAGAACCCACCCTTGATGTGATTTTAGAAAAGCTTCCTGCCACATTAGAACTGGCACTTTGCGCCATTATTATTGTCATTCTTGTGGCCACTCCATGCGGCGTTCTTGCTGCTATAAAGCCCAAACACATTCTATCTCGATTGCTGATGGTCATCAGTTCTATAGGGCTTTCCGTGCCTATTTTTATCATCGCCATTCTAATGGTCTACATATTTTCGATAGAATTAAACATGGTGCCCAGCTTTGGTCGGGGCCAAACCACCGAAGTATTCGGCCTATGGGAAAGTGGGCTCGTCACCAAAGACGGTTTAAAACATTTACTGTTACCAAGTTTATCCCTTGCCATTGCCCTAATGCCTATTTTTGTTCGCCTAATCCGTGCCGAAATGATGGAAGTGTTGCAGTCTGAATACATTCGGTTTGCATGGTCAAAGGGGCTGTCAGCGCCACGAATTTATTTTGTCCACGCCTTAAAAAACACCATGCTGCCTGTCATTACGGTCGGTGGCATTCAAGCTGGAACACTGGTTGCGTATACCATTTTGACAGAAACAATTTTTCAATGGCCAGGGATGGGATTCTTATTCATGGACGCTGTAAGTCGGGTAGACACGCCACTGGTTTCGGCCTATTTGATCGTTGTTGGTGGAATTTTTGTAATTACCAACACGTTAGTGGATTTGATCTACGGCTTAGTAAACCCCACCGTACGTTTAGCGAGCCATGGACTATGAAGTACTCGAAAAAAGACCTCATTCATCCGGTTTCTGGCAGCCGCTGGAGCCATATTTTATCGGGTTTTGTTGGCGACAAACTGGCCATGTTGGCGCTGATTATCTTTCTCTTCTATTGCCTTGTTGCCCTACTGGCTCCCTTGGTTGCCCCCTTTGATATTGTCGACCCTGCGTTTATGGATTTGATGAATTCCGAGATTGCCCCTAGCTGGATCAGTGGAGACAGCCGATTCCTATTAGGCACAGACGCCCAAGGTCGCGACCTACTGTCGGTTATTTTATATGGCACGCGACTTTCACTCACCATCGGCATTTGCGCTGTTTTGATTCAGGCCACCTTAGGCATCTGCATTGGTCTGGTGGCGGGGTATTTAGGTGGCCGTATCGACAATTTTTTAATGCGCTGTGCAGACATTCAACTGTCTTTTTCCAATATGATGGTGGCCATTGTGTTTTTAGCCATCTTCCAATCCTTGTTTGGTATGGCGCGTTACCAACAACTGGCCATGGTCATCTTGATTCTTGTTATTGGTTTAACCGAGTGGCCGCTTTTTGCCCGTACTATTCGAGCCTCTGTGTTAGCGGAGAAGCAGCAAGAGTATGTCGATGCGGCGCGAGTGATGGGAATCAGCTCAAAACGCATTATGTTTCGACACATTTTGCCCAACACCTTATCGCCCATTCTGGTTATCTTCACTGTCCAAATTGCTAACGCTATTGTCGCCGAAGCCGCACTGTCGTTTTTAGGCTTGGGAATGCCCGCGACTGAGCCGTCATTAGGGTCACTTATTTCCGAAGGCTTCGCCTACATGTTTGCAGGCTCATGGTGGATTTGTGTGATTCCTAGCGTCACTTTGATTATTTTAATTTTGGCCATGAATTTACTGGGCGATTGGTTGCGCGACCATCTAAATCCAAGGACGTATAAAGACTAATATGAATTTATTAAGCGTCAGCCATCTACACGTCAACTTTCACATGAAAAAGCAGGAACTGGCTGCTCTGATTGACGTCAGCTTTACCCTTAATCGCGGTGAGCGAATTGCGATCGTGGGTGAATCGGGGGCAGGAAAATCCATTCTTGGCTTTTCTATAGTCAACTTGATTGGTAAACCAGGTTACATCGAATCAGGTTCAATTAAATTAGAAAACAAAGAACTGACAACCATGAACCTTCGCCAGCTTCAGGAAGTGCGAGGCAAACGCATTGCTATGATTTTCCAAGATCCAATGATGACGTTAAACCCCGTCTTGACCATTGGCGATCAACTGGTGGAAACCATCCGCAGCCACACAAAAATTTCGTACAAAGATGCGCGTAACATTGCCATTGAAAAACTGCACAACGTGCAAATTGCATCTCCCGAAAAGCGCTTTGATCAATACCCTCACGAATTATCTGGCGGGATGAGACAACGGGTTATCATAGCGTCTGTGCTTTTATTGAACCCAGATATTATTATTGCAGATGAGCCCACTACCGCCTTGGATGTGACTATTCAAGCCGAAATTCTCCAGCTGTTATTGGCCATTTGCCGAGATAACGGCGTGGCGCTTATTTTGATCAGCCATGATCTTGGCGTGGTCTCTAAAGTGGCTGAACGAACCCTAGTCATGTATGCCGGTCATATAGTAGAAGAAGGCCCGACATTGGAAATCATCAATGATCCTCAGCATCCTTATACCCAAGGATTGCTAAACGCCTTGCCTCAGATGACGTTACCTGGCCAACGCCTCAACCAAATACAAGGCAGCATGCCCTCTTTGACCGAGCGCCCATCCGGCTGTGCATTTCATCCTCGATGCCCTTACGCCACACAAAAACCGCAGTTTATTTACAACGGTGTGTCCACTGTGGCCTGCTTTATTATAGAAGACATGCTGAATGAATTTTCAGAGAATGAAAAGGAGGCATTGTAATGGCAACGCCTCTTATTCAAATTAGCGGCCTCGAAAAAGCCTTTACCACCAAGGAAAGCTGGCTGGGACAATGGCGCCTGCATCAAGGCAAACTCACCCGACACAAAGACAGCGTTCATGCACTGAATGGCGTAAACCTTACAGTCAACCAAGGAGAAACACTGTGTGTGGTCGGGGAGACGGGGTGCGGAAAATCAACGTTAGCACGGGTCATTATGGGGTTAACCAAACCCAGCGCCGGTGAAATCCACTATCTTGACCAACGCATCGATCAACTTAACGATCGTCAACGTATGTTTTTCCGTCGTCGTATGCAAATGGTGTTTCAAAACCCATACGCGTCGCTCAACCCCAGAATGACGGTGTATCAAACGCTGAGCGAGCCAATTTCCTTCCATAATCCACAACTGTCTCAATCTCATGTGGATGAAAAAATTGACGAACTTCTAGAGTCTGTGGGCATCTCGGCGTCCAGTTCCGACCGTTACCCTCATGAATTCTCGGGCGGTCAACGCCAACGTATTAGCTTGGCTCGCGCTTTGTCCGTAGAGCCGGATTTTATTGTCGCGGACGAGCCGCTGTCGGCTTTGGACGTGTCCGTGCAAGCTCAAGTTCTCAATCTTATGATGGACAAACAAGAAGAGCGAAATCTGAGCTACTTGTTCATTACGCATGATTTGGCGGTTGTAGAGCACTTTGCCACTCGTGTGGCCGTCATGTATTTAGGGCGAGTCTGTGAACTGGCACCCACAGCCACTTTGTTCAGCTCACCAAAACACCCATATACACAAGCCTTGTTATCGGCGATTCCTCGATTAGACAGCAACACAGCGCAACCCATTCGACTCATTGGCGAAGTACCAACCCCAACGGAAAAGCCCATCGGATGTGTTTTTCAAGCGCGATGCCCTTATGCCAATCAGCGGTGTTACGAATCCTCACCCGCTATGACGTTACAAAGTGATGGCAGCAGTGTGGCATGTCACGCTATTGAGGAGGGTCGTCTATGATGCTCGCCTTTTCTCTTCTGCTCGTCAGGAGGCCTCATGGAAATAAGATGGCTTGAGGACTTTATCGCCCTAGCGAAAACGCGCCATTTTTCGCGTGCCGCGGACGAACAAAACGTGACACAGCCTACGTTTAGTCGACGCATTAAGTTACTGGAAGAAGAAATGCGCGTCACGCTTATTGACCGCAACACATTGCCTCTGTCATTAACACCTGCAGGCGAAGTGTTTCTGCAAAGCGCCGAGCTGATTACAAGACAATTAAGGGATACGAAAGAGCGTTGCCAAGAGATCCGCAAACAGGAAGAATCCCAAGTACGCTTTGTCACAACGCAAACTCTATTCCTGAGTTTTTACAAAGAAGTGATCGAACCCTTTTGCCAAAGTATCGACATGGATCTCGACATCAATATGAAGTCGAGTTCTTGGTTGGGCATTGATTTTGTGAACTCATTAATGGATCAACAATGCGACATCATGCTGTGTTATTGGCATCCGGCGATTAACTTCATTCGTGCGCTTGATGATGAACAGTATGAACATTTGGTGATTGCCGAAGAAACACTCATTCCTTGTAGCGCGACCGACGCAACGGGTGAGCCTAAGTTCACGCTGCCAGGCGCCAAACGTAAGCCATTACCCTATATTGGCTATTATGAAAATTCATTCCTGCAACCGGTGATTCACCACCACCTACAAAGACAACGAGACATTCCTCAGCTACAAACACTGTCAGAGAATTATCACTCTGTCAGCATCAAAGCCATGGTAAAAGAAGGTTACGGTGTGGGTTGGATCCCAAAACGCCTCATGTTAGACACCCTAAATTACGGGAAAGTGGCGTTGGCGGGCGAAGAAAACTGGCACATCCCCTTAGAAATACGGTTGTACCGTTCAAAGTTCAATCAGAACCCCAATCTAACGCAATTTTGGGAAGCGCTAAAACACAAAATAGCTCGCAGTGGATCACTTTAAACCACCGCGAGCGACTGACTTTAACCCATCATTATCTCGGTTTACAGATGCTGTTCTTGCTCGTTCAGCGCCACCATAATTGGATCACTTCCCATTGAACGAGCGCCCAACGCTTTGCTAAAAAGATAACCCTGTCCGATGTCGCAACCGTATTCCCGCAACAACGCTAACTGTTCGTTGCTATCAATACCTTCTGCAATCACTTTCAAACCCAAACTGTGACTCAGACTGATAATCGCTTTTGTTAATGCGGCGTTATTGTCATCTTCAATAATATCTCGAATAAATACCTGATCTATTTTGACATAATGAAAGGGAAGTTTTTCAAATAGCTCAAGCTGGAATATCCCGTTCCAAAATCGTCAATCGCCAGTTTCATACCAAGACGACTGATCTGTCGTAACAGTTCGGCACAACTTTCAGCATCTTCAATCAAAATAGACTCGGTGACTTCTATTTCCAACAAACTGGGATCCACCTTATATTTATCTAACAAGGCCATTAATTTAGGTAAGAAATCCACGCGTTTGAGCTGCGCCGCTGAACAATTAATCGCAATGGGTGGCACAGTAATACCTTGCTCTTGCCACTCTATAATATGGCGGAAGGCTTGTTCAAATACCCAATCCCCCAAAGGCAAAATAATCCCACTTCGCTCCGCGATAGGAACAAATTCAGCCGGAGAAACAACACCTAATTCTTCGTCTTCCCAGCGTAACAAGGCTTCCATACCCACACATCGCTCGCTCATCAAATCGACTTTGGGTTGAAAGTGAAGTTCAAGCTTTTCATTTAGCAACCCTTGTCGCAAACGTGTTTCTATCCGCACATTGCGAGCAAACCGCTGCCCCATTTCACCGTCGTAAAAATGATACGTTGCACGCCCTGCTGTTTTGGCTTGATATACCGCCATGTCTGCATTTTTAATCAAGGTCACTGCATCTAAACCAAAGTCAGGAAACAAAGCCACACCGATAGAGCAACCGATGTCCAATGTCAGGCCATCGACAAAATAACTCTGACTGATCTTATGAATAATGTCTTTTGAGAGCGTATTTAGTTGCGGCATTTCTTGATGGTCACTTTGCACCAAAATCACCAAAAATGCGTCACCGCCTAGGTAGCCCACTTCGGCATTTTCAGGCAAGACCGACGTTAACCGTTCAGACACTTTGACGAGAAGCTTATCTCCTACACCATGCCCGAATGCGTCATTAATGGTTTTAAAATGATCTAAATCTAAGATCATAGCGGCTAATTTTTTGTCGGTCTTTTTACAACCAACAATAAGCTCACTCAACCTATGTTGTATCTGATAACGACTGAAAAGCCCGGTTAGTTCATCAATTTCAATACGCTTATTTACGGTGTCCAACATGGCAAAATACGTTAGGGACAGCTTTCTTGTATAAAATGCTAAACACAACCCTAATACGGTAAACAGCAATACGGGCATTAAAATCAGCCACCAATGCAACTGACTCTGAATGCTTTCAATGTAACGTGTATCGACTCGCCACTTACGCCCAGCAATTGCAATCGTTGACGAATTGTACTCTCCTTCTTTCCATGCGTTGTTTGATGAATCAGCAAACCAAATTGGTGGGCCCTCTGTGATATCGCCCATTCGGTAAAAGAGGGTTTTGTTCACCAATGGCGCAATCTGATTGAGTAAATCGTCCACGTTAAAATAGGCGCCTACCATACCGTGAAAACCAATACTGTCGGTTATTTTAGAAGGGCGAACATCAACAGAAAGATAAATGGGGGCTCTAAAAATAAAGGTATCCAGAAAAGAATTTTCCGCATCCTCTGCAAAAGGTGATAACGAGGGTTGCGATAGAGCCACATCCGACGCATTACGAACCGCTTGAATAGACGCTACATATTTATAATCTGGGTATAAAAGGTCATAGCCATAAACAAGCTTATCTGGGTACCCCAGTGTCAGGGGTAAATATTCGGCTCTGTCACCTTCTGGGTGAATCGTAAAATCGCTGTTACCCAGCAAAATTCTTTGCTTAATTTCATACTCATTTTTTTTGCTCAGCGGAACATATTGAGCAGAGTACAAGCTCATCTCATGAGTACTTACTAAATTACGAGCAAAACGGGCAAAATGTTCCGATGTCACCTCTCCTTTACTCGACTCGATTAAAGCCACGACGGCCGAAAACTCAGATTTGTATTGCGTTAAGGTATTGTTTAGCTTTTCTGTGAAATGGGTTCCAAGCGCTTTTTGGTCGATGTAGGCATGCTCAGACTCTTCCCAATACATCGCAAAACTGATGATCACACCACATAAAAAAACAACACTAAAAACACTGGCAGGCGCCTTTTTACTCTTCACGTGGTTTCTTAATGAAATCATTGTTTACCTATGGATGTTTACCAGTTTCAAATGAAGCCGTCGGTTCCTCTATGAACCTTACCTAGTCACTTTACCTAAAAACCATAAAACCAACACGGAATAATTATCGAAGAAAAGTATTTACCGCTGTTTTCTGGTATTCTTCGCGTATTATTTATTCTAATAGACAGGCCTTTTGTGACCCAATTCAATCACACCTTAAATACACTACTTCCAACTAAATTAACCGCCTTGCTTTCTGACATGGGGTTCACTACGTTCACGCCTATTCAAGAGCAAAGTTTACCGCCGATGATTGAGGGTAAAGACATCCTAGCTCAAGCTCAAACGGGCAGCGGTAAAACCTTAGCCTTTGCAATTGGCCTGTTGCTTAAGATCAACCCTCGTTTCTTTGGCGTACAAGCACTGGTTATGTGTCCAACTCGCGAGCTTGCTGACCAAGTCTCTAAAGAAATTCGTAAAGTGGCTCGTTTTCAAGACAACATCAAAGTACTTAGCTTATGTGGTGGTATGCCGTTTGGACCACAAATTGGGTCTTTAGAACACGGTGCGCACATTGTGGTTGGGACACCTGGGCGTTTGATGGAGCATTTACGCAAAGGCACTCTCAAGCTAAACGCGTTAAATACTCTGGTATTGGACGAAGCCGACCGAATGCTAGACATGGGATTCGTCGATAGTATTCGTGAAGTGGTTGAGCTCACACCAAATAACCGCCAAACCCTGCTTTTTTCGGCTACCTACGGCGATGGCATCGAAGCCATTAGTACAGAGTTTCAAAATGCCCCTGTTAGTATCAAAGTGGAAGTTCAAGAAGACCTTAAACCAAATATAGAACAATTTTTCGTTCGCAGCGAAAACAAAGACAAATGCGAGACGCTTTTGGCAGCGTTACAACACTTTGAACCTCGCCAAGCGATCGTATTCTGTAACACAAAAGCAGAGTCTCAAGTCGTTGCAGATTGGTTAGCGGAACACAAAGTTGCTGCGCAAGCCATTCACGGTGATCTTGAACAAAGGCAACGCGATCAAGTATTGGTTCGTTTCAGTAATCAGAGCAGCTGTGTATTAGTGGCCACTGACGTAGCCGCTCGCGGTATCGACGTAAAAGAAATCGACCTTGTCGTGAACTATGACACCACTCGTGATACCGACGTGCACACACACCGTATCGGTCGAACTGGCCGTGCAGGCGCAGCAGGTATTGCCGTCAATCTTGTAACATCAAAAGACGACTACAAAGTGCGAGATATTGAAACTCGGTTTGGCATCACCGCCAACTTTATTGAATTGGAATCGCTCGATCCGCACTATCGTTTGATACCACAGAAAACCACCATTTCATTTGACGCAGGCAGAAAAAACAAGCTTCGCCCAGGCGATATTCTTGGTGCATTAACCGCGGGTCTAGGATTGGACAAATCTCAAGTCGGCAAAATCGATATTTTCGATTTTCATGCTTATGTGTCCATCGATAACGCCGTTGCCAAAAGCGTTGTTAAAGAATTTGAAAACAAAAAAATCAAAGGCAAAAACATTCGCGCTCGAATCCTTCGCTAATGTTTACGCGCTTACCCACATCGTTCTGGTTTACTCCGACAGCGCAAGCTGTCGGTTTTATCATCGGTGCAGTGATTATACTTGTTGCCACTCTAACCCCTGCCGCTCAACTCCCTCCTGTGCCTGGTACAGACAAACTTCACCACATCATCGGGTTTGGTGGATGGGCCTTATTGTGTGCCTTTGGGCCTTTAAAACGCTTTTTAAGCCTCGCCATGCTGATCATTCTTTTGGGCGGTGTTGTCGAAATAATTCAGCCTTATGTGAACAGACATGGTGAATGGCTGGACTTTTACGCCGACGCTTTTGGCGTGTTCATAGTAGTAATCATCAAGCTAGGCGCATGGATTTTTTCGAAACGGACGCAAAGGATGGATGAAAGCCTGAAAAAGACCTGATAAAGTATAACCACTCGGTCAAATATCTTTTTCAAAACACACGACAACCGCTAAGAGAGACATATGAGCCATTTAAAAGCGTGGCGCTCCGCCATTGTTCACTGCATTGCCGACCCAAAAGATGTGGGCATCAGTGCAGCGTATGAATACTTTGAAGATGGCTTACTGGTCATTGAAGACGATAAAATCTATGCGTTAGGTCACGCCAAAGACCTACTTTCTTCACTTCCTCAAGGCACCGTCGTAGAACATCATCCTGATGCCATCATCACCCCTGGATTCATAGACACTCACATTCATTACCCGCAGACAGACATGATTGGCTCCTACGGTGAGCAGCTGTTAACTTGGTTGAATACCTATACTTTTCCAGAAGAAAGTAAATTCAGTGACAAAGCTCATGCCAAAGAGGTGGCGGAACGTTTCCTTAGCGAACTACTTCGCAATGGCACCACCACAGCACTTGTATTTGGCACCGTGCATAAAGTGTCCGTAGACGCCTTTTTCGAAGCGTGCGAAGTACACAACTTACGCATGATTTGCGGCAAAGTCATGATGGACAGAAACGCGCCAGATTACCTGACCGACACACCAGAAAGCAGTTACCAAGAAAGCAAAGAACTGATCGATACATGGCACAATAAAGGCCGACTGCATTACGCCATCACCCCTCGTTTCGCACCAACAAGCTCCGACGAGCAGTTACAATTGGCGGGTAAACTGTTAGGCGAATACAAGGATGTGTACATGCATACACACTTATCCGAAAACAAAGACGAATGCGCTTGGGTACAAGACCTATTCCCACAAAGCACAAACTATCTGGATGTTTATGATCAACATAAACTCCTGAGCGAACGATCTGTGTTCGCTCATGGCATCCATTTGTGTGACAGCGAATACCATAGATTGCATGAAACAGGATCAGCGATTTCATTTTGCCCAACGTCCAATTTATTTATTGGTAGCGGCTTATTCAAATTAAGCAAAGCAGAAGAGCATAAAGTGAACGTGGGTCTTGGCACCGATGTCGGTGGCGGCACCAGCTTCTCTATGCTACAAACCCTGAATGAAGCCTATAAGGTGATTCAGCTGCAAAACGAAAACCTCAACCCAATCAAATCTTTGTATTTATCGACCCTAGGCGGTGCGAGAGCGCTTCGCTTAGAAGATAAAATTGGCAACTTGGCGGTGGGCAGTGAAGCTGACTTTATCCTCCTTGATAAAAAAGCCACGCCATTATTAAAATCACGCTTAGCTCTTTCTAAAAACATAGAAGAAAGCCTATTTGTTTTCATGACCATAGGCGACGACCGAGCAATCCAAGCGACGTATTCTGCAGGAAAGTGCGTACATCAACGCTAGAGCCATCCAAAGTAAACTTAGCAAATACAAAAATGACCAGGTTACATCTCTGTGAACGTGGTCATTTTTTTATATAATCACTGCTATTATTTTTCAATTTAGCACAAATAGTGAGCACTCATATTATGCATTCTCTTGCTACCGTCGCCCTTGGCGCTTTCGCCATTATCTTCTTTTGTGCTGCACTCATCGTCGGGTTAATCGTTCTTAAAAAATACAAAGCCGAACAAATACGACTCAATGAACGTGCAAAAAAACGCGCCTATGCCAATCAGAATCAGCCTAAATAATTGATGACTACGGGTACAAGCGAACAATGCCGCTTTTTCCTTCAATGTCGCCTAAAATCCACACTTTTTCGAACGCATGTGGGATCGGCATGGTTATACAGTGCTCCAGCGCTTTAATGTCAGATTGAGTCCACGCCGGGTGAGTATTACGAATCACCAACCAAACACGATGGGTTTCATAACGTTTACTGGCTTTGTTTTCCAAAATTTTATTGAGCGCTCGCAGTAGGCGTTCGTCCGCAGGTTCGTTCTTTAGCGTTCGAAGCACTTCGCGTGTTGCCGGGCTTAAGTCACGTCCCAACAACTCCATAGCCTCTTCTTCAGAACCATACAAATGCGCAATTTCCAGATCTAGGCGTTCCCCTTCTAACATACAAGACACATCAGGACGTATTGGATCATTGTGCCAAATATGACGAATATGCTTGCCGGTATTATTTTCATAACAACGCATAAAAAGCTTAGCCGCTTGATGTTCAAGCTCTATTTTTTCTTGCTCACTGTTATGCATAAAACTGTCTCCTTCTCCCTAAGACGACTCACGAAATAAGCCATCTTATAAATTACGCAAACGAATCACAAAGATTAAACATTATCCAATCACTTCCTTATTTCATGCACACATTCGTAAACGTAGCAATATAAAGCCTGAGTATAATACTCAGCTATTATTAGGGACCGACCTAGTTCTTCCCTTTAAACATCCTATTTTCTTGGAAACGCTATATGGAAAATGCACACAACAGCACCGCTGCCTCCGGCATGGGGTCAAAAGAGTTCACGCTTTTAGTCGCCTTGTTAATGTCTATCACCGCGATTTCTATTGATGCTTTATTGCCAGCCCTTGGCATTATCGGCAACGAATTGGGTGCGGTGACGGCAAACCAACCACAACTTCTTATCAGCATGTTGTTTTTGGGATTGGCATTAGGCCAATTGGTTTGTGGCCCGTTGTCGGACTCTTTGGGCCGTCGCCCCATTCTGTTTGGTGGTTTTGCCCTGTATTTGGTTGGCACTATTGTGTGCTACCAAGCCGATAGTTTGGAATTACTCATGTTGGGACGCTTTATTCAAGGCTTAGGTGTGGCCGGCCCTTATATTTCGGCTATTTCGTTGGTTAGAGACTTGTACCATGGCGCTCAAATGGCACGCATCATGTCTTTGGTAATGATGATCTTCGTCTTAGTTCCAGCGATTGCCCCAACACTAGGCCAAGCCATTATGTTTGTATCAGACTGGCGTGGCATTTTTGAAATGTACCTCGTCTACGCAGCTTGCTTGATTGTTTGGATTGGCTGGCGCTTAAAGGAAACCTTACCAAAATCTAATCGTATTCCTTTTACACAAAAAGGCTTTTATGAAGGCTTTAAAGAAGTCGTAACGAATAGAATCACAGCAAGTTACACCATTTGCATGGGGCTATTTTTTGGCAGTTTTATTGGTTACTTAAACTCATCACAACAAATTTTTCAGGTGCAGTTTAAAACCGGTAACCTGTTTGCACTTTACTTTGGGCTATTGGCGCTGGTGCTGGGATTTTCGTCTTTAATCAACTCCCGCATTGTCGAAAAACATGGCGCAAAATACATCGCTTTTAGAGCCATCTGCGTGGTCGTGATTACGTCCATCGCCTTCTTTGCCTTGCATGCGGTTGTTACCATTAGCTTATGGATGTTCTTAATCTACGCTGCCATTTTATTCTTCTGCTTTGGCTTGCTGTTTGGCAACGTAAACTCTCTAGCTATGGAGCCCATGGGACATGTCGCCGGCATTGCTTCTGCGGTAATCGGTTCCGTCTCATCCATTATGTCCATGAGCATCGGCACGGTAATAGGCCAGATGTACAACAACACGTTAATGCCTATTTCTGGGGGTTTTGTCATCATGGGAACGCTGGCCTTATGCCTTATGTACTGGGCAGAGAAAGGCAGAGTAGAAGAAGTCAATGAAATATAAAATTTGAGGGTAAATAGCGGAAGTTGTGAAGTTAGTTTTTTTGAGTATAATCCAAGCGCTCAAAAAACTAACCTCTATTTTAATGGACTTAAAATGAAAAAATCCCTAGGTATTGCTCTATCATCTTTGGTTTTACTGCTATCAGGCTGTTCAACTAACTCCCAGTTTCCGGTGGCTTATACACGGGAGTCACTCATTCAGGTGTGTCCACAGGTGGCATTAAAAATAGCAGTGTTACCGATTTGAAGAAAGGCACCTCTTCTTGTATTTCAGTACTTGGTTTAATCGCAACGGGTGATTGTTCAGAAGACACTGCACGCAAAAATGGAGGTATAACAAAGGTACATTCTGTGTATCATGAGTCTACAAGCGTTTATATATTCTTCAATAAATACGAAACGATCGTAACAGGCGAATAATACGCACCTGCCATGTGACGGGTTTTCGTGATATAGCAGATATCTCACTTTTTTGTTAGGAGACACCGCAACCTGTGTCTCCTAAACTGTTAAAAAACCACACTATTTGAATACATTAATAACTAAGTGTTTCAAGTTGTGCCCTCAACTCATCTTTACCTGTAATAGTCTGATTCATCAGTGCGGGCGTCAAAAGAGCCTCTTTACTCACGGCTTTTAAAATAAAAAAGCGTTCATTAGGGACTGAGAAAACGGTCATCCAAGCCAATAAAGTGGATTCAAGCACGGCTTCAAACTCCGCAAATAAAGCAAAGGTCGATGGCGCCATTTTATGTTGCTCGCCCAACAAAATACGGTAACTTGCTAACCGTTCTGGCTTTACGATCCATTCGGACCATAGAGCTATCCACCCAGCAATAAAGTCTGAGTCTGCGGTCGTATTCTGAGAAGACAACGCTTGCTCCATTTCCTCCTGTGCTCTTTCAGTCAAAGCCGACAACGCCGTTTCCCACAGCACCAATTTAGTCGGAAAATTACTGTATACCGTTGGCTTGGATACCGCTGCCGTCAACACCACCTGATCAATACTGGTACTTTGATAGCCTTGCTTGGTAAACAGTTCACACGCCGCTTCGACAATATGCGATTTTTTACTGGGTCTTCCTCTTGCCATAAACGCCTCAACTTATCGTGTGGTCTTGCTTACTTCGTAGTGCATTTTTACTTCTTAATGAGTAGTTTGGGACTGACGCTGTGCTTCTCTGTACGCTCGGTAAATACCGCCATTTTGCTTCTCATCTTGCTCGACCCACGCTTTTGTCATTCGTTGATTAATTCGTTCAAGCTCTCTCAAAAGTGAAGATGACGGTTGGTTATACACAATGCCACCGTCTTTTAATGAAGCTAGATCTGTCTCAACACGCTCTTTCGTTTCTATCCAACCATTACGCTCGGCTTTTATAGACGCTTTGTCTATCGCGGCTTTGGTCTTTTCGTCCAGCTGATCATAAGCACGCTTATTCATGACAACGATTTCTTTAGGTATCCAAATTCGTAAGTCGTTCAAATACGGCGCATAATCCCAAATCTGACTGTCCTCACCAACAGACAGTGATGCAAAACGCCCTTCTAGTTTACCCTGTTCAAATGCAGACTTTACGTCTTTTAACGGTATTTTCACCGGCGAAGCCCCAAGACTTTGAATCA
>NZ_JAODTL010000042.1 GCF_026191375.1 Marinomonas pontica | reverse complement strand
AGTGTAACAAGCTTTGGGGGGATATTTTCAGTTCGATTTCTGAACATAAGTCTGAATCAGTTGGAGTATTAGAGATAAATACGTTTAATGTCTCTGTATGAGTACTAGTACGTATAGCTGAGATAGCCTTCTTAAGCGTTAAGCCTGTCAAAAAACACAAAATTAGCAGATTGCTTAACTCTGGTTTTTTCTGATCTACGAATATTATGAAACTCAACACGGATTGAAGAGATAGCGAAGAGTAATCAAAATGTGATTCGATTTCTTTCTTAGCCGTGTTCCACGATTTTTCCTTGTTGTTATTAATCGGGGAACATGATTTTCAGAAAGGGATGTTTTTTTATTTCTTTTTTTCTTAGGAGGTGAAGTGGTTTTATCATTAGGTACATTGTTTTTTTCAGTTTTTTCTTCTATATTTTTTTTAGGGGTTGAACTCTTTTGTTTTACAGGGAGGTAATCAAATAATCTCCAAAAACTATTCTCTATAGAGTAAGTTGTAGCATCAATATATTCATGATATCGTTGAAAATCTTTATTTAAAGTTGTTTTTGTATTATCCGGTAATTTATTTTCAGACTTCATTGCATTAACTATGTTTGTGAAAGCAAGCTCTCGGGTTGCTAAAATAGCATTGTAGATCTTTCTATCACTTTCGTCATAGCTAATTTGTTTTAGGATTAAATAGGTGTTTTCTATAAACCTTGAAATGAAGCGAGTTAAAAATTCATGCCCAAGATGGCGTTTTGTATTGATTATTTTGTTAATTCCAAAAGAAATGGGGTAGTCAACACCCTCGTCATAGTCTACTGTAGTTGTTTTTACGTAAGTAGTATTTTCAATAATAGAAAGTAAAGAGTTTAGATCTTTTAAGGATAGAAGTAGATCTGTATGGTAATATTTTATAAGTTTATTTATTAATCCCTTTTGCATAAATATGCATGGCGGAGGAGAGCAAAATGTTAAGAACTTCTTTAATATAGGCTTATTCTTACTCCATATTCCAATTTCATCCCAATAGTTTATGGTTAGTCTTAATGCTTGAGTAAAATTACTACTACTCATAAGGAAGGCCCTATTTTTCCTGAAAAATAATCAATGACTTGGGATTTATCTGTATCTTTGTTTCCCCATGCGTCGATAAAGAAATTATAATTTTCTACCTTATTATTTCTCTTTTCTTCTATTTCTGAAATTATCTGGAATAATAGTTTTGTTGGAGGAGGTGATTTTAATGTTTCTGATAATTCAGAAAATAAATCTTTCATTAGTGAATAGTGAAATGGCTTCGTCAAATTGTTTTTTATTATATAGTCGCATATCAAATCGATATCGTAAATGCTACTGATTTCCAAGTCTATTGAATTTGATATTATTTCATAAAGAAAAAGTTTTCGATTATTTTCTTTTGTTCTTTTTAAGGTTTCTTTTAAACTGCTTTCCTCTATTTCAAATAGATCTCTTTCAGCAATTGCTTTCTTGCATAAATCTAAATCTATATCTTTGTTGATTCTTGATAGTGTTTGAGATGAGAATTTTTGGCTTAGGAAATTTTTGTTTATGTATCCCAGTTGTTTTTGTTTTGATTCGCAAAGATAGTTTAATGCATAATTTTCGTGGACTATTAATTTTTTAATGTTGTTCTCTAGATCTCTGTGAGATTTATTTTTTATATCAATTAATTTGAAGGTGTCTTTTAATTCTTCTTTAGATAAATTTGTCTTAGTTACTTTTACTGATAAAGTTTTATAATTGTATTTTAATGATTTTATCGAATTTATTAAGGTTTCATCATTGTCGTTAAGAAAAATGTAATTTGATCTATCGTTTAATAAAAATGGAGTCCGTTCAAGTACAACCTCTTTTTCACTAGTTTTTATATGGGACAAATTTTTGTAGAAACTCCCTATATAAATATGTTCAATATCGAATTCTGTTTCATTTAATAGTGTAGTGAATATTGGATTGACAAAAATCATATTTAATAAGCTCAAACTGTTTTTGTCTAGTATTTATTTAACATGGTTTGTTGGTCAAGATGTTTTACGATTTCTTTACATTAATGAATTTTTTATTAACTTGATATGATATCGATATTGAAATGGTATCGTACTAAGTTAATTAATACAGTACTAAGTTAAAGGGGTTGCGAATAAGCCATATCTCTATCTTAAGTGCATTAAAATAGCATTAAATATCAATCACATAAAGTCATAACTTAAGTGTAAAAATGTATTATTCGTAATATCCGTAATGAATTAATATAATTAAGGCTATTAAGGCTATTAAGGCTATTAAGGCTATTAAGGCTATTAAGGCTATTAAGGCTATTAAGGCTATTAAGGCTATTAAGGCTATTAAGGCTATTAAGGCTATTAAGGCTATTAAGGCTATTAAGGCTATTAAGGCTATTAAGGCTATTAAGGCTATTAAGGCTATTAAGGCTATTAAGGCTATTAAGGCTATTAAGGCTATTAAGGCTATTAAGGCTATTAAGGCTATTAAGGCAATTAAATAGAGGAGTTATTTAAATGTGTTGTTGATTTTTTATGCGTAAATAAATAGGTGAGATAATCATTATTAGTATTTATGAGATGTTGCCAACATAAAAAATGGTTTTGGCTAACTGGGTGGTACAGCTGTACCACCTGGATTTTTGACTATAAAATATTTATGATCGGAGAGGTTTAGGTTACGAGGGGGCAACAATCAGACTAGAGCAATAGAACGCCTGTTGTGAGTCACGAACCAGATAGGACAGTTTTTCGTGATCTGTATCTGCAAAAACCATGCGCAGGCTATTGCTCTGTGTACCTAATACATCACGAGCGGATTTTAACGCTAGTAGTAATGACATTCCATCGTCAGTAGCTAGCGCACTTACTACCTCATCAACAATCAAAACAGTCATTTTTTCAGTTAACTCATACAGAATTTCCAGAGCACACGACAATATCATGTGAGAATGGAGTTCAGACGGTAAGAACTCTTTTGCTAGTTCTCTGTAGCGTTTCAATTTAACAGAATCAGCACCCACACCTTTTTTTGTTAATATTCCGATTTATTTCCAAGATTATTTTAGCCCTAATAGCGCATCTGGGATTTGATACACACTCATTTAAGTTTATATATATTGGATTCCAATTAACATCTAAGCATTTCGGCATTAGAACGTCTCGTAAGAAATTCGTTTTTTCTGTTTTTCAGAGAAGGATATGTGAGACATCGTACCAAGCCTTCGTCTTGGCTAGATTAAGGGCAAAGTGTTGTTCGTTTTCAATATAAACACTGGTGGTGACTATGTCGTAAGCAGGTGAGAGTCTGGGTGAATAGAGTAAACTCCAGTTTTTCAAATGGGCGTCGCCGTTTGCTAATAGGATGTTGGCGAGTAAACGACGAGCAAGTTGCTGGACATCACTTAGACTATCACCAGAAAACTGATACAGGACTTTTGCTATTTGCTCGTAGTTGCCTGAATTGTATTTTTCATGTGGATACTTCACCAGAACTTGAGCAAAGTCTTCCATGTGAATACGTTGGTCGTCACGTCGATCAAATCGCTTCATAGCGAAGGCCAATTTCTCATCCGGAAGGTTGATTTGAGGAAGGTTGTCTAACTGGTCTATCTCGACCAATTTTATTTCAGGAATATCTACGCCTATAAGAGAGGCGAGAGTCATGGCTGTGAACTCGTTGGCGGGTACTTCTTTGTGTTTGGTGGACGGTGTTTTCACAATCCAATCGCCAAGCACATTATCTTTCGATAGATTGTATCGACCGTCTTTTTCCTTCATGGAAAATTTCATCTGAACGCCTGCCAAGGAGAACTTGTTTTCTTGGCTGAGTTTGTTGAATTTAACCGCTTTTACTTGGCCATGAGATGAGAATAAATGTAGAGGAACATCTTCAGGCTCCATCGGTTCAGCGACTAATGCCCCCGGTAAATCCATACCCAGATAAGATAAAATATGGAACTCATTATCAACATGGGTTTTGAGCCCTTGAGCGATCAGTTCTCGCAATGAACCTTCAGGCAATAGATTAGACAAAATAGGGTGCAGGCGTTGGTTTGTAGCCCATGGCTCAGATAGCATTTTATTAGCATGTGGGAAATTTGGATGGGTGGTTAAGCTAAAAGTAGGGCGTGCTATATTAGATTGATAGCTTTCAGCAAAATGAAGAACATTACGTCCATTTTTTGCCCCTGCCAAATACCCCACTAGATGGCCATGTAACGTCAACTTAAGAACATTAATTTCCGTTGTCATCTTCGTCTCCATCTTTGTCTTCTAGTAATCCTTTCCATGGATCATCCGATAGTTGTTTTTGTTCATCAGAATGATCAGGCTGTTTGTGCGGTAAAGATGTGTTGTTACCATCACTTTCAAGAACAGCTAAAACAGCATTCAGCTTTTCTTTTGGAATCAGCATGACATCGCTATTGAGACCCTTGGCAATCAGTTCAAGAGTATCAAGTCTTGGGTTGCCTTTTGCTTCCAGCCGTTGGTACTGCTGCCTAGAAATGCCAATACGCATTGGCATTTCATTCTGCTTGAGTTTCAGTGCTAAACGACGATTTTTGATTTGCTGTAGTAGATTCATCATAAGGAAACTAATAAGTTGCTTTTTAATTTATAGAAACATATTAGTTGCTATTTCGATGTAAGGCAACTTAAGTGTTTCTTTTTTCGATATCTGAAAGTGCGGAAATATAAGGAAGTATTTTTTTAGTCCATGGATAAATGGAATGATGAAACCAATGGTGACGATATACTTGAAGTTTATGAAAACCTCGATTTAGATAGGTTTTTATGTCAATTGTTGTCTTGTAAAGTCTGGGAAGTCCAAATGATTATCAAAATTTAAGTTTGAGTTGCTTTACGCTTTTTACTTGCATATAGTTTATTGATTAGTAGCAGAGAGTTTTATAAATGCCATCATTTGTTTTAAATAACATCAGCATATCAGCGAGAAAACACGGTTTCGTGTGTTTGTTGCTGTTTGTGCTATCGTTATTTTCGATGGCAATGGCAACGAACAGTATGATGTCGCCTTCCTCGAATATGATGTCTATGGAAGCGCATACCATGTCTGATTTATCAGTTCATCATATGTCTTCTGAAGAAGTTTCCTCTTGTGCCTCAACCTCGGCGGATGAATGTTCCAGTCTGACATCAGAGCATAATCATCAAAATTGTATGGACAATCATTGCAGTAGCTTTTCAGGCTTACTGGTCAGTTACCATTCTTACTCTGACAAAATCACCTCTGTTCATACGGCTCTGTTGTCTGAATTTTACGTTTCTACCCATCCAAATACGCCTTACTTCCCCCTATAGTCATTTCTTAAATTCGCTGTTTCACTCATCGCTTTCATTCGCGTTGAGATTTTATGAATTTAAAAATGAGTAGTCGAGCCAATGGCCAAACACAATTTTTTGGCATTCTGTCATGTATTACAGAGTGTCTATTGCCGTCGATTTTTAATCGGTAAAACGCATCGTATTGCCTCCGTTTTCCTATTGTCGTTACTGCCACTTGTTGCGAGCGCAGAAGTATTAAGCCTGCAACAAGCGGTGGAAAAAGCCGTCTCCCAAGATGATTGGTTGATTTCCAGCCAGCAAAAAGAAAATGCCATTCGTGCCTTAAGTCAAGGTATGACGGCGTTGCCGGATCCAAAAATCAATGTTGGTTTATTGAATATGCCAACCGACAGTTTTGATTTTAACCAAGAAGCGATGACGCAATTTAGCGTGTCGGTATCGCAGATGTTTCCAGCTGGCGATACCTTACGTTTAACAGGAGAAAAGTACGCCGCACAAGGCGATCAAATGCCCTTGATGCGAGATAATCGTCGCGCAATGCTGGCGATGGAAGTGTCAAATCTTTGGCTAACGGCCTACAGCTACGAAGAAAGTATCAAACTCGTTAAGCAAAATAGAACCTTGTTCGAACAACTTCACGAGGTAGTGGAAAGCAGTTATAGCTCGGCGTACGGGCGAGCCAAACAGCAAGATTTAGTGCGTTCTGAGCTGGAGTTGATTAAGTTAGATCATCGTCTAACACAGCTTCGCCAAGCGAAAGAAAATGCACTGAAAAAATTATCCCAATATATTCTTCCGGCCATGGCTGGTCAGAATAAAGCTGATCAAGAAATCACTCTGAAAACAACGGGTGAACCCATTATGGTAACCCCGTCTAATAGCCGTTCGTCGCTTTCATCGAATTCATTGGCATTGGCGGCTCGTCTGAGCCAGCATCCGTTGGTTCGCATTGTCGATGTTCAATCCAATACCGCGCAGATAGATAAATCGATTGCCGAGCAAAAGTACAAACCAGAATGGGGCGTTACGTTGGGTTACGGTTATCGTGGCGATGATCTAAGCGGCAAAGATCGAGCCGATCTGGCGTCGATTGCGGTGAGTGTCAGCGTGCCAATATTTTCGTCTAGTCGACAGGATGCTCAGGTGAAAGCCGCATCCTTACAAGTTGAGTCTTTTCTTTCTGAAAAGCAGCTGGTGCTGAATGAACTCATGGCGAAATACCGTGTTCTGACATCTGATATTACTCTGCTAGATCAACGAATCCGTATTTATCAAACAAAGTTACTTCCTAGTTACAGAGAAAGCGCACAAGCCATGTTGAATGCTTATACCAGCAATGATGGTGTTTTTTCGGATGTGGTTCAGGCGCGTATCGCGACATTGAATGCGCATATTGAATTGTTGAATATTCGCATTGAGCGTTTTAAGCGCTTGGCAGAATTGAATTATGTGATGGCACAAGATGAAGAGGTGAAACTCAAATGAAAGTAATCGGGTATATCGGTGTATTTGTACTAGGTGGCGTTCTTTCGGCTACGGGTTATCACTTTGGTCTTCAAGCATTTAATGCCATGAACGGGGAAATGAATGCTGGTGCATCAGTCACGAAAGGTGAAAAAGCGCCTTTATATTGGGTGGCGCCAATGGACCCAAATTACCGTCGTGACAAGCCGGGTCAATCTCCTATGGGAATGGATTTGATCCCTTTTTATGGCGATGATCAAGGTTCCAATAATCAGGGCGCTGGTACTGTGAGTATCTCGCCTGAAGTCGTTAATAACCTTGGCGTGCGAACAGGAAAAGTGTTTGAAGGCGTGCTGAAACCAGACATTCGTACTGTGGGCTATTTGGCCTACAACGAAGACAAGATTGTTCATATTCATCCTCGTGTCGAAGGTTGGATCGAAAAGAGCTTTATTAAATTCAATGGTGATTCAGTTGAAAAAGGTCAGCCTTTGTTCGATCTGTATTCACCAACCTTGGTGAATGCGCAGGAAGAATTTGTCTTTGCGTTAGCGCGCAAAGACCAGCGCATGATCAACGCGGGTGAAGAAAGACTAAAAGCTCTGCAAGTGTCGAGCAGTTTTATCCAATCGTTAAAGACAAAGCGCAAAGTGTCTCAAACAGTGCGATTTTTTGCGCCACAAAGCGGTGTGATTGACAACCTTGGAATTCAAGATGGTTTCTACATTAAGCCAGGCACAACCTTGATGTCGATCGCGGATCTGAGTGAGGTGTGGTTGGATGCCGAAGTGTTTGAACGCCAAGCGCATCTTGTCGCGGTGGGTCAACCGGTTGAGGCTGTTATGGATTTCCTACCGGGGAAAACCTTTGCCAGTAACGTGGATTTTATTTATCCGACTCTAAATGCCAAAAACCGCACTTTGCGTGTTCGCATTCGTTTAGACAACCCTGAGCAACTCCTGAAGCCAGATATGTTTGCCCATGTTCGTATTGAAACCACGGACCCAGGTAAAAAACGATTGATTGCAAAAGAAGCTCTAATTCGCGGCGGCAAGCAAAATCGCGTGGTACTGGCATTGGGTGAAGGGCGTTATAAATCGATTGCAGTTGAAACCGGCGCGTTCGGCGATGACTACGTGGAAATTTTAGATGGCTTGGTGTTGGGTGATGAGGTCGTGACATCGGCGCAGTTTTTGTTGGACTCTGAATCCAGCAAAAGCTCGGATTTCAAACGCATGAATATAGACAGTGAGCAGACGTCAATGCCTGCCAGTGGCACTGAAATGACTAACACGTCAATGTCTGGCAATGAAATGTCAGTAGCAGAACCTGCTAACAATGTTTGGGTAGCCGCACGCATTAATCGTATTGATGCGACAACGCGGATGGTGAATGTGAATCATGATGCTATTACTGATTGGAAATGGCCAAAGATGACGATGGACTTTGAGTTAGCTGATTGGTTGACGCTGGATGAATTGCCAATTGGTAGAGATATTCAGCTTGAGATTACGCGGGAAAGCAGTGTGAAATTCATGGTCACTGACTATTTTGACGCTGACACGGAGTAGGGGAATATCATGATTGAAGCGATCATTCGTTGGTCCATAAACAACCGATTCATGGTGTTATTGGCTACTTTTATTTTAGTGGGCGCTGGCTTGTATTCGTTAAAGAATACTCCCGTTGATGCCATTCCTGACTTGTCTGATGTGCAAGTTATCATTAAAACCAGCTATCCAGGACAAGCGCCACAAGTTGTGGAAGATCAAGTTACGTACCCGTTGACCACGGCGATGTTGTCTGTGCCCGGTGCTCAAACAGTGCGCGGTTATTCGTTCTTTGGGGATTCGTATGTCTACGTGATTTTTGATGAAGATACCGATATGTATTGGGCGAGAAGCCGAGTGTTGGAGTATTTAAGTCAGGTTGCGCCATCCTTGCCCAGTAACGCAAGGGCGCAATTGGGGCCAGACGCAACGGGTGTCGGCTGGGTGTATTTATACGCCTTGGTCGATAAAACCGGTCAAAACGACTTGAGTCAATTGCGTTCACTGCAAGACTGGTTCTTGAAGTATGAATTACAAACCGTGCCTGGCGTATCGGAAGTGGCGCCCATTGGCGGCATGGTGAAGCAATATCAGGTAAGTGTGAATCCAGATAAATTGCGCGCGTTAAACATGCCATTGAGCCACATTCAAAATGCTATAAAACGCGGCAATCAGGAAGTCGGCGCGTCGGTCATTGAAATGGCTGAAGCTGAATACATGGTTCGAGCGTCTGGTTATATACAGAGCGTCGAAGATATTGAAATGATTCCGCTTGGCGTCAGTGAAAGTGGCACACCGTTGACGATCAAAGATGTGGCAGACGTTGGTATTGGCCCACAAATGCGTCGAGGGTTAGCAGATCTCAATGGTGAAGGCGAAACTGTCGGCGGCGTGGTGGTGATGCGTTTTGGTGAAAACGCACAGAAAACCATCGAAGGCGTAAAAGCGAAATTGGAAACCTTGAAATCTAGCTTGCCAAAAGGCGTTGAGGTGGTGACGGTTTATGATCGTTCTGGTTTGATTGATCGTGCCGTGGAGAATTTATGGACCAAACTGCTGGAAGAGTTCCTTGTGGTTGCGTTGGTTTGTATGGTGTTTCTTTTTCATGTGCGTTCCTCTTTGGTGGCCATCATCAGTCTGCCTGTCGGTATTTTGACCGCCTTCATCGTCATGCATTTGCAGGGTATTAATGCCAATATCATGTCGCTTGGCGGTATTGCGATTGCCATTGGCGCCATGATTGATGGTGCAATCGTGATGATAGAAAATCTCCATAAGCATATGGAAAAAGTCGAAATGACCAAGGAGAACCGTTGGCAGGTTGTGACCGCCGCGGCTACCGAAGTCGGCCCCGCGTTATTCTTTAGTCTGCTGATTATCACCGTCAGTTTCGTGCCTGTGTTTACCTTGGAATCCCAAGAAGGACGGATGTTTGGCCCGTTGGCCTATACCAAAACCTATGCCATGGCCGCATCGGCGGCATTAGCCATCACTCTGGTACCTGTTTTGATGGGGTACTTTGTGCGAGGTAAAGTCTTGCCTGAGCATAAAAACCCCGTTAATCGGGCTTTGATCGCGGTGTATATGCCAGCGCTGAAAGCCGTGTTGAGTTTTCCGAAAACCACCATTTTGGTGGCAATTGCTATATTTGCCATTGGTATGTGGCCGTTAAATAAGTTGGGCAGTGAGTTTATTCCTAACCTAGACGAAGGTGATTTGATGTACATGCCAACTGCCTATCCGGGGATCTCCATCGGACAAGCACGTCAGGTATTGCAGCAAACGAATAAATTAATTGCGACCTTGCCAGAAGTGAAAACTGTCTTTGGGAAGGTTGGCCGCGCGGAAACCGCGACAGACCCAGCACCTTTGACGATGATCGAAACCTTTATTCAACTCAAGCCTCGTTCTGAATGGCGAGACGGTATGACCAGCGACAAGATCAAGCAAGAGCTGGATCAGCTGGTCAAGATCCCTGGCATTACTAACGCTTGGGTAATGCCGATCAAAACACGAATCGATATGCTGGCAACGGGCATCAAAACCCCTGTGGGTATAAAGGTTGCAGGTCCTGATCTAAAAGTGATTCAAGATATTGGTTTGCAGCTAGAGAAAATCTTGAAACCAGTTGAAGGCACGGCATCGGTTTATTCTGAGCGTGTGGCCGGTGGTCGTTACGTCAATATAGACATTAATCGCGCGAAGGCATCGCGTTATGGGCTGAACATTCAAGATGTTCAAGAGCTTATCTCTTCGGCGGTGGGTGGCATGAATGTCACGAATACTATTGAGGGGCTTGAGCGCTATCCCATTAATGTTCGCTATCCACAAGAATATCGTGATTCACCAGAGCAATTAGCCCTTTTGCCAATCGTGACTCCGAATGGTTTACGAATTGCTTTGGGGGATATTGCTGATGTGTATGTGGAAGAAGGTCCGCCAGGATTAAAAAGTGAAAACGCGCGTTTAAACGGTTGGACCTTTGTGGACATTGAAGGTGTAGATATTGGTCGTTATGTCGAAAACGCACAAAAAATCGTAGCAGATCAAGTGCAATTACCAGCAGGTTATTCGTTAAATTGGTCTGGTCAATATGAGTATATGCAACGGGCAAAAGAAAAGCTGACTTATGTAGTGCCGCTTACATTGGCCATCATTATTGTCCTCTTGTATATCAACTTCCGTAATTTCTACGAGGTGGCGATCATTATGGGCACCTTGCCATTTGCTATGGTGGGTAGTATCTGGCTGATGTATTTGTCTGGCTTCAATTTCTCGGTTGCTGTGGGGGTTGGCTTCATTGCGCTGGCTGGCGTGGCCGTGGAAATCGGCGTCATTATGCTGATGTATTTGAATCAAGCTTGGGTAGAGACACAAAAAAAATGCGCTGAAAAAGGCGTCTTACCTCGCGCGGACACGCTTTACCATGCGGTGCTTCATGGCTCTGGTATGCGAGTTCGTCCGGTGATGATGACGGCGGTATCCATCATTATCGGCTTGTTGCCAATTTTATATGGTACTGGAACGGGATCGGAGGTGATGAGTCGAATCGCTGCACCTATGGTTGGCGGTATGGTGAGCGCGGTCGTACTGACGTTATTAGTTTTGCCTGCGGTGTATTTTCTATGGAAAAAATCTTCATTGAAATGAGTGTTTGTTTCAATCGATGTAAAACGCGGTTTTTCAGAGCCGCACAAAATGCTGGTACAGGTGGGCTCCTCTTTGTGCCAGTGCAAACCAATATTAAGCTCAAAGCAATTAAACTTTAAAGGATCATAGTATGAACAAAATCAAATTAGCGCTTTCTGTATTCGCAATGACAGCTGCTGTAAACGTATATGCACACGGCATGATGACAATGACATACCCCAAAGACGGTGCCATGCTAATGGCTCAAGCAGAACGAGTAGAGCTAAATTTCCAGAACCCTATGAAAGTTGTAAGTCTCAAGGTAGTAGGATCTAAAGGTAAGCCCGTGTCGGTTCGGTTTAATCGTGACGGTGCAACAACGAAAAATTTTCAAACTATGCTACCAATGTTGGCGCCGGACAGTTATACAGTTCATTGGAAAGCAATGGGCGAAGATGGACACATGATGAAAGGCTCTTATGGTTTTATGCAGCATTAATTTGAACATTTAAACTGTTTAGTTCAACTGGCTAATTAGATTATATCTTTTAGGCTTTTCATTTTATAAAAAAGGGGCTGTATGATGTTAACGAACTGGGAAATCGCGCAATTATTGACACGTTGGTTATTGTATTTTGGTATATCAAGCGTTGTAGGTGGGCTATTTGCATTTTGTTTGTTGCGTCATCAGTCTGCTTTATTGAGTAGTATAAAAAGGTACGTACGAGGAGGTGCGTTGATTGGTTTAGCGGCGACAATAGCTTATTTTTTTATCCTCGTTGGTGGGGCGATGGAAGAGGGTCTATCGCTCATGTTTGACCCTATGATGGTCTCTATCTATTGGGATTCGCCTGCGGGCAGTACCTTAATCGCTAATGTGATTGGTTATTGCTTGGTGATCATAGCGTCATTTACCCTTGGGTCGGATCGTGCCTTCAGTCTGTGGCCATTTTCACGCCTTGCATTAATGGTCGCTTCCTTGGGCATAGCCAGTTTGATTTATTCGTTTTCATTCACGGGTCATGCGACAGAGCAAGCTTGGTATTATCAAATTATATTCTTTACTCATATCTTGATTGCTGCTTGGTGGTTAGGGTTGCTATTCCCTTTGTGGTTGGTTGCGCGAAAATCCACGCACCAGGAATCTAATCGAATCTTAGAGCGTTTTGGCGAACTTGCAGCGGTTGCTGTTTTGATTTTGATTATCTGTGGAGCATGGATGAGCTATGTTCTGACAGGATGGCAAGACTTATTCTCGTCAGACTATGGTTTCTGGTTGTTGGTGAAACTTGCTTTGGTCGTTGTTATTCTGGTGATGGCGGCATACCATAAATTACATCTTGTGCCGTTAATACTGAAACGCGGTAATACATTTCTTATTCAAAAATCTATTTTAATGGAAAAAATGATCGCTTCTTCTATTTTGGTGGTCACGGCGATATTTACGACGTTTGTTGGTCCTCCAATGCATTAATTAGAGGTGTATTTAAAGTGATGTTGTTTGGGGTGAAAGTTGATTGGGGAAGAATAATGAGACAAAATAAAATCGTTATCATTATATTTGTTTTGCTCCGTGTTTGTTAGCCAGATAATGACTTCTGTGGCTGGTCCAATGGCATATCACTCAATGCAACTTACTGCTACTGCTACTTATGGCTCGATGGTCGATCATAAGGCTTCGTTGCACAACGCGTCTGTTGAAACACACACAGATCAGTATGTTCAAATATTGCCGGTCACGAATGCGTTAGATTGTTGCAAAGACAAAAGCTCGTGTCCGATGAGCGTTTGCATGTCGATGGCCGCGATCATTGATCGTCAGTGGATTTATTACGGCTCTCAACTGAGTCAGAGTAGTGCTCATCTAGTTCAACAAGAGCTACCGTTGAATAGCTCTTCTTTATATCGCCCTCCGATACTTTCTTAATCTTCGGATGAATCCGTCGTTTTGTCGGACGCTCCAAGGTCACTAACCGTTATTTTCTATTATTAACCTTTTATCCACTACAGGGATAATGCCTGTATTGGATCTTCTCAAGAACATTGTTGGAGACAATTATGTCTTTTATTCATTACATTATTTGGTTGCACCTGCAAACAGGTGTTGTGGGTTTAATTAGATTAAGGGAGTTCAGTTTATGACAGTATTCAAACCTTCACACGAAGAGCAGAACAAATCATCGAGCGGTACAGTGCTTAGCCGTCGTCAGTTTGTATTTGGTGCTTCTGCCATGCTGGCTTTAACTACCATTCCGTTTTCAAAAAATGCACTAGCAAGTGCCATTGGCCAATCTTTAACTCAGTTATCTGGGAAAGTTTTTGATTTAAGCATTGATTATAAAACCGTTAATTTTACGGGAACGCCTGCTAGAGCAACGGTCATTAATCAACTGTTTCCCGGACCCTTGTTACGCTGGAAAGAAGGTGAAACGGTCACGCTAAGAGTAAAAAACAATCTTGATCATGACAGCTCTTTGCACTGGCATGGGATGATTTTACCGACAGAAATGGATGGCGTTCCTGGCCTTAGTTTTGCGGGCATCAAACCGGGAGAAACATTCGAATATAAATTTCCAGTTAAGCAAAGTGGTACCTATTGGTATCACAGTCATTCAGGTTTTCAAGAACAAACGGGAGTGTATGGCGCGATTGTTATAGACCCTAAAGAAGCAGACCCTGTTGTGTTTGATCGGGAGCATGTCATCATGCTGTCGGACTGGTCGGATGAGGCGCCTGAAACGATATATGCGAATTTAAAGAAGCAATCAGACTATTACAATTACAGTGAAAGAACGATGTCTGATTTGTTTTCTGATATCAAAAAACAAGGGTTGGTGAACACATGGAGAGCACGCTCCATGTGGAATCAGGAACGTATGAGTGACCGAGATATTTCTGATGTCACGGGCGCCACCTATACGTATTTAATGAATGGGAACCCACCGGCACAACCTTGGCAAGCACTCTTTAAACAAGGAGAAAAAGTTCGTCTTCGCTTTATTAATAGCTCTGCGATGACGATATTTGATGTGCGAATTCCAGGTTTAAAAATGACCGTGGTAGCGAGTGATGGACAAAATGTTCAGCCTGTTACCATCGATGAATTTCGAATTGGTGTTGCGGAAACGTACGATGTGATAGTCGAGCCGAAGATGGAGGATGCTTATTGTATTTTCGTTCAGAGCATTGACCGTTCTGGTTATACCGTTGGTAACTTCACGTCAGATGAAATGTTCACGGCCAAAATCCCTGATATGGACCCTATGCCGATCTTAGGGCATGGCGATATGGGCATGAATATGGAGGGCATGGACCACAGTAAAATGGCGATGGGTTCGGACTCTATGTCGGGCATGGAAGGCATGGACCACAGTAAAATGGCGATGGGTTCGGACGCTATGTCGGGCATGGAAGGCATGGAAGGCATGGACCACAGTAAAATGGCAATGGGTTCAGACTCTATGTCGGGCATGGAAGGCATGGACCACAGCAAAATGGCAATGGGCTCAGGCTCAATGGCTGGCATGGAAGGCATGGATCACAGCAAAATGGCAATGGGTTCAGGCTCAATGGCTGGCATGGAAGGCATGGATCACAGCAAAATGGCAATGGGTTCAGGCTCAATGACTGGCATGGAAGGGATGGATCTCAGTCAGCCAAGTATGGTTATGCCTACTTTAGGTTTAGCAGGTTACGGCAGTGACAATGAGATTAAGCATCTAGATTCAGAAAATGGTCCTCAAGTAGACATGCAATCAGGCATGCCTCAAAGCGGCCTTAACGACCCAGGTATTGGCTTAAGGGATCATCAAGCGAACTATAACCGTAAAGTACTGACCTACGCAGACCTAAAAGGCTTGCATCCTACTCATGATAAACGTCAACCCACTCGAGAAATCCAGCTGCATCTAACGGGCAATATGAATCGTTATATGTGGTCAATTAATGGAATCAATTTTGCTGATTCCGCTCCACTTGAATTGGCGTATAACGAAAGAGTGCGAATTACCTTGGTGAACGACACCATGATGATTCATCCCATGCATCTACATGGTGTATGGAGCGAGTTAGAAACAGGAGACCCTGATTACATTCCACGTAAGCATACTGTGATGGTTCAGCCTGGTTCAAAAATCAGCTATTTAGTCACCGCAGACGCCTTGGGGCAATGGGCATATCACTGCCATTTGCTATATCACATGCCTGGCATGTTTAGAAAAGTGGTCATCAAATAAGGAGAGTAATAAATGAAAAACTTTAATTCACTAGGCTTTACATTAGTGATGGCAACGGCTTCTGTTATGAGCTCTTTGTCTTATGCAGGTGCGGAAGATGACCCTTTATTAAGTTATGTCGCCATCGACCAATTAGAAAAAGGCCTTGAGTCAGACGATCCAATCAGCTTTAGTTTTCAAGCATGGGTTGGTTATGATATGGATAAAATCTGGCTTAAAACGTCAGGTGAATACCAGAATAGTGACGACCAGGACCTAGAAGTACAGGCTCTATACAGTCATGCCGTAGCGCCGTATTGGGATATGCAGATGGGCGTAAGGCGAGATATTAAACCGTCCCCATCTCGTGATTGGTTGGTGCTTGGTTTCCAAGGTTTGGCTCCGTATTTTTTCGACATTGACGGTGCTTTCTTTGTTGGAGAAAAAGGGCAAACCTCCATTCGTTTAAGCATCGAACAGGAATGGTTAATCACTCAAAAACTGATATTAACGCCTGAATTTGAAATGAACGCCTATGGTAAGAGTGATGACGAGTTAAGCATGGGTGCTGGTCTTACTGATATCAATGCAGGCCTTCGACTAAAGTATGAAATAACACGTAAGTTTGCACCTTATATAGGTATAGACTGGAGTAAAAAGCTCGGTGCTACGGCTGATCTTGCTCGTGATAATGGAGATAGCATTAACAACTCTCAGTTTGTCATTGGCGTAACGGCTTGGTTTTAAACTTTTTAACAAGAAATAAAAGGGGTGGTCGATGAGACGAAAGATAAAAGTCTCATTTGCATCACCATTAATTTCTACGATATAGAAAGAAAGGACAATACCATGATGAACGAAAGTATGTTTGGTAGCACTATGTGGGCAGGTCACTGGTTGTGGATGTTGGTTGTTGCTATTTTAGTTGTTGTACCTGTCTATCGAATATGCCAGCGAGCTGGATATTCTGGTTGGCTGGGGTTGCTGATACTGGTTCCAATGGTCAATCTGGTTTTGTTGTATTTTATTGCTTTTTCTGACTGGCCTGCGAGTAAAAAAGGAGCACAGGATGAGTGAGCATTCGAATCATCATGAACATAAAAGCCACGGTGTACATGACCCTGTGTGCAAAATGTCAGTGGATCCCCAAACTGCAGATTATAGCAGTCAGCATGCCGGAAAAACTTGGTATTTCTGTTCTTCCGGTTGTCAGTCGAAGTTCGATAATAATCCAGAAAAGTATCTCAGTGAAGAAAATGAGCAGACAGAGTCGGTTGCATCCGGAACCATGTTTACCTGTCCTATGCATCCAGAAATTCGTCAACAAGGCCCGGGTGAATGCCCAATTTGTGGCATGTCGCTTGAACCTGAGGCGGTAAGCCTCGACGACGGCCCTTCCGAAGAACTTGCTTACATGACTCGTCGATTCTGGATTGGTTTGGCCCTTGCTCTTCCGGTTTTTTTGATCGAAATGGGAGGTCATCTTTTTAATATTGACCACATTGTGTCGCCACAAACATCCAACTGGATTCAGTTAGTTTTAGCGACGCCAGTGGTCGTTTGGTGTGGTCTTCCATTCTTTGTACGTGGTTGGAAATCAGTACTCAGTCGCAATCTTAATATGTTCACACTTATTGCCATCGGTACGGGCGTCTCTCTGTTGTACAGTCTTGTCGCGACCTTGGCTCCGCAGATATTTCCTGACGCTTTTCACGCGGACGATGGCTCGGTCGCAGTGTACTTCGAGGCGTCCGCTGTCATTGTTGTACTAGTGTTGCTGGGACAGGTACTTGAACTCCAAGCTCGAGAAAAACCTCTGGGGCTATCAAAGCCCTATTAGATCTGGCTCCAGCCACGGCAAGAAAACTGGACGATGACGGTAGTGAGTCTGATGTGTCGCTCGATCAAATAAAGGTTGGTGATCGATTGCGAGTTCGGCCAGGCGATAAGGTGCCTCTAGATGGCGAAGTGCTTGAGGGTAGTTCCAACGTTGATGAATCCATGGTCACTGGTGAACCCTTGGCTATTACTAAGAAAACTGGAGATCAGGTAATTGGTGGTAGCATAAATCAGCAAGGCAGTTTTATTTTACGAGCCGACAAAGTCGGACGAGACACAATGCTATCTCAGATCGTCCAGATGGTCGCCAGTGCGCAGCGAAGTCGTGCGCCTATTCAGGGAATGGCTGACAAAATGGCTGGTTGGTTCGTCCCAGTTGTTCTGCTGGTCTCTATCATTGCGTTCGGGGTCTGGTCTATCGTCGGTCCAACGCCGCCCATGGCCTTTGGTCTGATTGCCGCTGTGAGTGTGCTGATTATTGCATGTCCCTGTGCGCTTGGTCTGGCGACGCCTATGTCTATCATGGTCGGTGTCGGTCGTGGTGCTCAGGTTGGTGTCTTGATACGAGATGCCGAGGCGTTAGAGCGGATGGAGAAAGTAGACACAGTGGTAGTGGATAAAACCGGGACTTTAACAGAGGGTAAACCTCAGGTGACAAAGCTGGTCTCGGCAAATGGTTTCAGCGATGAGGACTTGATGCGTTATTCCGGTAGCCTTGAAAAGGGCAGCGAGCACCCTTTGGCACATGCTATTTTGGATAAAGCTAAAACAATGAACCTAACATTACCAGACGCCATAGATTTCGACTCTCCAAACGGCAAAGGCGTTACTGGTGAAGTCGATGGAAAAAGGGTTCTGCTTGGTAATCGATTGTTAATGCAGTCAGAAAATGTTGATACATCCGCCTTTGAGGAAGAAGCCAATCAACTTCGAGAGGACGGTGCAACAGTAATTTTTGCCGCAGTTGATGGAAAGGTTTGTGGTTTGCTGGCGATTGCAGACCCGATCAAGGACACCACTAAAGCGGCAATAGCCGCTCTGCAGAATGAAGGGATTCGTGTGGTGATGCTGACCGGAGATAATCGTACCTCTGCCGAAGCTGTAGCTCGAAAACTCCACATTGATGAAGTGAAGGCAGAAGTATTGCCGGAAGATAAAGGCAATGTTATTCAACAGCTTAAAAATGAGGGTCGTGTTGTTGTTATGGCTGGTGATGGTGTTAATGATGCGCCAGCCTTGGCAACCGCAGATGTAGGTATTGCCATGGGGACAGGAACCGACGTGGCTATCGAAAGTGCGGGTATTACTCTATTACGTGGCGATCTGATGGGCATCGTGGAGGCACGGCGATTATCCCTGGCAACCATGCGTAATATTCGACAGAATCTGTTCTTCGCATTCGTTTATAACATGGCAGGTGTACCGATTGCGGCAGGGGTACTTTATCCATTTACAGGTATTCTTTTATCGCCTATTTTTGCCGCTGTAGCTATGTCGCTCTCCTCGGTGAGTGTCATACTAAATGCTTTAAGGTTGCGTGCGGTAAAATTATCAGATAGCCAAATTAATAGTAAATAGCTAATTTTGAAAGAGGTGAAAATATGAAGGTATTCAATAAAATCATTGCAACTTCAATCTTAACGTTAGTAAGTGCTAGCGTGTTTGCACAACCTATAATAGATCTCTATAAGTCTCCGGCATGTGGTTGTTGTGTTAAATGGGGTGAGCTAATGGAGGCAGAAGGGTATACCGTTAATTATCATCACACAGAAGACTGGTCCTCTTTAAAGAAAGATGCGGGTCTGCCCATGCAACTACAATCGTGTCACACCGCTGTTATCGACGGTTACTTAATTGAAGGGCATGTGCCAGAACAAGATGTGGCACGTTTAATACTTGAGAAACCTGAAAATGTATCAGGGTTGGCTGTGTCTGGAATGCCAAGGTATTCTCCTGGCATGGCTGAAAAAGGTCAGCAATACAAAGATTTTAATGTGATTCAGTTTAGCCAAAAAGGAACGATGACAGTTTATCAACAATATTGATAAACGATAAATCCATCAAATCCAACAGGTTATCAAGCTGAAAGGAAAAAGCCGAGCTATGAAGTGACCCCCAATAGTTGGACTATCCAATTACTGGGGGTCTTTTTATGTCTAAGTACAATAGACGTTCAATTCTCATACTTCGGTATATATCCCTATCTATATGTCTATAAAGAATATGATTAATCTGGATTTATTAGACTTTGCTATACAGTATTAAACTCGAAAATCTTTATGAAGTTTCTGCCAATGCGCTTTTAGCTGTTGTTTGTGCTCTTCATTCATCGGTAGGTTTTTTAAAGCCTCAGGCCAAAGGCTTCTCGCTTTTTCATCACATCATCCAGATGCGGTTTGATCGCTCGCCATGGAATATCTGATTTAGTAGCCCAATGTTCAAAGTGCTTATATGAGACATCGTACCAAGCTTTTGTCTTAGCTAGATTAAGGGCAAAGTGTTGCTCGCTTTTAATATAAACACTGGTGGTGACTATGTCGTAAGCAGGGGAAAGTCTGGGTGTGACTTGATCTGTATACAGTAAGCTCCAGTTTTTCAAATGGGCGTCGCCGTTTGCTAATAGGATGTTGGTGAGTATACGACGAGCAAGTTGCTGGACATCACTTAAACCATTACCAGAAAACTGATACAGGATTTTTGCTATTTGTTCGTAGTTGCCAGAACTGTATTTTTCATGTGGGTACTTCACAAGAACTTGAGCAAAGTCTTCCATGTGAATGCGTTGGTCGTCACGCCGATCAAACCGTTTTATGGCGAAAGCTAATTTTTCATCCGGAAGGTTGATTTGAGGAAGGTTGTCTAATTGGTCTATCTCGACCAATTTTATTTCAGGAATATCCACGCCAATGAGAGAAGCGAGAGTCATGGCAGTAAACTCATTGGCGGGCACTTCTTTGTGTTTAGTGGAGGGTGTTTTCACAATCCAATCGCCAAGCACATTGTCTTTCGACAAATTATATCGACCGTCTTTTTCCGTCATGGAAAACTTCATTTGAACACCAGCCAAGGAAAACTTGTTCTCTTGGCTTAGTTTGTCGAATTTAACCGCTTTTAGTTGGCCATGAGATGAGAATAAATGTAGAGGAACATCTTCAGGCTCCATCGGTTCAGCGACTAATGCGCCCGGTAAATCCATGCCCAGATAAGACAAAATATGAAACTCATTATCAACATGGGTTTTGAGTCCTTGAGCGATCAGCTCTCGCAAAGAACCTTCAGGCAATAGATTAGACAAAATAGGGTGCAAGCGTTGGTTGGTCGCCCATGGCTCTGATAGCATTTTATCAGCACGCGGAAAATTTTGATGGGTGGTTAAGCTAAAAGTGGGGCGCGCTATATTAGATTGAAAGCTTTCAGCAAAATGAAGAATATTACGTCCATTTTTTGCCCCTGCCAAATACCCCACTAGATGGCCATGTAATGTCAACTTAAGAACACTAATTTCCGTTGTCATCTTCGTCCCCATCTTCTAGTAATCCTTTCCATAGATCATCCGATAGTTTTTTTTGTTCATCAGAATGATCAGGCTGTTTGTGCGGTAAAGATGTGTTGTCACCATCGCTTTCAAGAACCGCTAAAACAGCATTCAGCTTTTCTTTTGGAATCAGCATGACGTCGCTATTGAGACCCTTGGCAATCAGTTCAAGCGTATCGAGTCTTGGATTGCCTTTTGCTTCAAGCCGTTGGTACTGCTGCCTAGAAATGCCAACACGCATTAGCATGTCATTCTGCTTGAGTTTCAGTGCTAAACGGCGATGTTTGATTTGCTGTAGTAGGTTTATCATAAGGAAACTAATAAGTTGTTTTTTAATATATAGAAACATATTAGTTGCTATTTTTATTTAAGGCAACTTAAGAGTTTCTTTTTCGGCGTTTAAAGTCCCATATCAAATTTCTTTGTCTGTAAATCAGGTTTGAGTATCAGGTCTGTCATGCTTTTAATTTCAAGTTGCACGTATTGCCAATATTCTGGATTATCAATTGTTCGCTGTTTAATTTGGCTTGGAATGAAACGGCTCATTTCGTTGTTGAAGTCGGCTTTTACCTCTTCTTCGTTGAGTAATTTTTCGACCTGAAGGCTAAGCGATTCTATGAAGTGAGATTTTGTTTTTTCTCTTGCTGCAAGTTTTTTGCTGATCAGCTCTATGGATACGTCAATACCTCTTTGCTTGATCCAAAGAATATCCCAAACATCACGAGGTTTAATTCGTCTGGAACGGTATGCTAGAGCAATGAATTTATCTGCCAAGGTTTCTTCTAACGACTGTACTGGGATCAAAAGTCCTTCTGTTGGAACGACGACATCGTAATGATTTATCAGTGGTCTTCTCTCAATGTCGAAAGAAGGGATAGCACAAATGTCGATATGCATTTTTTGACGTGGTAGATCAGGGCGGTTGGCTTCTTTTTCGATACTAATTTTCCAAGAAGATGTGTCTCCTTGTTTGTCTTGGTTCGGCTTATTTACCCAGACTTCTGTTTCATATTTTTTTTGTATGTACTTTTGAATCTCGACTTCCAGACCATCAAAATCATCAGGTTTAAAGTCATGCCCTCCATTAAAGTCTAAATCCTCAGACAATCGAGAGCTGTTGTGACATAAGCGAAGTGATGTGCCGCCAATAAAAGTCAGTGATTGCATAACCCCCTGTTTTACCATGACCGCCATAATATCATGGTGCAATATTTCTTTTTCTATAACAGGTGTTATCCCTGCATACTCAGGATTGGTGTTAACAATTTGCTTTATGACTTCTTTGAGCATGTTATGCCTCCAGCATGTGCAGATTTCGATTACAGTTTTTTAAATCAATAAGAGCTTGGGTTGTTTTGGCCCGATACATTTTTATATCTGAATCGAAATAAATATTAGGAGCGATTGTCTCGATCGTTTTTTTTGTATGTGTAAACTCAATGACGCCATAAGGTGTCGGAAAAATACCACTTCTACCTTTTGTCATCACAGTGAGTCTGTCCATAACAATTTGTGAAATATCGCCTGTATAGCTAAGTTGGCTCTCTAGGCTGATATAGTTAAGTACGTCTCCTCTGAGCTTATTTACAACCTTGTAAATTGCCGTGGATCCATCTGGAGGAGTAATGGTACTTTCAAAAATACCCGCTGCAACTCTTCGTAACACACCTTTTCGTACGCAATCTGTAAGAAACTTGGTAAAAGCAGGTGTATGTTTTTCGCCTAGCATAAATGCTATCTCCGTAGCCGTATGAACACCTCCACCGGCTTTAGTAGCATGAGATAGTGCGGACAGTAATTTTTCTTTTTTCTCATAATGGTCTACGAATTATTACTTTATTGGTGTTAAATTGTAGACCTAATGAGTTAAGTAGACAAGATTTAGGTCTACAAAATATTACGTTTAAGGTGTTTTTTTGTAGACCTCTTATGATGGGATAAGCTTTTAATGGTATAAAGCTCTATTTTACTTCGAATCAAAGTCAAAAAAATGTCCAAAAGTATGCTTTGATTCAAAGCAATTGAAATCATGTATTTATGGGGATTTTTGCTTTTAAGGTATAGGCTAATTTGAGATGCTTTGATTCGAAGTGTAGAGGTCATGGTCCAAGATGGGATCAAAATGGGCCAAAATCCCCTGATATAGAGTTTTATTGCCTTATATTGCTTTGATTCAAAGGATGTGTGTTTACTAAGGCATTGAATATATTATATAAAGTAGTTCATTGCCATGTGAGGGAATATTCAAAGTAACCTTGACATGGTAGAGGTCAGCAGTTCGAATCTGCTTAGTCCTACCAAATTATAAGGCCTCGACAGTTAGTGATCATTCACGGCGTCGGGGCTTTTTTGTATCTGCAAACTATAAAGTATTCTATATGATTCCCAATAAGCTATGGTTTGTGCTCGCCTAGGTTGTCTAAAAACCTCCTTTTTTATAGTGTCCAGAATCCTTTTGTTTCTATTTTAGTCACCAGCCCCTTAACGGGTCGGAAAATCTACAGTTTGTTTATAATGTAAGATTTGCTATGTTAGGTTTTGTCACCCTTTATTTTATAGGGAAAAAAATAATGGGCAGTTGATTGTCCATACATCTATATTAATTTTTTATTGGATACAAAAGGGATTTTGATGAAACTTCTTTGTGCGATTGTTCTAGGTGTGCTTCTTTCTGCTTGTGCTACATCCAACTATGAAGTTGGAACTAATTTTACCGCGCTACAAATTGATAGTATGAAAGAGGGGGTTACAACTAAAGAAGATGTAAAGAGCAGCTTCGGTAGCCCTGCAACGATAAGTAAATCTTCTGATGGAACTGAGGTGTGGCTATATCAATATATTAAGACTTCTTCACACGCTCAAAGTATGGTCTTCGCAATGAAAGTACAAACATCCACTGAGTCTAAAACACTTAAAGTAACCTTTAAAGGTGATGTTGTAGAAAGCTACTCTTATACTGAATCACCAAATACGACGAATGTCTATTGATTAGCTCGTTTTCGTATTTGATGATAAGTAACTCCCCATATCCCACTATAGCCGCTTCTGTAAAGAAGGGCGTATAGTGTGGTTGGATCAAATCTCTTAACATTGGTTCTACAGCGTTTTTATCCCATATAAAGTTAGGCAAATTATCTTGCTGCCATATCCACATAACACACACTATGATTTGAATAACATGATTAATCTAATCATAATTTGATGTGAATGGTGTAGGCAATCACATTCTAGTCGTTGTGAAGAGTAATTAAATGGAAGTCGCTAAGGGGAAATTGATAGTGAATAGGCTAGTTTCCAGAAAATTATTCTTTAAATTGGTCTACAAAATAATACGTTATAGGTTATTTTTTGTAGACCTTTTGTGGTGATGGGAAGATTGTAATCTCACGAAAACTCACGTTTACTACGAATCAAAGCCACAAAAATGTCCAAAAGTATGCTTTGATTCAAAGCAATTGAAACCATGCATTTATGGGTGTTTTTGCCTTTAAAGTATGGACTAATTTGAGATGCTTTGATTCGAAGGGTAGAGGTCATGGGCCAAGATGGGATCAAAATGGGCCAAAATCCCCTGATATAGAGTTTTATTGCCTTATATTGCTTTGATTCAAAGGGTGTGAGTTTACTAAGGCATTGAATACGTTATATAAAGTCGTTGAACGCCATGTAAGGGAATATTCAGAGTAACCTTGACATGGATGAGGTCAGCAGTTCGAATCTGCTTAGTCCTACCAAATTATAAGGCCTCGACAGTTAGTGATCATTCACGGCGTCGGGGCTTTTTTGTATCTGTAAACTTATTTTACTGACCTCGCAAAAAACGATCCCTAAAAAGTTTAAACTCGAAAATCTTCATGAAGTCTTTGCCAATGTGTCCTTAGCTTTTGTTTGTGTTCTTCATTCATAGGTAGTTTGTTCAAAGCATCAGGCCAAAGGCTTCTCGCTTTTTTCATCACATCATCCAGATGCGGTTTGATCGCTCGCCATGGAATATCTGATTTAGTAGCCCAATGTTCAAAGTGCTTATATGAGACATCGTACCAAGCTTTTGTCTTAGCTAGATTAAGGGCAAAGTGTTGTTCGTTTTCAATATAAACACTGGTGGTGACTATGTCGTAAGCAAGGGAAAGTCTGGGTGTGACTTGATCTGTATACAGTAAGCTCCAGTTTTTCAAATGGGCGTCGCCGTTTGCTAATAGGATGTTGGCGAGTAAACGACGAGCAAGTTGCTGGACATCATTTAGACCATCACCAGAAAACTGATACAGGATTTTTGCTATTTGTTCGTAGTTGCCTGAACTGTATTTTTCATGTGGGTACTTCACAAGAACTTGAGCAAAGTCTTCCATGTGAATGCGTTGGTCGTCACGCCGATCAAACCGTTTTATGGCGAAAGCTAATTTTTCATCAGGAAGATTGATTTGAGGAAGGTTGTCTAATTGGTCTATCTCGACCAATTTTATTTCAGGAATATCCACGCCAATGAGAGAAGCGAGAGTCATGGCAGTAAACTCATTGGCGGGTACTTCCTTATGTTTGGTGGAAGGTGTTTTTACAATCCAATCGCCAAGCACATTGTCTTGCGATAGATTGTATCGACCGTCTTTTTCCTTCATGGAAAACTTCATTTGAACGCCTGCCAAGGAGAACTTGTTCTCTTGGCTGAGTTTGTCGAATTTAACTGCTTTTACTTGGCCATGAGATGAGAATAAATGTAGAGGCACATCTTCAGGCTCCATCGGTTCAGCGACTAATGCGCCCGGTAGATCCATACCGAGATAAGATAAAATATGGAACTCATTATCTACATGGGTTTTGAGCCCTTGAGCGATTAGCTCTCGCAAAGAACCTTCAGGCAATAGATTGGACAAAATAGGGTGCAGACGTTGGTTGGTCGCCCATGGCTCAGATAGCATTTCATTGGCATGTGGGAAATTCGGGTGAGTGGTTAAGCTAAAAGTAGGGCGTGTTGTACTAGATTGATAGCTCTCAGCAAAATGAAGAATATTACGTCCATTTTTTGCCCCTGCCAAATACCCCACTAGATGGCCATGTAACGTCAACTTAAGAACACTAATTTCCGTTGTCATCTTCGTCCCCATCTTCTAGTAATCCTTTCCATGGATCATCCGATAGTTTTTTTTGTTCGTCAGCATGAGTTGGCTGTTTGTGCGGTAAAGATGTGTTGTTACCATCACTTTCAAGAACAGCTAAAACAGCATTCAACTTTTCTTTTGGAATCAGCATGATATCGCTGTTTAGGCCCTTGGCAATCAGTTCAAGCGTATCGAGTCTTGGGTTGCCTTTTGCTTCAAGTCGTTGATATTGCTGTCTAGAAATACCAATACGCATAGGCATGTCATTCTGCTTGAGTTTTAGTGCTAAGCGGCGCTGTTTGATTTGCTGTAGTAGATTTTTCATAAGGAAACTTATAAGTAGCTTTTCAATAGATAGAAGCATATTAGTTGCTATTTTTTTATAAAGAAACAAAAATGTTTCTTTTTTCGGGCTTAATGATTAGTGTAAGTGGCATAGAGATAGCCGTTGATAATTCAAATATCCTGCATTATTCATATCATGGTGTGATTTGAATAATGCAGATAATCTCATGACCACCTTTATGAAGACTAAGTTGGTGAAAGTTGCTATAGAGGAAAATTGAGCGTGAAAGCGGGGGGTCTCGAGCAAATGATCTTATGAATCGGTCTACAAAATAATACGATATAGGTTGTTTTTTGTAGCACCTTTTGTGGTGCTGCTAAGGTTTTAATTCTACTGAAATTCTACTTTTGGCTGTTGTTAATTTTCGGGGGGATTACCGTAGCGCTCTTGATATGGTTACATTGGATATCCGCGATTTCTCCGGCGCACTCAACCTAAAAATGCTCGCAAAGTCAGCTTTGTGCTATCTCAGCTTTCATTCGATTTCATGAACACAAGAGTTCAATATAAAGGGCTTGATCTAAATTGAATTATTGATAGGTTAAGCGCTAACAAAAATAATACACCGTTAGTGGATATATCTATGATTGATCGCTTGTACGAGAAGGGCGCTAGTACCTTGTCAAAATTCAAAGTTCCTCACTTACCGCTTGGCGTTGTCGCTGCTTCGTTATTAAGTGCGTCGACAATGGCCCAAACAGAGACGACGTATAACACGGCTCATTTAAACGACGAGACTCGCCCTAATATTTTATTGATTATGGCCGATGATTTGGGTTATTCAGACTTAAGTGTCTTCGGCAGTGAAATAAACACCCCAAATATTGATGCCTTAGCTAATCAAGGACGCATTTTAACCAATTTCCATACTGCAGCTGTATGTTCACCCACCCGTGCCAGTTTAATGACGGGGGTTGACCATCATTTGGCGGGTATTGGGAATATGGGAGAAGTGGTCGGCATTAATATTATGCAAGATAAGCCCATTACGGCGCCTTGGGGGAAATCGAACACTTACGATTTTGATAACATTCCAGAAGGTTACCGTGGTCATTTAAGTGAAAAGACTGCCACAATGTCTGAGTTGTTATCTGATGCTGGTTATCATACTTATATGGTTGGGAAGTGGCATTTGGCATACGATGTTAAAGCGCCAGATAAAGATCATAAAACGTGGTACAGAATAAATAAAAGCGCTTTGCCATATGCACGTGGGTTTGATAAATCATTTATATTGGTAAATGGAGGAGGATCGCATTTTGCTCCATCTAGTCCACCGACACCGCTAGACATCACTATGTATGCGGAAGATGATCGAGTGTTTCCATCTAAAATGCTGCCTAAAGACTTCTATTCTACAGAGTTTTATACCAATAAATTAATAAGTTACATTGATTCAAACTTGAAAGACGGCAAGCCGTTCTTTGCTTATGCTGCCTATACGGCACCCCATTGGCCGCTACAGGCGCCTCAAGCAGATATTGACGCACAAAAAGGGCGCTATGATGTAGGTTATGATGTTATCAAGCAGCAGCGTTTGGCTAGAATGAAACGCCTTGGTTTAATTGCTAATGTGATAGAGCCAGCGAAAGACTCGGTTGGTCCAAAGCATTGGGATGAATTGAATTCCGACGAAAAACTGAAAGAAGCTAAATCCATGGAGATTTACGCGGCTATGGTGAGTAATTTGGATCGACATGTTGGCCGGTTGGTGTCGCATTTGAAGGAAATAGGTGAGTATGACAATACCATTATTGCCTTTATGTCAGACAACGGTGCTGAAGGTGCGTCGGCGTTTATGCCTCAAATTCCTGGAACTAAGGTGGATAACTCATTAGAAAATATGGGTAAACCGGGGTCTGTTGTCGCTTATGGTTCTCGTTGGGCTGAGGTGGGTTCTGCACCTTTCCGCTTGTTTAAAGGATTTACAGGAGCTGAAGGTGGAACAGCATCGCCACTAATAATTAAACTGAATGGTCAGAAAGACCAAAGGCCGACATCGCCGGCTCGTGTTCAAGTAACGGATATGTTGCCTACCTTCTTGGAAGCGGCGGGTGTTGATATGCCAGGGTCAACTTATCAAGGTAAGGTTATTCATGCACCTGATGGGGTTTCTTTACTTGCTGCTTTACAACAACCTCAAGCTTTTTCAATGGTTCATCCTGAAGGCACTGTGTTAGCGGATGAGTTGATGGGGGCGAGTTATGTTGTTCGCGGGAATTGGAAGCTGAGTCAACAGGCGCCAATGAGTAAAACGCCAGTGTTTAGAAAAGATGTGCCTTGGGCGCTTTATGATTTGTCTAAAGATCGTGGAGAGACTCAGGATTTATCTGCCCAACACCCAAAGCTTGTACGCGAGCTAAAAGGTGAGTTTAATGAGTATATTCGACAAAAAAAGGTCATTGAGCACGCTGCGTCATACAGTGGTCGATAATTATGGGGCGTAAGTAAATATTGAAATGGAGGCTGGGGTAACTTTAGTGGGTTGCCTCAGCTTCGTTGTTTTTGGGAAGGTGTTGTAATGAATCAAACTGTAGATCGAATTGAGCACTTTGGTGTTATGGCTAAGCCTAGTAGCTCGGTGTGTAATATCGATTGTACGTATTGCTTCTATCTCGAAAAAGAACATCTTTATCCAGAGAGAAAGAAGCAGTGGCGTATGAATGATACGACGCTAGAAAATTACATTCGCGATCAAATTCAATCCCAAAAAGGTGATGTTATCGAGTTTGTATGGCAGGGAGGAGAGCCTACTTTATTAGGGGTAGACTTTTTTCGTCAAGCTGTCGCCATTCAAGAGCAGCATAAAGGTCATAAAACGGTATCCAATTCGTTGCAAACGAACGCGACCTTGCTGGACGCAGAGTGGGCGTTGTTTTTTAAAGAGCATCATTTTTTGATTGGTGTTTCGATAGATGGTGATCGTATAAGTAATGATACTTATCGCCTATCTCGTAAGGGAAAAAGCACCTTTGACGATACGCTCAAAGGGTTAGAATTGCTTAAAAAGCACGGTGTCGACTTTAATACCTTAACCGTAGTGAATGCGGAGAATGTAAAGCGCCCACTCAATGTTTATGCGTTTTTAAAGCGTATTGGCAGTCAGTATATGCAGTTTATTCCTTTGGTGGAGCGAAAGGCGATTGTGCCTGATCGTGATGGTTTGATACTGATACAACCTACTTTTGAAGGTGAGTCAAATCTTGCAGAGTGGTCTGTTCCTGCGAAAGCTTATGGAAAGTTTATGAATACGATTTTTGATCATTGGATTCAAAATGATTTAGGAAAAGTATTTATCATGAACTTTGAACAAACCATGAGTCAGATAGCGGGGCGCCCTGGCGCTTGTGTGTTTAATGAAACCTGTGGCAGTAGCGTGGCGATGGAATCAAATGGCGATGTGTATTCTTGCGATCATTATGTCTACTCAGAGCATAAGCTAGGTAACGTCAATGACACTTCTTTAATTGATTTGGTTAACTTGCCACAAAACCGTAAATTTGGTCAGGATAAGCTGAACAATATCAGTACTGACTGTCATCAATGTGAGGTGCGTTCTGTGTGTCATGGCGGCTGTCCAAAGCATCGGTTTGAAGAGTCGAGTGATGGGTTGTTAAATCGAAATTATCTGTGCGATGGTTTTAAGTCACACTTTTCTCATGTTGTGCCCAAAATGTCACATACCTTGGGTTTGTTGAGTTATCAGCTTCCTATGAAAAAGGTAAAGCAAGAGATAAAACGAAAGTTTTATTCGTGAACAGCGAATAAAACTTTCTTGAAGGTCTCGAATGGTTCGAAAAAGAGTCTACTTATTCGGCGTCCATATTAAATGCGGCTTCTTTGAGGGTGTTTCTCAGCCAAATTAATCCCTCGTCATTATTTCTATATTGATGCCACTGAACACATTGCTTCATGGGTGGAATGTCGAAAGGAAGTGGGAGTATTTTTAATGGCCAAACCTTAGCCATTTTTCTCGCCAAGCGGGCGTGAATGGTTGCGATGTTTTCTGATCCGATAACCAATGCAGGAAGAGAAGCGAAGCTAAACGTTGTCGCGATTAAGCGACGTTTTATTCCGTATTGCTTGGCAAATGATGTTTCAAAAAAATCCTTTTTAATGACCGCTGGGCGCATTAATACATGGCCTGCTGAGGCGTATTTTTCAATCGTTAATTCTCCTTTTGCTATGTCACTGTCCTTCCAAACGACACAAACAAATTCTTCTTCGTAAAGAACATCATGAGGATGCTGTGTTGATAAAAAGTTAGAGGGAATGATTAATAAATCGGCTTTGCCCTGTTCGAGCTGCTCATCAGGGTTGTCTACTTGGGGTAAGAACTGGAACCTGGCTGTACTTTTTTGTTTGCCTACTATTTCTAAGGCATGCGGGGCCAGTACTGTTTGTGTGTAGTCTGAGCAAAACACACTGAAAACCCTATCTGTCGTTTTAGGTTCAAAGCTAGGCTGCACTAGGATCGTGCTTTCAATGTTATTTAAGGCATTGCGAACATTGCCTTTTAGGCTTTCACCTAATGGGGTAATAACCATTCTCCGACCAATTTGTGTTAGTAGGTCATCTTCAAAATAGTCTCGTAACCTGGATAGAGAGTTGCTTAGGGCGGAAGGGCTCATATTAAGCTTTTCGGCACCTTTTGTAATGCTTTGCTCTGTAAGAAGGGTATCTAGGGCGACCAATAGATTCAGGTCGAGTTTTTTAAAGCGCATGTGAGTTCTCGTCAACTATTGTTTTTTTTGATCATTCGATAATATCGAATGGTTGTTTCACTTTAAAGGGTTTTTCTGAAAGGTCGTACTAATTTACATTGAGCGTGTTCTTGAAACATAAAAATAAAATTTGAGAGGAAGAACGCGTGAATATAATCAACTCGACGCCATTTAGGCTGAAGGTCGTTGCGTTAGCAATTGCCTCAAGCGCAAGCACAGGTTACGCCTTTAATATTGATACAGGTAATCGTGACCTAAGAATTAGCTTTGATAATACCTTGAAGTACAGCACTGCAATGCGTCTTAAGGATCAGTCAGACACCCTTACATCAGATGACAACTATGACGATGGTAACAACAACTTTAATAAAGGACTGGTATCTAATCGATTAGATTTATTTTCAGAGTTTGATGCATCTTACGATGGTTTTGGGGTTCGTGTTAGTGGTGCGGCATGGTATGACGATGTATACCATCGAGCCACCGATAATACGACCAGCACTAATAATAACTACGGTTCCGCAAGTGAATTCTCTGATCAAACCAAAGACATCATGGGGGGGATGCTGAACTCATGGATGCGTTTGTGTATGGTCGTTTTCCTGTTGTCGATGGCATGGAAGGTACGTTACGCGTAGGTCGACATTCTCTTTTGTGGGGAGAGAGTTTGTTCTTTGGCGCAAATGGCATTGCGGGCACTCAAGGCCCAGTGGATGTTGTCAAACTCATGTCTGTTCCAAACTCTCAATTTAAAGAAACGATGAGACCAACGGGTAAAGTGTCTATTGATTTGCCGGTGTCTGAAAGTGTTTCCGTGGGTGCTTATTATTCCTACGAATGGGAGAAGTCACGATTGCAGCCTGCTGGAGCATACCTTGCTTCTGGTGACACCATAGATGGAGACCAAATTCTCGCGGGTTCTATTGGTAACTTTGATCATATCGATGATGCTGAGCCATCTGACTCAGGTCAGTATGGTGTTCAGTTGAAGTTTAGCGATTACAACAACGATATTGATTATGGTCTTTATGCCATTCGCTTTCATGCCACTGCGCCAAGCAACAGTTATACAACTACGGTGCCTGGGGTTGGCGGACCTCCAAGTGCTCAAGACTATCGTTGGGCTTATGCTGAAGGTATTGAGGCTTATGGTTTCAGCGCTGCAAAAACCATTGGTAGATGGAGTTGGGCCGGGGAGGTGTCTTATCGAACAAACACGCCTCTAAATAGTACGCCGCAAGCTCGAAATACCTCTCAAGAAAGATATAACAACGACAGTAACCCAGGTTATGCCATTGGTGAGACAGCCCACGCGCAAGTGAGTTGGATTGCGAATGTTCCTAGTTTTATTGCTCAAGAAGCGTCATTTGTCGGTGAAATTGCATGGAATACTCGTGTAAAAACCACACAAAATGAAACCATGCTGAACCCAAATTCCGATAAGTCAGCAGCCTCTATACGTTTGGTCTATACACCAACTTATCGTCAAGTATTTGATGGCGTGGATTTAAGTCCATCTATTGGTGCAAGTTATACCGTTGGTAAGTCTTCGGCTCTTGGCTCTTCATTTGGTATTGATAAAGGTGGTGATATCAATATTGGTGTGAAAGCACTGTATTTGAACCGTTGGAACGCATCCTTAAGTTACGTCAAATATTATGGTCCTGAAGGGGTGTTTAATGATGACACCAACAGCCAAACCTATAAACAATCACTCAAAGATCGCGATTTTATCTCCGCTTCCATAAGTACGACCTTTTAATTTTTTGGAGAATGATGATGTATAACAATAAAAAACACTCTCTTAGTATTTTAGTTACTTCTGCAGTACTAGGTTGTTTTTCAATGGCTTCTAATGCCGCTGTTAGCCCAGAACAAGCCGCTCGGCTAGGGGCAGATTTAACTCCTTTTGGCGCAGAAAAAGCAGGTAACGCGGACGGTTCTATTCCTGCTTGGACGGGTGGTTTTAATGACCCTATTCCTGGAGAAGTGTTAGGCGGTAAACGCTTAGATCCTTTTGCAAGTGAAAAACCTTTGTATTCCGTTACTGCGGCTAATATGAATGAATACGCTGAATATTTGACAGATGGTGTAAAAGCCATGTTGGAAAAATATCCAGATTCTTACCGTCTTGATGTGTACCCAACACATCGAACAGCGACTGCGCCAGATTGGGTGTATAACTACACTACTCAAAATGCGTTAAAAGCATCGCTTGATGGGGATGATCTTAAAGGTGCTTTTGGCGGAATTCCTTTCCCAATTCCACAAAACGGCTTGGAAGCGATTAATAATCATCGTTTGTCCTGGCGCGGAGTGAGCTGGGAGTCAGAAATTAACCAGTATCAAATAACCTCCAGTGGCAAGACTGTATTGACAACTGATGGTCTACTGAAAAATCAAATGCCTTATTACTTCCAGGAAGGCTCAAGCGATGGCTTTGATGGCTACTTTTGGGAGGTCAATCTTGAGAACTATGGACCACCGATTCGTGCCGGAGAAAGGATTGTTGGTCGTACTAATTTGGACGCGGATAAAAGTGCAGCCTATGTATATTTGACTGGTCAGCGTCGTGTTCGCAAATTACCAAATGCGTGCTGTGATACGCCAACGCCAGCCACCGCAGGCTTAATGTCTTTTGATGAATTAAGTGTTTTTTCGGGCACTACAGAAGTATTCGATTGGAAGTTGTTAGGCAAGAAAGAAATCTTGATTCCATACAACCAAAACCGTTTTTTGCAATATAGTGATGAGCAAGCCATTACTGGTAATCACTTAAATCCAGAGGCAGTTCGTTGGGAAAAACATCGTGTTTGGGTTGTGGAAGCGACTTTAGCAGATGGTAAACGTCATCAGGCTACACGAAGCCGATACTACTTGGATGAAGATACATGGCAGGCTTCTCTTGGCGACCGTTGGGATTCTAAAGGCCAGCTTTGGAAAACACTATGGCAGTTTAACTATGTTATGCCGGAGTTCCCAGGCACCATTCCACAGACTTTTGGGTTCTATAACTTGTTGTCTGGTGAAGCGTATGTGGCGAACGTGATGAATGACAAAAAATTTCATAACAAGCCAGTAGAGCGTTTTTCTACCAGTACTTTTACGGGACAAGGGTTGGCACGCCAAGGTTCACGCTAAGTTTTATTAATCCCCAATTTATCCAATTTCCTTTTGTATCAAAGGGAGGGTCTAGCCTTACCCCTTTTGGCTTGGCTCGTCCTTTGATGCAGGTTTTGGAGTAAATGGGGGCGCTTAATTTTACAAACCAAGCTGTTTTCAGCTTTTAAATACAAGATGTTGGAGTATATATGTTTCGCTATTTTCCCACTAATTATCCATGGGATCTTTCTATCAACCTTGCTTTAGAGATGGGGGCTCGCATTGGTGAAATTCAAGAAATGTGCGCGCCATTGAAGGAAGCGGCTGATGCAAAAGATGCGGCAGGGTCAAAAGCATTCCGAGATAGCTGGGAGCGTATGGCTGATAAGTTATGCGAGCTAGCGAAAGAAGATGAAGAACGTGGACGTTTAATTTCAGCCGGTGATAAATATGGCCGTGCGGCGACTTACTACCTAACTGCTGAACGTCTACAAGGTCATGGTTCACCTGGCCGAGAGGCGTTGTACCAACGCTTCCAAGATATTTTTGCCCGCGGTATCGAATTGTCCAAAGAGAATTGTGAGCTAGTTCAGATTCCATACGAAGGCAAACACCTATCTGCTTTGTACGTTCGAGCAGAAGGCGTTGAAGGTAAAGCGCCTGTTCTCGTTCAGGTGAACGGTTTGGACTCAACAAAAGAAATGAAATACCGAGTAGGTTTGCCTGCTTGGTTAGCGAAACGTGGTGTCTCTTCATTAATTGTGGATCAACCAGGTACGGGCGATGCCATTCGTCAACAAGGTTTCACTGCGCGCTTCGACAGTGAGCATTGGGCAAGCCGAGTAGTGGATTGGTTGGAAACACGTGAAGAGATTGATGCGAAACGTATTGGTTTGGAAGGTGTGTCTCTTGGAGGCTACTACTGCCCTAGAGCGGTTGCATTTGAGCCAAGATTTGCTTGTGGCGTGGTCTGGGGAGCGAACCATGACTGGCGTGACGTACAAAAACGTCGTTTAGAAAAAGAAGGCAGTTTTCCTGTTCCGCATTATTGGGAACACGTGCGTTGGGTTTGGGGTGCAAAAGACATGGATGAGTTCATGGAGATTGCAGAAAAAGTTCATCTTGATGGCGTTCTTGATCGTATTAAGGTGCCATTCCTTGTGACCCACGGCGAAAAAGATTCACAAATCCCGCTGAAATGGGCTCATCGTACTTATGAGCAACTTGTGAACAGCCCTAATCGAGAGCTAAAAGTCTTTACTGATCGTGAAGGTGGCGTACAGCACTCTAGTTTTGATAATTCAGCCAACGCCGGAGCGTATATAGCTGACTGGGTGGCTGAAACTCTTAAAGGCCATACGGCTTAAACCCAAAGAGGATAATAAGAATGAAAATAGTAGGTTTAGAAAGCATCGTTTTTGGGGTTGAGGATGTAGCTGGTTGCGCGACTTTTTTGACTGATTACGGTTTGTTTCCTGTTGATGTCACTGAAAAAGGTGGCCGTTTTGAAGCGTTAGATGGGACATCTGTTGTATTAGCACACTCTGCAAATGAGAGTTTACCTGCGAGCATTGGTAATGGCTGTATGATGCGTAAAACCATCATGGGCGTTGCGGATCAAGAAACGATTGATGCGATTACTGCGGAATTAAGCAAAGACAGAGACGTGAAAGCATTGGCCGATGGCTCGATTGAATCAACAGATGATTCAGGTTTTGTGATTGGTTTTAAAGTCACTGAGCGTAAACAGCTAACCTTGCCAGGTGAAATCTCGAATGTGCCAGGTTCGCCATTTCAACGCCCAGTAAACCACCTTGCTGTGAACGATGACGCTGAGCAAATTCGTCCGCGTACGTTATCGCATATTGTGTATTTCGTTCCAGATCCAGTGAAAGCCGAAGCGTTTTACGTTGAGCGTTTAGGGTTCCGTTGTACTGATCGTTTTGAAGGTACAGGACCATTCTTACAACCTGCAGGAACCTTGGATCATCACACTCACTTTTTGATTGGTGCGCCACCATTTATGCAAGGTGTCGAGCATTTCACTTTCCACTTTGGTGGCCCAACAGAAATGATGCAAAACGGTTCGCGTTTTATTGAGAAAGGCTATCAAGCATTTTGGGGACCGGGTCGTCACATTTTTGGTTCAAACTGGTTTTGGTATTTCAACAGCCCATTTGCATGCCATATCGAAATGGACGCAGACATGGATTTGCATGACCAAAATTGGGTGCCTCGTGTAGCAACCTCTGATGCAGACACATCTCAGACCTTTTTGATGCGCTATAGAAATAAATGGGCACCGGGTAAAGACTCAGGGAAAAATGGCGCTTACGAGTAAGTCTGTCTTCGTGAAAATATAAATAAATCAATTTTTAAAATAGACAAGCGTTCATGGGAAGGAGCAGTCGCTTTTGCCATTGCCCCATGAACACTTAATAAAGTGGCAAATAAGCCATTACCACGAAATAACAATAAACAAAGTGGATGACAATTGTATGTTGATGATATCTGTGCGATACGGGATTTTTTGCTTTACGGATCGAAGAGAAGCTACCTGCCTGTCAGGAGGTGTACGATGAGCCATCGTTTTGGTTTTAAAGGTAACCTAGCTCTAATGGTTTCCCATTGTGCAGGTATGTTGGATTTAGTCGCTCTTCCGTTATGGATAGGGGTTCTGGTTTCTTATTATAAATTTGATACTCAGCAGTCTGGTAGTTTAGTTACTTTATTCTTAATCGGCGCAGTGTGCGCCAGCTTATTTGTGGCTCCAAAATTCAAGCGACTTAATACGCGCTTGGTGGCAACTATTGGCTTTTTTGTGTCTGGTGTGTGTTTTATTGGCGCATCGCAATCCCACGAATTTACAGTATTAGCTGCTTTGCACTTTATCGCTGGTTTGAGTGCAAGTTCTGCATTGAGTATGGCGCATGGCACCTTGGCTCGTGGCGAGAATCCGCATAAGTTGTTTGCGATTGCTGGTTTTACCTTAGGGGTTATGGGTTTTGTTTTTATGGGAGCGACGCCTAATATTACTCAAGCCGTTGGTGGGCAGGCCTTGTTTGTCATCTTTGGTGGCATTATGTTGTTGGCTTCTTTAATTTGTTTGTTCATGTTTCCTTCATTAAGTGTTACTGAAAAGGCTCAGGCTAATCAGGTTGAGACGCCAAGCAAAATTCCCGCTAGCGTCTGGTATGGCATTGTAGGCATAAGCTTAATGGCGATTACTCAAGCCATGACGTTCAGTTTTATGGAGCGAGTAGGCCATGAAAGAGGCTTTGCAACCGATTCCATTACGGTTGTTTTAATTGCATTGGCGGTGATCAATATTGTTGCGGCAGCATTAGCCGGTATTTTTGAAAAACGCATTCCTGCCCGTGCGGTGTTATTCGCAGGTCCCATTCTACAAATTCTACTTTCTAACATCATGATGAACACAACTGGGTTCGTTTTGTATGCGGCTTCTGCGGCATTTTTTGTCTCTATTATGCTTTTCACTCATACCTTTGTCTTTGGTTTGTTGGCGCGTTTGGATACTTCAGGGCGTGCTATGGCGGCAACACCAGCCATGTTAATGATAGGTGCAGCAATTGGTCCTATTTTGGGTGGAACCCTCATTAAATTGGTTGGCTACCATGGCATAGGCATCGCCTCTTTAGTATTCGGTGCGATTTCACTTATGTGCTTTATGCGAGTATTTCAGAACCGTTCAAATATGCCTCATTCTGAGCCGGTAGTGTGAGGTGGATGATGTTTGATCGAACTAAAAAAACATTGTCTATTGTGTCTCGTCGATTCACTCAGACGACTTTAGTTATTCTTATGCTGTGTCAAACAACTGACGCTTTTTCTTCTGTAGCTGATGCATTTGATCGTTCAGCTACTCAGTCAAAATTAGGGCCAAAGGCTGCCCTAATGTCTGCGGCAAAGGTTGGAGATCATGTTGTTGTAGTTGGTGAGCGTGGTTTGATTTTACGTTCAGATGATGATGGTAAAAGCTGGCGTCAGCTGCCTTCTCCAGTCAGTGTGACCTTAACGGGTGTGCGTTTCACTGACGATAAAAACGGCTATGCCATTGGGCATGGCGGCATAGTGTTACGTACCGCAGATGGTGGGGCAGAGTGGAAGGTTCAACTTGATGGCCGTGCTCTTGCACAGACATTGCTGAAAAAAGCAGAAGCTTCTAATGATGAAGAAGCAATTTATCAAGCGAAACTGTTGGTCTCTGATGGACCAGATAAGCCTTTTTTAGACATGTTGCTGCTTTCACCGGATCATTTGATTGTTGTTGGTGCATATGGTTTGGTGCTCGAAACAAAAGACGGAGGAAAAACTTGGGCGTCTTGGATGAACCGTATTCAAAACTACTTTGGGCTTCATTTATACAGTATTCGCAAACAGGCTGATCGTATCTTGGTTGCAGGTGAACAGGGTTTTGTGGCGCTTTCAACGGACAATGGACAAACTTTCACGACTCTTGAGACGCCTTATGAAGGGAGTTATTTCACCGCTGAACTATTGGGTGATAGTGAAATCGTTTTGGCTGGGCTTCGAGGAAATACATTGATTTCTAATGATAATGGGGCAGATTGGAAGAACATTAAAAACCCAATTAGCGCCTCAATTTTGGCGTCTTATATTAGTGCAAACGGCCAAATTATTATGGCGAATCAGGCGGGTATTTTACTTGGATTAACTGAGAATCGGTTGGTTCCACTAACTCGAAAACGCCTTCCACCTCTTACTAATATTTTAGAAAAAGCCAATGGCAATGTGCTTGCTTTAAGCATTAATGGACCCGTATCCATTGATGTAGGAGATTTGAAATGAAACATCATTCGTCTATACCCGCGTCTCCAGACGACCAGTTTGATCCCAATACGGGATCCATTATTGAAAGGGTACTATTCAACAATCGCTTAATGGTCATCATCGTATGTGCTTTGCTTACCGCTTTGTTAGGTTGGCAAGCTACTAAGCTGACTATCAATGCCAGTTTTGAAAAAACCTTGCCGACGCATCAAGCTTACATTCAGAACTATTTGACCTATGAAAAAGAGTTAACAGGTCTAGGTAATGCCTTAAGAATTGCGGTTGTTAACCCTAAAGGTACAATTTATGACGCGGAATATTTAGAACTATTACGTCAGTTCAGTGATGAGGTGTTTCTTTTGCCTGGTGTCGACCGAGTCCAGATGAAATCCTTATGGACACCCTCTACTCGATGGATCGGTGTCACCGAAGAAGGTTTGGATGGCGGTCCCGTTATTCCAGAAGACTATGATGGCTCGCCAGCCAGCTTACAGAAATTGAAAGCCAATGTGGCGCGTTCTGGGCAAATTGGTCAGTTAATCTCAGCAGATGAAGAGTCCACCATTATTTATATGCCGCTTCTCAATGCGGATGCGACAGGGGAAGCATTGGATTATGCGAGAATATTCTGATGCACTTGAAGATTTACGGGTTAAATATCAAGAAAAAGGTTTAGAAATCCACATCACTGGATTTACCAAAGTAATGGGCGACCTGATAGAAGGTGTTCAAGCGGTTCTTGGCTTCTTTATATTAGCGGTGGTTATCGCCACTATTATGGTGTTTTGGTATACCCGCTGCGTACGTTCTACCCTTTTGGTTGTATTTGCCTCTATGTTAGCTGTTGTATGGCAGCTGGGTATTTTACCAACACTTGGCTACGTGCTGGATCCCTATTCGATTTTGGTGCCGTTTTTGGTGTTCGCCATTGGTATGAGCCATGGTGCACAAAAAATGAATGGCATTATGCAGGATGTAGGTCGCGGTTTTGACAAACTGGTGGCAGCACGCTTTACCTTTAGACGCTTATTTTTAGCTGGTTTAACCGCTTTACTTGCTGATGCGGTTGGCTTTGCTGTCTTACTTGTGATTGATATTAAAGTGATCCAAGAATTGGCCATAGCAGCTTCTATTGGTGTGGCGGTACTGATTTTTACCAACCTCATTTTATTGCCTGTCATGCTGTCCTATGTTGGTGTTGGTGCAAAAGCAGCGCAACGTAGTGTGGTGAATGACATTGATTTTTCAAACGCAAAAAATGTACCGGCTTTGTGGGCCTTGTTAGATAAGTTCACGCAACGAAAATGGGCTACGTTTGCTTTGATTGGTGGTTTTATTCTTACGGTAGGCGCTTTTGCAATGAGCACCCAATTGAAGATCGGTGATCTAGACCAAGGTGCCCCTGAATTACGCAAAGACAGCCGTTATAACCAAGACATTGCCTTCATGAATCAACACTATGGTGCGTCGAGTGATGTCATGGCCATTATGGTTAAAACGCCAGACGGCGAATGTTCCGCCTATGAAACCTTGAAAAAGATCGACGTGCTTGAGTGGCAATTACGTCAATTACCGAGTGTCGAATCTACCAACTCTTTGGCCTTATTATCTCGTCGAGTACTGTCAGGTCTAAACGAGGGTAACCCTAAGTGGTATGAGTTTTTACCGAATCAAAGCATGTTGAACTACATCACAGCGGGTGCGCCACGAGGCTTATACAACAATAGCTGTAACTTGCTAACGGTGTACGTGTATTTGCAAGATCACAAAGCCGACACTTTGACCAATATTGTGGATCATGTGGAAGCGTTCGCAAAAGAAAATAATACCGATGAGGTTCAGTTCTTATTGGCGGCAGGCAGTGCGGGTATTCAAGCGGCGACTAATATTTCTGTAAAAGCGGCATGGTATCAAATGCTGTTCCTTGTTTATGGTGCAGTGGCCTTATTGTCGCTAATTACCTTCCGATCTTTTAAAGCGGTTGTCGTTGCGATTCTGCCATTGATGCTGACGTCCATCATGGTAGAAGCTCTGATGGTGCAACTGGGTATGGGGGTGAAAGTAGCAACTCTGCCTGTGATTGCTCTAGGTGTTGGCATTGGTATCGACTATGCCTTGTACATTTTGTCTATCACCTTGGTGGGAATTCGTAACGGCAATAGTTTATCCGAAGCGTATATGAGAGCGCTTAATTTCACCGGAAAAGTTGTCATGCTGACAGGCGTTACCTTGTCTGTAGGTGTCATTACTTGGGTGGCAAGCCCGATTAAGTTTCAAGCAGACATGGGGTTATTGCTGGCCTTTATGTTTATTTGGAACATGTTGGGAGCATTGATTCTATTGCCAGCTCTGGCGCATTTTTTACTGAAACCAAAATACGCCAATCAAGATAAAACTCCGATTGAGTCTGATGTATGAGTGTGCCTGAAGCCAAAGTGCTTTGTCATATCGATGACATAGAAGAGGGCGCGTCTAAAGGCTTTTTGGAAAACGACGCGGGACATGATTTGTTTTTTGTCGTTAAGAGAAAGGGCGAACTATACGCTTGGCGTAATGCCTGCCCTCATGTTGAGGGTGCGCCAATGGCGTGGCGCAAGGATGCCTACATGGATGCAAAGAAGGTTCATGTTACCTGTCACGCTCATGGTGCCTTATTTGAATCCAAGACTGGTTTGTGCGTTCAGGGGCCATGTCTTGGTAAGACATTAGAAAAAATGCCTATTCGCATCGATGCGAAGGGCGTGGTATCGATTTTATTAACAGATATTCATTAATTGAAAAATAACAAAAAGAAGGAGTCCTTAAATGGCTGCAGTAAATAAAGTATTGGTCATTGGTGGTGGTTTCTCCGGCATGGCCGCAGCAATCAAAATGCGCCGTCATGGTATAGACGTGGATCTTGTTGAAATTGATCCAGAATGGTGTGAATTGGGTGCCGGGATTACCATTAATGGCGCGTCTATGCGAGCTTTGGAAGATCTTGGTTTGTACGATCAAGTGGTCGAGAAGGGGTGTGTAACCAGTGGAGTTGCAATTAACCTACCTCACGGCCCACGTTTAATGGAGCTGCCAACACCTAGTCCAGTAGGATCTACTGTTGGTGGTAGTGGCGGCATTTTTCGTCCTACACTGGCGCGTATTATGTCAGCGGCGACGGTTGAAGCGGGTGTTGATGCTCGTCCTGGTTGTACTTATACCAGCATTACCATGACGGATGAGGGGGCGGAAGTTGAATTTACCGATGGCTCTACTCGTTCATACGATCTGATTATTGGTGCTGACGGCGTACACTCACAACTTCGCAAAGAATACTTTCCAGAAGTCCCTGCTCCAGAATACATCGGTCAAGGCGTATGGCGCGCGATTATGCCTCGCCCCACTGAGATTAATCAGGTAACTATGTGGATGGGTAATCATCTGAAACTTGGTGTAAACCCAGTATCCGACACTCACATGTATATGTTTATTACCGAAGATCGTCCGACTAAAGAACACATCGACAAAGAGACTTGGCCACAAGTTTTTGCGGATCTAATGGGAACTTCCCTAATCCGATCGTTCAATCACTTATTCCCCATGTGTTCAAAGCGGAAGCGAATATTGATTATCGTCCATTGGCTAATTTGTTAGTTCCAATGCCTTGGAATCGTGGCCGCTTGGTCATGATTGGCGATACGGTAGCGGCCACAACACCGCATTTAGCATCGGGTGCTGGCATTGGTATTGAGAGCGGCATTGTGTTGGCTGACGAATTATCGGCGAACGACACGCTTCAGGCTGCGTTAGATAAATTTCATGCTCGCCGTTGGGAGCGTTGTCGCCTAGTTGTTGAAAATTCAGCTCGTCTCTGCCACATAGAAATCAATGATGGTGACAGACAAGAGCATTCGAAAATTATGGGGCAATCTTTAGCGGCCTTAGCGCAACCTATTTAATTTTATACTCCCTTTAGCAGCGATACGTTGTTTGCTTGCGGATCGCTGCTTTTTTTAATGTTGAACAAAACCTATTGATGAAGGTTGCTTATGAACTTCCCTGATATTTATCGTGTAGTCACTGGCCATGATGAAAATGGCAACGCTATTATTTTAGAGAACGGCCCTTTAAATACGGTGATGGAGCTAGATGCGGTTCCAGGTACAACGTTTCATGAAGTCTGGAATACCGGCGAAACCCCTGCCCAAATAACTCATACGCAAGAAGATCCAACACTTGGCCCGGTTGTTTTACCACCAATGAAATCCGGTACTCGAATTCGATTTGTTGATATCCCGCCTGATACTGAAGAGTTTTTAACTCAGGGGAAGGGCAAGATGAAAGACGTGTTTTCAAAGGTTGGTGACGAAGGTATTTCTACAGTAAAAGAAGATTCACCTCATCCTTTGATGCACCGCACAGAGTCTGTTGATTATGGCATTGTCATTGAAGGTGAATTGACCTTGATCGTCGATAACGGCGAAGCGATTTTAAAGCCCGGTAGTGTTGTGGTGCAGCGCGGCACAAATCACGCTTGGGCCAATCGCTCAGGAAAAATGTGTCGCATCTTGTTCATTCTAATTGGCGGACAATATAACAACGAATTGGCTGAAGCATTGTGTTAACGGCCCTGTAACAAGGAATTTTTTATGAAATTTGCCACCTTACCTAATGACACTTTAGATGGCCGTCTGATAATCGTCTCTAAAGACTCAAAAAAAGCGGTTGATGCAACGACAATCGCGCCAAATTTGTTATCAGCCGTTCAACATTGGCAAGAAAAATCCGCTGATTTACAAGCTTTATACGATCAACTCAATGCCGGCGAATTAGCGGATGCTTTTGATTTTGATGCGTCAGCTTGCCTTGCTCCGTTACCAAGAAGTCCACAATGGCTCGATGCTTCGGCTTTTTTAAATCATGGCAAACTCATGGAAGAAGCCTTTAATACCGACCCCATCGCCGACTTTGATACGATTCCTGTGATGTACCAAGGGGCAAGCGACGATTTTCAAGGCCCGACGGTAGACATTCCAATGCCAAGCGAACTGGACGGTATCGATTTTGAAGGTGAGTTTGGTGTAGTGATGGCGGAAGTTCCTATGTCCGCATCGCCAGAAGACGCTGCCAAAGCAATTCGTTTAATCGTGCAGATTAATGATTGGAGCTTGCGTGCACTTGGCCCGCGTGAAATGAATTCTGGCTTTGGTTTTTTACAAGCCAAACCGTCATCCAGTTTCGCTCCAGTGGCGGTGACCCTGACGAACTAGGCGATGCATGGGACAATGGCAGAGTGAACATGCCATTACACGTAAGCTGGAATAACCAACGTTTCGGCGAGCCTCATGGCAGCGAAATGAACTTCTCCTTTCCTCAATTAATCGCTCACGCGGCACGTAGCCGTAAACTCACCTCAGGTTGTATCTTGGGGTCGGGCACTGTCTCTAACTTCGCTCGTGAAGCGGGATCAGCCTGTATCTCGGAGCGTCGCGTGATCGAGAAAATAGACCTTGGTGAGATAAAAACAGGTTTTATGAAATTTGGCGATACAGTGCGAATGCAAGCCAAATTTGACGATGGTACAGACGGCCCATTTGGCGTTATTGAGCAAAAAGTCATAGCGAACAAATAAATAAAGGCCGTCAGATGCATGTATTAATTACGGGAGCCAATGGCTTTGTTGGACAAGCTCTGGCAAACCATATTCTGTCCCAAGGCTGTCTTGGAGAAAGCAAGGTCTCGCGTTTGACCTTGTTAGATCGTCAGTTTGATGAGCCAGTTGTTGATAGTTCATCACTGGATTTAGTGGTTGAGCAACAGAGCGGCGATCTTGCAGACGATCAATGGTTGAAAGACACTCTAGGGCGTTTCCCCATGGACTTTATTTTCCACTTAGCGAGTATCCCCGGCGGGATGGCTGAGAAGAATGACGTTCTTGCCCGTAAGGTAAACATAGACGCCACCATGACCTTGCTGGAAATCTGCAAAGCACAAACCGAGTCGACAGGGCACAAACCTGTATTGGTATTCGCTAGTAGCATTGCGGTTTTCGGCACCATGCCCGATTTGGTTACTGACAATACACTGCTTAAACCTCAGCTTAGTTATGGCGCGCACAAGGTGGTGGGGGAAGTCATGATCAACGACTTCAGTCGTCGTGGTTGGGTGGATGGTCGCTCATTGCGTTTACCTGGCGTGTTAGCGCGTCCGCCAGCAGAAACGGGTCAGTTATCCGCTTTTCTAAGCGATATTATTCGTGATGTTTCCCAAGGTCGTACTTTTGTCTGCCCCATGTCCGCTGAAGCTCGCACCTGGGCCTCATCACTGCCCAACGTAGTGGAAAATCTTATTCATGGTGCCACAGTGGAAGAGTACAAAGTACAAGATCACCGTACTTTCACCTTGCCGACGTTATGTTTCAGCATGGCGGAGCTGACCGAGGCGATTGGGGCGGTGTATCGGCAAGATGCAAAAGCACTGGTTCGTTATGAACCGAATCAGATGATTGAAAACTTGTTTGGACGCTTTCCGCCTTTAAAAACACTGGCGGCTGATGAGGCTGGCTTTAAACACGATGGGAACTTAAAAAAGTTGGTAGAAAGAGCGTTATAAGTAGACAGATAACAATGTGATGTTAATTATGAAAAGGGAATGCCTGTAAAAGCCATTCCCTTTTTAGTTAAACCTTTATAGTGAGTTGTGTTTAATCAAAAATTGCCACGGCGCGGATAAATCCAGCAGAGCCGTTTTTGATTTTATAAGGGAAGCAAGACACCATGAAACCATTGGCTGGTAGGCTTTCTAGGTTAGACAGCTTTTCCATTTGACCGTAGCCAATATCTCGACCTGCTTTGTGGCCTTCCCAAATGATAGAAGCATCGCCTGATTCAGCAAATTTTTCACGGGTGTATTTGAATGGGGCATCCCAACTCCATGCATCGGTTCCTACTACGCGTACACCACGTTCTAGTAAGTACATGGTGGCTTCGCGTCCCATACCAATTCCTGCTTCCAAATACCCTGGTTCTCCGTAAATGGCGCCAGCACGAGTGTTAACCAAAACAATGTCGAGTGGTTGTAACTCGTGGTTGATGCGTTTTAGTTCGGCTTCGACTTCGGCAGCGGTAATAATGTGACCATCAGGGAAGTCGCGAAAATCTAATTTTACGCCCGGTTGTAAGCACCAATCCAATGGTAATTCATCGATACCATAAGCGGGTTTTCCGCCGTCGGTGGTTGAGGCGTAGTGCCATGGCGCATCCATGTGTGTGCCGTTGTGGGCGCTCATCATCATTTTTTCAGCCGCCCATGCCTCATCGCCTGGCATGTCTTCTTTTTTCAAGCCAGGAAACATCCGGCCCATTTCAGGCCAGCCTTCCTGATGGTCCATATAGTCTATTTTAGGCAGCAGTGGCGGTGGATCGGTATAAGGGTTGTTGTCCAACGTAACGGACAAATCGACAATGCGTCGGGTGCTGGATGGTTTCATGTTGCGATACCTTTTTATTATTTTGTCTTAAGTGAATGAAAGGAGAACTCCTATCTACTAATGGTAAGTAAAAAAGGCATGCCATTAAGTTGAAAATCGCCACGTAACCTTTTGATATTATCAACTTGACTTTTAGTTTTATTAAGAAAAATCATTGTTAAGCGGTTCTTCTTTATTCATTCCATATTCACACTGTACTTAATAATAAAAAAGGCACAAACCAAGGCTTTTGGTTTGTGCCTAAAATAAGACGGATAACTATTTAATGGCGAATGACGGTGTCTATATGGCGCAACTTTTTTTATAAGAAAGCGCATTTTCATAGATGTTTTTGGCATTCAAGTTGGGCTTACTGACGGACGTTAAGTAGTCATCAACGACCATACTGAGTACTGGTTTCCAAGCGGGGTTCTCCATTATGTTATCAATATTGCTAATAGAGTGACCTTCTGCGATAGCCTGAGTTCGACCAGCCGTATCTAGGTCGTCCAGTTTTTTGCCCATGGTGCGTGCCCATTCCATACCACTGTTATCATCAATGACTTTTTGAAGGTGAGCTGGCAAGGCTTTATAGGAGCGAGTGTTCATGGTCGTAATGAAAGATAGGGTGTACAGAGCCATTTCGGTATGAGATGTGAGCTGTTCATTCAGTCTAAAGTCTTTCATTGCTTGCCATGGGAAGGCGACCCCATCAATGATATTGCGTTGTGCTGCGGTATAGGTTTCTGGTGCGGGCATGCCAACAGGTTGCGCGCCCAATGATGAAAGAATATTGGCAACGACTGTCGTGGCTCGTCTTATTCGCATGCCATTGAGGTCTTCTGGAGCGGCAATATTTTTTCCATTGGTATGGATATGGCCAGGCCCATGGGCGAAGAAAAAGAGAGGGTGGCTGTCTTTATATTCACTGGCGATAGATTCGTCATCGAAGAGGGTCTGTAGTACACAACTGGTATTTTCTGCGTTGGTAACAATGCCTGGTAATTCGATGATTTGAGTCAGCGGGAATCGACCCGCCATATAGCCTTGGGCAGTGACAGTAATGTCAAGAATGCCCTTTACTGTAGCGGAATAACTTTGCGCGGCTTTGGCTAATGTCTGTGATGGATAAATATCGATGGCTATCTCGCCATTTGAGTCAGTTTTTACCTTGTTTGCCCAGTCTGTAATAACTTGGTCAACACTGGAGCCGGCTGGCCAAAAGTGCCCTAAACGTAATTTATGAACGTCTGCATAGGCTGCACTGGTAGCCAACATTCCTGATAGTATGGTTAGCATAACGGACTTCATTTTCATGTTCTCACCTGCTTTTATTAGTATTGTTAGATGTTTACTTATGTTTCGAGAGATGACCTTTACGGTCACTCCCGTTAAATCTTCTATTTATTCTCCTTTCAATTGTTTAATGATTCGACGTGCCCGATTAGCACCAACGTCAACGTGAATATCGATCATTTTTTTCTCGCCAAAATGTTTCATGTTGGCGTACTGCGCTTCAATGACAACCTTATCTTCATCAAAGGTTAATGCCGTTTGTTCGATCACTAGCTTCATGTTTTCTTCTGGGTTGCTGGTTGGGTTACTGGCTTGTGTCCAAATATAAAAACTGGTTTCGTCGGTTTCTGGAGTAACGCCGTGAAAACCTTTTAAATGAAAACCACCACGATTTCGGTCATCGAGGGACTCGGTGTTTACATCCACCGCACCTGTCCAGATCTCAAGATGAGAAGGGTGAAAAACGATTTCTTGCCAGCGATCGACTTGACCTTTAAACGGGTAGGCGGCGGTATAGGTTGGTGGCGGTGTTGAGTTAGGCATATAGCGCGTGACGCGAACCGAATTACCTTCTTGTTCTACTTTCATTTCGGCATTCATGTGAATTTTGGCATTGCCGCCAATGGTATGTATGTGTACATAACCTAAATGACTCAAGTCCAGTAAGTTGTCATGTATCAATTGATAAGGTGCTTCATAATGGTAAATGTCGCCATCGTATAGGTAGCGATCATCATTATGGACTGGGTAAGCAGGCGGCTCACAAGTCGGTTGCGGGTGTTCTTCAGAACCAAACCAAATCCAGATAATATCGTCCTGCTCTTTCACTGGATAAGCCGCGACTTTCGCCTTAGAAGGGATTTTATCTTGTCCCGGAATCTCGATGCATTTACCTGAGCTGTCGAACAACAAACCGTGGTAGCCGCAACGTAATCCTGTTTCCTCAAGAGTACCAAGAGACAAAGGTAAAGCTCGATGGCAGCAGCGATCTTCTAAGGCGCCAACTTGGCCATCTGTCGTTCGATAAAGTACGACGGCTTCATTGAGTAAAGTGCGCGCTAAGGGTTTGTCTTGTAGTTCTTTGCTCAGGGCAGCCACGTACCACATATCGAGCGGAAAAGATGATCTGCTCGGAGTGGATACTTCTGTCATTTCTTTAGGGTTAATTTGTTGTACTGTCATGACTGATATGGTTAACCTCTTATTTGCTGTTGGTTTTTTGTTAAAAGGGCTGTATCAAAGATCAATACTGAGAGAATCGGTTAACGATCGTGAGCAGCAGGGCGTGAATTGGTTATTGAGAGATTTTTCACTGTCGGTCAGGAATTGGTCTCGGTGATCTGGTGTGCCACTGATTACCTTGGTAATACATGAGCCGCAAACACCTTGCTCGCAAGAGGTGTCTAGCTCAATATCAGCAGCTTCGAGAACTTCTAATACCGTTTTGTCTGCGGGTATGTCAAAGCTAATGCCAGAACGTACAAGATTTAGGGTGAAGCTTTTATCACTCTCATCCAACACAATAGGCTCTGCGTTAAACACTTCTTTATGTAGATTGTCATCCTTCCAGCCGAGAGAACGGGCCGTATCGAAAATATAATCCATGAAGCCATTTGGACCACAGGTATAAAGATGCGCCGTTTTATTTGAGGGGTTTTCTTGATCTAAGATGTGTTTTAGAACGCGATCTTTGTCTGTGTTTTGGTCATTAAAATGGAAAAAAACGTTACTAGCGAAGGGCGACTGGTTGAGTTCTTCAAAAAAAGCGGTGTTGGCTTTCGAGCGAGTGAAGTAATGCAGCTCGAAATCATTGCCTTGTTCATCTAGAACTTGCGCCATGGACAGCAAAGGCGTGATTCCTATACCACCAGCAAAAAGCACTGTTCGGTTGGTGTTATGTTTTAATGGAAACAAGTTGCGAGGCGCCGAAATCTGAATGGTGTCGCCCACATTAAATGTGTCATGAACAGCTAATGAACCACCACGTGAATTTGGGTCTTTCAACACGGCAATTTTGTAGGTTTGATGATCTTTTGGGGCGTTATATAGGGAGTATTGACGGAGTATTTTTTCATTCACTTTCACATCAATATGCGAGCCGGCTTCAAAAGCCGGCAAAGCTGAGCCGTCGGTACTAGCCAGCTCATAACTCATTATATCGGCGGTTTCGTGTGTTTTACTAAGAATAGTGACTTCAAGCATAAAGATTGCCTTTTTATATTTTTATGGCGTATAAATGTAGTTGCTATGTCAACTATATTTATAGTTTGGTTGTGTTGTCAACTACATTTCGGTTTCCTCTCTGTTATTATTTTTTAATGTAATTAAAATCAAAAGGTTACCGAAAGCATGTAAACGGGTGAGTCGCCAAGAAAAGTAAGTAGGATGAAATGCTTCCTATATTTTGTATCCATGAGTAGCATGGTCGTTCTGATCACAGAGACAAATTTGAAATGACAAAAAAATTAGTAGACGTTAAAAAAAATCAACTGGATTTAGAGCGATATATCCCTGCTCTTGTGACTTTTCTTGCAAATAAATTGTCCAGTGGCGCTTCGGCTTGCTACCGTAAAAATTTTGATGTTGGCGTTGTGGAATGGCGGTTATTAGCGTTATTAAAAGTTGAACAGAATATTACCGCCAACAGAATGTGTCAGGTAATTGGTCTGGACAAAGCGGCGGTGAGTCGAGCATTAAAGCTATTGAATGAGCGAGGTTCTATTAACTTTACAAAAGATGAAAAAGATGGGCGTTCTTCGTTAGTGTGCTTAACAAAAGAAGGCGCCGCTTTACATGATCAAATATTTCAAGTCGCTCTAGAACGCGAAGCACTATTGATTGGCGATTTAGAATCAGAAGAGCTAGATACCTTGATTCGTTTATTACACAAATTAAATAGCAAAGTGGGTCTGGTAAACGCGTTTGATCCAAATGACAAAAATCATGTTTAAATAAATAAGGTATTTGCTGTCTACACAAAAAAACCGAGCGCCACCGGTGATGTAGCGCTCGGTTATTATTTTTTACATGTGTGGCTGGTGTCTTAGCTTTGTGTCGTTAAGACTTTTTCAAAAAAGTCTTTTATCCCTTTGTAATCGTCCAACGGCAGAATATCTGCAACATATTGGTCTGGTCGGACGAGAATGATGCAGCCGTTTGCTTTATCGATGCCCCGTTGGTCATAAAACGATTTTCCTTCACAGACAGCGCTGTAGACTTTTTCGTAATCCTTTAGTCCGTATGGGCCTTTTGCTGGTTGTAGCAGAGGATGAACGCTGTCGACATTCATGTCTCGATGCTTGGCTTGAAAGACGGCTTGGACGTTGATGATGGCATCCAGGTCAGCCTCTTTTGGCGTCACGCGCGCTATGGGGGATGTTGTGTCATTCTGCAAAAAGTCACATAAGGCGTTTATTCGGCACTGGTCTCCCATCGTGTCTTGTTGTCCTGCAAAGGCGATAAGGTGCCAGCGGCCATCGGCTTTCAAGCTGTGTCCCAAGTGAACTGGCTTGGCGTCAGCCAGACGCGTCACTTTGGCAGAATGCAAACGCATGCCAATGGTCTGTCCGGCAGCCAAATGTTGATACTGTCCAGTCGATACCAAATCTGACGGCGGATAGTGGATGGCGGTACCGGCCGTAAAGCGGCCAAATTGAACAAAATATTTCTGAAATTCGGCAGGGTCGACTCCCTCTGGATTCGTGGCAGATTTTGGTTTTGCACTGAACATTTTTGAAAACTCGCGATCAAAATCAATCAGTTGCTGAGCCACTGTTTGTCGCTCGAATGAGTAAGATTTCAGCAGCTCTGTGTTGGCTCTGCCAGTCAATACATGAGCCAGTTTCCAGCCCAAATTCCATGTGTCATTGACGGATGTATTGAGGCCTTGTCCGGCTTTTGGGCTGTGGGTGTGGCAAGCGTCGCCAGCAAGGAACACATGTGGCAAATGGGTCTCGTCGGAATCATCAAATGCCGTAGTAAGCCGCTGTCCAATTTCATACACACTCCACCATGCAATTTCTTTCACATCGATGGTATAGGGATGCAAAATGCGATTAGCCGCGGCAATCAGATAATCCGTCGTAATGTTTTGTTTACTGAGGCGCTCATTGTTTTTCAACTTGTCTAATTCAATGTACAAACGCACCATGTAGCCGCCTTCGCGGGGAATGATGAGCATGTTGCCTTCGTTACTGGAATGGATAGCTGACTTGAGGCGAATGTCTGGAAAATCCGTTGTCGCTAATACATCCATGACGCCCCATGCTTGGTTAATAGAGTCACCGACCAGCTCTCGACCAATCGACTTACGAACTGTGCTACGAGCACCATCGCAACCCACAACGTATTTGGCTTTTACCGTTTCAATGACACCAAGGTGTTGTGAATCTAGGCGTTCAAAGGTCAGGGTAACGGGGTAATCGGCGTCGTTGTGATTGACCGTCAGATCGAGTAACTGGCGGGAATAATGTGGCTCAATTTTGCGGCTGCCGTGACGCATAACCTCTAAAAAAGCATCGTGAACGCGCGCTTGGTTGATGATGACGTGCGGCATTTCTGACAAGTCATCTTCGACATCTTGTATCTTGCTGCTACGAGAAATTTGCTCTGGTTGCTCTGCATCGGGCTTCCAAAAAGCCGTTTCGTTGACCCAGTAGGCTTCTTGTTTAATGTGATCGGCGAAGTCGTAGGCTTCGAACATTTCCATGGTACGGCACGCGATACCGTCGGCTTGACCAACTAAAAGTCGGTCGTCTTTTTGCTCTACAATGCAGGTCGAAATGGACGCAAATTTTGATAATTGTGCCGCGAGGTTAAGCCCAGCTGGACCGCAACCAACGATCATGACGTCAACCTGTTTTGGCAACGGCTGCTTCAGCGGTGGCGCGATAACGCGATCGGCTGGGTGGCTGATTCTAGGGTCGCCTGGATGAAAACCGTCTTGGTAAAATTGCATGGTGAATCCTCTTATTATTGTTAGTGTGTTCGTTTGGGAAAAGACTTGCTGTCTTGTGTTAAATCCACTCTAATGCTTTTTAAATATCAGGAATAATAGATTTTTTGACCAAGACTAATAGAAAATGCATAGATGAATCCTAACCTATTAAAGCAATTGGCCATCGTGGTGAAGCAGGGGTCGTTGAGTCGCGCCTGCGAACAGCTCTATATCACGCAGCCGACACTGACGCGCAGCATTCAGCAGTTAGAAATGAAGGTGGGCGCACCTGTGTTGGTGCGAACGCGTTACGGCGTTCAGCCCACGGATATTGGGGCGAGGTTGGCGCAAATTGGCGAGCGAATTTTGGCTGAAACTGAGCAGGGCGAAGAGATCATTCGTCAGTTCCATAGCGGTTATCAGAATGAATTTGTGATTGGAATCGACCCATTGTGGGAATTTGCCACCGTTGAGCAAATGACGGCATTTTTTATGCGAGAGACGCGCTATGTGTTTCATTTTCGCACGGGTTCTGCCGCAGCGCAGATTGAGTTATTACAGAAGGGGGAATTAGATTTTTTATTAGCGCCTGCGCATTTGTCGGTGAAACAAGGTGCTCTAGAAAGGCAGCTTCTTTTTAAAGATCGGTCTGGGGTGTTTGTGGGCAAAAAATCACCATTGAGAGGGGCGAAAAAGGTAATCTCTCAAGCCGTGCTAGAACAACAAAATTGGCTGGTGGCTGGCGCAAACGCGGGTTTTTTGGATCGACCAAGTGAACTGATTGGCTTAAAAGCGGCCAGCATGGCGTTTACGGGCAGCATTCGTTCGGTTTTGCACTTGTTAAACACGACGGATATGTTGGTTCGATTGCCTGCTCGGTTGGCGTTGATGACGGGCGACATTCAGCCAGATCAGATGATTCAAGTAGAAGGGCCGCTAGGGCCAAGGCGAGACATCGCGCTTTGGTCTCGAGTCGATAACCTGGAGCGTCCTGATGGAATGAAAGTGCAAGTTTTGCTTCAGGATTTCATGAAAAATCTAGAAGCGTCTATACCCATGTTCGAACTGCCCTTATGATATTGGCGATACGATACAGAGAAACGTTTACCACTTTTTCTCCTTAATTCTTATGATTTCCTCCAACTTTACTGCCTTAATCTAAGGTGTCTTTGACGATATGATACTCACCAAATAGCGGCCACCATTGGTTTTTTGTATGTGGTTGTTTCCTTAATAGTTGTTCCCATAGTAAATAACAAGAGAGCTTTTTTTGATTTTTTTCCCTCAATGTCGTTCCGCTGCGTTTGGATTTATCAAATTGCCTTTTTTAACCTCATTGTTATTGAGCACGATCGGCTACGTTCAAGCCAATGACATGGAAACGGAAGTCGATACATCGCCCGTTGTGGATCAACCCCAACTCCAGATCGCAAATGAAGCCACCTCCGCGGCTATACCAAACGGCTATGCTTTTTCTCACCAAACAGTGATTGATTTGGCAAAAGAGTTGGCTAAATCTCCTATGACGCCCGCTGAAAAAGCCCCGCAAACATTAAGAAACATGGATTATTCCATGTATCGACAAATCAATTTTCAACAAAACCAAGCGGTTTGGGGCAATACACCCACTAAATTTTCTGTGCAGTTGTTTGCGCCAGGTTTTTTGTACCAAGATTTGGTGTCAATTGATGTGGTTGAAAATGGCCGAGCGGTGCCGCTCAGTGTGTCATCCGATTCGTTTTCTACACCGAATAATGAAATAGGTGAACTGATTGCCAAAGTAGGCAAATACGCTGGGTTGCGGCTGCATTATCCGATCAATAAAGCGGACATAAATGATGAATTTATTGTCTTTCAAGGGGCAAGTTACTTTCGTGCCGTTTCAAAGGGGCAGTCTTATGGGTTATCGGCTCGCGGCCTCACCGTAGATGTGGCACAGCCAAAGGGCGAAGAGTTTCCTATGTTCAAACAATTTTGGATTGAACGACCAGCATCAAGTCAAGATGCTATTGTGGTGCATGCCTTATTAGACAGTAAAAGCATTACTGGTGCTTATCGTTTTGGCATTTATCCGGGGAAACCGACACGAGTGGATGTGAAGGCAACCTTGTTTCCTAGAGTGGATTTGAAGCACGTTGGTATTGCGCCATTAACGTCTATGTTCATGCACAACACGTCTTTGGATGTGTCTGAGGTGCCAGATTATCGCCCGGCGGTTCACGATTCGGATGGACTACAGATATTAACTGGACGAGACGAAATGGTGTGGCGTCCGTTAAATAACCCAAAAACACTGCAAGTAAGCGCTTTTAGTGATGTCTCACCCAAAGGCTTTGGTTTGATTCAACGACATCGTCGCTTTGAAGACTATCAAGATTTGGAAGCCAATTACCATACGCGGCCATCTGCGTGGATTAAACCGATGAATGACTGGGGGGCTGGGCATGTTGAGTTGGTGGAAATCCCGTCTACAGCCGAAACCAATGACAACATTGTTGCCTATTGGCAGCCCGCTGAAGGCTTAAAAAAAGACCAAACTTACACCTATCAATATTTAATGACTTGGTCCAATGACACGCCGGTGTCATTGGAGTCCCCTCGAATTGTTCGCAGCGCCAAAGGGGTGAAACTGTTTAAAACAAGCCCAGAAGTCGTGATTGATTTTAATAAGATGCCAGACATTAATGTGGATACCTTGACCGTAGACGCAAGCATCAGCAAGGGACGTATTTTAGAAGCCCTTATTGTAAAAAATCCACATAACAACGGCGTTCGCGTATACGTGTCTTTTGATCCTCAAGACGCCGATTTGTCTGAATTGAGAATGCAGTTAAAACAAGGTGATACAGCAGTTGCACCTACTTGGTTGTATCGCTGGATGAAGGAATAGTCATGCTAATAAAGGATTACACAATGAAACCCGCTTTACCTATCCGCGCGCCGTTAGACATGCCTCGACACGATGTGAATGAGGCTTCTCAGGCGCGTAAGTTCAGAGTGCAGCACTTTAATGTCACGACTTTTTTGGCGCGTTTGTTTGTCTTGGCGAGCACTTTGGCTTTGTCTTGGTACGGCGCAACGGAAATGTACGATGTGTTGAATACCAACGCGATCGCTGGTTTACAGTGGGCGTTTTTGGTGTTGTTTTGCATTAACTTTACGTGGATTTCATTTGCTTTTTCACAAGCGACATTGGGTGTGGTTTTTCAATTATGGCCGTTTTCGCGCCGACGCCATGAACAAGATGTAGAGGGTGTGACGGCCATTTTATTGCCGGTTTATAATGAAGATCCGTTGCGAATTCGAGCCAATATTCAGGCCATGCACGAAGATTTGACCAAGCAGGCTCCGGGCAAATTTGCATTCTTCATTTTGAGTGATACCAACCGAGCCGATGCGTGGGTTGCCGAAGAACAAGCGTTTTATCCGCTGCTGAATGACGATGCGGCGGCCTGTCCTATTTATTATCGTCGTCGCTACCATAATGCGGAACGCAAAGCCGGTAACATTGCCGAATGGGTGATGGGTTACGGAGACGATTATGAATGCATGATCGTATTGGATGCCGACAGTTTGATGGGCGCAGAATGTTTGATTTCTCTGACTCGTCGTATGGCGGCAGAACCGGGGTTAGGTCTGATTCAAACTTTGCCGACCATCATTCGTGCAAACACTTTATATAGCCGAATTCAGCAGTTTGCTAATCATTGTTTTGGGCCAATTTATGCGTCTGGTCTGGCGGCGTGGCATGGTTATTCGTCTAATTTTTGGGGGCACAACGCCATTATTCGCACGAAAGCTTTTGCTGATGCGTGTGGTCTGCCTATTTTGGAAGGTAAAGCACCTTTCGGTGGCCATGTCATGAGCCACGATTTTATGGAAGCCGCACTTTTGCGTCGTGCAGGTTGGGGCGTTCGCTTTGATACCGACCTCACCGCGTCCTATGAAGAAGCGCCGCCGTCGCTGGTGGATGTGATTGTGCGCGATCGTCGTTGGTGTCAGGGAAATTTGCAGCACAAAGCCTTTGTGTTTGCTAAGGGTTTTCATATTGCGACTCGATTGCATTTGCTGTCTGGCATCATGTCTTATTTAAGCGCTGTGTTTTGGCTGATGCTGATTGTCGTAGGTTTTGCGTTGGCAGTTCAGGCCTATTTTGTTCGTCCAGAGTATTTTGCTAATCCTTCTTTGTTTCCGACTTGGCCGGTATTCGATTTCGAAAAAGCGCGCTCTTTGTTCATCCTGTCTATGGCGTTGGTGTTAGCCCCTAAAGCTTACGGTTGGTTGTCGGCCATGTTGAACGTGCGTCGCTGCATGCAATTTGGCGGGCCGATTTTACTGACGTTGAGCACCTTGGCCGAAACGATTTTGTCGGCCTTGTACGCGCCGATTTTGATGCTGTCTCAGTTTCAGGTGGTATACGATGTCTTCAAAGGTCGAGACAGTGGCTGGAAGCCGCAATCCCGTGACGACGGCGCAACCTCATGGAAAGTCGCCGCTCGTGCTCATTGTAGCCATACGTTACTAGGGCTGGGTTTAGCGGGAGGAGCACTGTTTTTAAGCAAAGAGCTTTTCTATTGGTCGTTACCGATCAGCTTTGGTTTGATCTTGTCCATTCCATTATCTTGGCTAAGCGGCGGCGCAAAACGAGGCAATGTGATTCACTACCTAGGATTGATGCGCGCGCCAGAAGAAAAACGTCCGCATCCAATTATTGCCATGCAAAGTCGTTATGATAATGACCAAACTGAGCTTGATTTTAATCGCGCGGCATCTTCTTTAAAGCGCTTATCGTCTGATCCTGAACTGTTTTATTGGCACCTAGCACAAATGCCAACCGATGAACCTAACAAAGAATTTTGCCGTGCTTGGATATGCGCTGAATGGCAAATCCTTAACAGCAACAATATTCAAAGTTTGCTAGATCATCTAAATGAAAAAGAGTGTCTTGCCATCCTGCAACATCGAGAACTGATGGCAGCAATGGCGAAGTATTTACCAGACCAACAGCGGGTCGGTGCGCTGGCTGAAAGAGAGGCGTTGGCGTAGAAAATACGAAGCAAAAACGTTGGCTTATCGCTTCCACAAATTTTCGAACTCACGTTCTTTATAGCGTTTTGACTTGCCATGCTCTGCTGCTTTTTTGGCTTGCTTTTCTCGTACGCGCTCCGCGTCTTCAAAACTCAGTTCAGCAGGCTCGCGGGGCGTTTGGCCGTTAGGGATGATGCGTTTTCTGGGGGGAGATCGAATTGCTCCGATGACACGCGTGGTAAGTTTTTGTATTTATAAAGATAAAAAACTTCCACTTTTTCCCGCGCCCACTCGGTTTTTTTAAGAAACTTCACGCTGGATTCAATGCTTGGATTCGTTTTGAAACAGTTGATGTTTAAGTAGGCGTAGAGAATATCAAAACCATAATGATCAACCAGCTGGGTAAGCAGTTCTTCTAAACCCAAGCCATGCAGCGGATTGTTTTCGTAGTTGATCTCGTCGTTCATAAGTGTGTCCGGTCATAGTCTAAAGTAGGTTAAGTCTTTCGCGACATCATACCTGTGTCGTCTGCGACAATATAGCAATGCTTAGTATAGGCTCTAATGTAGAGTACGATTGCAATCGTATGTCTTTAAAAAAATATGAATACAAAAAAACGATGCTCAATAGGTGAAAGGTAATGGAGTACAGGATGAGACAAGATAGCCAAATGCTGTTAACGCCAACCGAAATGGCGTTAGCGGATTCGGCTGCCGTTAAGAAGGGCTTGCCAGCGGTGAGTTTGATGGCGGCAGCGGGTTTTGCTGTGGTTGAAGCCATTCGTCGACGTTGGTCAAAACGTGCTGTTCTGGTGTTGTGTGGGCCGGGTAATAATGGCGGCGATGGTTTTGTGATTGCTCGACTTTTGCACATTGCAGGGTGGCCAGTGTGCTTGGCTTTTCATGGGGATGAAACGTCTCTTTCGAAAGAAGCCATGCATCATTTCAAAGCGTGGCAAGGGCGAGTCGAAACCTTTTCTGATGCGCTTTTTGATGGGGTTGAATTAGTCGTTGACGCCATGTTTGGGGCAGGTTTATCAAGGCCACTAGACGCTCGTTATCGTGATATGGTGAATTCGATGATAGCGCGTAAACTGCCAATTTTTGCCGTGGATGTGCCAAGTGGTGTTGACGGTTCTACTGGCGAAGCGCTTGGTCAGGTTGCGCCAGCTGTATTAACCGTGACGTTTTTTCGCAAAAAACCAGGACATTTACTGTTCCCTGGTCGTGCCTTGTGCGGAGAATTGGTTGTTGCTGATATTGGTATTCCTGAGCAGGTGTTAGCGGATATTAAGGTTCAAACTTGGGAAAACAGCCCCGAACTATGGTGTCAGCATTACCCTTGGCCAAGGTTAGAAGGGCACAAATTTCATCGCGGTCATGCGGTCGTGTTCGGCGGTGAAAGTACTACGGGAGCGAGTCGCTTAACCGCTCGAAGTGCGTTGCGTATAGGCGCCGGATTAGTGACGGTAACGGCACCAAGTCGAATTTGGCCTATTTACGCGGCCTCATTGACCAGCGTGATGGCGACATCGCTAGATGAAGGGCGCGAGCAAGAGGCTTTTGCCGAATTGCTGACTGATGCGCGTCTTAATGCTATTTGTATTGGTCCTGGAGCTGGGTTACAAGGTGAAGAAAAAACGCGCACTCGTCATGCTGTGCTGTCTGCTTTGGCAACCAAACGCGCTGTAGTGTTGGATGCCGACGCGCTCAGTGCTTTTGCAGGTGATCCGCAAACGCTTTTTGGCGCTATTAATGGCTCTTGTGTGATGACGCCCCACGAAGGAGAATTCGCGAGAGTATTTCCAGAGATTAATAACGTTCACGCTACTGACAAAGTAACGCGGGCGCGACTTGCCGCCAAACTGAGCGGTGCCGTCGTGTTACTAAAAGGCGCAGACACCGTGATTGCTTCACCTGATGGTCAGGCAATTATCAATTCGAACGCGCCGGCGCATTTAGCAACGGGTGGTTCTGGTGATGTGCTAGCTGGTTTTATTGTCGGCTTGCTTGCTCAAGGTATGGCGCCATTTGATGCTGCCGCGGCGGCAGTTTGGTTACATGGTGAAGTGGCCAATGTGTTTGGTATAGGTCTTATTGCTGAAGATTTACCTGAATGCTTACCCGCTGTACTGAGTGATTTTAAACAGAAGTATTGTTCAACGGAAAACTAACAAAAAGACCAACGATAGGTTGGCCTTTTGCATTATTTGTCAGAGATTCACTAAAGAATGGGCGGATTAACTGACCATTTTATGTGGATCGATAACGAATTTTTTCGCGGCGCCGCCATCAAAGTCAGCATAGCCTTGAGGTGCTTCGTCAAGTGAGATGACTTGTACGTTAACGGCTTTGGCTATGTCGATCTTATCAAACAAGATGGCTTGCATCAGTTGACGATGGTATTTCATAACTGGGCATTGGCCTGTATGAAGCGAATGAGACTTCGCCCAACCGAGGCCAAAACGCATGCTTAGGCTGCCTTGTTTCGCAGCGTCATCAGTGGCACCTGGGTCTTCGGTGACATACAAACCTGGAATACCAATTTGTCCACCCGCGCGGGTCATCTGCATAGCAGAGTTCAATACTACTGCAGGGGATTCTTGATGGTGATTGCAGCCACAAGCGTGTGCTTCAAACCCCACACAATCTACAAAAGCATCCACTTCGCGATCACCAAGAATGGCTTCTATCTTATCTTGAATGTCACCGTCTTGAGTTAGATCGATGGTTTCACAGCCAAACGAACGCGCTTGATCCAATCGATCTTGCACCATGTCCCCAACGATAACACAGGCGGCACCAAGCAAATGCGCTGAGGCTGCGGCCGCTAAACCAACAGGGCCAGCACCCGCAATATAAACAGTAGAACCCGGACCTACGCCTGCGGTAACGCAGCCATGGAAACCGGTGGGAAGAATGTCAGAGAGTAAAGTCAGGTCTTGGATTTTCTCCAGCGCTTGATCGGCATCAGGGAATTTCAGCAAATTAAAATCGGCATAAGGCACCATGACGTAGTCGGCTTGTCCGCCAACCCAGCCGCCCATGTCCACGTAACCATACGCCGCGCCAGGGCGAGCCGGATTAACGTTTAAGCAAATGCCGGTTTTGCCTTCTTTACAGTTACGGCAACGACCACAAGCAATATTGAATGGCACAGACACCAAATCGCCCACTTTTAGAAACTCCACATCGCGGCCGCATTCGATAATTTGCCCCGTGATTTCATGACCAAGTACTAAGCCACTTGGCGCGGTTGTTCTACCTCGAACCATGTGTTGGTCGCTACCACAAATGTTGGTGGTAACAACTTTGAGAATAACGCCATGGTCGCATCGGCGTTTGCCAATAGCCAGTTCTGGGAAGGGAATAGCGTCGACTTTAACGGTACCGTTACCTTGGTAAATAACGCCTCTGTTTGCGTGGTTACTCATAATGACATCCTTTTTTGCTGTTGTTTTTGTTGTGTGCGTGACTGGTTATTTTGTCACCAGTAGCAAAAAGGATGGGTCTTTATACGACAGAAACAGGGGCTGAAAACGACGTAACACGAGGGAGCCTCGCTGTTTTTCGTTTATGTTTTTTTATTGGGCGGGTTCAAGCATAGGTATTGATCAGCACATCCAGCATGGCGGCGGCCGCGATGGATAAATGAGACCTCGGATGGCAGATTACGCCAACGCGACGGCGGATTTCAGGTTGTATGATAGGGCGACAGACGGCGCCTTGCTCGCTGGCTTGTTGTCGGCACAGTGCGGGGACCACGGCGACGCCCATGCCTTCGCTGACCATACGGCTAACAGTGGCAAGTTGGTGAGCATCAAATGCGACGTTGAGCTCTATACCCGCTTTATTCAAGGTGCTTTCTATCATGGTGCGTACACTGGAAGGCCGCTGCAAGGTAATAAAATCGTATTTTAGTAAGGCTTCCCAATGAATCTCTGTGTTTGCTTCTAAGGGATGATTGTTAGGCAAAATGGCGATAAACCTGTCTTCATACAGCGGATAAAAAGACAAGTCGAGTAAGGTGTTTGGCTCAAAAGTAATGCCCAATTCCACTTGGTTATTGCGCACCATTTCGACGACGGTATCGGAAAGTACATCGTCTATGGCGACCTGAATACTGGGATAAGATGCGTGATAATTGCGAATGGCTTTGGGCAAGAGTGACGCAGCAAAAGACGGCATGGACGCAATGGTGATTTTGCCCAGTTGTAAGGCAAAGCGTTGTTTCATTTCGTCTTCGGCGTTTTCCCATTGCGCCAGTAGCCGCCTCGCAATGGGAGCAAGCGCTTCGCCTTCTGGTGTGAGGGTGATGTGCCGCGTGGTGCGAGTAAACAGCTTGCCGCCTAAATTATCCTCCAAACTTTTAATCGATAAGCTCAATGCGGGTTGAGACAAATGCAGCTGTGTGGCAGCACTGGCAAAGCTCATTGACTGGGCAACGGCAAGAAACGCTCTAACTTGTTTTATATTCATGACGTCCTTTACGCACATCTGTGCTTGCTACTACTGAGTTTAATTATGTTATTTTTATGATCTTAAATATATTTGCAAAACTTATTAATAAATAGGAAAAACAAATTTAATTAAATGATCCGCATGAGTCAAACTGATCGGCAATCAAAATAATAAAAGTAGGAGAAGACAATGGCAGGTTTCGACAAAGTTGTTGCGTCTTATGAAGAGGCAATGACGGGGTTAGAAGATGGCATGACAATACTGGCAGGTGGTTTTGGCTTGTGCGGTATTCCTGAAAACTTAATTGCTGAGATCAAACGCAAGGGCACCCGTGATTTGACGATTGTGTCGAATAACTGCGGAGTGGATGGCTTTGGTTTGGGGATTCTGCTTGAAGACAAACAAGTGCGCAAAATGGTGTCGTCTTATGTGGGCGAAAATGCCTTGTTTGAGAAGCAATTATTAAACGGCGAGCTTGAAGTCGAATTGACACCTCAAGGCACGTTAGCCGAAAAAATGCGCGCAGGCGGCGCGGGAATACCGGCTTTTACACCGCAACAGGCGTGGGTACGCCAGTTGCAGAAGGCAAAAGAAACCAAAGAATTCCATGGCCGTGAATACTTACTAGAAGAAGCCATTGTCGGCGACTTCGCCATCGTTAAAGGCTGGAAAGCCGATCGTTACGGTAACGTCATTTACCGTCATACCGCACAAAACTTCAATCCTCTGGCTGCGACCGCAGGCAAAATTACCGTAGTAGAAGTGGAAGAAATCGTCGAGGTTGGTGAGCTGGATCCCGCTCACATCCATACGCCAGGTATTTATGTGAATCGAGTTGTGCTCGGTACGTTTGAAAAACGCATCGAAAAAAGAACCGTTAAGAGCGCCGAATAAGTCCACAGAATAAGACAACAGAATAAGAAAAAGAGGTTTCCTATGTCACTGACCAGAGAGCAAATGGCGCAACGAGTTGCCCAAGAATTACAAGACGGTTTTTACGTCAACCTTGGGATTGGTATTCCTACCTTGGTGGCAAATTACGTTCCTGACAACATGGAAGTGATGCTGCAATCTGAAAATGGTTTGTTGGGTATGGGTGAGTTTCCGACCGAAGACACCATCGACGCCGACATGATCAACGCCGGCAAACAAACCGTAACAACCGTGAAAGGTGCATCAATTTTCTCTTCCGCGGAATCTTTTGCCATGATCCGTGGCGGTCATGTGGACTTGACCGTGTTGGGTGCCTTTGAAGTGGATGTTAATGGCAACATTGCTTCTTGGATGATTCCTAGTAAATTGATCAAGGGCATGGGCGGCGCGATGGATTTGGTCGCCGGTGCCGAGAATATTATCGTCACCATGACGCACGCCTCCAAGGATGGCGAATCCAAATTGCTGTCCAATTGTTCTTTGCCATTAACAGGTAAAGGCTGTATCAAAAAAGTCCTCACAGATTTGGCGTGGCTTGAAATAGAAGACGGTGCTTTTGTATTGAAAGAAAGAGCACCGGGCGTGTCTGTTGAAGACATTATTGAAAAGACGCAAGGTAAATTGATCGTGCCAGATCATGTGCCAGAAATGGTCTTTGCCTAATAATTAAAGGAGCTTCTATGAAAGCCGTTATCGTTGCAGCAGCAAGAACCCCGATTGGCGCTTTTAATGGCGCTTTGTCTTCGTTAAGTGCCGTTCAGATTGGCACTCAGCTTTTGTCTGGCATGTTGGCCAAACAACCTATTTTGAAAGATCAGATTGAAGAAGTGATTTTAGGTCAAGTACTGACCGCGGGCTGTGGTCAGAACCCGGCGCGCCAAACCGCTGTTCACGCTGGGTTGCCCAGCCATGTTTCTGCTATGACGATTAACAAAGTCTGTGGCTCTGGTTTAAAAGCCGTGCAACTAGCGGCACAAGCCGTTTTAAATGGTGACGCTACTATGGTGGTGGCGGGCGGACAAGAAAGCATGAGCCAAGCGGCGCATGTGTTACCAAACAGCCGTTCAGGTAAAAAAATGGGCAACTGGGAATTGTTGGATTCCATGGTGACAGACGGCTTGTGGGATGCATTTCATGATTACCACATGGGCCAAACAGCGGAAAACATCGCCAACCGTTGGGAGATTAGCCGTACCGAGCAAGATGTGTTTGCCGCAAATTCCCAACAAAAAGCCACTCAAGCCCAAGCCGCTGGTCGCTTTGTTGAAGAGATAGTGCCTATCTCAATCCCGCAGCGCAAAGGCGATCCTATTCTTGTCGATGCTGACGAGCAAATTCGCCCGGATACCAGCGCAGAGTCGCTGGCTAAATTGCGTCCTGCTTTTAACAAAGATGGCAGTGTGACAGCGGGCAATGCGTCAACATTGAACGATGGCGCGGCGATGGTTATCGTCACGTCCGACGAGGAAGCCGCGCGTCTGGGGCTGCCTATTTTGGCGGTGATTGAAGCAGCCAGTGGCGCAGGCGTTGACCCTGAAATCATGGGGACAGGGCCAATTGCGGCGACGCAAAAAGTGCTGAAAAAAGCCAATTGGCAAGTCGCCGATTTGGATCTTATTGAAGCCAATGAAGCCTTTGCAGTACAGGCGTTGTGCGTGAACAAAGAGCTTGGATTGGACACAAATAAAGTCAACGTCAACGGCGGTGCTGTGGCGTTGGGTCACCCTATTGGAGCGTCAGGTTGCCGAATTTTAGTGACCTTGCTTCATGAAATGCAGAGACAAGACCTGAAAAAAGGCTTGGCGACGCTTTGTATTGGCGGCGGCATGGGCGTTGCGATGTTGGTGTCACGCTAGTGTAATCACAATAAAACAACAGGAAATGGGTATCTCGCGATAGCCCATTTTTTTGCGTTTTATCTGTTCTATAAAAAATATAAAAAGACAGGATGAATTAATGAAAACTTTTGATCAAAAGCAAACAGGCTTACAAAAAATAAGCCAATTCTTCGTTACCTTATTACAGCGTTATCTTCCAGACCCTTTCATTTTTGCCATTGTGCTGACGTTCGTCGTTTTCCTTTTGGTGATGCCGAGCACCGGGCAAGGACCAATGCAAGTCGTTAATGCCTGGGCTGGCGGCTTTTGGAACTTGTTAAGTTTTTCCATGCAGATGGCCATGGTGGTTGTGACGGGTCATGCTATGGCAAGTGCGCCAGCATTCAAACGTAAACTTGCCATGTTAGCGGGTGTGGCCAACACACCTGGCCAAGCGATTATCTTGGTTACGGTCATCAGTGCGATGGCCTGCTGGGTTAACTGGGGCTTTGGTTTGGTTGTGGGGGCTATTTTTGCTCGTGAAATCGCTGCGCGCGTTAAAGGCGTGGATTACCGTTTGTTGATCGCATCGGCTTACAGCGGCTTTTTGTTCTGGCATGGTGGTTTGTCTGGCTCTATTCCCTTGTCTATTGCGGGTGGTGCGAACATAGAAAAAGTCACGAATGGGGCGGTGACAGCGGCGATTCCTACCTCCGAGACGATTTTCTCCACCATGAACTTAACGATCTTGGCCGTGATGTTTGTCACTATTCCACTGTTAAACCGTTTGATGCACCCAGCGCCGCAAGACACCGTGACCATTGATGCTGAATTGCTGAAAGAGCAGGTGGTCGAAACACCAAATAAAGCGGATATGACACCGGCAGAGCGTTTGGAAAACAGCCGAACTTTGTCGTTGCTGTTGGGGGTGATGGGCTTTGCTTACATCCTTTATTACTTTATAACCAAGGGCTTCGCGCTGAACTTGAATATTGTTAACTTCACTTTCTTGTTTGCCGCTATTTTGTTGCATGGCACTCCGAAGAGTTTGTTGAATTCGATCTCTCAGGGAGCGCGCAACTGTTCTGGCATTTTGCTGCAATTTCCATTCTACGCTGGGATCATGGGAATGATGACGGCAACCGGTGACACTGGTGCATCATTGGCTGGTGTGATCTCTCAGGCGTTTGTGTCGATTTCTAATGAAACCACGTTCCCTCTTTTTACTTTCTTGAGCGCGGGCATTGTTAATTTCTTTGTGCCTTCTGGTGGCGGTCAGTGGGCGGTACAAGCGCCAATCATGATGCCAGCGGGTGCGGCATTAGGAGTGGACGCTGCGAAAACGGCCATGGCGATTGCATGGGGCGATGCGTGGACAAATATGATTCAGCCATTCTGGGCTCTGCCAGCGTTGGCGATTGCGGGTCTAGGTGCAAAAGACGTGATGGGCTATTGCTTGATGGCGTTGATCGGGTCTGGCGTGATTATCTCTCTTGGATTTTTGATTTTCTAAACGGATCTAATTGACAGTAAAAGCCATCGTTTGATCAATGTCAGGCGGTGGCTTTTTCATTTTTACCCATTTATTTCATAATAGGATGTATTCTTGAATATTATATGTCTTTCTTTCATTTATTTCCTTTAAGTTATAACTCTTATTTGTCCTCGTTCGTATAGGTTCACTTTATAATACGTGTCAGTTCTATCGTATGAATATGAAATAAGCGTGTATAGGTGAAAAATGCTCAAGGCAATGACAGACCATCGTATTGATTTAAAAGGAGTGGTAAAGCACAGAGATGTGATTAAGAAAAACAGCGTAAGTACACTGAAGCAGTCTCTTTTTGGATTGGTTTTATTGTTTGGTATGCCAGCGTTCGCGGAGGTGAATTGGTTTTCTGCCACATTGGATAACGATTTTTTTGTTAATGAAGACAATGGTTATACGAATGGTATCTATGTCTCTTTTTATGATGTAAATGATAAAGAATCATCCGCTGATCTGCCAGACGCATGGGTGAAGCCACTGATGTGGAGCATGCCAAGCGGTAGTATTGAAACCTCTGTGAACATTTACAGTGTCGGTCAGACACTAAATACCCCCTATGATATTGAAGAAGTGGTGCCTGCTGAGGGAACGTTTCCTTACTCTGGATTATTAAGCTTTACTAACACCTTTATCGTGGTTGGCCCTCGTTACGCTGATAAGGTAAGCACAACATTGGGGATTGTTGGGCCGTTGGCCATGGGTGAGCAAACGCAAAAAGCAGTGCACAAAGTCATCAGTGCACGAACGCCAAGAGGCTGGGACACTCAGCTGGATAATGAACTGGTGTTTGAACTGTCCCGAGGGCGAACATGGCGGTCTTGGGTGTCCAATAGTAATACTATAGACGTGTTGTCGGGCGCTGAAATGAGCGTAGGAACATTGCGCAGTGCTGTTAGTACAGGCTTTATGGTGCGCTACGGTAAAAATCTAGAAGAATCCTTTGCTACGGTTTTGTTAGCGGATTCGAGAACTTCTAACCCCATTGCCGTAAACCAAGGTTGGTTTGTGTATATGGGAGTGGCGTTGAATTACACGTTTAACCAGATTTTCACCGATGGCAATACGTTCCATGACAGTCGTTCCATTGACTACGATCATCGCAACAATATGCTGTCTTCCGGACTGACGTACTCTTGGGGCGAAAGTGCCTTGTCATTTGCAATCAACTCGCCGTTTACCATTGGTGGCGACGATTATGATCGAGAAATGGATAAGTTTACCCGTTATGGAACACTCACGTTTTCACGGAAGTTGTAACTTTTCCGCTCTGAATCAGCCTTCTCTTTAACTCAGACAAGGCTGATTTGCCTTCTTTTAAAGGCGATCAACAGCGTTACACTAACGAGCGCAAATAGTCTTTCCATTCGTCCGCTTTTCCATAGTAATTACCGTGCGGCAGACGCAATAAACCATGGTCCTTTTCAATAATAAATGTGGGGTACCCGCTGACCTTCATTTGCCCCATAAGATCGTGACTTTCTTGAACTTGGCGTAGCATGTTTGCTTCAGACTTTGCCATCTTTTCGTTCCATATGACTTTGTCTAATCCCATAAACACAGCTAAAGCTTCTAATACTGATAACTTATCCAAATGCTTACCATCTTGGTAATGGGCTTTTTGAATCGCTGCAAGCATTTTGTGTGCTTCAACCCCCATTTCTTGACCAACAAGAAAAGCGCGAGTTGTGGAGTAGGAGTCCACAATGAAATCATCGGCTCCCGCCACTCTTGCTTTGTAAGCATCGCCAAAGTGGGCTTTAGTCATAGCGGCAATTTGACCATCAGCCTGCAAAATATGCTGTCTGAAAGACGGGTCAATGGCACGTTTCGGAATCATGCCACCTGGGTGGTAGGTGATCTCGAACTCCGTCATTTCAGCCAGAGTTTCGATTAATGACGATGCGCCGTAACACCAACCACACATTGGGTCGAAAAAATAATGTACTTTTACCATGTCATTTCACCTTTATGTACTTTAGCTGCGATGTTTAGGTTCAAAGCACCTTGTGCATTTGGGTATTCTGCTGTCATTGTTTTAATAAATTCTGCGCTGTCTTTGCTGTCCATTTTTGCTTGTTGGAAGGCATTGATGTAGTCAAGAGAATACGTAATGTTATCAGCCGTTAATGCTGTGCCTTTTGCCATATGACCAGGAACAACCGTTGTTGGTTTAAGTGCAAGCATTTCTTTCAATTGTGCTTTCCAAGCTTCTTGAGACTCATCCGATTGTGCATCGGCCATCCACAAGTGCATGTTTCCGAATATCGCTACGTTACCCAAAATCGCTTTGTTTGCAGGAATCCAAAGGTAAGGACGGTGAGCCAACACACCTTCAGTACCACGAATTTCAATAGTTTGACCGTCAACAGTCAAAGTAGACTGAGTGTAAGCAGTCGGAACGATAGGTGCTACAGGGGCGTTCGCGCCCATTTTTGGCCCCCAGAAAGCCAATTTCCCCGCCATTTTCTTTTTCAAGAACTTTTTGAACGGCTGGTGTGGTTATGATTTCAGCTTTAGGGAAAATGTCATGCAACGTTTCGGCACCAAAGTAGTAGTCTGGGTCTGCTTGACTAATAAAGATCGTTTTTAACTCTTTATTAGAATCCAATACTTTAGCGGCAATGCGCAAGGCGTCTGCTTTAGTAAAGCCAGCATCAATCACCATAGCTTCTGTTTCGCCATAAACCAAAGTAGAGGTAACACCAAAGCTGTCAGGCGCTGCATTATATATATCTAGCGTTAACGGTTTAGTGTCTGCCGCAAAAGCAGAATGAGCGATAAGTGCAGAAGCCGCCAATGTAATCAATTTTTTCATGTTTCTCTCCAAAGAGTGATTGTTTAATTCATGTGGCCATCATAGAGAATTGACGTGCTCGGAAAAATACACAAAAATGAGCATGATTGTTTCTTATATCGTTCAAATAAGTGAATAAAAGATGGACAGAGTGACAGCAGCTAAAGTTTTTATCGATGTTGCCCAATCGCGCAGCTTTTCTCGTACCGCAGATCGTTTAAATATGTCACGCCCCATGGTGACGCGTTATATCGAAGCTATGGAAGATTGGTTGAAAATTCGTCTGTTGCATCGTACGACCCGAAAGATCTCCCTCACCAGTGCTGGGGAGGCCTGCTTAAAAGATGTGGAGCAGTGGCTAGAACAAGCCGATAAAATCACCGCCATGGTCAACACTAGCGACGCGCTATCGGGCCTAGTGCGAATCACCACCAGCATGTCATTTGGTTTCTCCCAACTTATGCCCGCTATTCAAGATTTCATGTATCAACATCCTAAAGTTCATATCGATATTGATTTAGAAGACAGCACTGCAGATTTAACTGAAAAAAGCATCGACCTTGCCATACGAATCGCCTCGAATCCAGATCCTTCCCTAATCGGTAAACCCATTGCCGTGTGTGAATCTGTCTTGGTAGCGTCTCCGGCTTATCTTGAAAAATCTCGTCAAACAAGAGGCGAGATTCAACATCCGCAAGATTTAATACATCATGCTTGTTTGGGGTATAAAAACTTAGAACGTCACATCTGGCACCTATCCCAGAACGACCAATTTGAATCGGTTTCTTTGGATTGTCGTTTAAGTATCAACGAAGCTACGGCACTGCTACACGCCACACTAAATGGCATGGGCGTGTGTCTACAACCGACGTATTTAGCCAATCGCTACATACAAGATGGCCGCTTACAACACCTTTTGCCCGACTGGAAACCCAAAGACCTGATGATCTACGCGCTTTATTCCTCGCGAAAACATCTATCGCCCAATGTTCGTGCTTTGATCGATCACCTAGAACGCTACTTTGCCAAGCATCCTTGGTGAATGTGTGTTCTCCTTTAATTACTTGTTCATCAGAGCATCAGCCGTTCGCGTGTTTCTGCTTCAATGTCTGATAGGGCTTCTTTCATACAGGTTGAGGCGAGTTTGATTATGGCGTTGTCGGATTCTTCTGAGTGCATGAGTGCGATGCCGCTGGGGCGGCTTGGGTTTTTGAGGGGAACGATTTGTACGTTTTTGGTGCTCAGCAATACGGTTGACGCGGGTACAATGGCCACTCCAAGCCCAGAACTGACGAGGTCTAATACGCCGTATATGGTACTGGCTTCGCATTGAGTCTTTGGGAAAAAGCCTGCATCGATACACAATCCAATGATTTGGTCGTAGTAGGCATGCGCAATGAAACGGGTGAAGAAAACAAATGGCTCATGTTCTGCTTGGTTCAGTGTTAACGATTTTTGCTTAGCTAGAGGATGATGCAGAGGCAACGCTAGGCAAAAAGGGTCATTAAGCTCAGCGACGATGTTGGTATTATTTCGTGTGACTGTGGAAGGTCGTGCAATGCCGACATCAATTTTGTGTTCTTCAATGGCGGTAATTTGCTCTGCCGTGACCATTTCTTTGACTTTGATTTCGATATTAGGCCGCAGACTGCGAAGTTTGCTGATCAATTTGGGCAATACGGTGTGACTGGCAGAAGGGACGAAGCCAATGCTGAGGAGGCCACCGTGTTCGTTGTCTTCATGTTTCGCGAGATCTTTGGCTCGCTCAATGTGGTTCAGGATGGCTTTTGATTCTTCTAAGAAGCGAATGCCAGCTTGGGTGAGTCGCACGCCCCTGGGTAATCGCGTTAATAAGGGGACGCCCACTTCTTCCTCTAACTGTTTAATTTGCATAGATAAAGGCGGTTGAGAAATGAATAGCTTTTCCGCTGCGGCAGAGAAGCTACCGCTTTCTGCGACGGTAATAAAATAACGTAAATGTCTTAATTCCATGTTTTACCTATATCTTTAATATATAGAAAGCATACTAAATTGATATTTGTTATATATCAATTGAATGTCAGATACTGCTTCCCACAATAATGAATTTTTCCATGCCTCCTTTTGTAAGGTGTGCAATGGAGCTTGGTGTTGATTGGGGATAGATCTGATGCTTGCGTTAAGAAAGTCGAAGCCTGAATTGGGCATTGAGTTAACTGAGGTTCCTGAGTTGGGCTTGCCTGAGGCAAGGGAAGTTCGTATTTCGGTTTTGGCAGCAGGCATCTGCGGTAGTGATTTGCATGTTTATGAGTGGACGAAGAGCTACGAATGGATGCGTTCTAAATTGCCCGTTACCCTCGGTCATGAGTTTGTGGGTGAGATCAATGCCATTGGCGCTGAGGTTCAAGGACTAAAAGTTGGACAGCGGGTTGTTGTTCGTCCGTCTGTAACCTGTGGTGAGTGTGCGGCTTGTAAGGCGAATAATCCTGATGGTTGTCGTACCCG
>NZ_JAODTL010000041.1 GCF_026191375.1 Marinomonas pontica | reverse complement strand
ACGGCTAACAGAGAAAAACTGTCTAAGCTCGCCACCATTTTTTGGGCAGAAGTAAACAGTGCCATGTCCACAGGCACCATCATGGTGACAGCGGCTAATGACGAGGCAACCAAGGAAATGGCCAGTGGTAACCCCAAAAGAGACAGGATAGAAAACGTAATAATGAGTACAAGGCTCGCTTCACCCGCCATGTTTATTCTCCCATGCTTAGTGGTTGATCGATATCAGAGTCAGTCTTGGTGTTTATTGGCTCTTTTAATACATCAATCAAATTCAAAATAGCGTACAAAATCAGCAATACTCCGCAGACGGGTAAAGCTGCGTAAAAACTCGACATCGGCATTTGAAGTACAGCTGTGAGTTGTTTCGAAGCGATTTGCATGCTGTGTAAACCGCCCAGAATCAGTACATAGATGCTGAAGATAATAAAACTGATAGGGACTAACATCTTAAGGAGTTTTTGAAATCTACCGCGCGAAATATCGCGCAGTAGATCAATGGCCATATGAGAACCGCGGCCAGCAGAATAAGCAGCTCCTAATAGAGACAACCAGACCAATCCTAACCTTAGTAACTCTTCGGTGTAAGTCGAAGGGTCGTTGAATACATAGCGGCTGATTACCTGCCAGCTAAGTATCACGACCATACTAAGGAGTAAGAAAGAACACGTTGTCCCTAGACAGATGTCTAAGAAACGTCTCATTTTTGGCATTATTTTGACTCCGCTTGCTGGCGGATTGCCTGATAAACCTTATATTTTGCCGGATCGGATTTTAGCTCGTCATACATCGGCTGAACCGCCGCTTGAAACTCGCTAACATCTGGGTAATAAAAGGTGACGCCAAATTGTTTTTCACTCATGGTTTTTGCGTCGTTAACGGCTTTTGTCCATGCTTTCTTTTGGAACTCTGTAGATTCTTGTGCCGCTTCTTTAACCGCTTTACGCTGATCTGGCGTCAAGCGATCCATGGTGGCTTTAGATATCAAAACGATATCAGGTACACGAGAATGCACATCGTAAGAGTAATGCTTAGCTACTTCGGCATGACGGGCAATTGTTAGGGCAAACTCGTTATTCTCTGCACCATCTAGTACGCCTTGTTGAATCGACGAATAGACATCAGCTTGGCCCATAGCGATAGGCGAGCCACCCAGCATTTTGACCATTTTAATGGAGGTTGGGCTTTGCATGACGCGAATTTTTAGACCTTTTAGATCCTCGACATTGCGGATGATTTTTTCTGAGGTATAGAAGCTACGAGCACCACTGTCGTAATAGGTTAGTCCCAAAATACCTTCGTCTTTTGATGACTCATAAATCGGTGTGGTGATTTTTGGGTTATCCATTACATTGTAGAAATGCTCTTGGCTATCAAACAAGTAAGGCATAGAGAAGACACCATACACAGGAGCGAAGCTTTCCATTAGGCCGCCACTGACTTTGGTCATGTCCAGTAGGCCCGCTTGTAGTAGCTCGACCATTTCACGTTCGCCACCTAATTGGCTGTCAGGGAAAAAGGTGACAGTGACATCGCCTTTGGTTTTCTGATCAACCAACTCGGCAAATTTCTTCATCGCTTCCACGGTTGGTGTCGCGTTACTCGCGTAGCCAAAACGTAAGTTCTCTGCGTAAGCGGATGCCGACGCTAGCCCTAAGCTAATTAGGGTAAGTGCTGTGGTAAATAGTTTAGTTTTCATTTTCTTATCCTTCTTATGTTTATTTTTTTCTTAAGAAATTGATAGCGGAGTTTCCTTTAACCTCAGCTAGATATAGCGACGCAAATATTCGCTAAGACATAAAATCGCCATTGCTTGCCCGTAAGGCATAGAGGTGATTTTAATGTTTTTGTAATACTCTAAATCGTCGCCCATGGCGGTACCAAATGAGGTATTTTGCAGCTCGCCTTGCGCGTCAATGTTGCCATAGACCGCTTTGATGGCTTTTTCCGCAACAGGTAAATAGTCACCAGAGAGATAGCGTTTGCGAACGGCTTTTAAAATGCCATAGGCAAATCCTGCGGAGGCAGAGGCTTCTAGATAAGTGCTGCTATCGTCTAGTAATGTGTGCCAGAGGCCGTCACTGTGTTGTAGCTCGCTCAGGGCTTTGACTTGGCGTTCTAAAGTAGACAATAAGAAGCGGCGAATCGGATCGTTTTCAGCCAAATCCAATAATTCAATGAATTCTGGAATGACGATAGTGATCCAGCTATTACCGCGGGCCCACAAGGCTTCGGCAAAGTTGTGGTTGCCTTCGAACGTCCAGCCGTGGAACCATAGGCCGCTTTTGGTATCCATCAGATATTGGATATGAGTCAGAAACTGGTATTTTGCTTCTTCCACATAATCAGGCTTATTGAGCAATTTACCGATTTTAGCGAGCGGTAAAACACTCATCATTAAGGTGTCGTCCCACATTTGATTGTGGTTCACGCTGTTATAAACAATGTGCTGAAGACCGCCTTCTTGTACGCGCGGCATTTCGTACATGACCCATTCTGCCCATTCTTCCAGATAAGGAATCCAGGACTCTTTTGGCGTACGTTCATGCAAACAAGCCAGCGTTAAAAAGGGCGCAACCGTGTTGATATTTTTGGTTGGCGTGCCTTCGCTAAGGCGCTGTTCGAACCAGTCGTAAATGATTTTTAGCGTGGCTGGATTATTGGTTATTTGCCAATATTTAAACAAGCCATACAAGCCAATGCCATGGGTCCATTCCCAGCCTGCCCAGCCTTTGGTGTCGATCACTCGGCCGTCTTCAAGACGTAGTAGAAAGTCACCAGTAGTATCTTCAATATTGATGAGGTTGTGAGTCAAAAGATCGATTGCCTCGACGACTTGATCGCGTGAAACAACATGCTTCTTTTCTCTTAGTAATTCATGCATTTTCAATCCTTTTCTTATTTTTGTACTTTGCCATCTGCTAACTCAATATAAGCGACAAGGCATTATCTTGAAACAAATGATTTTATTTTATTTTTATTTTAAATAATTTTAATAAAACATTGTTTCTAAAATGTATTTGATCAAAAAAATATAGCCTCATTTGAAAGCTATATTTTTTAATCGCTCGCTCTTTTTATCTGTTTTACTACACAATCCCTGAGCCAGTTTTATTTGGATCTGCTGGACGAGCCTTAGCGACGGCAGCACGGTAGCCACTTGCTCGGTAGCAGCTAACAGGGTCGATGGCACCACCTGCCTGTAAACGGGCCATTTGTAAGATTGGCTCAACGTCCAAGTTATAGGCTTGCTTCAAGCTGGCCTGTGCCATCATTGGGTCGTTTGCTTCTTGGTATTGAGTTAAGGCTTCGCGATCTACTAATAAGCTTTTCACAAAAGCGCGCTGCACTTCGGCCGCACTGTACATCAAACTTTCCACAGGGTCGGTCACGTTGTGTGATTGATCCAGCATGTAAAATGGGCTGTACGCAGGATCTTGGCTGCGGATGTCTGTTAGTTCATTGAAGATCAAAAACAACTGATAAGGATTGATAGAGCCGCTATCCAAATCGTCGTCGCCGTATTTACTGTCATTGAAATGGAAGCCGCCAAGCTTGCCGAATTGCGCAAGACGGCTAATGATCATTTCAATATTGACGTTCGGCGCATGGTGGCCCAAATCCACCAGAGACAAACAACGCTCGCCGGTTTCTTTCGCGGCAAGGTAGCTGCTGCCCCAATCCTGAATCACGGTCGAGTAGAATGCAGGCTCAAAAATTTTATGTTCCAACAGCATGTTCCAGTCGTCTGGCAGGCTGTTGTATACCTCTTTGATGCTTTCTAAATAATGCGTGAAGCTGTTTTTAAAGTGTTGTTGGCCAGGGAAGTTGGAGCCATCGCCCACCCAAACGGTTAGTGCTTTAGAACCGAGCTTTTGGCCAAGTTCGACGACATCGATATTGTGCGCAATGGCTTGTTCGCGTACGGCTTTGCTGGTGTGCGTCAAACTACCGAATTTGTACGATTCTTCCTGACCGATTTGATCTTGAAATGTGTTGGAATTCATCGCATCAAAGTGCAAACCGTATTGTTCTGCGTACTGGCGAAGCTCTTTTGGATCTTTTGGTCTGTCCCAAGGAATATGCAGAGAAACGGCAGGAGTGGCTTGTGACAGTTGTTGGATAACAGAACAATCATCTAGCTTTTCGAAAATATTGCGTGGCTCGCCTAAGCCTGGGAAGCGAGCGAAGCGCGTGCCACCTGTGCCAACACCCCAAGATGGAACAGCGACGGTAAATTGCTTAGCTTGCTCTAAAATAGTGTCGATTTTCACACCGGAGCGATCCAGTTTTTCCGCCAGCGCATTGTAATCGCTAGTAACCGCTGCTTCTTGTTTGGCGTTTTGCTCTTGCAGCAAGTTTTGATCAATAAGTTGTTTCATGGTGAATCCTTTTTTATTGTTCTTTTTTGTCTAGGTTCTAGCGAGTAAATGACGGCGCATGACCGGCATCCACATTCAGGATATTGCCTGTCGATTTAGACGACGCATCAGATGCAAAGAAGTAAATGGCCTCGGCGATGTCTTCAGGGAAAACATTTAGCTTCAGCATGCTGCGCTGGCGGTAGTGTTCTTCTAAATCATCGGTCGACAGTTTGTACGCACTGGCTCTTTCTTCTTTCCATTTGCCTGTCCAGATCTTTGATCCTCGTAATACCGCATCAGGGTTGACCACGTTTGAACGAATGCCAAGCGGTGCACCTTCTAGAGCAACACAGCGAGCAAGCTGAATTTCAGCCGATTTTGCAACGCAATAGGCGCTGGCGTTTGCACTGGCAACCAAACCGTTTTTACTGGCAATAAATACCATGTTGCCGCCCATGTTCTGTTGTTTTAGCAGACTAAAGGCTTCACGAGCAACTAAGAAGTAACCAGTTGATAAGATGCTTTGGTTTTTATTCCATAGAGCAAGAGTGGTTTCTTCTAATGGCGCAGAAGATGCGATGCCTGCGTTGGAGACAACAATATCCAAACCACCAAAGGCAACAGCGCAATGTTTCACTGCACGGATAACATCGTCTTCGTTGGTGACATCCATCTTGATACTAGACGCGCAATCTTTGCTAAATTCGCTGTTCATATTCGCCTGAGCGGTTTGCAGAGCGTCTTCGTCTATGTCCATCAATACGATATTGGCACCTTCTTTGGCGAGACGTTTTGCCGTCGCAAGGCCAATGCCGCCCGCTGCACCCGTCACCAAAGCGATATGGCCTGCTAAGGATTTTGGTTTTGGCATACGTTGTAGTTTGGCTTCTTCTAATAGCCAATATTCAATATCGAAGGCTTCTTGTTCTGGCAAGCCAACATATTCGCTCACACTGTCTGCGCCACGCATGACATTAATGGCGTTAACGTAGAATTCCCCTGCGATACGAGCGGTGGCTTTGTCTTTGGCAAAAGACAGCATGCCGACGCCAGGTATCAAGTAAATCACTGGGTTTGGATCACGCATGGCTGGGCTGTTGTCGCGTTTACAGCGGTTGTAATAGCCCGCGTAATCGTCACGGTAATCGGCAAGGCTTTTATCCAGTGACTCAATGACTTCGTCTAGGTTGTCTTTTTGTGGATCATAAGCCACCACAAATGGACGAATTTTCGTGCGTAAGAAGTGATCAGGACAAGAGGTACCAAGTTTGGCGAGACGGTCTAAGTCTTTAGAATTGACGAACTGCAACACTTCGTCGGACGCATTGAAGTGACCAATTTGACGTTGTTTTTCGCTGGTTTTACCACGAATGAGTGGCATTAAGCTCGAAACCACTTGTTGGCGTTTGTCGTCTGGTAAGGTTTTAAATAATTCGCCACCAAAAGCGGCTTTGCCAGCACTTTTCTGTTCTAGCCATGTTTGCGCTTTGTTAATAATGTTCAGTGAGTTTAGGTAGCAGTCTTTGTTGCCATTTGACCAAGTAAATAAGCCGTGACTTTCAAGGACGACACCTTTCAGGTGTGGGTTTTCAGTGGCGATTTTATGTAAATCCATGCCCAACTGAAAACCTGGGCGACGCCAAGGAAGCCAGCCAATCTCGCCGTTGAAAATCTCTTCTGTAAGTTGTTTGCTGTTTTTGCTTGCCGCAATAGCAATCACCGCGTCTGGGTGAAGGTGGTCTACATGAAGGTAAGGCAAATACGCATGAAGTGGTGTATCGATACTGGCGGCGCGGGAGTTTAGGTTATAAGTACAGTGAGGCAGGTAAGCTACCATTTCATCTTCAAATTCTACGCCGCGGTAAAGCGGTAAAAGCTGATTTAGCTTATCCATATAAAGTGTTGAAAAGCCATCTAACCCCATGGAGCCAATGTCGCCGCCAGAGCCTTTTACCCACAATACGGTGGTTTCTTCGCCTGTAAGAGGGTCGTCCATTTGCAGTTTTGCTGAGGTATTGCCGCCACCGTAATTGGTCACGCGCATGTCAGAACCAAGCAAGTTCGATCGGTATTGCAATAATTCTGGTTCGCTTAGAAGAGCTGCTTCAGCATCGTTCCAAAGGTTGGGAAGTAAGTTAGTAGACATCGTTTAACCTCAAGTTTCGTCTTTTAAATAGCCTAAAACGTTGTTTTCAGGCTGTTTATCAAAGACTTTAAATTTATTTTTGTTATGCACAATCAGCGGGTTAGAATGATTGATAATCTTCATACTAGAATAAAAATAATCATTTTCAAGCATTTTTTATCTTTTTAGTTATTTTTTGATTGATAGTGCTTGATAATGATTGAAAATAAATTATATTGAATATCGAGGATGATCGATGCACGAGATTGAAAGGCACAGAGTGATCCTGTCGGAAGTAGAAGCTCGACCTATTGTGACGGTGGCGCATCTAGCAGATGTGTTAGGTGCTTCCGAAGCAACAGTACGAAGAGATATCAGCTTTCTGGATAAAGAAGGAAAACTGCGTCGGGTGCGAGGAGGGGCGGAAGCCATTAATCCTCCTTCTGATGTGAGTTTATTGGGACGGCCGTACTCGGTTAGTCAAACGATTAACACGGACATAAAGCGCTGTATTGCCAAAGCGGCTGTGGATTTATTATCGGACAATATGTCAATAATGATCAGCGGTGGCACAACGACATCGGCTATGTCTGAGTATATGCGTGGCTTAAAGCTGCAAGTGCTGACCAATTCGTTTTCTATTGCTGATCAATTGATTAAAAAGAGTAAATGCAGCGTGACCGTGCCGAGTGGCAAAATCCATCGGGAGCAGAACATTATTTTGAGTCCGTTTCCGAATGATATTTCCAATCACACGTACGCTGACATTCTTTTTATTGGTGCATACGGTGTTAATTCTCATGGTGTGATGGAGACAGACCCACAAATCGTACAAGCGGTGATGAAACTGATAAATCGAGCAGATCAGCGGGTGCTTTTGGTTGATAGTACAAAGTTTCAAAACCGATCAAGTATGATCATTTGTCCTTTATCACAGATAGATATCGTCATCACGGATGATGGAATAGATAACAAGAGTAAAGAAGTGATCGAATCGGCAGGCTGTCGTTTGATCATAGTAGAAAAACAAAAACAATAAACCGCGTCTCTGATCCAACAATTTCCTGTTGTGTGATGATGAGCGCGCTCTTGGAGATAATTATGAAAAATAAACTCATCACGGCATGTGTGTTGGCTTCTGCAACTTTATTTGCTTCTGGTACGTATGCAGCGGATCAGGTTCGAGTGGCGTTGTTAGTGAAAGCATTAGGTATTGGTTTTTTCGAAGCGGCGTACCGCGGTGCAGAAGAAGCTAAAAAAGAGTTAGGCGATGTGGAGATTATTTACACTGGGCCAACTTCGACCACAGCTGAAGGCCAGATTGAAATCATCAACTCACTAATCGCACAACGTGTTGATGCTATTGCCGTATCAGCAAACGATGCGGATGCCTTGGTTCCTTCCTTGAAAAAAGCGCAACAGCGCGGTATCAAAGTCATTTCTTGGGATTCTGGTGTTGGCAAAGACGGTCGCCAAATCCATTTGAACCCTTCTAGTAACAGCCTAATTGGTGAAATGAATGTGCAACTTGCTGCTGATGCCATCAAAGCTAAAGGCAAAAAGTCTGGTACTTTTGCCATCCTGAGCGCAACGCCAACCTCGACCAACCAAAATATTTGGATTGGTGAGATGAAAAAATCCCTTAGCAAATTCCCTAACCTAAAACTTGTCGATACGGTTTACGGTGATGACTTAGCGGATAAGAGTTTCCGTGAAGCCACTGCCTTGATCAAAAATCACCCAGATCTAGATGTCATCGTGGCACCAACTACCGTTGGTATTTTGGCCGCAGCGCAAGCTGTTAGCGATTTGGGATTAACAGGCAGAGTCTATGTGACAGGTTTGGGCCTACCTTCTGAATTAGCAGGTCATGTGCATAGTGGTGCCATTCATAGCTTTGCTATCTGGAACCCAATCGATCTTGGCTATTCAGCAACCATGCTGGCTTACAACCTTGTGAAAGGTAAAGGTACGAAAACCGAGATTCCAATGGGTCGTATGGGTACGCTTGAAGTAGACAAAAATGGTGACGGCGCAATGGCGAAGCCCTTTATCTACGATGCTTCAAACGTTGATGAATTCTCTTCAATTTTCTAGTAGCTATTGACCCTCTCCCAGCCCCTCCCTAGCAGGGGAGGAGCTAAGAGCTTTTATTCCCTCCCGTTATGAAGGGGAGGGCTAGGGTGGGGCTTTAGAACAGACCCCCTCCCAACCTCCCCCTTAGCAGGGGGAGGAGCTAAGAGCTTTTGTTTCCTCCCCTTATGAAGGGGAGGGCTAGGTTGGGGGGTTACTCGTTCAATAATGTCATAATGAATAACAATAAGAGCAGCCGTTATGAACAATGCAATTTTTAGTCTAAAAAAGGTGAGTAAGGTTTTTCCAGGCGTGAAAGCGCTGGATGGTGTCGATCTTCACCTTTATCCTGGCCAAGTGACCGCTTTGATCGGTGAAAACGGCGCAGGTAAATCGACTCTAGTAAAAACCATGACTGGCATTTATCAGCCGGATGGTGGGGAAATTATTTTTAACGGTAAGCCTGTGCAGTTTCACTCCCCTCATGATTCCCATGCTTTAGGTATTACAGCGATCCATCAAGAAACCGTGTTGTTTGATGATCTGACGGTGGCGGAAAATATCTTTTTGGGCAATTACCCAATGAAAAAAGGCCCGATGACCAAACGTTTTTCCATTGATTGGCCTGCGATGGTGACGCGTTCACAAGAAATTTTATCCTCTATTAACGCTCAGATGGATCCTAATCAAATCTTACGCGAATTAAGTATTGGCCAAAAACACATGGTCGGTATCGCTCGCGCTTTGTCTGTTGATGCCAAAGTGGTGATTTTAGATGAGCCAACAGCGGCGTTGTCTCATCATGAAATTCATGAACTTTATGAATTGGTAAATACTTTAAGAGATCAAGGCAAAGCGATTCTTTTTATAACCCACAAATTTGATGAAATTTTTACCTTGGCGGATCGCTATACCGTGTTCCGCGATGGCAGTTTTGTGGGCGAAGGTTTTATCAAAGACACGAACGAAGCACAGTTGGTGGAAATGATGGTGGCGCGCAGTATCGAAGCAACGTACCCCAAAAAAGACGTAAAAATTGGTGAAACACTTTTAGAAGTGAGTAACTTATGCCACACAACGGAATTTGCCGATATTAGCTTTAATCTGGAAAAAGGCGAGATTCTTGGCGTCTATGGTCTGGTAGGTTCGGGCCGAACGGAAGTGATGCAGGCTTTGTTTGGTACCACGGATCATGTGACTGGCTCAGTTAAAATGAATGGCAAAGAAGTGATCATTCACTCACCCAAAGAGGCTATCGATAACGGCATTGTGTATGTGCCAGAAGAGCGTCAGAAACAAGGCATAGTGCTTGAATTACCCATTTATCAGAACGTTAGTTTGCCGCAGATGGAACGTTTAGCGAAGCATGGGCAAATCGACCAAGAAGGCGAAATGGCGCTGGCTCGCCAATATTGTGAGCGTTTGCAGGTTAAAGCGTCTTGTTGGGATGAAAAGGTGATGAACCTCTCAGGCGGCAATCAGCAAAAAGTCGTTATCGCCAAATGGCTCGCCACTAACCCGAAAGTGATTATTTTGGACGAGCCAACCAAAGGCATCGATATAGGATCGAAAGCCGCGGTGCATGAGTTTATGTCTGAGCTGGTGGATTCTGGCTTGTCTGTGATCATGGTGTCGTCGGAGTTGCCAGAAATCCTTGGTATGTCTGATCGTATATTGGTGATGAACGAAGGTCTAATTGTCGGTGAGTTATCACGTGCTGACGCGACACCTGAGAAGGTGGTTTCTCTTGCCACGGGAGGCAGTGTGACATGCTAAAACGTTTAATTTACTCCCGTGAAGGCGTGCTCAGTATCATTGTGCTGGCGATGTTTTTTGGTGTTGGCGTGATCAGCCCTGATTTTATTAGCCTGTCGAACAGTGCCAGTATTTTCAATGATACTTCGATTCTGATCATGCTAGCGCTGGGGCAAATGTTGGTGATTCTAACCCGTTGCATTGATTTGTCTGTGGCGGCCAACGTGGCATTTACTGGCATGTTTGTCGCCATGGTGAATCAATATTTCCCAGAGCTTCCTATGGCATTATTGATATTTTTATCGCTGTTTATTGGCGCTTTGTTGGGGGCGATTAATGGCTTATTTGTTTGGCTATTAAAAGTGCCTTCTATTGTTATTACTCTCGGAACCATGAGTATTTATCGCGGCGCGACGTTTTTATTATCAGACGGTGCGTGGGTGAATTCTCATCAAATGAGCGAGTCTTTTATAGGCTTGCCCCGCTATGAAATTTTATCTATGCCCGTGCTTGGCTGGATGGCCATTGCCGCCATTATTCTATTTTTCTGGGCAATGAAGTTCAGTGTATGGGGGCGTAATTTTTATTCGGCTGGTGGCAATCCTATGGCTGCTTTCTATTCCGGTGTGAACGTGGGTAAGGTTCAGTTTTATGCCTTCTTAGTGTCCGGTACCTTGTCCGGTTTGTGCGGGTATTTGTGGGTATCGCGTTTTGCAGTGGCCTATGTGGATGTAGCAAATGGTTTTGAACTGCAAGTAATCGCGGCGTGCGTGATTGGTGGTGTGAGTATTGTTGGCGGTTTGGGCTCTGTGGTGGGCTGTGTGATTGGCGCTTTGTTTATCGGCGTGGTGAATAACGCCTTGCCAATTATTGGTGTCTCACCGTTTTGGCAAATGGCCATTTCAGGTTTGGTGATTATTATCGCCGTCATTGCTAATGCCACATCTGATAAAGACAAAGCGCGGATTATCTTACGTAATCCCAATGCAAATGATGAAATACGAGCTAATTAGAGGCGCATATGGATACAACAATAAAAAAATCAGCAACGCCGGATTCAATGTTTACCAGCAAACTACAGGGCTTGCTACGCTGGGAAAGTTTTTTGGTTTTGATCGTATTTTTAGTCTGCGTGATGAATTCTTATCTATCACCTTACTTTTTAGACCCTTGGAATCTATCGGATGCGACCTTTAACTTTACCGAAAAAGCTTTAATAGCATTGCCAATGGCAATGCTGATTATCGCTAAAGAAATTGATATTTCTGTGGCGGCCATTATCTCGCTTTCCAGTACCTTGATGGGGTTAGTCGCACAAATGGGCGCACCCGTTTATGTAGTCGCATTTGTCGGTGTGTTCGTCGGTGCTGGGTGTGGATTAGTAAATGGCGTACTGGTGACACGATTTAATATCCCCTCTATTGTGGTGACCATTGGCACCATGAGTCTGTTTCGTGGCATCAGCTACATCTTGTTGGGTGATCAGGTGATTCGTGAATACCCAGATGGCTTTGAGTTTTTTGGGCAGGGTTATGTGTATTGGGTGTTCTCATTCGAGTTGGTGCTGTTTGCTTTTTTTGCTTTAGTTTTTTATTGGCTACTTCATCGGACTACATTTGGTCGTTATACCTACGCGATTGGCAATAATCCGACAGCGTCTTATTACTCTGGCATTAAAGTGAATAAGCATCGTCTAATTTTGTTTACTTTGGTGGGAATTATGTCTGGCGTAGCCGCAGTGCTGTTAACCTCTCGACTGGGGAGCACGCGTCCAAGTATTGCTATGGGTTGGGAGCTCAGCATTATTACCATGGTGGTTCTAGGAGGCGTGAGCATTCTTGGCGGCAGCGGCACCATTGCTGGCGTGGTGTTGGCGGTGATTCTAATGGGCTTGGTCACCTTTGGTATGGGCTTGCTGAATATTCCAGGCATCGTCATGACAATTATCGTTGGCGTGATGTTGATTACGGTCGTGAGTTTACCGGTACTGATTGCTATGTATAAAACTTCCCTTAAACGAAAAGAGGCAAAAGCGTTATGAGATATGCCTCAGTGATGTATTTACACAAAGGCTGTGAAGAAGAATACAAAAAACGTCATGATGAACTTTGGCCAGAATTGGCGGAGCATCTTAAGCAACATGGCATCCGTAATTATTATATTCACTTGGATGCTAATGAGAGTGATCGAAACGAAAACCGATTGTATGCCACTTTCGACGCAGATGATCTGGATTCACAAGCCTTAGCGGATCATCCTGTGATGCAGCGTTGGTGGGAATACATGGCGGACATTATGGAAACCAAAACACCATCGTTTGAACCTGTCGCCGATGCGTTGCAAGAAGTGTTTCGTTTTAATGTGTTGCAGCCTGATAAAACGCGCGTGGTAGCGGTGTTAGACATTGGCAAAACCAACATTAAGATTTGCCTGATGGACGGGCAAACTGGCGCGTTATTGCATATTGAAAAACGTGTTAATGGCGTAGTTGACGCGCCGCCATATCCGCATGTTGACGTGGATTCAATATGGCAATGGATCAAAGATACCCTTGCCGATTTAGCCCAGCACTACTTTATTGCCAGCATTGCGATTACCACACATGGGGCAACCATTGCCTGCATGAAGGGCGAGCAGCTTGCCTTGCCGATTCTGGATTATGAATACGATGGTGTGTCTGAGTTAAAAGAAGAATACGACGCTGCACGCCCAGATTTTAGTGAGTCTTTTAGTCCGAGATTGCCCCAAGGCTTGAACCTAGGTGCGCAATTGTTCTGGCAGCAAAAACGCTTTGCAGATGAGTTTGCAACCGTCGATTCACTACTTTTGTATCCGCAATATTGGGGCTATAAACTCAGTGGTAACAAAGCTGCCGAAGTGACCTCATTGGGTTGCCACACAGACCTTTGGAATCCGACCAGCTGCCAGTTTTCTACTTTTTGCGAACAGCAAAAGTGGGCGGAGCGCTTTCCAGAAGTGATCGAAACTGGCGCGAAGCTTGGCACTATTTTGCCAGACTTAGCCAAAGAAACTGGCTTACCAGCGAGTTGCGTTATCTTCAACGGTATACATGACTCTAACGCTTCGTTGGTGCCTTATATTGGCCAGCCGATGGAAAAGCTCACTGTCGTGTCTAGCGGTACTTGGACGGTTATCGCTACCATCAATGGTAAGCTGGGTTCATTACACGAAGGCAAAGACATGCTTGCCAATGTGGACGCTCTTGGTCGCGCCACGCCGACGATTCGCTTTATGGGTGGACGTGAATGGGAGCAGCTGCGCAGCGACAGCAAAGCCACCTTGAGCGATGTGAACTTCATTTTAGAAAACGGTATTTTGGCGATGCCTGCCTTTGCCAAAGGCGGCGGGCCATTTGCCCATTGTGAAGGGCGTATTATTGATCGCGGTATTACATTAACGCCTGCTCAGCAGTCTGCTTTAGCCGATGTGTATGTGGCCTTGATGACGGATTATTGCTTGGATCTAATGGACACCAGCAATACTGTGATTGTCGAAGGCGCGTTCAGCAATAACCTCAACTTCCTCACCTTATTGGCTTGCATGCGTAGCCAAAATGAAATCTACGCCTCTCGGGATGTTACCGGCACCTCCGGCGGCGCGGCATTGCTGTCTAACAAGAGCCTAAAACTAAAAGGCCGGCTCAGCCTCGCTTTGTGTGACGCGCAAATAAAACCGCTGCTAAACCTGTATCGTCAGCAATGGCGGGACTTAGTGGGGGAGTTGTAGCTTTTGCTAAAATTAATTTATTCGGGTTTAATTCCTCGTCGCTTGCGGCGTAAATAACTAAAACTCAGCCTTGTCATTCCCGCGAGGAAGGTTGTCACTAAACGACTTTCGTCGATCTTGTAGGTCGCGCCTTTAGGCCGACAAAAAAGCTGTGACGATAAATTTCGTCTTGTCGGGCTGAAGCCGCGACCTACAAAACTTATTCAACTTTCACTCACTATTTTTTACGGTACCCTGCTTTGAGGGGATGACGTATGAACAAAATTTAGCATTGTTTGAATGGTACACCGATACCTCGGCCTTTGGGGGGGGTCATTAGCAATCTCAGTTCTATCGCTTTGTTGATGGAAAAGTCACACTAAACGAATTTTGAGTTTTTTACCCAGAGCGGAAAATTGTAATTTGATCCGATTGGATAATCAGAGAAAAGTATAGTTTTGCGCATTTTGAGGCGAGTGCTACAATAAATGTTGCAACTGCATCATAATTTGGAGGTTTTATGGCAATTCGAGCTTTTAAACCCAGTAAAAAAGAAAAAGTAGGACTTCTGCCTGCATTAGCCTTGTCTAATGATCCAGTGAGTGCGTCAAATCAATTAGCAGAAGGCTTCGATTTTGCTTTTCTTGGACGCATTGTTAAACAGGCACAGATCAAGCAGGCTACCGTGCTGAAAGCGGCAGGAGTGGATAGAGGGACTTTAAGTCGCCACACTAAAGCGCGTACAAAATGGACTGGAGCTTCTGCAGTCAAAGTTTATAACGCTGCTCGAATCATTGATGCAGCATTAAATTTGTTTGATCAAGACCAACAAAAAGCTGAAAACTGGCTCAATACACCAGCCATTGCGCTCGGTGGCATAAGCCCTGCTGATTACGCGAAATATCCGCTAGGGCAAGAAGCGGTGATAGATCTTATCGGTAGAATTAAACATGGGGTAATCATCTAATGAAGCTCTATCGTTTGTGCAAAATGGAGTTTGCTGATACGGCATTTGATGGTTATGGCGCAAGAACTTATGGCGGTCGCTGGAACCCAAAAGGATTTGATTGTGTGTATTTAGGTGAATCAAAGTCTGTCTGTCTACTTGAAACGGTTGCGCATTTAACGGATGCAAAAGCCCTAGATCAGTTCGCGATGTTGTCTATCGATGTTCCAGAAGAACTGATCATGGCGTTTCAAGAGAGTGATTTACCAGAAAATTGGAGAGATTATCCAGCTCCGCAAGAATTAGCCGATATGGGGGCGGAATGGCTAGAAAGTGCTGAAAGCCTTGTCTTATTGGTGCCCAGTGTTATATCGGGAGACTTTTGTGCGTTACTAAATCCCAAACACCTTAAATGTCTAGAATTTACGGCGACGGCTCAACGAGTCGCGTTTTCTATCGATCCAAGATTAGCTCCACTGTAGTAGTCGCAGAGCAAATCTATTAACCAATATGTCGAAGGCTAAGACCGAAACCTCAAATTATCCTTCGTCAGTTGATCAATTGATGTTTTGCCCATGAGTTTCATGTCCCGTTCGAGTTCGGCTTTCATGAGTCCTAATGCGATTTTCGGGATATTAATGATGGTTCTACCAGAAGGTGCTTGGCCGTATTTCGGCCTTTTATGCGTTCTAATAGCGCATTAGCGGCGAGTTCGCCTTGTTGTTCTGCTTGCTGATCAATACTAGAGAGATTGATCATAGAGTAGGACGCTAATGGCGTATTATCGTAACCAATAATGAAAACGTCTTTTTGCGGTATGAGTTGGCGTTTTATACATTCGTCTAACAAGGGAATGGCGTGAATGTCACTCCAGCAAAAAATCGCACACGGCAGCGTTTGTTCATCTAAAAAAAGAGCGAGTTCTTTTTTCAATTCGTCTTCGTTATTGGATGCTCTAAAAATGAGTTTTTCTGTTACATCGCTATAGTTTGCTTCGCTCAGAGTGTCCAAAAAACCGCGTTCACGTTCTTGATTTAGGTCGACTTTATTAAACTCTCGTAGCGGTTGACTGATCATCTTTATGTTTTTTATGCCCGTCTCGACGAGCGCTCTAGTGGCTAATCTTGCCCCTAAGAAATCATCGCCATTGATGGTATCAAAGCTTGTTGCTGTATTTTCTATGTGACCAATAACGGTCATAGGAACCTGTTTCGCATACTGGGCTAACGCAGAATCCGACAGGTGAGGTGCGACTAAAATGAGTCCATCAACATTGTTATCTATCATGGATTCTATGAGTGAAGACTCGATAGACAGCTCGCTCTGCCCTAAACCTATCAGCATTTTGTAACCTGATTTGGAGAGTGTCGCGTTTATTTTTTCCAGTAATTTTGGCAAATAGGCATTGCCCAAATTGACAATTAGCACCCCTATTGTAAAGGTCTTACCTCGCATGCCTCTTGCCGAGGTGTTTGGTCTGTAACCTAGCTTCTTAATTGATTTCTCTACTTTTTCTTTTAGTGATGGGCTAACGCCATAAGCGCTTCGGATCACCTTAGAGACGGCAGCCACAGACACTTCTGCGTCTTTAGCCACATCCTTTATGGTGATTTTTTTCATGGTTTTCTCAATTTGCATGTAAGGCCGTTTACTTAGGGAAATATTATTTTTTTAAAATTTTATAGAAAGTACTTGAAATGAAGTTTTGTTTCTACATATTATTTGTATAACGTTCTACACTTTTACAAAGTCATTATAAAAATAAGCAAAAAGGACTACTTAATATGCGTAATAAAGCATCATCCCATCTACGTGGTTTAGCGGTAACTTGGGACGCCGATATGATCTCGCCATTATGTGATGGCGGTGTTGGGTCTCGTTCAAGTTTTGTTTGTTCCGAGTTTGTGTTGCCAGCCATTAAAAGTGCTGTGCACTTAAATGTCTCGGCGCTAGGCTTGTACCAAGTATTTTTGAATGGTCGTAAGGTGGGAGACGATTACCTTACCCCCGGTCTTACGTGTTATGACGACCGCCTTTCTTTTCAAACCTATGAGGTAAATGAATACTTACAACCTGGTATTAATAAAATCGAAATTTGGCTCGCGGATGGCTGGTATCGTTCGCAGATAATGTGGGAAGACTGCAAAATCTTAAATTGCTGGGGCGACACACTTGGCGTGATTGCACAGCTTCAAGTAGATAATGAGATAGTGTGTAAAACGGATGACAGTTGGCGTTCCGGTGTTACTCCTGTGTTGCAATCTGGTCTCTATTTTGGCGAAGATTATGACGCTCGCGAAGACACGCTCGTCGTCTCCCATGGTGTGAAAAAAATCGAGTTTGATAATGCGTTATTGGTGCAGCATGAAACCAATGCGGTGAAAGCATTACCCGCGGTCGCCCCTCTTAAAACCTGGCAAGAAAACGACGATCTGATTGTAGATTTTGGGCAGAATTGCAGCGGTGTTATTCGTCTTAAAGTTGAAGGGGAAAGAGGGGCAAAACTGTATATCGATTTTGCTGAAGTGTTAGACGGCGAAGGGGGTTTGATCGTCGAAATTACCGCGCAGCACGCGTGGCAAACCAATATACATTAAGTGGACATGGCATTGAATCGTATGAACCTCGTTTCACTTTTATGGGCTTTCGCTACGCCAGAGTTAAAATAACAGGCAATGCCAAGTTGCATGCTATTCAACAGATTCCTCTCACTTCGGTTCCGCAAGTCATGGCTGGATTTGAGTGTGATGTCCCCGCGGTTAATCGACTTGTACAAAATACTTTATGGTCACAACGTTCAAACTTCATTGAAATCCCAACCGATTGTCCGCAACGAGATGAGCGCTTGGGCTGGACTGGCGATGCGCAGGTGTTCGCGGGGACCGCTTGTTGGTTGGCCGACTGTGAGTCGTTTTTTATTAAGTATTTACGTGATGTGATGCACGACCAACGTCCTAACGGCGCGATTTCGCATTTTTCTCCCGATCCGACTCGACTTTATCCCGATAAGTTTTTCGGTGATTGGGCGGGGTCTACAGGCTGGGGAGATGTGATTACCGTGATGCCTTGGCAGTTGTATTTGCATTATGGCAACGTGGATGTGCTTAAAGAATGTTTTCCTGCCATGCAGCGTTGGGTGGATTACCTTTGGTCTATCTCTGACGGCCCGATCATAAAACCGAACCTAAAATGGGGCGCACATGGTTTTACCTTTGGTGATTGGTTGCAGCCAGTTGGCGATAATCGTAAACCTCGACCTACCATTGCGGATGATTGTGCGGCGACTCTTTATCACTATATCTCCACAGACATAGCCGCAAAAGTGGCGAACCTTCTTGCTCAGACGGATGCTTCTGCTGCACTAGAACAGCGTACTACTCGTATAAAAGCCGCCTTCGCCGATGAGTATTTTAGCAACACAGGGCGTCTTGCACATAATGATCAAACTTCTTACGCATTGGCATTTTTATACGATTTAGTGCCAGAACAGCATTTCCAGTCAGCCAAGCAATATTTTCACGATGTGATCGTGGATGCTGACTATCTTATCGGTACAGGCTTTATTGGGACGCCAGCCCTGTTACCAGCGTTAAGTAAACTTGGTATGACGGATTTGGCTGAAAAGGTGTTTTTAAACAACAAGGTGCCAGGATGGTTATATCAAGTTGAGCGTGGCGCAACGACCATTTGGGAGCGTTGGGATGCGATTGGTCAAGACGGCACTATTTATGATCCCGATATGAATAGCTACAACCATTATGCCTATGGCGCTGTTTGCCAGTGGTTGTTCGAGTCCGTCGCAGGCGTCAGCCCGGTTGCACAGGCTCCTGGTTATCAAGAAGTATTGATTGATCCTACTTTTTTACCCGCCTTAGGTCATATTTCTATGTGGCATGATTGTCGTTTAGGGCGGATAGAAGCTAGTTGGAAACTGGAGGGCAACAAAGCCATCTACACGCTTTCTTTACCAAAGGGTTGCACGGGAATTTTGCCTCTTAGCAAGTATAAAGAAGACGTTCAGGTGAATGGCAAACGGGTGAATGATGTGGCGAGCAAAATGGTGCATTTAACTGGAAAAAATGAGCTGATTTTTGGTCTTTAACCTGTGGTTTTAAAGACTATTTTTTTACCCAACAATAAATTTAAAAAGAGGGTGTAATATGAAAAATAAAGCGAACAAACTGATTATCTCAGCATTCGTTGTATTGGGTGCGTCCGTGTCAAATGCGACTGAGTTAAGCATACTTGTCGATAACAGCCCAGACACGGTAGCTTTAACGCAAGCACTGACTTCGGCCTATAGTAAACTTAACCCGGATGTAACGTTTGAAATCGAGTTAAGACCCGGAGGCGGAGAAGGCGATAATATCGTCAAAACGCGTCTTGCAACAGGTGAAATGACAGATGTTTTTCTCTACAACTCAGGCTCGTTATTACAAGCGTTACGACCATCAAGAACGCTTGAACCGATCAATGATATTGCCAATTATTCGAACATTTTATCCAGTTTTACTAGTACGGTGAGCGACGCAGAAGGGAATGTTTATGCTGTGCCGATTCAAACAGCTATGGGCGGTGGCATATTTTACAATAAGCGTGTTTATGCAGAGCTAGGGCTTAAAGTGCCAAAAACATGGCAAGAGTTTATGGCCAATTGCGCGATCATCGCTGAAAAATCAAAAGCCGCGCCTATTGCGCAAACATATCGAGATACATGGACATCACAATTGCTCGTCCTTTCTGATTTTTTTAATGTGCAGGCAGAAAATCCAAGTTTTGCGACGGACTATACGAATAACAAGGCTAAGTTTGCCACTACACCTGCGGCATTGAGAGGCTTTGAAAAACTTCAGCAGGTGTCTGAGGCTGGCTATTTTAATGATTATTATGGGGCAGCGACCTATAACGATGGCTTAAACATGGTTGCCACTGGTAAAGCGGTTCACTACCCTATGCTGACGTTTGCTATTCCCTCTATTAAGCTGAATACGCCAGATTATATTGAGGATGTTGGGTTCTTCGCTCAACCAGGAGATGACGCGGATAAAAATGGCTTAACGGTTTGGATGCCGGCTGGGTATTACATTCCAAAAGAAAGTGATCAAAAAGAAGAGGCTAAAGCTTTCCTAAACTACATTGCAACAGTCGACGCTTGTGATGTCATTACTAAAGCCATTGGTGCCAACGGCCCTTATCTAATAAAAGGCTGTACTCTACCGGATAATGTTTACCCAGCAGTGAAAGACATGTTGCCTTATTTTCAAGAAGAAGGCCGCACAGCTCCCGCTTTAGAGTTCCTTTCGCCAATAAAAGGTCCAATGCTTGAACAACTTACCGTTGAGGTGGGATCGGGTATTAGAAATGCACAATCAGCGGCTGAGCTTTATGACCAAGATGTTGCGAAGCAGGCCAGACAGCTGAATCTACCAAATTGGTAAGGGCTTTATCTCCTTGTTAGCGCTGTAAAAAGGCGACTAATAAGGAGGTGATTGGAGGATTTATGAAAAGTAGTCGATCTTACCCATATTGGTTTATTTTACCGGGAGGGCTGGTGTATCTGGTGCTATTTCTAGTGCCAACGGTTGCCGCTTTTTGGTTTAGTTTGACCCATTGGGATTTATTTGAAACCCGTTTTATTGGTTTGGATAATTATTATCAGTTTTTGAGAGAGCCTTTTCTAATCACTGGGGTTGTGAATACGGTGATTTTTGGTGTGCTTACATCCATAGCCAAGTCTGTTTTGGGATTGTTACTGGCTGTTTTATTGACATCAGGCTTACTGGGACAAAGCTTTTTAAGAACCTTAATTTTCTTCCCTGTTTTGGTCTCTACCATAGGTGTCGGCATTGCCTTCGCGGAAATCATGCACCCAGCAAGAGGGATGTTAAACATAGGGCTAAGTTATTTTGGTATTCAAGGTCCTGCTTGGCTGATTGATCCTAATTTGGCGCTTTTCTCTGTTGCCTTGGTGGATATTTGGAAAGGGGTTGGGCTGGCCACACTGATTTATATTGCAGGTCTTGCGACCATAAGTTCTGATTATTATGAAGCTGCACGCATTGACGGTGCTACTAAGTTGCAAATGTTTTTCCGCATAACGGTTCCCCTGGTTCGTCCGGCTACAGTGACAGTGGTAACGCTTTCTTTGATTGGTGGCTTACGTTCATTCGATATCATTTGGGCGATGACAAAAGGCGGCCCTGGATTTTCTTCTGATGTATTAGCATCGGTTATCTATAAACAGTATCAGGCTGGTTTCTATGGGCTTTCGACAGCGGGTAACATTATTTTGTTTGCGCTGGTGGCTTTTATTGTGATTCCTCTAACCTATTGGTTCAACCGTAGAGAGGTGGACTTATGAAACGTCAGCAAATTATCAATGGTGTTATAGCTCTAGTTATTGGCGTTTTAATCTTTGTTACGCCTTTTATTTTTATTGGCCTCACGGCGGTAAAATCGGCGGCCGAGGCTTCTCAACTAGGGCTGTCATGGCCTTCTGAATGGTTATTTTGGGATAACTTAGTGGCAGTAATTCAAGCCAGAAATTATATGTTGCTGCTTGCCTATTTTAATTCAACCGTGATTACCGTTGGTGCTATTTCATTGTTAGTTATTTCTGCGGCTATGATTGGTTATGTTATACAAAGAAGACCATCTAAATGGAATGGTTTTATTTACGCTTTGATACTAGCCGGATTGATGATTCCGCCTGCCGTTGTACCAACGATTTGGCTGCTTAAAGAACTGCATTTATTTAAAACCTTGCACGGTATGATTTTGATACAGGTGGCCTACGGTCTTTCTTTCTCGGTACTGCTGTTTCGCTCTTTTATTGCCAGTATTCCAAGAGATCTTGATGAAGCAGCCATTATTGACGGTGCTAAACCTTGGCAGGTGTTTTTTAAAGTTATATTGCCCCTGTTAAAACCAGTAACGGTAACGGTTATCTTGGTTCAATCAGTCACCATATTTAATGACTTTACCAACCCACTGTATTACTTGCCTGGCAAAGATAACGTGACAGTACAATTGACTTTGTATAACTTTCAAAGTCAGTTTTCTTCCCAGATGAATTTGCTTTTTATGAACATTCTTCTCGTCACCATACCGCCTCTTATTATGTTTATTTTCTTTAATAAGCAAATTGTAAAAGGTATGACCGCAGGTGCAGTAAAAGGATAAAACGATGGCTACCGTAAGATTAAAAAATATACACAAAGAATTTAATGGCGTTAAAATTCTGAAAGGCATTGATTTAGACGTGAATGATGGCGAGTTTTGTGTGTTTGTCGGACCTTCCGGCTGCGGAAAATCCACCTTGTTACGTATTATCTCAGGTTTGGAAGACGCAACCAGCGGTACAATTGAGATCGGGGGAAAAGATGTTACTAAGTCCGATCCAATTGATCGTGGCATTGCTATGGTATTTCAAAGTTATGCTCTGTATCCGCACTTGACTGTCAGAGACAATATTGGCTTTGGTCTGAGTTTAGCTAAGCGTCCTAAAAACGAGATTAGAGAAAGAGTAGATGCTGCTGCGAAAATGTTGCAGCTTGAATCTCTTCTGGATCGCAAACCCAAAGATCTGTCTGGTGGACAGCGTCAGCGTGTGGCGATTGGTCGTGCCATCGTACGAGAGCCAGAAGTGTTTTTGTTTGATGAACCGCTTTCTAATCTGGATGCGGCGTTGCGTTCTAAAATGCGCATCGAATTGACGGAGCTGCATGCCACTTTGAATGCCACCATGATCTATGTTACCCACGATCAAATTGAAGCCATGACAATGGCTGACAAGATTGTGGTACTCAATGCAGGTCATATTGAGCAGGTTGGCACGCCTATGGAGCTATATCATCATCCCCAGACGCCTTTTGTAGCCGGTTTTATTGGTAGTCCAAAAATGAACTTGTTTGAAGGGGCTATTGCCAAGGAACATAACGCTGATCTTTACGGAATACGTCCTGAGCATTTGACCCTATCGCCGAAAGAAGGGAAATGGAAAGGCGTTGTTAAACACATTGAGCAGCTAGGGGCTGATGCTATTGTCCATATTCACGTTGAGTCATTGGGAATGCTGGTGGTTCGTGTAGATGGGGACTTCTCTATTACGGCTGGAAGTACTATATACGCCACACCACAAGAGGGAAAAGAGCATCTTTTTTAGGGCGTGACAGTAGTTAAAAAAGAGGGACCTTATTTAGTCCCTCTTTTTACTTAGCTGTCCAATAAATTCGAGACTAAGACCGAAACCGTAGGTTGTCTCTAGATAGCTGGTTAATCGATGTTTTGCCCATGAGTTTCATGTCCCGTTCGAGTTCGGCTTTCATGAGTCCAAGTGCGCGTTCAACGCCTGGTTGTCCAGCGGCGGCGAGTGGGTATAAGTACATGCGGCCGATGCCGACGGCTTTGGCGCCAAGAGATAAGGCTTTAAGTACGTGGGTGCCCCGTTGGACGCCGCTGTCGAAGATGACATCGATTTCATCGCCTACTTCATCAACGATTTCTGCGAGCTGATCGAAGGAGCTGCGCGAGCCATCCAGTTGACGTCCGCCATGGTTGGAAATGATCACGCCAGTGCAGCCAATCTCAACTGCTTTGCGGGCGTCCTCTCGGCTCATGATGCCTTTCAAACAAAACTGGCCGTCCCAGAATTTCACCATTTCCGCCACGTCGTCCCAGTTCATCGATGGGTCGAGCATGTTGGTAAAGTAGTCGCCAATCGAAGTGGCGCCTGATCCCATGTCTATGTGTTCTTCAAGCTGCGGCAAACGGAATTTTTCGTGGGTGACGTAGTTAATGCCCCACATGGGTTTGAGGACAAATTGCAGCATGCCTTTTAGGTTTAATTTAAAAGGAATGGCGAAGCCTGTACGAAGGTCGCGTTCTCGGTTGCCGCCAGTAATGGAATCGACTGTTAACATCATCACTTGCACGCCTGCGTCTTTCGCCCGTTGCATCATGGCGCGGTTCAGTTCGCGGTCTTTATGAAAGTAAAATTGATAGACCTGAGGTGTGGTGGTTTGCTTGGCTATCTCTTCCATGCTCACTGTGCCAAGGGACGACACGCCAAACATGGTGCCGTATTTTTCGGCAGCATTGGCAACGGCTCTTTCACCATCGTGATGGAATAATCGCTGCAAGGCTGTTGGCGAACAGTAGATTGGCAGGGCGAGTTTTTGTCCCATCACGGTAACGGACAGATCTACGTCTTTTACGCCATTGAGAACACTGGGCACTAGGTCGCAGGTTTCAAATGCAGCCGTGTTGCGGCGGTAGGTTGTCTCGTCGTCGGCGCCACCATCAATGTAATTGAAGATCGGGCTTGGTAGGCGTTTTTTGGCTAGGGTGCGAAAGTCTTGGAAGTTGTGGCAGTCTTTGAGACGCATGGATTCTGCTCCTTTTATTTTGTTCATTCACTATAGTCTCAGTTCTATTTATAATAAATACGACATAAACTAATAAACTCTTTCCAAAAACGTCTTAATTAAAAGGACGCAACATTGAACGCAGCCGATTTAACGCTTTTTGTGAACGTTGCCGATGCGGGGTCGTTTAATAAAGCGGCTCAGCAAGCCGGGTTGTCGACACCAGCCTTAAGTAAACGCATTAGCAAGCTTGAGCAAGATCTCGGCGCGCAGTTGATTCACCGAACGACAAGACGGCTCAGTCTCTCCGAAGCAGGGGAAAGCTTATATGTTCACGCCAAGAATATAGAAGGCCAAGTGAGCGATGCGATTGCTTCTGTGTCGGCGTTTAGTCAAGGTCTCACAGGCACAATAAAGATGTCCGTGCCGACGATTTCTGGGGAATTGCTATTGGCGGAAGCGGTGGCGGAGTTTTGCCAAAAATACCCTAATATTACCGTGGATATGCGCCTTGAAAATGACTTTGTGGATCTGGTTGGCGAAGGATTGGATCTGGCGATTCGTACTGGCAAGTTGGAAGATTCCAGCCTAATTGCCAAGCCTTTGATTCAATCAAATTGGGTGGTCTGTTGCTCGCCAAGTTACATTCAGCGACATGGTGACGTCAGAAGCCTAGAAGCCCTGAAAGATCATAATTGCTTAGCGTACACCTACCAAGCCCAAGGCTCGTTTGATTGGCGCTTTACTCGAAACAACATTGAAGAAAGTGTGCGCATCAGCGGTAGTTTCGCTACAAATAACGCTCAGGCTTTACGCAAGGCCGCCTTGGCGGGTTTTGGAATCGTCTATGTGCCGCGTTGCTGCGTGTATGAAGATTTGCAGCAAGGTAAGCTGGTTGCTATTTTGACGGATTATCAACCACGCCGACTGGGCGTTTACGCTATTTACCCCTTTACCAAATACCTGCCGGAAAAGCTTCGCTTATTGATTGAGCATATCAAACAGGCGTATCAAGCTAAGAGCAAATATTTCTGATCGAGATCAAGAGGCATTTAATAGAGTGTAAGATCCTGTAAATTCTGTCTTCTTTTAATTCGCGACGCTGTTTATTACAGGAGTATTTTTGGTTTCCTTGATATCTGGTGTAGCAATGACAAAAAGAGAAAAACAATGTGTTTTTCCCTTTTTGTTTTATGGCTATTCTAACCCGATCAATTGGTTTCGAGTAGGCAATCCTTCGCTGTCACCCCGTACTTGTACGGTTAGGGAACCCAATAAATTACCGCGACGAGCAGCTTGTTCCATGGTTTTACCATCAAGCAAGGCTGAAATCACACCCACGGCAAAGCTGTCGCCAGCGCCGACTGTGTCGACCACTTTTTCCACTGGGAAGCCTGCAACCGTTCCTGATTCACCTGTACTGGTTTTGAAATACGCGCCTTTGCTGCCGAGTTTAACGATCACGGTTTTGACGCCATGCTGGAGATAAAAGTCTGCAATCACTTCAGGTTGGTCGCTACCCGCGAGGATTTTACCTTCTTCTATACCTGGCAAAACAATGTCGCTGGCAAAGGCAAATTCATTAATGGCTGCCACCATGGTCGCTTGATCTGGCCACAAAGTCGGGCGCAAGTTGGTGTCGAATGAGACGCTGCAGCCTTGCTCTTTTGCGAGCCTTAAGGCGTGCTTTGCGGCGTCGCGCATTGGCATCGAGACGGCTGCGGCAACGCCAGTAAGATGTAAGTGAGTGTTTGTTTTAAATAAGCCGCTGTCTATGTCGACAGTGCTCAGTGTTGACGCCGCTGAGTTGCGACGGAAGTATTCTACTTTAGGGTCACTGCCGTCGGTAACGTTCGATTTCAGCATGAAGCCAGTAGCATGGTTCGTACTTTCAGAAATCCAATCGGTACGAATGTTTTCTTTGCTGATCGCTTGGCGAATAAATTGACCAAAGCTGTCTTTGCCCACCTTACTGATGTAACAGGATTCAAAACCCAAACGTGCCATACCGATGGCGACGTTGACTTCGGCTCCAGCTAAAGAGCGTTGGAACTCTTCAATGTCAGCCAGTTGGCCTGGTGTGTTGGCCACAAACATGGCCATGGCTTCACCCAAGGTGACAAAGGTGTGTGTTTGCGTATTTTGCATGTGGATTGCCCCTGACGTTTTTGTGTTTACGGAGGTCAAAAAGTGTTCGAGAAAAGTATCATGGAATCGGTTCCATGAATAGCAAGAAAAGTACTTTCATGCTGTTTGAGTGGCTTTATGGGTGATGCGTTTTTTAAAGAGAGTGTCGAATAACGAGTTCGGCTTTGAGCTTGATGTGTTGTGCGGCTTCGTTGTTACCTTGGACTCTAGCAAGCAATCGCTCGCAAGCGGTTTGACCGATGAGTTGTGTTGGCTGGCGCATTACGGTGATGCCGCCTTCGAACAGTTGTGCCCATTCTGGGTCGTCTATGCTGATGAGACCAATTTGCGTGCCGATACGAATATCTAGCTGTTTCAAAGCTTTTGCAGTGCTCATCATGGCGACCCCGTTGGTGGTGAAGATGGCTTTTTTGCGTTTTGGGTGAGTGCTTATAAAATGTTCGATGGAATTGATAAGAACGCTATGGCTCAATTTTTCGATTTCAATGACATCGCAGGGCATGTTGTCGTGTGCTTTGGTGAAAGCGCGAATAGCATCGACCCTTGCTTTGCGCGGATCAATGGTAATGGATTCGGTCACCACTAAAATGGCGTCGTAAGCCTCAGTGAGTAAGTGTTCGCAGGCCTCGTTTACAGCGGCTTCGTTGTCGAGCCCAATGGCGTCGAATCCTAACGAGGTATTGATTCTATCAACCAGTACTAAGGGGCAAGGCAGGCGTTTCAAATTACTGACTTGTTTTTGTGCCATGCCCGCTGTGTTAACTATGATGCCATCGACTCGATGAGCCTCTAGAAGAGACAAATAACGGTCTTGTAATTCGTCTTGGTTGTCTGTGTTACAGACCATTAGCATGTAGCCTTCTTGGCGGCAAACATGCTCGATACCTTGCAACACTTCGATGGAGTAAGGGTTGGTAATATCAGCCAGTAACAGTCCAATTAGCTTAGAATGTCCCGCTCTGAGCATCCGAGCTGAATGGTTAGGACGAAAATCCAGATGAGCGATGGCTTGCGCGATTTTTTCTCGTAGCTCTTCCGGATAATTTATCTTGTTCCCCATTGAGGTAACGTGAAACACTGGTCTTACCCACTTTGGCGTATTTTGCAACGTCGGAAATGGTGGTGAAGTTTTTGTTGTTTTGCTTCAGCAATGTGTTGTCTCAATGGTTATTGTAGCGAGTCGTTAGATAGGCGTTTTTGGGTACTGTAAACTATGATCCTAGCTTGGCGCAATCGCGCTCAATTTTTGGTAGCAGGCGTTTTATGAAAATCTTCAGTTGTCAGCAATGTGGTCAAACCGTGTTGTTCGAAAATACTCATTGTGAACAATGTTCTTCTTCGTTGGGTTTCTTACCTGATCAATTAGAGCTCAGTGCCTTGCAGTCCGTGGATAACGCATGGCATGCACTGGCAGACACATCGGTTCCAGCGAAGCGTTGGTATTATTGCGAGAACCATCAGCATCAAGTGTGTAATTGGATGGTTGAAGAAGGCGGCAGCACATTTTGTGTCGCCTGTGAGCTAAACCGTCACATCCCAAACCTAGAGAAAGTAGAAGAGCGCCAAGCTTGGCAACAGCTGGAGTTCGCTAAGCATCGTCTGGTGTATTCTATTTTGCGTCTTGGGTTGCCATTGGTTAGCAAGAAGAGTGAACCGGAAGATGGCTTATCTTTCGATTTCATTTCAGAAAATAACGTCGTACCAGAGGACGCGAGTGCCATGACAGGGCACGCCGCAGGGCAAGTGACAATCAATGCTGCTGAGGGCAATACGGTTGACCGAGAGCAAATGCGCGAAGACATGAACGAGTCTTATCGGACGGTCATTGGCCATTTTCGTCATGAAGTAGGCCATTATTATTGGGATTGGCTTATTTTGGAAGATGAGGACGCGCTGGCTGAGTGTCGTGCCATTTTTGGGGATGAGCAGGCGAGTTACGCTGATGCGTTAGAAGCCCACTACAAAACGCCGAATGCCAATTGGCAGCAATCGTTTGTGAGTGTCTACGCGTCTTCTCATCCTTGGGAAGATTGGGCGGAAACATGGGCGCATTATCTGCATATTATCGACACATTGGAGATGGCGAGCGACTTTGGCTTCAGTCTTCAGCCTATTGCGGACAGTAGAAAAAACCTAGCCGTAATGGTGAATATTGACCCTTATCGACACGACAATTTTGATGACATTCTCGCGCAGTACGTACCGTTGACGTTTGCCGTAAATAATTTGAACAGAGGCATGGGGCAACCTGATTTATACCCTTTTGTTTTGGTACCCGCGGTGCGTGAAAAGCTGTCGTTTATCCACCGTTTACTGACGCCATACCGTCATAAGCGATAGGCGCGTTGGGAGGCTCATTTGGTGTGATTCATGGCAACTAATAAGGCGATCCGTTATCATGCTCGGCAATGGGAATGTGTTCGCCACTTCCTGACTTTTAATCCCTTAGGATCCCAATGAAAAAGACCTTTAAACTATCTCATCCGACTATTAAATACCCACGTTTAATTGAAGCAACAAAGCACGAAGTCAAAAAATACCTGAAAAAGAAGAGCGTAACAAAAAATTGCCAGAATACGCTGACTTTTGGGGGTTTGATTGTCGTTTTGGTCAAACAGAAGACAGTGCGGAAGAGATTCATGTCGCTCAAATCAATGAAAAAATCAGCTTTGCTGAAAGCCAAGAATGGACTCAGTTTTACCTTGAGATTTTGGCGGCTCCAGCGCAACGCGCAAAACGTGATACGCTGGAACAAGACGAAGCGCAAGAAGGCGAATTTGAAGAGCAAGACGGTGACGAAGAACGATAAGTTCGCCGTTTATTGTGGATGATTTGATATTAACGTGAAAAGCCAGGTCACGCGGTGTGTGACTTGGCTTTTTTATGTCTCCTGTTATGGCTCATTAGGCCGATGCCCGTCTATAGTGACGTGGATCACGTCACTTCAACAAAGCTCATAAAACCTGTTTTTAGGTGTTCGATGATATGGCAGTGATACATCCAACGTCCCGGATTATCGGCTACTAGGGCTGCAAGTACGGTTTCATTTTGACCCAGCAAGACGGTATCTGAATGGAATGGTGTAATGGCTTTTTTGTTCGATTTTAACACCGTGAAAGTATGACCGTGGATATGAATCGGATGGTGATATTGGGTCAAATTTGACAGCTCGAAAATATAGGTTTTACCGCGCTCTAATGTGGCAAGAGGATCTGGAATATGGCCTTTTGACATGCCTTCCCAAGAACGGCGATTCATCGTCCAGAAGTTGTAGCTCACCTTGCCATCTTTCTCTATTGGCGTGATGTTGGCGTTCCATTCAAACGCAAATTTAATGGTTTCCGCGTTCTCTAAATCCAGCGCAGGGATGGGGTTGAGTGGCAGCTTAGGTAAGCGCCGGTCTTTAAGTTGGCTCGCCACGGCTTTGATGGTCACCATCGGCTTACCCTTGTGTTTAAAGGTGACGGTTTCTCCCACCTTGCTCGGTGCTATTACACCAAGATCAAGGCGCATTCCCGGTGCGGCCATGTGATTGGTTAACACAATGGGTTCTGCAATTGGATTGCCATCAATAGCAAGGATCTGAGCGTCTGGATCGGTTGAGTTGATTTGGTACATCACTGTGTTATCCACATTCAAAAAACGTACTCGAATCGCTCCGCCAGCAGGGACGTTATAGGTTGGGTGGATTTCACCATTGATGGTCATGACGCGACCGGGTGTCCCCATACGAAAAGCATTCTGTGGCGTCGTTAACGCGGAAAAAGAACCATCGTCTTTGATGTGCCAGTTCTTCATGCAAAGCACCAGATCTTCATCAAAGTCTGGCTTCTCAGCTTCATCAACAATCAGAGCACCAACCAAGCCTTTGCCGAGTTGCTCGACGCTGTTCATGTGTGGGTGATACCAGAAAGATCCCGCATCCGGTGGCGTAAATTCGTAGTCGAAGGTTTCACCGGGCATGATGGGCGGTTGGCTTAAAAACGGCACGCCGTCCATTTCAATAGGGATTCTCATGCCATGCCAATGAATGGTCGTCGGCTCGTTTAACTTGTTGATCACACGAATACGAACGGGCTGATGCTGTTTAGCGCGAATCACAGGTGCAGGGTATCCGCCATTAAAGCAAAGTGCTGGCGTGCTGCCGCCAGCTACGATGTTCACAGCGGCCGCTTCGATGATTAATTCATAGTCGAAACCCGCAGACGGTGTAGCGGCAAGAACGACTCTCGGCAGTGAACTGCTCATGGCGACTAAAAGGCTAGATTTTATAAAATTACGTCGGTTCAAAACGGTTTTTCCTGTGAGTTATTCTCGTAAACTTCGGCAAAGAACGAATTTAATGAGGCAAAGCATAACAAAAAACACTCACGCCATAGTGGCTTGGGTCAGTTTTTTAGCGATAGCCTTGCGCCTGCAAGGTAAATAAATGCGCGTATTGGCCTTGTTGTGCTAATAGTGAATCGTGGGTGCCGCGTTCTTTAATTTGCCCATGTTCCATGACGATAATTTCGTATGCGAGTCGTACGGTAGAAAAACGGTGAGAAATCAGAATCGCCATTTTATCTTTAGTATGCTCTTGGAAATGCTGGAAAATATTGGCTTCGGCTTGGGCGTCCATGGCTGCTGTCGGTTCGTCTAACACCAAAATATCGGCGTCTTCGCGCATGAAAGCGCGGGCCAAGGCGATTTTTTGCCATTGCCCACCAGACAATTCTTGTCCGCCACGGAACCAGCGGCCAAGTTGGGTTTGGTAACCTTGTTCCAGCTCATCAATAAAGTCGGTGGCCTTGCCAAGCTCGGCTGCTTTTTTCCAACCGGTTTGATCGTTAAATCTGTCGTTATCGCCAGCGCCGATGTTTTCGCCAACAATAAATTGATAGCGAACAAAGTCTTGGAATATCACGCCAACACGTTTTAGTAATGCGCTTTCTTCCCATTCCAGCAAATCCAAGCCGTCTAGCAAGATTCGCCCTTGGGTTGGGTTATACAGTCGCGTTAGTAGTTTGATCAGTGTGGTTTTGCCAGAGCCATTTTCTCCAACAATCGCAAGGCTGTGACCAGGGCGAATGTGCAGGTTGATGTTGGCAAGTGCCGGGCGTTCGTTACCTGGATATTGGAAAGAGACGTTTTCAAAACGAATGCCATCGTTTGGAATAGTGCCTTTTGAAAGGCCAGAAGTCGAAAGCGGCGTTTCTTGTTCTAAATATTCGTAAAGATTAGATAGATATAAATTGTCTTCGTACATGCCACTAATGGAAGTGAGTGATGCGGAAACCGAGCTTTGACCTTGCTTGAATAACAGCAAATACATAGTCATTTGTCCCAAAGTAATCGCGCCAATAATGGTGTCGCTGACGATCCAACCATAGGCGCCATAAAACACTAAGGTACTTATCACGCCAAGGGCGAAGCCCCAGCTTTCACGGCGCAAAATCAGTCGCTTACTTTCTCTGAATAGCTTGATGAATATTTCGGTGTAGCGTTGCAAAAAACGGTCGCCCAGTTGGTACAGACGAACTTCTTTGATGTTGTCTTCTCGCGCCAGTAGCGTTTCTAAATAGTTTTGCTGGCGCACTTCGGGGAGCGCCAACGAAACATTAAAAAAGCATCACCAGAAAATTTGGCCTCGGCGATAAAAGAAGGCAAAGCGCCACAAATCAATAATGCCAACGCCCACGGCGAAAAGTGCCACAGCAAGACCGCAAAACTGGATAACGTAATGGCATTTTGTAGCAGGGCAAAGGTTTTATTCACCAGAGCAAGCGGGCGGCTGGAGGCCTCACGGCGAGCACGAACTAATTTGTCGTAAAACTCTGAATCTTCAAAATGCGAGAGTGTTAGGCTTTGGGCTTTCTCTAAGATCAGCAAGTTGACTTTTTGGCCTAATAATCCTTGTAAAATGGCCTGCTGAGCGGTTAAAGCGCGTTGTGCGGCAGCAATGACTAAAACCAAGATGCCTTCCAATAACACGTAGCTGAGAGCGGCTTGGTAATGCAAGACTTGGTCTTGTTTGTAGCTTTCCATAGCTGCCACGACGGCATCTACGATCAATTGTCCCACATACGCCATGGCGGCTGGCGTGACACCGGCAACTAGAGTCGCCATCGCCAAGCCGATGGTTAACGCTGGGGAGGTTTTCCACACCAAATCAATGGCGCGACGGCTATAACGAAACACGCCAAGCATGTTTTTATCGACAGTATTATTTGGTGAAGCGGCAGGTTTCATATAGCGAGCCTAGAGGTCAGGGGCGGTGAAAGACGTCATAGTATAAGCCAAAAGAGTGTTCTTTATTGTTCTGTGAATTGTGTAATCTGAAAGGAAAATAACTAGGCGAGTGGGCATGATAAAAAAGGGAGAGCATTGCTCTCCCTTTTAATACTAAACGGATTCAATCGGTTAAAAGAATAACCAAGAAATTAACTGCACGACACCCACAATGATGCCTGCAATGGCCAGCAGTAATAGGCTATTGACTGTGTATTTTAGGCGTTTATAGGCTTTACGGTTGGTTTGCTTTAGGACTTTGCTTTGCTCTAGCAGCGGTGTGACTGTTTTGAATATTTTATTCGCGAGGCCACTTTTGTCGTCACTGGTGTTCGGCACGATGGACGCGCGCATCAGTATTTTGTAACAAAAATTAATGATTTTACCGAGTGGATTAACTGGGCGATCAAAATCGCACATCAAAATCAAACGACTTTGGTCTGTGTTGTTTTTAACAAAATGCAGATAGGTTTCATCAAACAGAAGGTCTTTGCCATCGCGCCAAGCGTATTGTTCGCCATCAATATTGATGAAGCAATCGTCTGAGTTCGGTGTTTCGAGTCCCAGATGATAACGCAGTGAACAGGCAACAGGATCAAGGTGGCGTGTTAGTTCGGAATTAGCAGGCATAAATGCAAACATTGCTCCGTTTATGTTCTTGATTTTGCTTAAAATTTCAGTGGTTTTCGGACACATGGTTTGCGCCGATGTGTGAGTGTAGCCATACCACTTCACGTAAAATTTACGCCATCCGTATTTGTGAAAGGTTCTAAACCCAACGTCGTAATAGGCATCTGAGCCGGGCTTATTTATGTTTTCTAAGTCGCCTTGTTGTTGAAGAGCAAGGGCTTCGTCACGAATAATTTCCCAGTTGTCACGCAATACGTCCAGTTCTTTGTATTGCAATGTATCGATAATAGGACGACGGACTTTTTGCACGAAAACAAATACAACAAGCAGTTTAATGGGGCAAAAATAGGCCAACCTTTGCGGAAATATTCTGACCAGCTGGTATAGCGAATGTTTCCTCGGTAAGTGTAGATGTAATACATCGAGCACACACTAAGAGTGGCAATGAGCAATAGAATTATCGCTAGCTGCATCGGTTTTATTCCCATTTCGAAAGTTATTAGTCAATTTACTTACTAATTATTTACTAAATGTTACGAAATGTGAATCGCTAAATGGAGGGATTACTTTGCACAATAGTGATTTAAATCAATCTGATTTTGATTGGAATTTTAGACTTTTCTAGGTCTGCATCATGGTTAGGTTTTTTTGTGCAATAAATATTCGATATATTGAGAAATATTGCATGATTTTTCTTTTATTTAAGAAAAAATGCCGCTTTATGCGGCATCACTTTCTTGGAAGTCATTGGTATCATCCATATCAAATACAGCCGCGCTGTCTTCTTCGCTGTATACAATGTCTTCGTCTGTTTCAATAACCAAGTCTTCCAGCGTTTTTTTAGCGGTCGCTTCTGTCAAGTTTAGTTGTGTGCTGGTGGCTTTTGGGCTTGGCTTTTTCGCTTTTTGAGCTGTTTTCTTTTTATTGCTTAAAATGTCCAGCAACGATTCTTTGTTTTCAGCAAGGTACATAGAAAGTGCTTCTTTTTGTCCATGATCTTTCGTTAAATGACTTTGATCCAATAAGTCATATAAGGCTTCCGCCGTGTCTAAAAGTTTGTCGTATGTATCGGCTTCGGCTTTTGAAGTAAACGTCATTTTTTCGATTCCATCGCGTTCTACAACATATTTGATAATTACAGGCATGATCCACCTCTTGAAAAATAATGCTGTATAAATGTACAGTATAATTTTCCTCTTTGTCTAGTGCTTTTATTTGTTGATCTGAACAATGGTTGTTAAAGTTACGCCCTTGACAAAGGAAACACTTTTTATGCCCGTTGATTTTTCCCAATTAGACCTTTCAATTTTAATGGATCACGTTGAGATCGTTTTGACGCTTGCTTGGATTTTATTGTCCTATATTGTGCGACGTTATACGAAACGTGCGATTCGCCTTCATCAGAATATTGAACACGATAAAAAACGTCAGCGGATCAACACGGTGGATAACATTTTCAACCTTTTTCTTGTGGTTGGTTTGGTGTTGATTTGGTCGTCGGAATTGCAAAACATTGCCATATCTATTGCTGCTTTTATGGTGGCTTTGGTGATTGCTACTAAGGAATTTATTGCCTGTATCATTGGCGCATTTTATCGAGCGAGTACGCGACCCTATCAGGTTGGAGACTGGATTCGGATCGCCAATTATGAAGGCGAAGTTACCGACAGTGATTGGCTATCGACCACGTTGTTTGAAGTGGATTTGAAGGGCGGCAGCTACGCTTACACAGGACGAACGACAGTGGTGCCAAACAGTGTGTTGCTGCTGCAAACGGTTCAAAATTTGAACTATATGCGTCGTTATGTCACGCATACGTTTTCTATTTCGCGTGCGACAGACGAGGTGAATTTGTTCACCATTAAAGAACAAATATTGGACAAAATTCGTGAGTACAGTGAACATTTTCATGATGTGGCTATTCGTTATAACAGCCTGATTGAAAAACGATTGGACATTAAAATTTCAGGACCGGAACCACGTGTTCGCATTACCACTACGGTAGAAGGTTACAACGTGTTTAGCATTTCTCTTTTTTGTCCAACAGATGAGGCGGTCGAGATAGAGCAAAAAGTGACGGAAGATTTTATGGCTTTTTGGTATGCCAATCGACTTGCAAACCAACAGACGGTGGAGAATAAATAATGACACTGATGCGTACCTTTATGTTGTTAATGTTGGTGTCCACCACGCTGATTACCTCGGGTTGTAACAGCTTTCGCATTCCTGAAAACGAGGTCAATGAAGAAGTCACAAAGCAACTTGCTCAGCCACAACAAAACCACATTGAATTAACGTTAGACAGCAATACGTTAAACCTCGATTTGACGGTGACCGCCGCCCACATTGATTTCACAGAACGCGATGGCGGTTTGGTGCTGGTTGATTTGACCAGCAATATGACGGGAACGCTGTCGGCATTTGGGCAGACCTTTTCCTTGACGACTAAGGTCAATCCGTCTTTTGAGTCGGGGGTGCGTATTGAAGAAGACCGTTTGTATTTGGTGGCGCCAAAAATAACCAAAATTGAGGTAGAGGGCTCCAGTTTTAACGATAAAATGCTGCGCTCCACATTGGGCTCCTTGCATGATGATTTTGAAAAAGCTTTGGTTCAGTACTTTGATGAACACCCAGTTTATGTGCTGAATCATTCACCGTTCGAAAAAACAGCGGCCTCTATGGTGAAAGACATCATAATTAAAGAAGACTCGTTAGAACTGTCCATTTTTTAAATAATGCGCTGTTTTGTGGCAGTGTCGTTTTGAGAAAGTAACAAATAAGAGTCTAGGTAAGTGGCGTTATAATCACTATAATGCCCGAATATTACATAACCAGATACTAAGGAAACATCATGTCGATTGCAGACAACCAAGTCGTTCAATTTCACTACACATTGCGTCATGGCGAAGAGCTAATTGAAACGTCTGCGGGTAAAGATCCAGCGGCGTATTTGCATGGTCACGGCAACGTTATTCCAGGGCTTGAAAAAGCAATGGAAGGCAAAGCCGTTGGTGACGAATTTGAAGTGACGGTGGCATGCGCTGATGCGTATGGCGAGCGTCATGAAGATCGTCAGCAACAAGTGCCAGTAAAACATCTACAAGGTGCGAAGCGCTGGAAAGCCGGTATGGTTGCCATGGTACAAACAGACAAAGGCATGCGTCAGGTAACGGTTGTTAAGGTTGGTTTGAAACATGCCACTGTCGACTTGAATCACCCATTGTCTGGTAAAGACCTAACATTCAATATTCAAATCGTAGATGCGCGTGAGGCGACGAATGACGAAATCGCACATGGTCATGCGCACGGCGTGGGTGGTCATCATCACTAATAGCCAGACGCATTGAATACAAAATAAAAGTATTCCTCTGAGAAGCCCCTGTTACCCAATTAGGTAGCAGGGGCTTTTGCGTTTTTGGGCATTTATTTTGCTGATTGAAATCAAGCAAACAGACGTATTATCAAAAATTAATAAGAATCGTTATCAACACCTTGACAGATCCTGCCTTCATGCACATTATTGATAATAGTTATCATTTATATTTTTTGATGTGAATTCAAGGGGCGAAACAATGAGTCATTATCTAGTGCCATTTTCAGTGCTCGAACAAACCATTCAAGGAGGGCAATGTGCGGACTCTCCCGAAGTGCTCTATCATTATTTGAATCTGACGGAAGAATATGCCGAGCGTTTGAGCATCACCGATGCGACTTTGCTGCATCAGCGTGTGTTCAATGTTTTGCTGGATACGGTATGCGACACCCGCGTTGCACCTCATTGGCGTCAGACCTGTTTAGACAAGGTGTATCAACCATTGTCGCATTTAAAGCACTTGATCGTTACTTATCAAGATGCGAAAAACTATTTCAAAATGGAACACAGTTTACGGATTCTGAGTCATTACTTTATTTCTTCCTTTGAACAATAGGGGCATTACCAACCGATGAAAATGCGTATTGAAAAAGACAGTATGGGCGAGTTAGACGTCCCAGAAAATGCACTCTATGGCGCCCAAACGCAACGTGCCATTAACAACTTTTCAATCAGTGGCGAGCCACTTCCTGAAGCCTTTATTCGCTCTCTAATTTTAATCAAAGCGGCGGCCGCTCGTGCTAACCAAACACTCGAATGCATTACGCCCGATATGTCCAAGGCCATTCAAAATGCCTGTGATGAGCTGCTCAACGCCGACGATCTAATGCAGCATTTCCCTGTGGATGTGTTTCAAACGGGATCGGGCACCAGCTCGAACATGAACGCCAATGAGGTGATTGCAACTTTGTCGAGTCGTTACTATGGTTCAGTGGTTAATCCGAATGATCATGTGAATTACGGGCAAAGCAGTAATGATGTTATCCCGAGCGCTATTCATATCAGCGCGACGTTAGAGTTAACAGGTCATCTGCTGCCTGCTTTAGAGCATTTAAAGGACACTATTGTTGAGAAAGGCACAGCGCTCGCGGGGTACACGAAAACAGGTCGAACGCATTTAATGGACGCCATGCCGGTTCGATTGGATCAAACTTTTCACGCTTGGGCGGCGCAACTGCAAGATAACATCGACAATTTAACGTATCTAGAAAGCAAAACGACTCAGCTTGCCCAAGGTGGGACGGCGGTGGGTACGGGGATCAATGCTCATCCTGAATTTGCCGTGTTGTTTGCTAAAGAACTGTCTGATTTAACCAAAGTGACGTTTACTAAGGGGCAGAATTTTTTTGCTTTAATTGGTTCTCAAGATACCGCCGTTGCGTTATCTGGCCAGTTAAAAGCGGTTGCCGTAACCTATATGAAAATCGCCAATGACCTGCGCTGGATGAACTCGGGGCCATTGGCGGGATTAGGCGAAATTAGTCTACACGCTTTACAGCCAGGTTCTTCTATTATGCCGGGCAAAGTGAACCCTGTGATTCCAGAAGCAACAGCGATGGTGGCAGCGCAAGTGATTGGTAACGACGCGGCGATCACAATTGGCGGTCAATCGGGTAATTTTGAATTGAATGTTATGTTGCCAATGATCGCTAAAAACCTGTTAAACAGCATCAAGTTACTGGCCAACAGTGGGCAGCTATTGGCGGATAATGCCATCGCGACTTTAACCGTTAATGAGGATAAATTGAATGAAGCGCTGCATCGTAACCCGATCTTAGTTACCGCATTAAATCCAATTATTGGGTATGCAAAAGCCGCTGACATTGCGAAAAGGGCTTATAAAGAAAGTCGCCCGGTTGTGGATGTGGCGGAGGAAGAGACCGATCTTGGTCGAGAAGAATTGCTCGCCTTGCTGGATCCTGCAAAATTAACCCATGGTGGGATTTAGTGTTTAAAGAATCAGGCTTCTTTATTTGGTTCCTCCCTTTCCAAATAATGAAAAACGAGCCAGCGTTCGCGCTGGCTTTTTTTGTGATTAATCACTTATTCCAATGCTGTGTCCACGGCGGCCTGCGCGTGAATGTAGGTCGTATCAAACAAGGGGACGGCAACGTGCTCTTGCTTTAATAATAGGGTGATTTCTGTGCACCCTTCAATGACGGCTTCTGCGCCTGCGGCATTAAGCCGATTGACTATATCAATGTAAATTTCCCTCGATTCAGGAAGGATCTTTCCGAGACACAATTCGTCGTAAATAATTTTATGAATGTTGTCCCTGTCTTGTTTCGATGGCGTAATGACATCCAACCCGTATTGCTCTTCTAAACGTCGGATATAAAAATCGTCTTCCATAGAATAACGTGTGCCAATAAAGCCAACTTTTTGATGCTTTTGTTGAACCAATTCTTTGGCTGTCGCATCGGCAATATGCAATAAAGGGATTTGCACCGCACTTTGAACAGCATCTGCCACCTTGTGCATGGTATTGGTCGCGATCAGCAGAAAATCGGCTCCGGCGCGTTCCAGACGAGTGGCTTCATTGGCCAACATATCGCCCAATTGCTCCCAGTCACCTTGGTGCTGCAGACGTTCAATGTGAGCAAAATCCACGCTGTTTAAAATGACCTTGGCGGAATGTAATCCCCCAAGGCGCTGCTTGGTTAACTCATTGATGGTTTTGTAGTACAAGGCGGAGGATTCCCAACTCATTCCGCCAATGATGCCGATCGTTTTCATGTTCGCTCTCTTTTTGGTCTGCCACGTATCCTTGCAGTCTAACGGGCTTATAAATCGCCCGTAATGCACAGTTTGAACGAATAAACAGCGAAACTGTGATGGCTAATTTTTCAGAGTGTTCTGGTCATGAAAACACTGTGAGGATCTAGCTTGTAATCTGAAAAGGGGTCACATTCACGGAATTCGTGTTTAGCGTAGAGTTTTCTAGCGGGCGCAAAGAAGTCTTGTGACCCAGTTTCTAGGCTAATTTTATTGAGCCCTTTTTGTTTTGCTGCATCGAGAATATGGCGCAGTAGTGTAGAGGCAACTCCCTTGTTGCGCGCGGCGCTGGTGGTGCGCATGGACTTAATTTCACCGTGTGTATCGTCTAACGTTTTCAGTGCCCCGCAACCGAGCAATTGACTGTCTTGCCACACTGTCCAGAAGGTAATGTTGGGCTTTTTTAAGCCGTCTAAATCCAATGCAAATACGCATTCTGGCGGCGATACAGCAAACATGTCTTCAAGGTGTTCGGTAAGCAATTGTTTGATTTCTGAACCAGATAAATCATCAACTCTAATGTCCATTAGGTGGTGTGTCCTGTTTGTTTAAAGGGAAAATATCGTTTTTTGTGACTCAAAAAAATAAGCAACTTTTGTACCTTTTGGTAGGATAAATGCCATATAAAATGTGGTAAAAAATAGCACTAGCTGTCGTTAGGAAATAAAGGTATATACTCCTATTAAACTGTCTTATACATTTGAACTAATGGAAGGTTTCTTATGGCAGATAAAGTGTGTTTACGGCCGGCAACAATGGCTGATGCAGAAAAACTGTTGTCATGGCGTAATGATCTAGAAACACGTATGGCTTCTCATCATATGGATCAAATTACTCTTGAGGAACACCTTGTGTGGCTCGAGAATTCTTTGCGTCATCCTGAGATGCGTCGTTTGTGGGTGGCCGAAATGAACGGTGAAGCGGTCGGAACGTGCCGAGCAGATCGCGTGGCGGATGCTTGGGAATTGTCGTGGACTGTGGCGCCTGATTCGCGCGGAAAAGGCATTGCACAGAAGATGCTATCGACCATCATTGGCTACTTCAAAGACCCCTTATTGGCGGAAATCAAAGTTGGCAACATTGCGTCTATTAAGGCCTCCGAACGCGCAGGGTTTGTTTTTGACAAAGAAGATCACGGCGTGTTGTATTATGTCTTCCCTCGATCTAAAACCACTGCTTAGTCATCAAAGCGGATGCGAACTTTTGGCTCGTTTGGTTTTTTCTCGGCAGGTTTACGCAGAGGATCGACCAACTTTTCCAAACCGTTGATTTTGATTTCCAACGCCAGCTGTAACCACTGTCCCAAATTGCCATTCGGCCAGCCTTCGTGGGCAAACCACAATAAATAGGCTTCGGGTAAATCGATCAAAACACGGCCTTGGTATTTTCCAAATGGCATTGTCTGACGGGCAACTTGTACGAGATCTTCTTGTGAAAACATGGGCTTCGCTTAATGGTGCGTTATGGTTAGAAATGCACTGCGTAAAATACGTGCGCGTTGGGTATTTAAACATACGAGTATCATTTGGCAAAAGGCGGATCTTGCTTAAAACGTTGGATCAAGTAATCGCATATATTTTGTAACTTAGGTGAAGGCTGACGAACTTTTGGGTACACCAGCCAAACGCCACTGTATGGATATTGGTAATGAGTCAGTAAAGGGATGAGTTTTCCGCTGGCTAGGTCGTCGGCCACGTAATAATCTGGCAACTGAGCGATCCCCAAACCTTTTCGCACGGCATCCAGTAAAGCAGGGCCAGAATTGCTGCGCCAGTTGCTGCTTACTTTCATTTCTTTGCGTTGTCCGTCTTGTTGAAACAGCCAATGATTTTTGAGCCGATTAAGCAGCTGTGTTTGTTGAGTTCCGCCAACGTATGCGGCATGCCGTGTTGGTCGATGTATTCCCGAGACGCACAAAGGTATTCCACTCGATCGCACAGGCGGCGTGACAAATGGCTGGAATCCTTCATGGCGCCCATGCGAATGGCAAGATCGTAGCCTTCTTCGATCAAGTCGACTGCACGGTTAGTGAGATGAAAGTCCAGTTCGATCTTTGGGTGACCCAACAAAAAATCGTTCATCAAAGGCGCAATGTAGCGTTCACCAAACGTGGTGGCACAGGTCATTTTAAAGGGGCCAATGGGGGCTTGATTTAGCGATGAAATCACTTCTTCAGCACTGCTTAGCGCCTCTGGCAAACCACGGCAATGCTGGTAATACAGCTCGCCTGCCTCACTTAAGCGAATGCGTCTTGTGGTGCGGAACAGCAAGGTGGTGCCCAGTTCTGCTTCCAGCTGAGTAATTAAACGACTGATGTGAGAGGCAGAGACGTTGAGTTTAACAGCGGCGGCAGAAAAGCGGCCTTGTCGGACGACTTCGACAAACGCTTCCATGGCTTCCCAGTTTTTCATTGTATCCCCCTTATGTCCAAACGCTCAGATTACCGTATTTTCCATAAAGTGAAAGAGGATTGTTGCTGTATGGCAATAATCATTTTCTAAATTGGGCATTATCCTAGTAATCAATTGCGTCTACACTGTTTGCATTGAAACTGAATAACACACACTTTGGAGAACGCAATGAAATGTAAAGCAGCAGTTGCTTGGGGCCCAGGCCAACCACTTAAAATCGAAGAAGTGGACGTTCAAGACCCACAAAAAGGCGAAGTACTGGTTCGCATGGTGGCGACGGGCGTTTGTCACACAGATGCGTTCACTTTGTCGGGCGAAGATCCAGAAGGTATTTTCCCTGCTATCCTAGGTCACGAAGGCGCGGGTGTGGTTGAAGCCGTTGGTGAAGGCGTTACGACACTCAAAGTAGGAGATCACGTTATTCCACTTTACACAGCAGAATGTGGCGAGTGTAAGTTCTGTAAATCTGGTAAAACCAACCTTTGCCAAGCGGTTCGTGTGACCCAAGGTAAAGGCTTAATGCCAGATGGTACTAGCCGTTTCAGCATCAACGGCGAGCCTATTTTCCATTACATGGGCACCTCTACTTTCTCTGAGTACAGTGTGGTTCCTGAAATTTCGTTGGCAAAAATTCATGTAGATGCGCCGCTAGAAAAAGTCTGTTTGCTAGGTTGTGGTATCACCACAGGCATTGGCGCCGTTCTGAACACAGCGAAAGTTGAAGAAGGCGCAACGGTGGCTGTTTTTGGCTTGGGCGGTATTGGTTTGTCGGTTATCCAAGGCGCTCGCATGGCTGGCGCGTCGAAGATCATCGCCATCGATATCAATGAATCTAAGTTTGAAATGGCGAAGCAGTTCGGCGCGACCGATTGCGTTAATCCGAAACACTTCGATAAGCCTATCCAAGACGTTATCGTTGAGATGACGGATGGCGGTGTGGATTACTCGTTTGAGTGTATCGGTAACGTACAAGTTATGCGCTCTGCGCTTGAGTGCTGTCACAAAGGGTGGGGCGAATCCATCATCATCGGAGTTGCTGGTGCGGGACAAGAAATCTCCACACGTCCATTCCAATTGGTCACTGGCCGAGTCTGGAAAGGTTCGGCTTTTGGTGGCGTAAAAGGCCGCAGCCAGTTGCCAGGTTACGTAGAAGACTACATGAACGGCAAGATCGAAATCGACCCATTCGTGACACACACTATGCCGCTTGAACGCATCAACGAAGCATTTGATTTGATGCACAAAGGCGAGAGTATCCGTACTGTCATTCTTTTCGATAAGTAATCGTAATGACGCCGTTGAGATAAGCCCGCAATGTGAGCTTATCTCACGTAGATTAGGAGACATCTATGGAATTGCTATCCAGTACCAAAAGCTTCGGCGGTTGGTTGAAGCGCTACAAGCATGAAAGCTTATCGGTAAAAAGTGACATGACCTTTGCTATTTACCTGCCACCACAAGCGGAAACGCAAAAAGTGCCTGTCTTGTATTGGCTGTCAGGTTTGACTTGTAATGATGAGAACTTTACGCAAAAAGCCGGTGCCTTTCGTAAAGCGGCAGAATTAGGTTTGGCCATTGTTTGTCCAGATACCAGCCCACGCGGTACGGATTATCCGAATGAGCACGAAAGCTACGACTTTGGTTCGGCGGCGGGGTTCTATGTCAACGCGACAGTGGAACCGTATTCAAATACATACCGCATGTATGATTACGTGGTTCAAGAGCTGCCGCATTTGGTGGAAGCGAATTTCCCAGTGACTGATAAGCGTTCTATCTCTGGTCACTCTATGGGTGGGCATGGTGCTCTGATTTGTGCGTTAAAGAACCCAGGCAAGTATCAATCTGTCTCAGCATTTGCCCCGATCGTTAATCCAACTAACTGTCCTTGGGGCGAAAAAGCCTTCACGGGATACTTGGGTGAAGACAAAGCCACTTGGAACGAGTGGGACGCTACTTTGCTAATCGAGAGCGCGAGTGAACGCTTACCCTTGTTTATTGATCAAGGTGAAGCCGACAACTTCTTGGTAGAACAACTTAAACCAGAAGCCCTAGAAGTCGCCTGTGAAAAAGCCGGACACCCGATCACGCTACGCCGTCAACCAGGCTACGACCACAGCTACTATTTCATCGCCAGCTTTATTGATGATCACCTAGAACATCATTCTAGAGCCTTGAGTTAACACTTAGTTTTTCTCTTCATTGGAATCGACAAAAGCGAGCCGTGGCTCGCTTTTTTATTGCTTGAAAACCTATTTAAAACAACACGTAGGGCGGCATGAGCGAAGCGTGATCCGCCGTTTTGTAGGTTGGCCTTTAGGCCAACAACTGCAGATAGAGCAGGTTCAGAGGATACTCAAACCAAGCGGCGTTTCTTTTGAAAAGACCAGTTAATATGTCTAGCTTCTCTTAACTCCCTTGGCTTTTTTAACAAAAAACTCTCTTTATAAACTTATAAAGAGAGTTTATGTTTTTCTGTGGATAACTTGCTGATTTTAATTTCCAGTGCAGCTTTATTTTTTTGTTTAATGTTTTTGAGTCTAAGGTTTTTCTATAGCAATGTGTAAAAAAATCCACTCTTGCTGACTGAGTCTATATTTCGATTGAGAGGCTGATGAAAAATGAAAAGCGTCCGTCTTGACGTACGTATTATAAAGCGTAAAATCTGATTGTTATTTGAACTATTTTGAGGTGTGTGATGGCTGGAATGACGGCAACAGAAGCACGTAGTAATTTGTATCGATTGATTGACGAAACAGCAGATTCTCATCAGCCTATCGTTATTACTGGTAAGCGTAATAATGCGGTTTTGGTATCGGAAGAAGACTGGTCAGCGATTCAGGAAACCCTGTTTTTACTATCAGTGCCTAATATGCGTGAATCTATTCGCGAGGGAATGGATACTCCCGCGAGTGAATGTGATGAGGAGTTAGATTGGTGACATGGAAGTTGATTTATACCAAGCAAGCTCAGAAGGATGCAAAAAAATTAGCGTCTAGTGGGCTGAAACCAAAAGCTCAAGAGTTACTCAGTTTGGTCGCGCAGGACCCCTTTCAAAAACCACCTCCGTTTGAGAAGTTAATCGGTGACCTTTCTGGTGCTTATTCACGCAGAATTAACATTCAACACAGACTTGTTTATCAAGTGTTAGACGCTGAGAAAATGATAAAAATACTTCGGCTTTGGAGTCATTACGAGTAGTACCCTTATTAGTCAGAATAGGCCCAATTATGCAATCTTTTGATGAGCTAATCGCGTTTCGTAAAATCCTTCACCAGAACCCAGAGCTGTCAAATCAAGAGCAAGCGACGGCGGCTCGAATTCTCGAAGAGTTTCAGGCTTTCTCTGCGGATGAGGTGATCACGGGGCTTGGCGGAACGGGCCTGGCGTTTGTGTTTAACGGTGCGCAAAGTGGCCCAACCACCTTAATTCGCAGCGAGTTAGACGCCTTGCCCATCGAAGAGACTAATGACTTTGAGCATCGATCGAAAGTGATGGGGGTTTCCCATAAATGCGGACACGATGGGCACATGAGTATTGTGACGGCGCTGGGTGCAGAATTGGCGACGCATCGTCCGCAAAAAGGGCGCGTGGTGCTGTGCTTTCAGCCGGCAGAAGAAACCGGTATGGGAGCGATTCAAATGGTACAAGACCCGCGTTTTTCTGACATCGCGCCCGATTATGCTTTCGCCTTGCACAATTACCCCAGTTTAGAGCTCGGTAAGGTGGCGGTGCGAGCGGGTACCTTCAATTGTGCGTCCCGAGGCATGATTATCCATCTAAAAGGCAAAACTTCCCATGCTGCCCACCCCGAAAACGGCATCAGTCCTGCCAATGCCATGTGCCATATTATTCAAGAATTAAATGGTTTGCCTGCCAATGTCGCGCAAGCTACATCATTGGGACGCAATTGGGTGACCGTGATTCATGCAAAACTGGGTGAAGTGGCCTTTGGTACCTCGCCTGGCGATGCGGTGGTGATGGTGACGTTGCGTAGTGAAACCAATGAAGGGATGCAAACATTGGTGGCGCACGCAGAGCGTTTTTCTCAAGCGATCGCAACGCGTGAGAACGTGAGTATTTCGTTTGAGTACGACGATGTGTTTCAGGCCAGCGTTAACTCTCAACAAGGTTGTGATTTGGTGGTCAGTGCTTGTGATAATACTCAAACGCCTTTTGCGTTATTAGATGAACCAATGCGTTGGTCAGAGGATTTTGGTCAGTTCACCGCCACGGCAAAAGAAGGCGCTATGTTTGCCTTGGGTGCAGGACACACGAGCCCACAATTACATAACCCTGATTACGACTTCCCCGATGGTTTGATTCCTGTTGGTCGAGATTTGTTTCTGGATATTATTCGTCAGTTAAATGGTCAAGAGGGGCATAATTGTGTATTGATAGGGCGTGGTTAACATACACCAAGAAAAATCCAATGGCCGCAACGCCATTGGATTTTTTGTCTCTGCTTGCTTAGGTATTTGGTATTAGTTATTAGCTGGCTGAGGATTGTGTAATATCTTTAAACGCTTGGAATTGCGATAAATACACTTTGCCATTGAGGTGCTGCAGGAATCCGCTACATTCTAGGTGATCCATTACGGGGCCTTTTACCTCCGAAAGCGAGAGTTTTATGTTCAAGCTTTTTAATTGCAGGTTAAGGGCTTCAAGCATTTCTAAGGCGCTGAAATCAATTTCATTCACGGCGCTGCATTGAATCACCACATGGTTAATGTCTTTGCGCTGGCTAATGGTGTCGATGATGTGATCTTCCAAAAACGTTGCATTGGCAAAGAACAGGCTCTCGTCTGGTCGTAAACAAAGCAATTGAGGGGAAGTTTCTACCTCATAGCGTTTCACATTACGAAAGTGCTCTGAGCCCTTGATCAAGCCAACTTCGGCCACGTGTGGTTTCGATGTACGATACAAATGCAAGGCAATCGATAAAACGACCCCAGAAGCGACACCCACTTCCACACCAAGCAACAAGGTAATTACTATGGTTGCGAGCACGGCATAGAAATCACTGCGAGAAAACAGCCAGGTTTTTTTCAAGATAGAAAAATCTATCAGGGTTGTGACCGCTACAATGATGGTCGCCGCCAGTGTGGCTTTGGGCAAAAAGTACAACATAGGCGTTAACAGCAAAGACGCGATCATAATACCGAGAGCCGTCATGATGCTGGCAAGCTGAGTGACCGCACCGGCATCAAAGTTCACCACAGAGCGAGAAAACCCACCGGTGACAGGAAAGCCGCCTGAAACGCCTGAAGCAATGTTGGCGGCCCCTAAACCAATCAGCTCTTGATTCGGTTTGACTTTTTCACGTCGTTTAGCGCCCAACGTTTTGCCAACGGAAATGGACTCTACATAGCCAATAATGGAAATCATCAGTGCAGGCAGTGCCAGCTCTTTAATCAAGTCCAAGGAAGGCAAGGTGAACATTAAGGTCGGCAATCCTGCGGGAATGTGTCCAGTAATCGCCACGCCATGGGACGGTAGATCATATAAATACACCACCGCAAGGCTGGATAACACACCGAGAATGGGGGCTGTTTTGGCCAACGACGCCGCTGATGCTTCAGGAACTTTTAGAATGATCAAAAAACGTTTCGCGTGACGACGAGCTAACAGCAAAAATGCGATGACAGAAACGCCAATCACAAAGGTCATGGGTTTAAATTGACCGATGTTTTCCAGCATAGAAAGCAATTGTGTGACAACATTATCGCCATGGGCTTGAATGCCCAAAATGTGTTTCAGCTGGCTCAGCGCAATAATAATACCGGAAGCAGAAATAAACCCAGAAATCACCGAGTGAGAAAGCAGGTTTGTTACCATGCCTAGTTTCATTACGCCCATGATCACTAGCATGGTGCCAGATAACAAAGCGAGCGTAATAGCACCAGTGAGATAGCTGGCTGTACCTTGCTCGGTAATCACCGCCAGTGACGTCGCCGTCATGAGTGACGCCACGGCAACTGGGCCAACTGACAAAGATGTGCTGGTGCCAAAGAAAGCGTACAAAACCAAAGGTAATATACTGGAATATAAACCCACTTCTGGTGGCACCCCAGCCAGCATGGCATACGCCAGTGACTGAGGAATCAGCAACATGGTGACGATAAACGCCGCGGTGGCGTCTTGGCTAAATTGCCCACGGTTATAGGTCTTTAGCCAAGACAGGGCGGGAATGAAACGTTCAATGGTCATCTTGAAGCTCTCGTTACTTACGCATTGTTGGTTTAACAAACCATTCATAGCCTTTCAGCATCCCGTGCCAGTAGAAAGGAGGCAGCAAGTCTTCTTTCAGCACCCAAGCGAGATAGGTGGGTTTGGTGCCATCGTTCAGCCATGTCGGGAAGGTCGGCAGCAGCTTTCCGCCGTAACCAAATTCCGCCAAGACAATCTTGCCGCGTTCAACGGTAAGCGGGCAGGAGCCGTAACCGTCGTAGATGGCTCTTATCGTATTTCCGTCGATAGCATCAGCAATGTTTTGTGCCACGACCGGTGCTTGTTTACGAGCCGCTGCCATGGTTTTTGCGTTTGGCGTGTTGCTTACATCACCTAATGACCAGATGTTTTTGAACTGGGTATGTTGCAAGGTTTCTTTATCCACATCGACCCAGCCAGCCGCATCCACTAATGGGCTATTGCGAATGAAGTCTGGAGCTGTTTGTGGTGGGCAAACATGTAACATATCGAACTCGGTCTCTACGATGCTTTTCTCACCGTCTTTGTCTGTGGTGGCAAAATAGGCGCGTTTGTTTGGACCGTCCACTTTGACTAGGTTGTGAGTGAAGTGAGTATTTACTTGGTATTTTTGAATATAACTTTCCAAAGCAGGAACATAGTCAGCAACGCCAAATAGTACGGCACCTGCGTTGTAAAATGAGACATTGATATCTTTCAGTTTGTCATTCTTCAACCAATGATCGCATGACAAATACATGGCTTTTTGTGGCGCGCCTGCGCATTTGATTGGCATGGGCGGTTGGGTGAATACGGCTTTGCCGCCGTTTAAGTTTTTAACTAAATCCCATGTATAAGGTGCTAAGTCGTAACGATAATTTGATGTCACGCCGTTGCGGCCTAATGTCTCTGATAAGCCTTCAATGGCGTCCCAATTAAGCTTGATACCAGCCGCCACGACTAGGTATTGATAAGCTATTTTTTGGCCGTTTTCGAGCACAACTTTGTTTTCATTTGGCAAGAACGTTTTTACCGCTTCTTTTAGCCATTTTGTGTGTGCTGGAATAACATCAGCCATGTTGCGGCGCGTATTGGCTGCTTTAAACACACCGCCGCCTACCAGCGTCCAACCGGGCTGATAAAAATGACTTTCAGCAGGATCAATCAAACAAATTTTCAAGCCAGGTTTGCGTTTTAATAAACTGGCGGCGGTAGAAATACCGGCTGAGCCTGCACCGACTACCACAACATCGTATTGAGTGGTTGTTTTGTTGTCTTCTTTAGGCTGTGCTTTATCGGCTGTTGCGGAAGAGGCTTTATTGTCTTGAGTGGAGGGATCAGCAGGTGAAGCTTCCTGAGCTGCTTGCCAAATTTGGCTAGAGCGATTACCGGTTCGGCAATAGGCGTGAATATTATCTGCATCTTTAATGGCAGCTTGAAATGCTATAACATCGGCTGTTGTCATTTGCCCGCCAGCAAACGGAATGTGCTCAGCCTTAATGTTTTTTTCTTTTGCATAAGCGGCAACATCGGCAAAAGGTAATTGTCCTTCCTCTTCACCATCTGGTCGATTACAAATGATAAGTGTGACGCCAGATTCTGCTAAAGCGTCTACATCGTCTAAGCTGATCTGCTCAGAGACGGAATAGTTGTCTGTGATTTGTTTGCGTAACATGGCTGTTCTCACTTTATATAATTATTATTTAGCCTAATGGTCATTAGGATATTTATAGTTAGTTGCTCTTGTCGTTACGATCTACTTAAATGCATTCAACGGAATCTTTAGATAAGATAAACCATTGTCTTCTGGTTCTGGCATGTGTCCTGCTCTCATGTTGATTTGTAACGATGGCAAAATCAGGCGAGGCATGGACAAGGTTCTGTCGCGAGCTTCTCTTAGGTCAACGAAGGTTGATTTGCTGATGCCTTGTTTGACGTGAATATTTTGCTCGCGCTGGGCTTTGACGGTGGTTTGGTACTCTAATTCTCGGCCGTTCGGGCAGTAGTCGTGGCACATGAAGATACGATGATCTTCTGGCAACGCTAAGATTTTTTGAACCGAGTCGAACAGGATGCCGGCGTCTCCACCAGGGAAGTCCGCGCGTGCCGTTCCGGCGTCAGGCATAAATAATGTGTCACCAACGAAAACAGCGTCGCCCAGAACATGTGTAAAACAAGCTGGTGTGTGGCCGGGGGTGTGAAGCGCGGTGCATGGCATGTCGCCAATATGGAATTGTTCACCATCTTGGAAGAGGTAATCGAACTGAGAACCATCGTGTAGGAAGTCAGTACCTTCATTAAATACGTTGGCAAAGGTTTCTTGAACCGTCGTGATTTGTGCGCCAATGCCAATTTTTCCGCCCAATTTTTTCTGAATGTAAGGGGCAGCAGAAAGATGGTCGGCGTGGACGTGTGTTTCTATTAGCCATTCTACTTTCAGTTTATGCGCGATCACGTAGTCGATGATGTCGTCGGCGCTTTTGTGAAAGGTGCCACCAGAGGCATAGTCAAAATCCAAAACGCTGTCTACGATCGCACAGCTTGACGACGCTGGGTCCTTCACCACATAAGAAAAGGTACTGGAGTCTTTATCAAAAAATACAGCTACGTCAGGTTTTGCCGTTAAATGGGTTGTCATGTGTCACCTCAATGTCGGTTTTCTTCACAAATGGAATGCCCATTTGTTGGATGGATACTTGGTACAAAGGCAGAAAGCGTGCCAAACACAATATTTTTATTTAACTTATTGAAATTTAAGGTTAAATAAATTTTTGTGTTTTTTTCTTTATTAATTAGATTTGACTAATGTAATTTCTTTTGTCATATTTGGCGTAAATTTTTGACATTAATGGCATGGAATTATGAAGATCATTGCATCCGACACAGTGGCTACTCGCGGCTTTGCTAGTATGTTAGAGGGTTATGATTGCCCTGCTATTTTGGTGTCTACGGATTACCGTATTGTGGCGTTTAACCAGCATTATCGAGATCAATTTGGTGACATCGCGCTGGATAAGCCTGCTCGTTGCTTTGAAATATCGCACGGCTACACGGTACCTTGTGATGAAGCGGGAGAGGATTGCCCCTTGTCTGCCACTTTGCAGTCAGGGCGGAAAGAACGTGTTTTACACATTCACCAGACGCCGCGAGGAAAAGAACACGTCGATGTGGAAATGTTGCCGATTCATAATGAACAGGGCGAATTGTTGTTTTTTGTTGAGCTGCTGCGGCCGGTTTCGGTGGCCAGTGTGGAAGAAGGTAGCGCCAAATTGGTGGGGGCGAGTAAGGCCTTTAATCAGATGTTGGAAAAGATCACTCGCGTGAGCCACAGCGATGCTTCGGTCTTGTTGTTAGGCGAATCTGGTAGCGGTAAAGAGTTGGTAGCTCAGGCCGTTCACCAAGGCAGTGATCGCGCTAAAAATTCGTTGGTCACACTGGAGTGTGCTGGCCTGACGGATTCACTGTTTGAAAGCGAGCTGTTTGGTCATCTCAAAGGGTCGTTCACGGGGGCTCACAGTAACCGAACTGGGCTGGTGGAATTGGCCAATGGCGGTACGCTATTTTTAGATGAAATTGGTGATGTGCCGTTGTCGATGCAGGTAAAGTTGTTACGCCTAATTGAAACGGGTGCGTTTCGCCCTGTGGGGTCTTCGACGATCAAACACACCAACTTTCGGTTGATTTGCGCCACTCACAAAAACCTCGCGCAAATGGTGAAAGCAGGCGAGTTTCGCCAGGATTTGTATTATCGAATTAATGTATTCCCGATTTTTGTTCCTCCGTTGCGCGATCGTCAAGCGGATTTGCCTTTGTTGATTAGCACCTTGTTAAAACGCATCAGTGAGCGAAAAGAATACCACTTAACACACTCTGCGTTGCAGGCGTTACAACATTACCCTTTCCCCGGCAATATTCGAGAACTCAGTAATATCTTGAACCGAGCTGTGTTGTTAACTGACACCAATGTGATTGAGCGTGACACCATATTGGAGAGCCTAAATATCGATACGAGCATTCACCAACAAACGGATTTATCGCTCACGCTGGTGACGTATGGGCAAACCGCGGAAGGTGAAAAGGTTGCGTGGGTGGATTTAAAAACAGCAGAAAAGCGTTACTTGTCCGATCTCATGGCCGCACACGACAACAATAAGGAACAAGTGGCTGAGATTGCAGGGATCAGCTTGCGATCCTTGTATCGAAAACTGGAGTGATTTAGTTTTTTCATGAGGTAGAGCACAAAGTGTCAAAAAAATTAATTTAAGGTCTTAATAAGATACTTTTTGTCGAGTTCGAATGATCTTGAATCCTTACTATAACGACTCTAAAGATTAAAACAGTAAGGTGACAATGATGAATAAAGTAATTTTTATGACGGCAGCGTTAAGTGGCTTAGTCTCCATGAGCAGCAATGCATTTGAATTAACCAGCCAAGATATTCAAGAGGGTAAGAAAATACCGCAAGTGTTTGAGTTTGATGGTTTCGGTTGCTCAGGGGAGAATAAGTCGCCACAACTGCAGTGGGCAGATGCACCAAAAGGCACAAAGAGTTTTGCCCTTACCGCATACGACCCTGATGCGCCGTCAGGCAGTGGTTGGTGGCATTGGTCTGCGTTTAATATTCCAGCTTCTGTGTCGTCTTTGGCTCAAGGTGCTGACTTAACTAAGCTGGGTGCAACTGAGCTGAAGTCTGATTACGGTAGTGTGGGGTTTGGCGGTGTTTGTCCTCCTAAAGGCGATAATATGCACCGTTACCAGTTTACGGTTTGGGCATTGCCTGTCGAAAAGCTGGATCTAAATGCCGATGTTTCATCCGCGTTAGCGGGTTTTACCGTGCGCAGTATGGCCATCGGTAAGGCCGTGCTGGTCGCACCTTATCATCGTTAATCCATCATTTATTAGGGTTTAGGAGTGAGTAACAATGCGTCCTGCTTTTAAAGTCAGTCATGTGTATGGGGTACAAGCACAGCGATTGCGTAATGTGGCGATTCTTACTCCTAGCCTCTTTAAAATTCGTTCAGGGCGTAAACGTCTATTCTGGCAAGATGATGTGTTGGAATTTGATGCATCGACCTTGCTATTAACAAAAGCAGGGCAACAACTGACGTTTGAAAATGAGCCAACCAAAGCGCGATTTTTGTCAGTGCAGATGAGTTTTTTATTGTCACCTCCAGAAGCCATGATACAGCTAAGCATGGCAGTAGATGGTGAGTGGTCGCCGCGCTTTAAACCTAGCCGCGCTTTGATGGAGAGTCTTGATTTCTTAATGGGATTGGATATCGATGGATTGAGTGAGACGGCTCAAGCGTATTGGATTAATGGCTTTTATCAACAGATGGCCGAAGTCGGTAAATTGCATCTACTTTTTGATGGGCATTCTGTGCCCTTTGCGCAAAAAGTCACTGAACTCATGCAACAAGCGCCATGGCAGGATTATCAATTGGATCAAGTTGCGGCCCATTTCTCAATGAGTCGAGCTACCTTGATTCGTCGTTTGAAAGAAGAAAATACTCAGTTTAGAACCCTGTTAACCCGAGTGCGTATGAATCATGCAATCAGCTTGATGCAACAAGGTTACGATCAACAAATCGACATTGCGGTGCGTTGCGGCTACCAGTCTCAAGAACGCTTTAGTCAGCGCTTTTACAAGTCATTTGGAGTAACGCCAAGTCAATATATAAGGACGCTTTAGTTAAAATCATATTTACGTTTTTAACCGCAGCGAGCTTAAACGAAAAAGAGATGAGTGCTTAGCTCACCTCTTGTTACAGGATAGAAAGGCTCTCAAGCAAACTGGAACTGTTTGATTTTCTTACTTAGCTCGTCGGTCATTTTGGCGATCATGGTGCTGCCTTCGGACACTTGTTGAGAGTCTTCCAATACTTTTTCAGACACTTCACGAATGCCCATCAAGTTGTGATTGATCTCTTCGGCCACGGCGCCTTGCTGCTCTGCTGCGGAGGCGATTTGTAAGCTTCTTGCGGACACGTCATCGACTTGAATCAGCATGTTTTTGAGGTTTTCAGCGGCCACATGCATTCGGCCGGCACCGCGTTCCGCTTGTTCTGTGCTGGTGGCCATGGAAGTAGATGCTTCTTTTGATTGATGTTGTAGCTTTTCAATAATTGCGCGGATTTCGACGGTAGAGCCTTGAGTTCGGCTGGCCAGTGAGCGTACTTCGTCTGCAACTACCGCAAAGCCACGACCCAATTCACCTGCGCGAGCGGCTTCAATGGCGGCGTTGAGTGCGAGCAAATTGGTTTGTTCTGAAATATCGCCAATCACCCCCAGCACGGAATCGATATCGCCTGTTTGCTCTAGTAGTTTAATGATGACGTCGTTGGCTCCTTCAATGTGCGTGGTTAAGCTCTGAATGTCGATGTTGGTGGCATCAAGGTCTTGACTGCTTTGACGGGTAATGGTTTGAACCGTTTGAGTGGCGTCCGCCGTGTCTTTGGCATGTTGTGCAACGTCTTTAATAGAATAAGACATTTCATTCATGGCGGTGGCCAACAGTTCGACTTCTTGGAATTGGTGATCCATGCCTTTTTGGGTATTGAGGCTGTTGCCTTGCATTTGAACACACACGGCTTGCAACTCTGTGATGGCGTGGTCGACTTCGAGTAGCGTGTCGTTTAGGGAACTGGATACTCGATTGGCCGCATTGGCCAAGATGCCAATCTCATCAGCACGTTGCATATCGATGTGTTTGGTTAGGTTGCCATTAGAAATATGTTGTAGGTGTTCTGTTACGGTTTTTAATGGCTGCGTGATGTTGCGAACAATCAAAATGCTTCCAATCATGGCGAGCATTATCAATGACATTTCAATGATGGCTGATTGGGTAATCGACTTCCAGAATATGTCGGTGACACTGCTGTATAAAACTCCGCTGCCAATCACCCAGCCCCATGGTTGGTAGCCTTTAACATAGGATACTTTGTCTTCTGGTTGGCTTACTTGAGGGCCTTTGTAGGCGTATTCAACATAGCCTTCGCCTTGCTGTTTCACCACAGAGACCATATTTTTCCAATGAAATTGGCCTTTTGCATCCGTTGTATTAGACATGTCTTTGCCGGCATTTTGTGGTTTGAATGGGTGCATAAGGAGTTTGGTTTGCATGTCATTTACCCAGAAGTACCCGTCCTCGCCAAAGCGTAATGCAGATAAGGCGGCGAGTGCCGACTGTTTGGCGTTGTCTTCGCCGATCGTATCCGCTTGGTCTGCGTAGAAGGCAACCAGTGAGTAGGCGTTATCCACCTGTTCTTTGACTTGCAATTGACGGGCTTGTAATAACTCAGCGTACAGTTCGCGGTAGGTGGTTGCACTAAAGGTGACCAGTAAGGCGACTAAAACGATAATAAGCCCCCACAGTTTATGACTGACTTTAATTGAGCTGAGTTTCATGTGACATCCCTTTAACAGAAAATTGTGTGTGTTTTATAAGCAGGGATTATGGGCTGGAGTGGCTGTTTATATTGTGATCGAAATCAATAGAAAGGCACTTTGTGCGACATTTTGGTACCATCCAAAGCACGATGTTTTTTCTTCAAAGGAGCCGCTATGCAATATTCTATTCTCATTACAGGGTGTTCGTCGGGGATTGGTCTAGAGGCAGCCAAAATGCTTCAAGAGCGTGATTTTCTTGTCGTTGCCAGTTGTCGCCAACAAGAAGATGTTGAGGCGCTAAAAGCGCAGGGCATTAAGCATGTGGTGTGTTTGGATTTAGCGGATTCGGCTTCTATTTCACGAGGCCTTGAAGAAACGCTGGCAATGACTAATGGTCAGTTGTTTGCTTTGTTTAATAACGGTGCTTATGGCCAACCGGGGGCTGTGGAAGATTTGCCCGTTGACGCGTTACGAGCTCAGTTTGAATGCAATTTCTTTGGTACGCATGAGTTGACGACGAAAGTTTTGAAAATCATGCTGGCTCAAGGTTTTGGACGTATTGTTAATAACAGCTCTGTATTAGGGTTGGTCGCGGCGCCATTTCGTGGTGCTTACAACGCCAGTAAGTTTGCATTGGAAGGTTTAACGGACACCTTGCGCTTGGAGTTGTCTGATACGCCGATTAAGGTCAGCCTTATTGAGCCTGGTCCAATTGAAAGTCGTTTTCGTGCTAATGCTTTGCTTGCGCTACAAGACAATATTGATATGGAAAACAGTCGTCATCAAAAGGGTTATGCTGAAGCCATTACTCGCTTGAGCAAAGAGGGCGTCGCTTCCTCGCAGACTCTGCCTGCCAGCGCGGTGGTTGAAAAGCTCATCCATGCTTTGGAATCCACTCGCCCAAGAGCACGGTATTATGTGACTCTGCCAACATACGCCGCAGTGATCATGAAGCGTGTATTACCAACGGTTTTGTTGGATTGGGTAATGCGACGTCAAGGCGCTTAAGTTAGCGCCTTTGTTTGCTCGTCTAACCAATCCGTCATGGCCGATAAATAGGCGTCACGCGCTGTCTGATGAGACAGATACAAATCATGGAACCCTTGTGCGATAGACACTTTGGTTAGGTTTCTGAATATTTTGTGGGCAGCGTCTTGCATGCTTTCTATGTCCAAAACACCGTCCCCTTGTTGGGTTTCTTCGATGGTTTCTTTGCCAATAGTGCTGATGTTCGAATGGCAAAGTAGGGTAGGAATCGTTAGGTGTTGTTTTACTAAATTGTGCTGCGCCGAAATGATCTCTCTAAGCCAATGAAAGGACAAATCAAACCCTTGAGCCGGTTTCCAATCTAATCGGTAGTCCCATTCGCCACCAAAAACACAATGCAAGGTTTTAGCGTAAAGGGTGATTTTTTTGGCGCGCATATACCAAAAGGGCAATAAAGACACGATGGCTCGTATCGGCCAGTTTATTCGGTTCAACACTGTGGGTGGGAAAGGCAAAGCCAGAAACGGGCTGTTCAACATCAAGCCAAGAATATTTGGAAAAGGCTTTTGGTAATGGCTTTCTCGTTCAGGTAAAGCATAGGGTTGCGCCAAATAGGTTGAGACGACCAGTCCCCCAGTGGAGTGTCCTAAAATGACAACATCGTTCACGCCGTCTTGTTTCATGGTGGCTAAAGCGATGTCTAAATCTTGCCCATATTGTTCTATGGATTCACACCAGTTTGGTGGCGTGGATGGGCGAATAGAGCGACCGTAGCCTTGAAGGTCTACTGCATAAAAACGGTAGCCAAGACGCACAAAATGTTCGGCTAATCCCGTTTGAAAAAAATAATCGGTGTAACCGTGTACATACAAGATGGCTTTTGTGCTGTCAGGGTTGCCAATATGATGAACTAGGGTGGTGCAAACTTGGGTTTTCGGGCCTGGAAATGCATAGGTGCGAGCTCGAAAATCGGCACCTAATAGGTCTTCACAATCATCTATTTGTTTCCAGTGTTGTCCTATCGGTGCGCTCATTGTGATCTTCTCGTTCAATTAATTGAAAATAGTGTCACCAAGTTGATCTATGGTGAGCTTGGCTTTACGAAGTGTGATTTCAATGCATTCATCACGGTTTGGCATTAAATCGGATCGAATGAAATTGTGCGTTTTGAGTTCGTCTCCTTCGCCTTTGGTGATGCTCGCCGCGACGCGATATTGGCCGCCGTCTTTCATTGGGGCTGGAATAATAGAAAAACCTTTGTATTCCACGGTGTCTTCTGCTTTTTCTGGTGCGCTTTCTGTGCCGGCAAATAGCCCTTTTAGGCTAGATAAAATACCCATGAGAGTTTTCTCCTAATGTTTTTGACTATTTTTCGGGGATTTGTCTTATTAGTCAAACATCATTGAATGATTTCTGTTCTTTCTGCGCAGAATTATTCTAGAAGTTGGATTATGTCTCAGGGTGGCAAGGGCTTTTACTGTATACTGCGAAAAATTATGAATGTACATAACAAGGTAAATAGAAATGAGTGGAACGCAAGTAAACAACCCTTTGCATGGGATAAAGCTGGAAAAAATTGTCACAGACCTAGTAGAGCATTATGGTTGGGAAGAGTTGTCGATTCGCATCAATATAAATTGCTTCAAGAGCGATCCGTCTGTTAAATCCAGCCTGAAATTTTTGCGAAAAACGCCTTGGGCGAGAGACAAGGTTGAGGCATTGTTTTTAGACACATTTGTCCATTAATAATGCAATGAGCCTGTATTGAATGGCGTTGCGTCGATTTACATCGTCTTGGTTTACATCGCTTCGCTAATGTTCATGGTGTCATGATGCACCAAATTACGTCCTTTGTTTTTCGCAGAGTATAGGTTTTTGTCAGCGACTTTGAAGAACTCTTTGAATGTTTGGCCTTTATTGAGTTGGGCGATGCCGATGCTCACTGTGATTTTTATGTTCTGCTGATGGTAGCGAAACACCGAGTTCTCAATGTTTCTTCGAATTGTTTCTGCAAAGCTAAAGGCTTGTTTGCCATCGTGTTTCTGCAAGACAATGAGAAATTCTTCTCCGCCGATCCGGTACACTTGGTCGTTGTCCGTGTAGTAGTGCAATAGCTCAGTGATTTCGATTAGAACCGAGTCTCCTACATCATGGCCAAATTCATCATTTACGCTTTTAAAATAATCAATATCGACAATCAATAAGTGCGTTTCTTGGGGCTCTCCCAAAAAAGGATCTATTGGTTTCTTATTAAATTCTTCAAAAAACAGCTTTAACGCATGACGGTTCTTTGCGCCCGTTAACGGGTCTTGGAACGCCATTTTTTGTAATGTGATGTCTCTTGTTGTGTATTGATTTTCGTATAAGTAGCAAATGACATACGACAAAAAGTACGCGAGCACAAAATTGATAACCGAGCGATAGCCGAGATAATTTTCGGGGTCGGATTTTATAAATAAAATGGCGATGGCGGGTAAAGAGAGCGCAATGGTATAAAAAAGCCCTCGCTTAGAGCCGGTGAGAAGGCAGTACAGTGGTGGTAAAACAAGCAGCCAATAGGCCGATCCCGCTCTTAAATCCGCAGTATAAACGGCATACGAAATAGTAATGGTGAGAGAGGCGATTAAGATGTGGCTGTGCCAACTTTGCATTTTGCCCTGTTGAGCTTGGTGATAAAAATACAAATTAAGCAGACCAAACCCGCCTTCAACAAAACCCAAAGAGGGCTGATTGAGTGCCACAATATTTAACAAAGAGAAAAAAAGACAATAATCGCCGTAGCGAGGCTCAGCCACTTATGCAAGGTTACTCTGGCGTCTATCAGTTGCGGGTTTTTGTGGCTTATCATTGGCTTTTTATTTGTCTGTGAAGTAAATATGAAAACATTGATTTTCACATTCTCTCTTAAAAATATAGCCAAGTTGTATTTATTTTAGTAACAATTTGTTATCGACGGGAAAGAAACTGTCCGCCGCATTGATTAATGATTGCGCAGTAAGGGATTCGACACCATATACCTCGACTTGGGTTTGATATTTCTCCCTCAATGTTTTGGCGAGAATATCGAAATCGCCGTCACCTGAAAGCAGCACAAGCACATCGCTGCCTTTACCGTATTCGATACCATCAATCGCAATACCCACATCCCAGTCGCCCTTTGCTGAACCGTCCGAGCGCTGAATAAAAGGCTTTAATTTCACTTCCAGGCCAATGGCACGAAGGATATTTTGGAATTGTCGTTGTTTTTCATCGCCTCTGTCGATGGCATACGCAATGGCTTTGATCACATTACGGCCTTCCGTCGCTTGTTTCCAAAAGGTGTTGTAATCAAATGAACGGCCGAACGCTTGTCTGGTGGTGTAATAGACATTTTGAACATCTACCAAAATAGTCACATTTTTCATGCCTTTCCTAGTCATCTTCTGAAAAAACACCACGGTACAAGCATTCGTAATGAAAAGAAATGGCGTTAATCGTTTGCGATGCGCATTGTTGTGCCTTGGTATAGGGAACCTTCGTTCGCTAATAAGGTCAATTTTTTAGACTTATTGCTGGAGAGGGAGACATGGACAGTGACAATTGATTTGGGTTATTCAAAAACGTCAGTACTGTTTTAGCAATGTGATCCGCTTCGCTTGAATCCGCGGGTGCTAGCCCAAATGCTTGGCTTGCGAACTTTAACCCAGTTAGGTGACTGTTCTGTGAATCTTGAGACATTGTCGAGTGCGGGAACAAGTGGGTGAATAATCCCGTGTCTTGGTATTGAACGTTTAACGAATTTAACTCAATGGTGTCCCCATAAATTATGGCTAACGCTTCAGGTTGACCCAGTGCGAGTGAGGCAAGTATGTCGGCTCGTAAATCGGCCATGTCGATCGCCTGATCCAGCAGATTAATGTGTGAAGCCACGGTCAGTTTGCCAAGGTCTTTGATGTCGAGCTTGAATTGGGACGTTACTGATTCACCATCAACGTTGGATGAAAAAGACCCTTTGCCTAGCAATGTGTCTATTCCAGCGGCACGCATTAAGCGACCCGTATCACGGGACAGGCTATTGATTGGGCTTTCTTGAATCCAAAAGTCCACACTCAGGTTAGGGTAGTTGATTAAATAGTTGTTGAGTGAAATTCGAGCAAAACGCAACCAAGGTGCGCTTTGATCGCCAACAATGACGTTTTCTAGAGAAGGCGTCAGAGTGAATGGGTCGAGGTGAATGTTTTCGTAGTGCACAAACGGGGCGAGGCCGGACCGTTCCAATTGTTCTTTGATTTTTTGCTCGGCGTAGTCTCCGCCAAACCGTTGCACAAGGTAGATCATTAAAATGGCCAAACAAGATAATAAAATGAAGTAGCTGACGGCTTTACCAAGTAAGGCCTGAAATTTGTTTGTCGTGATCACGGCTTGATTCCAAGACTAATAAAACGGGGAATAAAAAGAAGAAAAGGCCTTTTGCCTCTCTATTTTCAGTGTAAGCTGGGATATTAACGGAAAATGCGTACCATAGACACAATACGGCAGAGGTTACTGCTGATCATCACAAGGAGTGGGTTATTTCATCTTTGATTCCCTCGCAAGAGGATTTATGGTTTTTGCCTCTCGGTGGCACTGGCGAAATTGGCATGAACATGAACTTGTATGGCCACGATGGCCAGTGGTTGATGGTGGATTGCGGCGTTTCTTTTAATGAGCCATTAACGCCTGATGACCTGCGTACGTCTGAGATTGTCTGCGCTGATCCACGTTTTATTAGTGAGCAAAAAGAGCGTTTGGCTGGCATCGTTATTACTCATGCTCATGAAGATCATGTGGGCGCATTGCCATTTTTGTGGCGACGTTTTAAATGCCCTGTCTATACCACGGCGTTTACCGCCGAAGTGCTGCGTCGTAAGTTGGTTCAGGTCGGCTTAACCGATCAAGTGCCTATTATCGAAGTAAAAGAAAACGAAACCAAAAAAATCGGTGTGTTTAATGTCAAATGGTTGGAATTGACGCACTCGGTTCCAGAACCGTATGCGATGACCATCGACACGCCAGCAGGGCGAATTTTTCATACCGGCGATTGGAAAATCGATAAAAAACCCATCTTAGGTGATGGTTTTTCTCCTGCCGCCTTTCAAGCGTTAGCCAAAGAAAACATTCTCGCCATGGTGTGTGATTCCACCAATGCATTAAAAGAGGGTTTTTCGCCGTCTGAAAGCGACTGTTATCAGGGCTTATTAACCACCATTGAAGCCGAAAAAAATCGTGTTGTTGTCGGCTGTTTCAGCAGCAATGTTGCACGCCTAATTGCATTGGGACAGGTGGCAAAAGAAACCGGTCGTTATCTTGCTTTGATCGGACGATCGCTTACCAACATGGTCAGTGCGGCTCGAGTAACTGGGCATTGGCCTGATGATTTGCCGGTTATTGATGCCGCACATCTTGGTTACTTACCAAGAGAAGAAGTGCTGGCGGTGGTGACGGGAAGCCAAGGCGAACCAAGGGCGACCTTGAACCGACTCGCCGCAGACAATTGCTTTGATCTAAGTCTGGAAGCCGATGATTTGGTGATTTTCAGTTCCATGCGAATTCCGGGCAATGAGCAAGCCATCGACAGATTGGTCGAGCAATTTAAAGGTCGAAAAATCCGCACCTTGCAAGCTCATGACACCGATTTAACCATTCATGTGAGTGGTCATCCCTGCCGTGAAGAACTCAAGCAGCTTTATACTTGGGTTCAGCCTCAACTGGCCATTCCCGTTCATGGCGAACCTCAGCATTTAGATGCTCACGCTGAAGTGGCGAAACAGAGCCATGTACCAAGCCAGCTTGTTGGACGCAATGGCGACTTATACCAGCTGGCGCCTAACGTGAGCATTCGACGTCAGCAAGTAAAAGTGGGGCGGATTGCACTGCTTAGGTAAAGACAGTGAATAAAGTACATTCTTACTAAAGTTTATTCGTTCTAAAAAGTCGGAGCGAAGACACTTTTCGCAGGCTTGCCAGGGATTTCCTTGGCTAGCCTTGGCACTAAATACCCTGGTAATTCCGCAGCCACTTTTCCCATCAAGCGTTGAGCATCTTCGATAGAAATATCAAAATGCGCCGCGCCGTCTACCGGATCTAAAGTGAACATGTAGTACGGCAAAATGCCGGCATCGAAAACGGCCTCGCTCAAGTTGACTTGGGCTTCTACCGAGTCGTTAACGCCTTTCAATAGTACCCCTTGGTTAAGCAAGGTGACGCCCGCTTTTTTAGTTTGTCAGCCGCTTGAGCCAGATTTGCGTCCACTTCATTGGCATGATTAATGTGCCACACCATGACGATGTCGAGGCGACTGGCTGTGATCCACGTTAGCATGTCGTCGCAAACGCGATCTGGAATCACCACAGGCAAACGTGAATGAATGCGTAGGCGTTTAATTTGCGGCAAGGCCTCCAGTTTATGGAGCTTATCGGCGAGCAAGCTGTCTTTCATCATCAAAGGGTCGCCACCGCTCAAGATCACTTCGTTGACGTCTGGGTGGGCTTTTAGATAGTCGATTACCGATTCCCACTCGGCTTGCGCCAGTTGATTTTCGCCATAAGGAAAATGACGACGGAAGCAATAGCGACAATTTACCGCGCAAGTGCCTGTGGTGATCACCAATAAACGGCGTTTGTATTTATGTACGATGGCTTTTTGCGGATTGTGGTCAGCTTCTTCTAGCGGATCCTTTGTGTAGCCCACGACTTTTTGCATTTCTGAGAGGCTGGGTAAAACTTGCAACAGCAGCGGATCGTTTGGATTGCCATATTCAATGCGAGACAAATAAGGGCGCGGCACCAACAATTTGAAGCTCTGATGCGCTTCTGCGCCTTGTTGAGCGAGACTTTTTGGCAAGCCTAAATGCTCAACCAGTTCGGGTAACGAGGTGATGGCCTGCGACAGGTGTTGCGACCAGCTTAAATTGTTCTTAGTATGAATAGGGATCACGTCAAATATCTGCAAAATTGTGTTCATTTGGGTTATGATTGCGCCAACTTATTTTGGCCTACTTGGCCGATGGCTCTCAGAGATCTTTGCAAACGCTCTTTTCTACTGTGTATCAGGAAGTGAAAAAGAGTTTGCAGAGATCTTGGGACTGACATGATACGCCAGTCAGAGCCTTTTCTCTAAAAATATACTGTGAGGATGTATGGCTAATATTTCTACCAGCGATATGCGCAGCGGCGCGAAAGTAATGGTTGACGGTGATCCATGTTCGATTATCGATAACGAACATGTTAAACCAGGTAAAGGCCAAGCCTTTAACCGCATTAAGCTACGTAACCTACGTTCTGGACGAGTGTGGGAGCGTACTTTTAAATCGGGCGATACGCTTGAATCTGCTGACGTAATGGACACCGACATGGAGTACTTGTACACCGACGGTGAATTCTGGCACTTCATGGCTGTGGATGGTTCTTTTGAACAACACGCAGCGGATGAAACGGCTGTTGGCGACACGATTAAGTGGCTAAAAGAGCAAGAAAAATACGTTGTAACATTATACAACGGCGCGCCATTGGCGGTTGCAGCCCCTAACTTCATTGAACTTGAAGTAAAAGAAACCGATCCAGGTGTAAAAGGCGATACGGCGAACGGCGGCTCTAAGCCTGCTTTCTTGGTAACGGGTGCTATGGTTCGTGTACCACTGTTTATTAATATCGGCGAAGTGCTGCGTGTTGATACTCGTACTGGCGAATACGTTTCTCGTGCAACAGGTAAATAATTCCTGAGACAACGTACCGAGTAAATTGAAGGGCCCTCGATAGGAGACTATCGAGGGCCTTTTTTGTTGGAGAATTGTCTGTATAAGGCACGATTTATTGCTTATTCTATAATTATTTATAATACGTCATAGCAGGTCTCTTTCATGGTGTTCAAAGGGGTTAATACATTTCGCAGCCGCATTACTTTATTAACCGGTGGCCTGTTGTTGTCTCTTAGTTTGGTACTTGTTACTTATCTCTATCATGTTGCCTCCACTCGACTTTCGGCAGCCAGTGGCGAGTCATTGGTTAGCATCAGTCAATCGGTGTCAAATATGCTGACAGCGAGCCTTATTGAACGTGAACGGGAAATTGTTCTATTGAGCAAACGCCTTTCTCTTTATGAGGGCCAAGATCTCAGCGGGCTGCAAGAAACCATTGATCAAATCAAAAACTCTTACAAACATTATGCTTGGATTGGGTTTGCTGATGAAAATGGCATTGTGTTGGCGTCAGGTGATGGGGTTTTGAAAGGCGCGGATGTTAGTCAGCGCCCTTGGTTTATCCACAGCCATTCTGGTGCTTATATCGGCGATGTTCATAAAGCACTTTTGCTCGAAAAGTTATTGCCGAAACCCAAAGACGGCATGCCTATTCGGTTTGTGGACTTTGCTGCGCCGGTGATTGGGAAAGACGGAGTGCTAAAAGGTGTTGTGGCGACTCATGCTGATTGGGCGTGGGTGAAAGAGGTGCTTGCTTCGTCTTTTAATAATGAGTTTAACGGAGCGTCGGTGGATATTTTTATCATCGATAATAACCAAGAAATCATTTACCCAGACAATTATGTGGGTGAGATGGATGTGCCTAACACTCTGCCTAACAGTGGTCAGTTCGAATCTGTTGTTTGGTCTGACAATGAAAATTACCTTACCAGTCTTGTGACAGTGGTTTCTCCGCAATCTACTCAATTAGGCTGGCGTATTGTGGTGCGACAACCCGCTGATATTGCGATGCAATCTGTGAGGGAAGTGCATCGTCTGTTGTTGATATTAGGGGGAATATCTACGCTGTTTTGTATGTTGCTGGCCTATCGGCTGGCCAGTTCACTAAGTCTTCCTTTAGAGCGATTAGCCAGAACGGCAAAGCGGATTCAGCAAGGGGATCGTCACGTAACTTTCCAAGATGACAGCCACTTAAATGAAGTCACCAGCTTGAGTCGCTCATTACAGGAAATGATGTCATCGTTATTGGACCGCGAGCAAACATTATTGCAATTAAACGTGACTTTAGAGGCCAAGGTTCAGGCACGAACCGCGCAATTAGAAGCCAGTAATCAATCTTTAAAGGCCATCGTCCGCCAAGACCCACTGACACAGGTGTTTAATCGTTTAGCATTAGATGAAGCCTTACAGAAAGAGTATCAATCCGTTCGAGAGTCACATCATGAATTTGCTGTCATCATGGTGGACGCTGATCATTTTAAAAAAATAAATGATCACTACGGACATTCAATAGGCGATAAAGTGCTTAAAAAAATGGCGACAATATTGGTCGACGTTATTGGTGACGCTGGTATGGTTGCTCGTTTTGGTGGCGAAGAGTTTACTGTACTGATGCCAAATGTTAAGGAAAAAACGGCACACGACATGGCGGAACGGCTTCGTCAGAGAGTGGAATCAACCGACATGCACGAGGCTTTGTTTGTCACGGCGAGCTTTGGTGTAGCTATGTGCAAGGCAAGTGATGAGCATTATGAGCAAGTGCTTAATCGTGCGGATGCGGCCTTATACAAAGCAAAAGAGCAAGGACGCAATCAGGTAATTTTGAGTACCTAACCAGCTTTGTAAGACCCACAGGTTTGATTTCAACACCTCGCGACATTTGCCGCGAGGTGTTGAAAGAACAGGACAATGCCAGTTCGATTAGTGCTTGCTGGATAGGGCTTTATCAACAGATAGCGCGCCAGCACCGCTGAATACCAACGACATGGCAACGATCAAAAGGGTTAGCGCGTATTCATAGCCATTGTTAGCCATGAATAATCCGTTTGAAATGTGCACAGAGAAAATAGCCATGACCATAGTAAAGGCAATAACTGCAGAGGCCGGGCGCACGAGTAAACCAATCACCAGAGCCAAACCACCGAAAAATTCTGCACTGCCAGCGAGCAGAGCCATCAAGTAACCTGGTTCTAAGCCAAGTGACGCCATAAATTGCCCAGTGCCTTCCAAACCATATCCGCCAAACATGCCGAACAGTTTTTGCGCACCATGCGCCATAAGAATCAAGCCAACCGGAATGCGCAAAATCGTACTTGCCACGCCAGACGTTGTTTTAGTGATTGTTTGAATTAGAGAGTTCATAGTATTTCCTTGCCTAAATAGAGGTTGTTTACGATGAGCGAACTATACCGCTAAAAAAAACAATTAAGTAACGGAGGATTTTGAGGTAAATGATCAAAAAAACTGAACAATAAAAAAGCACAGGCAAGCGTGGTGTTCTGGCGGCGGCCTTTGTTTAAGATCAGTTATGCGCAAAAAAGTAGCAGAATTTTTTCATCATAGAGTGGTAGCGTGTTTCATCTGAAAATTTATCCATCAATAACAATAAGTAGGTAACGCATGTCTAACGCATTAATTGGAAAAGTAGCCGTAGTAACGGGTGGCGCCTCTGGAATTGGGTTGGCCAGCGTGGAAGGCATGTTGGCCGAAGGCGCAACCGTTGTCATTGTTGACCGTGATGAAGCGGCGCTTAATGCATTGCAAAAACAACATGGCGATAACGTCGTGACGCTTGCGGCAGATTTGCTTGATCCTGCGGCTTGCTCCGCTTTGGTTCCGCGTATTTTAGAGAAAACCAAGGTGATCGATATTTTTCACGCGAATGCAGGTTTGTATGTGGGCGGTGATTTAGTCGATGCCGATAACGACGCCATAGATCGCATGTTGAATCTGAATATCAACGTGGTCATTAAAAACGTGCGCGATGTGTTGCCGCATATGATTGAACGAGGCGTGGGTGATATTTTAATCACCAGTTCGTTAGCAGGGCATTTTCCAACGCCTTGGGAGCCGGTTTACGCGTCTTCAAAATGGGCGATGAATTGTTTTGTGCAAACGGTACGTAGACAAGTCAGCAAGCATGGTATTCGTGTCGGCTCGGTGTCTCCTGGCCCAGTTATTACCTCTTTGTTATCTGATTGGCCTGCGGAAAAACTGGCAGAAGCCAAGGCAAAAGGCAGCTTGATGGAAGCCAGCGATGTGGCTGACGCTCTCATTTTCATGCTAACGCGTCCTCGCCATGTAACGATTCGAGATGTGGTGATGTTGCCATCGCAGTTCGATTTATAGCGGAGCTGTTTACTTGGCTGTTGATAAACACTGTTGATAAGTACTGTGTTTATCAACAGTGTTTTTCGGCTTAGGTTTGTCAAAATGATCTGAAAATCAAGCATGACATTGATTTAGTGTTCACGCCTACGTTTGGCATGGCGGGAGATGAAAATAGTGTTCTTCGCAGTAAATTTGTGACCTTGTATTTGTTATGATGCACTTTATTTTTCAGAGTGTTTTTTATGTACGACGCTTCTTTGTGGCAACCCAGTGCGGACCTTTCGATTTTACAAAAGCGTGCGCAGTTACTGAAAGCCATTCGCGCTTTTTTCGATTCGCGTGAGGTGATGGAGGTGGATACTCAGTGTCTGTCTCTGGGCAGTATTACTGATCCACATATTGAAGTATTAACCAGTCAGACGCGTTCCCAAGGTGAAGACCTGACGTATTACCTTCAAACCTCTCCAGAGTTCGCTATGAAGCGTTTGTTATGCGCAGGCTCTGGTTCTATTTATCAGTTGGGAAAAGTGTTCCGAGCCGAGGAAATTGGCCGCCGCCATAGCATCGAATTTACCATGCTGGAGTGGTATCGCGTGGGATTTGATCATTGGCAATTGATGGATGAGATTCAACAGTTGCTGTCGGTGCTGTTAAATGACGAGACGTTGACGTGCGAGCGACTCAGTTATCAAATGGCGTTTTTACGTCATACCGGACTTGATCCTTTCACTGCGACATTGTTCCAGTTACAAGAATGTGCTCATGAACACACAGAATACGGCTTGCAGGAAGATGATCGCGATACCTTGCTTGAGTTACTTTTTTCTAGTGTAGTTGAGCCTGCTATTGGTCAATACACCCCTTGTTTTATTCACAGTTACCCCGCGTCTCAGGCAGCCCTAGCAAAAACAGTTGTCGATGAGCATGGCTTGCTGGTGGCGTCGCGTTTCGAGTTGTATTGGCAAGGCATGGAGCTGGCGAACGGCTATCATGAATTGACGGATGCTAAGGAGCAAGCAAGACGCTTTGCCGAAGATAAGCGAACACGTCAGGAAATGCGTTTGTCGAATCGGCAGTTTGATGAACGACTAATTAGCGCATTACAAAGTGGACTGCCCGATTGCGCTGGGGTGGCATTAGGCGTTGATCGTCTACTCATGCTGTTGTGTCATAAAACACACATTACTGAGGTTCTGCCCTTTGCTCATGCGCGGGCATAAGCAAAGAAAGCGATGTGTGTGTTTAATGACGTTCAAGCCACTCGGTTTCGCTGAGTGGTTCGGATAAGTGATACCCTTGTAAGTAATCTATTTTCAAGTCTATTAAGTGTTGTTTGACGGCGTCGTTGTGTACAAATTCGGCTTGGGTTTTTATTCCCAGAGAATGCGCAAGGTTGTTGGTATGTTGTACTAACTTTTGCAGTTTTTCGTCTTTATCAATGGTTTTGATAATGCAGCCATCCAGCTTGAGAATGTCTGGGTTCAATGCGATGAGTTTTTCTAAGTTAGAATAGCCTGCCCCAAAATCGTCTATGGCCAATAGCGCACCAGCTTCTCTGAATTCATTAATAATTGGGCTGATCCAATCGTAGTCTTGGATGGATTCGGATTCGGTGATTTCCAGTGTCAAACGCCCATTTACCTTGTTGCGTGCAAAAAACTGGCGCAGGGCTTTTAACGTGGCGTAATGTTTAAAGTCCAATACAGATAAGTTTAAGGCGACGTTTACCTTAGGATAAGTGTTAAGAATACGTTCGCACTTTGCGAGCATGGTTAGAGTAATTTTTGAGTACAATTGCGTTTGTTTTATCAAGTCTAAAAAGAACGCTGGACTGACGATTTGCCCATCGATGCGTGCTCTGAGCAGCGCTTCTGCGCCGATTTCTTCTCCTGTTTTGCTGTCATAGTAAGGTTGGAAGTAGGCGAAAATGTCATCGTTTTCTAGCGCTTTACGAATCTTTAAAATCCAATCCAAATTTTCTTCGGTGGAGGCATTATCAGGCAGGTCGCCATTCCAATAAATGGGTTGATTATTCATTTGCGCATAGCGTCTTGCTTCGCTGGCTTTGATCAGCAAATGCGATTGATCGCAAAGCGCACGACCATTTTGATCAAGCACCGACGCCATACCAACAGACAAGCTTAGTGTGAGCAAATGCTCCACTTTTTTCATGGTGGAGAATTCTTCGTTTTCGATGTCTTCGGCTAAATTGCGAAACAATCGAAGAATTTTATTCGGTGCAATCTGACTGTGAATCGACACGGCGATTTCGTTGGCTGACAGGCGATAACAGGTAAATTCAATGCCCACAGAGTTGGTGCCCAGACGACGTTTTAAATAATGGGCTAATTGGGCAAACAAATCGTCTGCGGCGTTGTAGCCATATTGTTGATTGATTAATCAGAAATTACGAATGCGCATAACCACAAGGTGGGCGATGTCTTGATGATTGGTCAAGCGCCCCAGTAATGAAAAACGATTCAGTAACCCGGTTTGCGAGATCGTGTAGCCAATCGTTGTTGGTGTCTGGGTTAGCGCAGGAGTAGCCAAAAGAAGCGTGTTCTTGTTCCAGTTCTTGGAATGCATTACCAATTAGGTTGAACATGGGGGCTAAAGAGTCGCGTTCATCCGGAAGCTGGATCGGCTCCGCTTCTCGTTTTAGGCCGCAGCCAGATTCATGAACTGCCAAATAAGTGAGCGCATGTTGCATGATTCTTGTGCCAAATTGAGTCGAAAAGAACTCTCCAAAACAGTAGGTTCCATGCAATGGCAGCACTTGATTAAGCATGCTGAGTTTATCGGTTGGTTTTTCTTCCAGAAAGTCTTCGCGGCTGATGCAATTGAACACAAAAATGCTTTCAGGCAGTTGTTCATTGAGGTGCTGAATCTTAGGAACGATAGAGTAGAGCGACTGAGCGGGGTGAAAATAGAGAAATTTAACGTATGCGCCCTCTGGTATGGCTTCGCTCATTAAGATGCCGCCGTCGCCTTCCCAGCTGAGCGGAACCGCGTTTATTTCTACGTTATTGTGTACGGTTGTCAGTGCGAATCGGTTGGCAAGTGTCAGACTGATGCGTTCGCCATTGGACAAATAGCGTTGATAAATTTGCTGAGCAGGCAAATGGTCGATTTGTTTAATGACTTTGCCTTCGCTGGCGGTGACCAACATTCGACGACCTATGGCGATATTGTCGACAAAGACATCGCGCTGCTGCGTTAAATATTCACCAATGATGCCCACAGCAACAGATTGATTTTGGTATAAGTTTTCTTGGCACAGCACCCAGCTATTGCCTGGTTCGAATAGGCCTGCTCGTCCACCACTGATGGTTAAGTCGTTTTCTTGGGAGACGCGGAAAAAGTCATCTTGAATGGCGTCTTTGGTATCGGCCAGTACAATGTAAGCACTGGCTTGGTTTTTTTCATCACTGGCAAGAAAAGGCGCGAACAACTGCTGACCTGATCGTTCAATTTTTTGGTCGTCGTAAGGGACAGTGTTATAAGTCAGGTGACTGCGTTTGAAATAGGATAAAATCAGCGTGGCGCCATCATTTTTGACTTGGCCGTTTGAGATGTGTCGCTGGCTTGCCATACCAATACGGCACGCGTCTGGAAAGCACTGTGTTAAATATATTGCCCATGGTTTGGCTTCTTTAATCGAAAAGGTGCCGTATAGTTGGATAAGGTCGGGCGGCTGTATTCCTTCCAGTTTTTGAATGAGATCATCAATCGATTGACAATGTATACTGATGGAATGCATTTTTATCCTATTTAATAAAATTCATAAAACGTGCACAGTTTTGCGTATCCTTCAAAGATGCCTTAAAGCGCACATGAATTCAATCCAAGACACACATTTAGTCTGTCCCTTCTGCAGGATCATTACTTGAGTGAGCGTGGCCGTTTGAACGTCAAATTTTTCGATATAAACCGCATTAAAAAACATGTGTTTTGGCTGTATGTGGTGGTGTTTATCATCACGTCGCTGTCTATTTGGAAGGGCGGAGAAGCGTTACGAAACCAGCAAATTAAAGCGTTACGCATTGATTCCTTTGAGCAGTTAAACCAGCTTGCCAGCGTGTTAGAAAGCGCCATTGCCAAATATCAGCACATGCCGACGTTATTGGCGTCCAACGATCGGGTCAGAAAAGCACTGCGCGATGGCTTTGAATCGGATATTAATCAGTTGAATCGCGAGCTTGAGCAAATCAACCGCATTACTGAAGCCTCAGACAGCTACATTTTAAATATGGAAGGGTTGACCATTGCGGCGTCTAATTACCGTGAAGAGGCCAGTTTTGTCGGCCGTAATTTCGCCTTTCGCCCCTATTTTAAAGACGCCATTCGGGGCAAGCCGGGGCGTTATTATGCGCTGGGCACCACGTCGAATCGGCGCGGGTATTATTTTCCTATCCTGTTTATGAAGGCGATTCCATTATTGGTGTGGCCGTTGTAAAAGTGGATCTGACACAGTTTGAAAAACGCTTTGCGAATCAGCATTATGAATTTTTATTACTTGATCCCGATGGCATTGTGTTCAGCAGTTCTCGCCCGAATTGGCTGTATCGCGTGCTAGGAGAATTGTCTCATTTGGAATTGCAACGCATTGCCGATTCACAACGCTATTTTGGACAATCCATTGAAAAGCTGGCGATCGTCTATCAAAAACCGTTTGATGAAAAATCTCAGATCATCGACGTGTTAGAAAACACCATGACTAATGGCACCGAAGAGTTACAGCGAATGTCATTTTTGCGTATGAGTCGCCCGATTCGTTTATTGGATTTCAAAATTTCGATATTGGCGCCACTAAAAACCATTAATGAAGAGATTTCCCTATGGCGCGCTATTTTTGCTGGCGGTGTGACCATCACAGCGTTGCTTTTTGGCTTGGCTATGTTACGAAGCCGAATGCTACGAGAGCGTTCTGATGCCAATGAAATGACGCGACACAATCAAGCCTACATTCGCGAAGTGATTCAAAACACACAAGCGGGCTTGGTGACATTGGATGAGCATCACAAAATAGAATCCTTTAATCCGGCGGTTGAAAAGCTGGTGGGGCAACCACTGGCACCACTGGTGGGACAGACATTGGATACCTTGTTTCAACCCGATGAACAAAGTTCAGTTATCACAACTTCTCAGGATGATTTTTTGGACGCCGCAAGTGATTTAGGCATTAAGGTTCTCACTCGTGAGGGGCATTTGTGTTATTCAAATCAATCAGTACCGGTAGAAATGACCTTGTGTGAGATGCAGCTGCCTAATCGACGCAGTTATTTGGTGACCTTTCATGACATGACTGAGCGGAAACGTTACGAACAAGACATCACCCAAGCGCGTATTGATCTAGAAGAGCGAGTCAAAGAACGTACCGTTGAGCTGCAAGGTGCCAACACGCGATTACGCCAAGAAATTGAAGAGCACAAAGGCACGCAGCGCGAGCTCATACAAACTGCTAAATTGGCTGTGTTAGGGCAGCTTAGTGCGGGGCTGAATCATGAGTTAAACCAACCTTTAACGGCGATCCGAGCGTTTGCCGGAAATGGATTGAAATTTTTAGACCGTGGGCAATATGAGCAAGCCCATGCGAATCTGCAACACATTAGCCAGCTTGGTCACCACATGGGTGATATTATTGCTCGCTTCAAGGTATTTGCTCGAAAAGGGGATGTGCAGCAGGGGCCAATTGCAGTGCAGACGGCCATTGTGGGTGCTCTAAAGATTATGAGCCCACGCTATAAAGAGGCCAATATTGAGCTCATAGTCGGGGAGGATTTGGGCTTTATTGTGAATGGTGACATGGTCTTTTTGGAACAGGTGTTGGTGAATTTGTTGGCCAATGCGGCGGATGCGATAGCGGAAGACGCCACGAACGAGCGTCGGGTCTTAATAGAGCAAAAAGCAACGGACGCGCAAATTATTATCAGTGTCCAAGATACGGGTAATGGTTTGAGCGAAGAAGCCACCAAACATTTATTTGAACCTTTTTTTACCTCCAAATCTTCTGGTTTAGGATTGGGATTGGGCTTGTCTATTAGTCAGCGTATCGTTGAAGCGATGGGCGGACAGATCAGTGCGCAAAATCGAGACTCTGGGGGTGCAGAATTTTGTGTTAGGCTACCCCGATTTAGCCCGCAAAGCATTATTGCCAAAGAGGAATCTTAATGCCGGACAGCAAGCAAGTTTTATTGATCGATGATGAACAAGCGGTTCGCATCGCGATTTCTCAGACATTGCAACTTGAAGATTTTGATGTGACTGAGTTTGCAACCGCTCAAGGTGTGATTGAGCAATTGTCACTGGATTGGTCTGGGGTGATTGTGAGCGATATTAACTTACCCGGCAAAAGTGGTTTAGAGCTGTTTGAAGACGTCAAAAAAATTGATGCAGAAATTCCGTTCATTCTGATCACGGGGCACGGTGACATTAGCATGGCGGTGAGTGCGATTCGTGACGGCGCGTATGACTTTATTGAAAAGCCGTTCTCGAATGAAGACTTTATAGAGGTGGTTCGTCGAGCCTCAGAGAAACGCCGCTTAACCCTTGAAAACCGCAATTTACGTCTAGAGTTGGCTGCGCAAAACGCTCCGGGGCCTCGTATCATTGGCAACACACCGGGTATTCATCGTTTACGTCAGGCTTTGTTGCATGTGGCGGACACCGCTGCAGATATTCTGATTCAAGGTGAAACGGGAACCGGTAAAGAGCTGGTGGCCCGTTATATTCACGAACACAGTTCCCGGCGTGGTCATGCTTTTGTGGCGATTAACTGCGGCGCGGTGCCTGATTCGATCATGGAATCTGAGCTGTTTGGTCATGAAAAAGGCGCGTTTACCGATGCTAAAACGCAACGGATCGGTAAGCTCGAACACGCGAACGGTGGCACGCTATTTTTAGATGAAATAGAAAGCATGCCCATGTCGATGCAAATTCGTTTATTGCGAGTGTTAGAAGAGCGACGCTTGGAGCGTTTGGGGTCTAACACGGCCATCGACTTGGATTTACGGATTTTGGCCGCGACCAAAGTTGATCTGAAACAGCTAAGTGAAGGCGGTACTTTCCGCGAAGATTTGTATTATCGGCTTAACGTTGTACGTGTGGATATTCCACCATTGCGAGAGAGAAAAGACGATATCTCATTGCTGTGGCAGCACTTTTGTTTGGTGGCTATTGCTCAGTACAAGCGTGAATCTGAACCATTGTCTGCGGCGCGAATGCACAGTTTATTGAGCTACGACTGGCCGGGCAATGTGCGTGAGCTGCGAAACCTTGCGGAACGTTATGTCCTAATGGGGGAAGCGGGGTCTTTTGAATTTGATCAAATCATTATCAATGAAAATAACCCAGGGGTCATGACATTGCCTGAGCAAATGGAGCGCTTTGAGAAAACGCTGTTAGAGCAGGAGTTGTTGCGTCAAAAAGGGTCTATTAAAGACACCATGGACGCGCTTGGCTTACCGCGTAAGACGCTTTACGACAAAATGCGTAAGTATGATTTGGATAAAGACCTTTATAAGCAGTAATTGCCTAAATAGTCTCTTTTTAACTCCTAATTTTCTGTATCACTGATAAGAATGGGCAGGCTAAGATTTTTACTGCCCATTTTGCTATTCTCCCTTGTTTCCCTCCTTACGAAATCGGTGCCTATGACCTTTTTTCTGTGCTATTTGAGCAAGTTTCCCCGCACATTGTCGTCTTGTTGGTGGTTGTGTCAGGGCTCACGTCTTTTTTCACCGCGAGCTTTGGTGCTGGCGGTGGTGTGATGCTATTGGGTGTGATGGCGCAAGTGCTACCGCCTCAGTTGATTATTCCGTTGCATGGTGTTGCTCAGTTGGGTTCAAACGCAGGCAGAGCGGCGATGAGCTGGCGACATATCGATTGGAAGCTGATTGCGGCTTTCTTGCCTGGTGCACTGCTGGGAGCCTTTATTGGTAGCTTTGTCTTGGTGGCTTTACCACCGGCGATTATGTATCTCACCATTGCTTTGTTTATTTTGTATTTATGCTGGGGGCCAACATTACCCAAAATGATTTTAGGCACATGGGGAACCGTCATAGCGGGAGCCGTTACGACATTTATCACCTTGTTTGCTGGAGCGACAGGGCCTTTGGTCGCGGCATTTGTAAAACAGATTCATGCGGATCGATTTCGCACCGTTGCCACGTTTGCCACGGCCATGTCATTGCAACATGTTTTAAAAGTAACCGTGTTTGAAGCGGCAGGTTTTCCTTTAGGCGCTTGGCTGCCGTTATTGTTTTGTATGGTGTTGAGTGGTGCGCTAGGAACTTGGGTGGGTCTTAGATTGCTGAAACGTATGCCAGATCGTCATTTTCATCGGATCTTTAACATTGTATTGACCATCATGGCGCTGCGCTTGATTTGGCAAGCGATTGTATTGCTGTAGTTTGAAGGACATCTGCAGAGTCGAGCGCAAAAAAAACGCCCCGAAGGGCGCTAAACTCTATAAATTTTCTGCTTACAGTTTGGGTAAATGAGACCGTTATTGAACGATCTCTGGTCCCATGATGCTGTAAGGCAATGCGGTAGACAATGCAGGGATGTAAGTCACCATCACCAAGAACACCATCAATACGAGTACGAATGGCATGGCGGCTTTTACCACACGCGCCAAGCTCATACCGGTGATGCCGGACGTTACGAACAGGTTCAAACCAATCGGTGGTGTGATCATACCGATTTCCATGTTTACCACCATGATGATACCTAGGTGAATCGGGTCAACGCCCAACTCCATTGCGATTGGGAACACCACAGGGGCAACGATAACCAATAGACCAGATGGTTCCATGAACTGACCACCGATCAACAGCAAGATGTTGACAGCGATTAGGAACGTAAACCAGTTAAAGCCGACACCAAGCATCCACTCGGTGATCATTTGTGGAATGCGCTCTGCCGATAATGTATGCGCAAACAACAAAGCGTTGGCGATGATAAACATCAGCATGATGGTGGTTTTTGTGCCTTCCAACATAACTTTGCGAGACTCTTCGCCAAACAAAGATGGGAAGAAACCACGAAGCATCATAGATAAGTTACGACCCCAAATTGGCATGCCCGCCGTCAAACAAGCGCCAATCGATTGTTCTAGTTTGCTAGAACGTTTGTAAACGTAGAAGATCGCCAAGGCAACGGACATGATCGCACCCCAAGTAGCACGATCGCCGCCTGTCACTGTTTCGCTGTCAGCGAACATGAAGAACGACATGATTTCCCACACTAGGAAGAATGACACGCCATAAACGGTACCGTTAAAGCCAACACGCGCATGAGGTGCGTCGTTGTCGTTTGTCCATGTTTGGCCTTTTAACGGGCCCATGTCACGGTAAACAAACAGTGCGATGAACATAGAGTAAACCGCCGCAACCACCGCCGCTTCTGTTGGCGTGAACACACCACCGTAAATACCACCCATGATGATCACAACTAGGAACAAGCCCCAGCCCGCTTCTTTACCACCACGAATTAGATTGCCAAAGCCTTTCCATTCTTCCGCTGGTAGCTTTTTGATACGCGCTACCACATAGATGGCCAACATCAACATACCGCCAGCCATCAAGCCAGGAATAACCCCAGCCAAGAACATACGACCAACAGACACGTCTACGGACGCCGCATACACTACCATTACGATGGATGGTGGGATCAAAATACCCAATGTACCCGCGTTAGCAATGATGCCTGCGGCGAATTCTTTTGAATAACCTACTTGAGTCATACCCGCAATGGCGATAGTGCCGATGGCAACCACTGTTGCTGGAGACGATCCAGACAAGGCCGCAAACATCATACACGCCAACACAGACGCCATCGCTAAGCCACCACGGAAATGACCAACACTGGCAATCGCGAAATTAATCAAACGTTTCGCTACGCCGCCTGTCGACATATAAGACGAAGCGATAATGAAAAACGGGATAGCCAACAGCGTATAGTGCTGACCCGCCCCAAACAGAGAAATAGCAACCGATGACAAAGAGTCATGTGAGAAAAAAGTAATAAACAAGATGGACGATAAGCCCAACGAGATACCCACTGGCAAGCCAATAAATAGCAGGACAATAACCAGTGAAAATAGAATGATTGATTCCATAATTAAGCTCCTACGCCTAGTCTTTCAAGACGTTTTGATTTTCTTTAACAAGATCTTGCGCTTCATGACCACTGATCAACATGTCACGTTTGCCACGTGCGATATCAATAAAGGCTTGCAGAGATCGGTAAGAAAGTAGAGCCAAACTGATTGGCAGAATAACCAACACAATCCAACGATGGACGCGTGGACGTAAACCAAACATTTCTTGAACAAATTCTGGGTAACGCAATTCTTCAGAGCCTATGCCGATTTTGAACATTTTTAACCAATATTCGATTGCGCCACCACTAACGTCGACACCCAACATCGCCAACCAAGTGGAATCGAGCAGGATCAGACCGTATAGCATGGCCGCCGCCGCACCAAATAAAGACAAGGCTTTTGTGATGCGTTTTGGAACGGCGTTAAGCACAATGTCGACGCCAAGATGAAGGCCCGTTTTGATACCGTAGCTCATGCCCAAAAGGATCAACCATGAAAAGGCAACGGTATTAAATTCGAGTGCGGCGTCCCAGCCTGTGTTAAAGCCGTAACGTGCGATAACCTGTCCAAACGATACCGCCATGATGGAAGAAATAACGATGATTAACAGGTTTTCTTCCGCTCGTTCCATGACTTTTGGGAAGCGTTTTTCCAGCACCCAAAGAATAATGATGAAAATAAGTAAGTAAAGATGCGGCCAAAGTGCCATGGGGGTCTCCTTAACTAAGTGGACCAGAACAGAGTAAAAAGCAGCTTAGTGGTGTCATCTGTGTCTGAGGTTGGCCAACATCAGGCCGTTATCAAGTGAGCACAGGGGAAATCACAAGAGCTGACCTGCTAAGGTCAGCTCACTGCTGGGTAGTAGAGTGATTAAGCGCCGGCAGCAGCGTCAATCAAATCTTTACCGATGTAGCTTTCAAATTGCTTCCAAACGGGTTTCATAGTGTCCACCCATTCTTGGCGCTGAGCTGGTGACAGCGTATTGATTTTGCCGCCGGCTTTTAGGATGTTTTCACGGTTAGCCGCTTCTGCTGCTTTTACGTTCAAGTTAGCTGCTTGAGTAACTTCATCCGCAATTTGAGTGAACTGAGCACGGTCTTCTGGAGATAGGCTCTTCAAAAATTCAGACGATGTCATGAATAAGTAAGCCAACAATTGGTGGTTCGTTTCTGTTGTGCTGTCTTGTACTTCGTAGAATTTTTTCGTGTAGATGTTTGACCACGTATTTTCTTGACCATCTACAACGCCAGTTTGCAAGGCACCGTATACTTCAGAGAATGCCATTGCTTGAGGAGATGCGCCCATCGCTGCGATCATTTGCTTAGCAACGTCAGACGTTTGTACGCGGAATTTCAAACCTTTCGCATCACTAGGAACCAAAAGAGGTTTGTTGGCAGAGAAATATTTCATGCCAGACATCCAGTATCCTAGACCAACAAAACCTGCGTATTCATCCATCTCTGTAAGAAGTTTTTTACCTTCAGGTGTTTTGGTGAAACGGATCGCGTGATCCATGTCTTTAAAGATGAAAGGAAGATCGAATACGCCATATTTGTCTGTGTAAGAACCGAATTTAGACAATGATGGAGCAAGTAGTTGAACATCACCTAGTAGTAGGGCTTCAAGTTCTTTTGAATCACCAAATAGTGTGGAGTTAGGGAAAACTTCAACACACAATTTGCCATTCATTTCTGTGTTTACACGTTCTGCAAAGTTATTTGCCGCAACCACTTTAGGGTGAGTAGTACCGCCTGTTACGTGGCTGAATTTAACAACACGCTCACCTGGGTCACAGTTCGCAATCGCTGTGCCAGCAGAAAGAGTAAGTGCTAGAGATGTAAGAGCTAAGCTGATTTTTTTCATTTTTATAAGACTCCAAAAACTGAATTATTATTGTTTACCTGACTTTTAGTAGGATTTGTTACCAAAACCGACCGAGCAAAACAGGTGGCGCTTGTCATACTGTTTACACAATCTGTGCCAATTCTTTAATTTGTTTTTAACCTATTGATTTTGTTATAAATAAAAAATAAATGGCTGCATTTTTAAAAGACTAAACTGTATGTAATAGGGGGATTGCACACATGGTGAATTTAAAAATGGGTGGGTATTCACCCATTTTAAAGAAGGAGTGTCGATAAGATGGCTTTGAAACTTTGATGCATGGCTTTTTTGCCCGCTAACTTGGCGTCTTGGCGAGAATGTTCGGTGTTTCTGCCTAATGCGGCTTCTAATAACAGTCTATGAGTGGCTTTTTGGGAGTCTAATTGACCTTGTAGGGCAAGCGATAGCGTTGCTTTGAGGAAAACAGCACGGATACTGTCAAAAGGACGGTGATGCTCTACAAACAACGCAATATCCTGTAAGTCTTTTGCTGATAATTGCGCCAGAGTGGGGAGTTTACCTTGCGCTGGCGAGCATTGTCCCAACATAAGCAGAATCAATTCCGTGGGTAAATCAGAATATTGCAGCAGTAGATTGAGGGTAAATTGCTCAATGAAGGTGGCTTGCCATTTGCTGGTTAAGTGGCGTGCTGAGTCTGATATGGGTTTTACCACCATCAGCGAATAGCCGCCGCTGGCGTGATCTTTGGCGGTGCCCATTCTGATGGGAACATAGCCATTTTTTAACCAAAAAGACACCACATCGATGGTCGCCGCAAAACTACTGCACAAGAAGTCGCAATTTTGCTGTGCTGCGCTGTTTATTTGCGCCAGCAATTGAGACGCTAAGCCTTGATTTTGCAGACTTGGGTCGGTGGCAATACGACTGATGCGCCAGTAAGTGAACTGTCCCGCGTTTTCTATTCCTTCATGGGCCAGTAAGGACTGCGGCACCAAGTGCCCCCTTGGTCGGCGTTTTCCCTGCATCACTTCTTGGCTTAGTGTGTTTGGTAAATTGCCTTCTTTTGTCATTATGGCAACACTTTGTACTTGTCCGGCGCGATGCAATACATGTGTTGATACTGAAGGGTCGTCCAAAACCCAACGCAAGTTATCTGGGGAGGTTTGATAATGCGCGCTTACCAGTAATTGGAAGGTATCGGCGAGCAATGGCGAGCGGGTGAGCCATTGCTCGCCTGTCAGTTTTGAATATTCGATGGTCGCTTTATCGACATCCTTGATGGTGTTGGCGTTGTTCTCTGGTGGGGCCAAAAAGAAGCAGTTGTTGATCCAATTCTCAAGTGGGTCATTTCCCCCCATCGAATCGGTTGGTTCAGTGTGAGTGTTTTTAAGGCGTGTTTATGGGGTGTTTTTTGCGAAGCTAAATGATGGCAAAAACGAATGCCAAAGCCCTTCCCGGCGCCTTCGTAGCCGTAGTCCGTGGTGCTAAAAAGAGCATGTTCGGCTTTGTTGTTCAATGTCATGAGCAACGGCAATGGAATCATCGACGCTTCGTCTACAAACAAAAAATCCCAATAAGAGGAATCGCTTATTAATGCGTCAGGCGCAAAAAAAGGCAGGCTTATGTGGTTTTGATTCATCTGCTGATCAAAGCGTGCTTTTAGGCTAACAATCGCTTCTTGATTTGGTGCGCAAACAGCAACGCGCTTTCCTGCTTGAATCAGCTTTGCGATTGAATCGCCAAGCAAGGTGGATTTACCGCGTCCACGTGGAGCGATAAGCACATAGGATTTGGCTTGTTCTGCAAACAAATCGGCTTGGGCGTCAGTTTGCTCTTTGGTCAGTGGCGCATTGGCGTTTACTGGAGACAATGCTGGTAGCGCGGTAACCTGATCGGGTACAGAGCGAAAAGGCGATGCCTCGCTTTGAAGTTGATCTAGCAGATAGCGCTTAAACGCTGAAGTGACTTGTGCAGGTTCGTAAGGCCAAGGCAAATATCTCGCTAAGTCCTGATCGGTCATTGAGAGCCAATCTTCATTGGGCAGTGCAATCGCAAATACTCCATTACCTCGAACGGTACCTGCCAATATGGCCAATGCACTGGCTGAAACACCCTGAGATAAATCCACTAAAATGGCATCGTGACTGCTGCCAAGCTCTTGTCGAGCGTGTTTAAAAGAACACGTTTTAAGGGGGGAGTGAGGAAGGTGAAGCAAGTAACTCATCGTATTGGCCCACATCATGAGCCGAAATCAATACAGAGGAAAAATGTTCGCAGAGCTGACGGAAGTCTGACAGCACCTCATTTGGCGAGCCTGTTAAAAGCAAACAATGGCGGTGGTTGTCAGACTGAGTCATAAAATTCCTTGCGGTTAGACTATTTTTTCAATGTGAAAATAGCCAAGTCCTTCTGCAGCTTAGAAGCAAGCTCACTGATATTTTGGCTGTGCTCTTGCGAGGTATTGGCCTGTGCCAATGTGTCTAATGCCGACTTTTGAAGATCTTCTGAGTTTTGACGAATTTGAGTCGAGGCGACGCTTTGCTCTTCGGTTGCGGCGGCGACATTATTGATACCAATTTCAACGTTTTGCATGGATTGATAAATCTTTGTCAAAAGGCTGTTGGCATGATTGGCTTGTTGAACGCTGGCGTCAACTTGATTGCGACCTTGCTCCATCTCATTTACAGCAGAACGGCTGTTATTTTGCAGGCGTTCAACGACGTTTCGGATTTCTTCTGTCGATTGCTGTGTACGTTGTGCCAGCACTCGAACTTCGTCGGCTACCACGGCAAAGCCTCGACCTTGCTCGCCTGCGCGTGCGGCCTCAATGGCTGCGTTAAGGGCAAGCAAATTGGTCTGCTCGGCGATGTTACTAATGACGGTAACCACTTCACCAATGTTTTTAGAGCTGCTTTCAACTTCTTGAATGGTGTCTGACGCTTTGCTAAAGGCATGCAACAAGTCACTGACAGTGTGCTCCACTTGTTCAACCGCACTGTTACCTTCTTGGGTTAATTGGCGCACTTCCACCGATTCTTCCGATACCTGATTAGAGCTCTGAGCGACTTCTTGAATCGACATGGCGATTTGTGAAATCGCGGCACCCACTTGTGCGCTTGAATCTTGACTGTTATTAGCGCTGTTACGCAGCGTATTGTTAGCCGAAGAAATGCCGTCAGTAGACTGTAACAACGCTTTGCTTGTGGTCAGAATGTTATTAACCAACGCGATTAAACTGTCACGCATCTGGATGGCATCGTTTTGTAATAAATCCATCTCGTTGTTGCTGTCAGCGTCTTTTTTGGTTTTAAAGCGAAACGCCAAATTGCCTTCACCTAATTGATGAAGTCCAGATGATATCTCTTTCAATGGCGCCAAAGACGATCGAATAAAGAACCATAGAATAGCGCTGAGCAGTAACGCTGCAAGCACGCAGACGATGACAATAGCCCAGACAATATTATTGATCTCTTCTTGGTATTCATCGTTATAGGATTTTAATGTCACTACCCAATCCCAGCCTTTTACATGCTGATAGAGCGCTTTAGAAGAGCGAGCTTCTTTCCCTTTACCAGGGATTTCTACCGCATAGGTCACAATTCCACTGTCTGCTTGGTACATCTGTTGGAAGATGTTTTTTAAATCAGGAAATTCAGAATACAAGTTTTTTCCGGCCAAACTTGGGTGAATAAGAATCGTGCCCTCATTTTCCCCTGTGTCGGTGACGTAGGCATAACCTGTTTTACCAAATTGCATGCTGTTAATCGACTGAGCTGACGATTCTAAAATAGCGGAATAGGGAATAAGCAGCTCAATGACCACATTGGGTTGGTTGCTTAGGCTGGCATAATGGCTGATGTACTTTTTATTCCAAAGCGTGGTCTGAGCCGTTTGCGCTGTATGTGTTTGCAATGCTTTGATGGCGCTAGGAACGGTTACTATGCTATCTGTTGCCGTTTGGCCATTTTGATTTTTTAACGTCGTACTGATTCGCACCAAGCCATTTGCGGTCTTGGTTAAAATGCTGGCTTCTAATTGTGCTGAGCGTGCGAATTCGTTTAGTAGGGTGGCATCGCTGTTAAGTGAAACACCTTTCAAGGTGAGTGTCGGACGAGTTTGGCTCGTATCCACCGACAGTGTATTGAGCTGTGTGGCCAGCATATCGCTGAATCGATCGGCCGTTTTGGTTAGTAGCTGGTACTTTGTTTCAAGTTGCTGTGCAATCAGTGCGACTTCTTTTTCTTGGTGACTTGTTACTATATTGTTGATTTCGTAACTAAACAGTCGATCAATGATCAAGACAACCACGGTGAATATAACAAGAATAGCAATGAACGTGCCGAGACCAAGTTGTTTAGGCAACGAGGCTTTCTTAACGAAAGACAACATGAGGTTTATTTCCTTATGGGTAATTAGTTACTGTTACTGGGGGGTGTTTATAAGAATCATTCTTATTTAAGGTGAACATACACCCAAGTATACAGATTGACAATACAATGAATCAATTTGCTTAATAATTAAGAATTGTTTTTAACGACGGGGAATAAAAGGCAGGGCGGTTTAGAGGTAACAATGCCCCCAGTTTTATGGGGGCATTATAGGTTTTTCGATTTGTTTTACCCGATAACAAACAAGTCCATGAAGCGATTCACAGGAGTGGCTTCTAATTCAGCTTGGTCTTTGCAAAGTGTAAAAATAGTTTGGCATTGACCATGTGGAAAGCGCGTAGCCAAGTTGTTTTTAAATTTCTGTTCTAATAAGGGAATGCCTTCTTCGCGACGACGACGGTGTCCGACAGGGTACTCCACCACGACCTCTTCGGTACTGCTGCCATCTTTAAAGAACACTTGAATTGCGTTGGCGATAGAGCGCTTGTCGGCTTCTAAATATTCCGCGGTGAAGCGTTTGTCTTCGACAATTTCCATTTTGTCACGCAGTTCATCGATGATGGGGTTGGCGGCATGAAAGTCGTCTTCATAATGCTCAGCGATTAAGTTACCAAAGGCCAACGGCACGGCGGCCATGTATTGCAAGCAATGGTCGCGGTCGGCGGCATTTGCCAATGGGCCAGATTTGGAAATAATACGAATCGCGGATTCATGAGTACGAATCACTATCTTGTCGATCTCTGCTAAGCGATCTTTTACTTGAGGGTGCAAGGTAACGGCCGCTTCGGCGGCGGTTTGAGCGTGGAACTCGGCTGGGAAAGAGATCTTGAACAAGACGTTTTCCATCACGTAGGTGCCGTAAGCCTGCGAGAAAGAAAACTCACGTTTGTCATCAGGTTTGATGGCTTGGTCTTTGTTGGTTTTCGAGAAAGATACATCATAAAAGCCCCACTGATCGGCCGTTAACACACCGGGAATGCCCATTTCTCCTCGCATTGACATATCGGCCAAACGCACCGCACGAGACGTTGCATCGCCCGCCGCCCAAGATTTACGCGAGCCAGCATTTGGCGCATGGCGATAAGTCCGCAGGGCGGAACCATCGACCCACGCTTGCGAAATCGCCGCCATTATTTGCTCTCTGTCACCGCCCATCATCTTGGTCACCACAGCAACTGAGGCTACGCGCACTAATAAAACGTGACACAAACCCACGCGATTGAACGAGTTTTCTAGGGCGATAACGCCTTGAATTTCGTGTGCCATCACCATGGCTTCTAACACTTCACGCATGGTCATTGGGCTTTCGCCATGGGATAGTCGAACTTGTGAAAGGTGATCGGCGACGGCCAGAATACCGCCTAAGTTATCAGATGGATGTCCCCATTCTGCCGCCAACCAGGTGTCGTTGTAATCCAACCAGCGAATGATACAGCCAATGTCCCACGCGGCTTTCACGGGGTCGAGGGACAAAGACGTACCCGGAACGCGAGCACCATTCGGCACCACTGTGCCTTGTACAATGGGGCCAAGGTGTTTAGTACATTCTGGAAAGCGTAGGGCAAGCAAACCACAGCCGAGGGTATCCATTAAACAATTGCGTGCTGTGTCGAGCGCTTCTTGGCTTTCGACTTTAAAATTCAGTACATAATCCGCGATATCTTGGATGACTTGGTCGTAATCTGGGCGGTTGTTTAGGTCTACGTTATTGCTCATTTGTGATCCTTAATCGTTAAATTTTTATGCTTATGTTGGATTAATGGCGGTCGTCGATGTCGATCCACTCAGAATGCTCCGGCCCAATATAATCGGCGCTTGGTCTAATAATGCGATTGTTCGCTCTTTGCTCCATGACATGAGCGGCCCAGCCAGTAACACGGGAGCAAACGAAAATCGGCGTAAATAACTTGGTGGGAATACCCATAAAGCGATACGCGCTGGCGTGGAAAAAGTCGGCGTTGCAGAAGAGTTTTTTCTCGCGCCACATGACAGCTTCGCAGCGCTCTGACACGGCGTACAAGTGATCGTCGCCGACGTCTTCGCTGAGCTTTTTGGCCCACTTTTTAATGATGTCGTTGCGTGGGTCTCGCTCACTGTAAATAGCGTGACCAAAGCCCATGACTTTTTCTTTATTGGCGAGTTTTTGCATCAAGGCAGATTCGGCTGCCTCAGGGGTTTTCCATGGCTCTATCATGTCCATCGCCGCTTCATTTGCACCACCATGAAGTGGGCCACGTAAGCTGCCAATGCCGCCGGTGACACAGGAAAACATATCGGACAAAGTAGAAGCGCACACACGAGCGGTAAAGGTCGAGGCGTTAAACTCGTGTTCAGCGTACAAGATCAAAGAGGCGTTCATCACTTGGGTGTGAAGGGCGCTTGGTTCTTTGTCATGCAGCATGGTGAGGAAATGACCTGCCAAAGAAGGTACGTTGGCATTGTGTGTATTAACGCGTACGCCATCGTGGGTGAAACGATACCAATAAACCACCATAGCCGGCAGCGTCGCGACCAATCGATCGGCGCTATGTAAAGCCATCGAGGGTTGCTTTTCAAACGGCAGTTCAGGTTCAAGGTTGCCTAAAAAAGAACAGCCTGTGCGTATCACGTCCATTGGATGAGCACTGGCGGGAATCAGTTCTAAAACCGCTTTTAGCTCGTCAGGCAAGCTGCGTAAACTCATTAATCTTTGCTCGTAATCGTGCAGTTGTGTGCGATTAGGTAATTTGCCGTATAGCAGGAGATACGCGACCTCTTCAAAGTTCGCTTTGTCCGCTAAGACATCAATGTCGTAGCCACGATAGGTTAATCCGGAAGCGGCTTTGCCAACGGTACAGAGTGCGGTTTCGCCTGCGCTTTGGCCTCGTAGACCCGCGCCAGAAAGTACTTTAGCCATTTTTCTACTCCTTTTTCTTATTGTTAGAGAAGAGATTGTTATTTCTAAAAAACGGGGACTCTTACTTTTTGGAGAAGAGCGCGTCTAATGTGTTTTCGTATTCATGGTAGTTGAGAAACTCGTAAAGCTCGTTACGGGTTTGCATTGTGTCGACTACCTTGCGCTGGTGACCATCGTTTAATAAGTGCTGATAGACGTTTAAGGCGGCTTTGTTCATGGCGCGAAATGCGCTGAGTGGGTAAAGCACAATATCCACACCAGCGCTGGCCAATTCTTCTTTGCTGAACAATGGTGTTGCGCCAAACTCAGTGATGTTTGCCAGTACTGGCACTTTCACCGCAGCGACAAATTCTTTGTATTGGTCCAAGGTGACCATGGCTTCGGGGAAAATCATATCGGCACCGGCTTCAACACACGCAATCGCGCGTTCGATAGCCGACTCCATACCCTCAACTGCCAAGGCATCGGTGCGCGCCATGATGACAAAGTCGTCGTCAACTCGCGCATCTACGCAGGCTTTTACACGGTCGACCATTTCGTCTTGGCTGACAATGGCTTTATTGGGGCGATGACCACAGCGCTTTTGTTGGACTTGGTCTTCAATATGCACAGCCGCCGCGCCGGCTTTTTCCATTTGTTGAATGGTTCTGGCGATGTTAAAGGCACCACCAAAACCTGTGTCAATGTCGACTAAGAGTGGCAGGTTTGAAGCGGCCGTAATGCGCCTAACGTCTTCTAACACATCGTGTAAATCTGTCATGCCTAAGTCTGGCAAACCATAAGAGGCGTTAGCAACGCCGCCGCCAGACAAATAAAGGGCATGGTGGCCCGTTTGTTCCGCCATCATGGCGCAATATGCGTTTACCGCGCCCACCACTTGCAGTGGTGACTGGGTGGCGACGGCGTGTCTAAAACGGGCGCCTGCGGACAATTTGCTCATTGATTTCCTCTCTTATTTTTATTCGATGTGTGGTGAATGGATGGCGGCTGTGAGCTGGCTGCTGCTTGTTGCATCGCTTGTTCCAGTAGTTTTCTGGCACGGCTGATATGGCGTCGCATCAACAGTTCAGCAAGGTCGCCTTCATGGTTCGCTATCGCATCCAAAATGGCTTTGTGCTCGCGTAACGCTTGACGCGGGTCGCTGCGTTGGTCTGCGGTATGACGACGATACATGCGAATTACTGCATACAGTTCTTCGGTCAATAAACGAATCAGCTTGGCGTTATCGCTGGCGTGAATGATGCGCAAATGAAAATCGTCGTTGCCGCCTTGTTGCACGTAATGTTCGTCTTGATTGGCATCTAGGTGCGCTTGGTGCTTGTTGAGCAATGCGTACAAGCTGTCTATTTCATCCGATGGCATATTGCTGGCGGCTAACCGAGCGGCCATGCCTTCTAATGCTTCGCGCATAGTAAAGGTGTCTAGCATGTCTTGCGTGTTGAGCTGAATAACACGAGCGCCCACATTGGCGGTGCGGGTGACTAGGCCTAGGCCTTCTAGTTTGACGATGGCTTCTCTTAATGGCCCGCGAGAAACGCCGTATTGTTTGGCGAGCTCTGGCTCTGATATCTTACTGCCTTGGGGAATATCTCCCTGCACAATGGCATTAGTCAGTTGCTGTGCGATGTCTTCAGACAGGGTCGCGGATTTGATCGAAATAAGGTTGTTCATAAAAGGACGAAGCGCTTTATTGTTGACAATATTGAAAGTTATAGTCGTATTTTGTGTGTTTATCAATATAGATTGTCAACAGTTTCTGGTTTTTCATCTTATTCTTTAGTCGTAGACATATCCGTGTTGAGAGAGCGTTCAGTCACTAACATTGTGTTTATTAAGTGGTTTTTTCTTTTTATTGGTGAGGAATGCTTGGTTGAGTGGCAAAAACTGATAGAGTCGTGAAAAGGCTGTCAATATCCTCATGATCTAATCTGTCGACAATAACCTTGTGTGAATGGTGGATTAGACAATATCAAAGAGAAGGGAAACGATGAAAAAAATTAAAAATGAAGCGGCACTGAGTAAAAAAGCCATTCAAGTTGGCGAAAATTATGCGCTTAAACGTGGCTATGCGGGTTTTTCTTCCACCATGTCGGCGAATGAAAAAACCGAAGCCATTTATCGATTATTGGTATTGGATAAGTTGGTGGTGGCGTTGCCTGCGGACAAAGAAGACTTACCCAGCATGAAGCACAAGCTTGCGTTGTGGATTCAAAAACTGCTTCCAAAAGACGATCCACTGCTTAAGTAAATTGTTGTAGTGTTCGTTATTAAATCTCCAGCGGCAGTGTGGTGATGTTTTTCACTTCGCGCATGGTGAAATGACTCTGCGCTTCCTGAATGTGTGGCAGTTGCAATAACTGGCTGCGTAGGAAGTGTTCGTAGCTTTCGATGCTGTTGGACACCACTCTTAAGCTGTAATCCATCGCGCCAGAAATCGTCCAGCATTCGACCACTTCAGGGTAGTCGACAATGGCTTGCTCGAATTCATCCAACATCTTTCTGCCATGGGAAGAGAGTTTGATGTTCACCAAGACGACGATACCCAATCCCAGCTTGTTTCTGTCTAAAATCGCTTGTGTCGAACGAATGTAGCCTTCTTGTTGCAAACGATGAATGCGCCGCCAGCAAGGCGATTGGGACAAGCCTATTTTATCTGCGATGTCTGTCGCGCTGAGGCTGCCATCGTGTTGTAAAAAATTAAGAATCTTACGATCGGTCGAGTCTAGGTTTTCCATAGAGTGCATCTCATTAAAGTAGTATTAACGATAAGAGATTCTCGGTGTTTAATTCAACACTTTGTTGGGTAATGCTGGATTTGAGGCTGATTACCAGTCTATGGGGTGGTTATTCCAATCCAAATACGCGGCTTTGTTGTCCATGGTGACACTTTTCATAATGGATAAAAGCTGTGTGGCAACAAAGTCTGCAGTGAAAAGTTTGTCTTTTGGCACAGATCGTTGAAAAGGTTTGGATAGCGGTGTGTCTGTGGTGCCGGGATGAAAAGCAATAAGCTTGACGTTTTTTGCTCTTCTGGCGTATTCCACTGCGCTGGTTTGAATCAGCATATTGAGAGCGGCTTTTGAGGCTCGGTAACTGTACCAGCCGCCAGTTTTATTATCTGAAATGCTACCAATTCGAGCACTGAATAATGCAACTTGTGTAGCTTGCTCGCCTTGTAAAACGGGTAATAACTGGCTGAGCCACAGCATGGGAATGATGGTATTGGTATGAAATATTGTTTCTAGCTGAGAAGCTCTGATTTCTTCTAGCTTTCTTTCTGGCATCATACTCTCGTCATGCAAAACACCATTGCAGATCAAGACTTTATTTATCTTTCCAGAATAAGGCGTCAGTTTTTTACAGACTTGCTGAATACTGGCTTCCGTATAATCAGACTCTAGCCATTGAGTTTTTTCATCAACTGGATTGTTTGGTAAAGACCGGCTGACTGCCAATATTCCAAGGCAGTCTTGATCGCCTTCAAATTGTTGAATTGCGGCTTGAGCTATCGTGCTGCTCGCGCCTATTACGAGAGCGTAGAAAGTGGGCATGTTAAAACTCCAAAAAAACGAAAGTGGCGAAATCCGCTAAAGGTCACAGCGATCTTTAAGGCATGATGCGCAGCGTGGTTTGCCAGTCACAAAAGCAGATATTGGATGACGGTAACGAGCAAAAACCTTGTAGCCCATATCGGCAAAAAACCGAATGACTGGCCATCGGAGTGCCTGCATCCATTTGTGTTTGCCCACGAGTTTCCACGCAAGACAGGTGACGTCTAATCCTTTGAGTATTTTTCCACACGACAATTGGCCATGAAGAAGCTTATCCGCTTCGATTGGGTCGATATGTGGAAATTTATTCTTGAAACCGTCAGCGTGAATGTCTTCTAATTGGAGCTGATTATGATGGTCTAATGACCGAAGTGTTTGCATTTCAGCGGTACAAAGCGGGCAGTGGCCATCGTAGAAGATCGTCAGCATGTATCATTACTCTTAATCTGATTGATGAGTAATGATACGAGGTTAAGAAAAGATTAGATCAGTTTGGCTCGATCTTTTAATAGTGAGGGTACAAAACCAGTAAGTGCATGACGCACACAATGGAAGTCAGTCCGAAATTCATCGACAAATACGGTTTGATTGTTTTGGTTGGCTTTAACCAGCGGGCTTCAATCCAGTAAAGACTAATGAATCCAAGTAACAGCAGCACCACGGAAAGTTCGGGTGTATTCATCAATAAAGAGCACCAAGCAGACAGCAAAATAATATTGCTTGAGATTAGCAGCGTTTTGCCTGTGTTATTTTCAGGTTGCTCAATGACTCGCCCCCACAATACACCACTAATGAAGCTTAAAATAATGGCGCCATAGGTCGCAAAAAATGTCACCCCAGTTTTGCCAAATAAGGTGTCGTTGGCAAGGTTTAAATAGGTTGCCAAAAGAAAAGGAAGAATGCTCAACGTAGCAAGTGTTATGACTACGGGCTTATAAGAACGCATGTTGTTACCTATAAAAAGTACGGTTAAAAATACAAATATGAAAACAATGCGAATTATCTAATAATTTGGGCCGTAAAACAGTACTTAATGACCTTGTTTTGTCCTATTTTTGTGCATAAAAGTGTAAAGTTTTTTGTCTTTACTCATGATGAATCGCCATTGAGCGAGATACGGTCAAAGAGTACAATGGTCGGCTATATTTGAATTGAACGTGATGCCGCAACGGTCTTTGCGTCTTTATTAACGAATTTTGCTTAAGGTGTGTTTAGAAATGCCAGCTAAAACAATGGATGAACTCGTCTCCCTATGTAAACGTCGCGGATTTATTTTCCAAGGCAGTGAAATCTACGGTGGTATGCAAGGTGCTTACGATTACGGTCCGCTAGGTATTGAATTGAAAAACAACCTAAAAGCCGCTTGGTGGCGCTCAATGGTTTACGAGCGTGATGATGTTGAAGGCTTAGACGCTGCCATCATTCAAAACAAACACGTTTACAAATACTCAGGTCACGAAGACACGTTCACCGATCCAATGGTCGATTGCCACGAATGTAAGTCTCGTATGCGCGCCGACCACATGAAAGACATTAAAGTGTGTGATAACTGTGGTTCAACGAATGTTACTGCGCCACGTGATTTTAACCTGATGTTTAAAACGAACGTTGGGCCAATGGTGAACGAAGAGTCTTACACTTACCTTCGACCAGAAACTGCACAAGGTATCTTCACCAACTTCAAAAACGTGGTCGATTCTACTTCTCGTACCTTGCCATTTGGTATTGCACAGATAGGTAAATCTTTCCGAAATGAAATTACGCCACGTAACTTCATCTTCCGTGTTCGCGAGTTCGAACAAATGGAATTGGAATTCTTCTGTAAGCCAGGCGAAGATGAAAAATGGCATGACTTCTGGGTCAACACTCGTAAACAGTGGTGGTTGGATCAAGGTCTAGCGGAAGAGAATATCCAGTTTGAATACGTGACTGGTGATGACTTGGCACATTATTCTAAATCGACTGTGGATATCTTGTACAAGTTTCCACATGGTTTTGAAGAATTAGAAGGCGTGGCGAACCGTACCGATTACGATCTAGGTTCTCATACTAAAGCTCAAGAAGAATTCGGTCTTTCTGCAAAAGTGAAGAAGAACGAACATTCAACGGCTAAACTGGCAATTCGTGATCTGGAAGAAAATAAGTGGGAAGTGCCTTTCTGTATCGAACCTTCTGCGGGCTTAGATCGTGGTCTATTGGCTGTGATGACAGAAGCTTATACAGAAGAAGAGCTACCAAACGGTACGACTCGTACGGTTCTTAAGTTCAAACCGCATCTAGCACCGATCAAAGTCGCTATTATGCCGCTTAAGAAGAATAAGCCAGAAATCGTTGCGCTTGCTAAAGAATTGAAGAACAAGCTACAGAAGCTTGGTCTTGGCCGTATTCTTTATGAAAACACGGGTAACGTAGGTAAAGGCTACCGTCGTCACGACGAAGTGGGTACGCCAATCTGTGTCACTGTCGATTTTGACTCTATTGAACAAGAAGGCGCGCCAGTAACGGTTCGTGATCGTGACACAATGGAGCAAATTGTTGTGCCAGCGGCAGAATTGCCAGCTTACGTGATTAATTACTTCATCAACCAAAACTAATTTTTGTTGATGGCAAAAAAACCACGCCTTTGGAGGGCGTGGTTTTTTTGTGTTTGCCTTATTGCAAATGTAGGTTTAAAAAAACCTTAGAATACGTAGTTTACAGCGGCGCTATATCGACGGCCATCTGCAACATATCCATATTCATCATAAAGAATTTCTTCGTCAAGTAGGTTGTAGATCCCTGCTTTAAGCGTGAATTCTTGTGTTAATTTATAAACTATGCCTGCGTCAAGAATGGTGCTAGATGGTGCAACAATGGCGCTGGATGAAGGGCCGGTATTTGGCTGACTTTCTTCCCCACGGTAGGTTAATCGTCCCCATGAATTAAGCTTTTTTGTATTCTGCCAATTTAATCCTGCGCTAAATAGATGTTTTGGGAGTTGAGTCAGAGGTTCTCCTTTATACTCACCTGTTTTTTGTTCTGAATGGGTGAAAGTATAGCTAGCATTAATATCCAAGCTTGCAGTTAGGCCTTTAGTAATACTTGCTTCAATTCCTTGCGTTACGGCTTCATCAACGTTTATCCGATATGTTGGATCGGCCCCATAGGTGTTAGCACCATCGGTACAAATAGTTGTAGGGCATGTTACTCGTGTAATTTTGTCTTTGAAGTCATTATGGAAAATAGTAAAAGATGCGTTTAGTTGATTTGCGCCATTATAATTTAGACTGATTTCTTTGCTAATGGACGTTTCAGGTTTTAAGTCTGGGTTGCCATATATGTTGCCACCACGGCTAGTCTGTCCCCAGTCAGAGGTGATTTCCCTTAAAGTTGGAGAGCGAAATCCCCCAGATACCCCACCTTTTAATATCCAGTCAGATGACATTTGCCATACACCATATAAGCGAGGGCTAATGTGGTCACCAAAGTTTTCATCATGATCTAAACGAGCGCCACCTGTGATGCTTAATTCATCCGTTGCGTACCATTCATCTTCTACAAAAATAGCCGTTTGAGTTGATTTGATTTGTGTGCGATCAGAGATAGTATTGGAGTCTTGGTCGTTCAATTCAGCATGTTCAAAGTTGGCGCCAACTGTGAATGTTTGCGAATCGAATGGCATCACAAAACTGGTTTTTGCCGAGGTATTAGTAATACTGATATCGCGTCCTTGGTTATCTGTTTTTTCACGTTGAATAAAGGTTTCTGTTGTACCTATATCCCAACGCCCTGTATGAGATATAGCGAAATGGTCTTCAACTGTTTTTGTATTTGAGTCAGTACAACCACCACGACAACCTTCAGTTGCCGCCGTTTTTCCCATTAAGGAAATACGTCGTTGATTTGTTTGACCTGCTTCTAATGTAAAATCGTGATTGCTGTTGGGTGTAAAGGTTAATTTTGTGGATAGGCTGTTCAAATCTTTATCTTCATAGCCGTTTAAAATATTGTCTTCATCACGGCTATAGTTGCGACCATATATTTGTATACCTAAATAGTTTTCAATCAGAGGGCCTGCTATGTTGAAACTGGTTTGTTTGTAATCTCCCGAATCGTCGTTTTCTTGAAAGGTCACGTCTTGTTGAATACTACCGGACCATTCCGATCTTACTTTTCGTGTAATGATGTTAATAACACCGCCAATCGCGTCGGAACCATACAGTGTCGACATGGGGCCTCTTACAACTTCGATTTGCTCTATAGCATCTAGAGGGGTAGCCAATCTGTTTCATAACCAGCATTTCCATTAGGGCGACTCTCACGGCTGGATATGCGTTTACCATCAACGAGTAGCAAAGTATAATTTGCAGGCATTCCACGTAAGCTGATATCAACACCACCATCACCTGCTCCGCCACCAGTAACAACAACCCCAGGAACGTTTCGTAATGCATCAGTAAGATCTGTGTAAGATTGCGATTCAATTTCTTCTCGACTAATGACACTCACTGATGCTGGAGCGCTTGCGACTTCTTGCTCATAGCCTGCAGCCGTTACAACCAATTTATCTAGGTCGACACTATTTTCTTCGGCTAGTAGCGTTGCGGAATGCGTTGTAGCACTAATGATGGTAGCAAGAACGGTAAGTTTATAGTGACGGTGTGAAGGGGTCATTATGAACATTTTCTCCATAGTTGAAAGGGAACTAATTTTGTATAATTGAATCTTAAAAGATATTAAGAATGCTTATCATTTGTATTATCTAGTAATGTGATCGATTTGTGGTGGTACGTTTTGTTCCTCTTTGCGCAACATCAGCAAAGTTAAGGACCAAAGCTGTTTCTTGCTGCTAGCAGGAGAGATCAGCACTTCGTATTGGCGTTCTGGAATATCTTAAAAGTTGGATCTGAGGAAAATGAATGTACGATCTAAATGAAGTAAGAACGTTTGTGTCTGTTATGGAGACAGGCAATTTAAAAGAAAGCGCTCAACAATTAGGGGTATCAAAATCCACTTTGAGCCGCCGTATTAGCCATTTAGAAGACGCTTTAAAACAGCCTTTACTTCGTCGACAAGCCAATCGTTTAATTGCCAATGAAGCTGGCATCAAATTTTTGCCCTTTGCTAAGAAAATGCTGAATGTCGCAGACGAAGGTCATAAGGCGGTTGAAGAATTAAAAGAAGAGGTCAGTGGATCCATTGTGGCGTATGTTCACACAACTCTGGTGAGAGGCTGGTTTACAGGGTTGATGTTTGATTTTCTGGATGAGTTTCCTCAGGTCAATATTGAAATTCGGACAGGCAATCAGCTTTTTCAAGAGATAAAAAGCAACGATATTTGTGTGTGGGTGGGGGAACCAACTAACGATCAGTTGCGATCCGAAAAAATTGGCGAATTAAGTCAAGGTTTGTATGCCAGTACGGCCTACTTGGAACGTATCGGTATGTTAAATCATCCAGCGGAACTGAATCATTTTGCGTGGGTTGATACCTTAAAAAATGATCAAAACAACATTACATTGGATCACGAAACACAGGGTAATGTGTCATTTGAGTTACCGCCATCTCGTCTTACGGTGGATCAGTATGCGTTGCATGCGGATGCCATAGCTCGTGGAAAAGGCGTCGGATTATTGCCGCATTATTTTGCGAAAAAACATCTACACCGTCATCCAGACGTGTTTGTTTCCTGCTTACCTGAATGGAAAGGGAAAACCTTACCTGTGTACCTGCAATACCCTTTTGGGCATTTGCCGAAAAAAATGCAAACTTTAATTCAGCATTTGCGTGAAGAGGCGAAAGCGTTTTATTAAGCCGCTTTGCCTCTGTGTTGTATTACTGCGTCGCTTTCCACCAAGGTGTCAGTGGTGGGAGCGTATCTAAAGAAAATACATGGCCAAACTTCGGTGTGCTTAGGGCCACGTTTCGATTTTCTGCCTCATTGACCACCCGATCAAATGGGTCGTGCCAAGTATGAAAGGCCAAATCGAAAGTACCATTATGGATTGGCATCATCACCTTACCTTGTAAGTCGATATGAGCTTGCACACTTTGTTCTGGCGTCATGTGAATATCCGCCCAGTCTTTATCATAAGCGCCTGTTTCTACTAAGGTTAGGTCAAATGGCCCATATCGGTCACCAATCGCTTTAAAGCCTGCAAAATAACCTGAGTCTCCACTAAAGAAGAGACTTTCCTTCGGCGTTTTAATCACCCAAGATCCCCACAGTGTTGAATTGCCATCGCCCATGCCACGGCCAGAAAAATGCTGCGTAGGCGTAAAAGCAATCAAACCTTGGTGAGTTTGAAGCTCTTGCCACCAATCGAACGTGATGATCTTATTGGCCTCAATCCCCCAATTAATTAAGTCGCCATCTATGCCTTTTGGAACCAAAAATTGCTGTGTTTTGGCCATTAAAGCTTTGATGCTTGCTTTGTCCAAATGATCATAATGATTGTGAGAAATCAGTACTTTATCGATAGGGGGTAAATCTTTTAGGTCAATCGGCGGTTGATGGAATCGTTTTGGCCCAACGAACGAAAAAGGCGACGCACGTTCTGAAAAAACGGGATCAATTAGCCAATACTCACCATACACTTTCAACAAAACGGAAGAGTGACCAAGTTTCACCAAATGCAGCGCGTCGTTGCTCAGAGCGTCCAAATCGGCTCGTTGCATAGGCACGACAGGGATCGTAATGTCAGGTGTTGTATCGACTTTTTTCTCAGTAAAAAATCGCACCCACAAAGCGGCTGTGTCTTTAAAAGACAAGGGAGTTCTTGGTTGTTCATTATGGAATTTATTGCCATAGAAATGCTCAGATTCTGCATTCGCAGTAGGAGCTGGTTTGGCGACTAAATTTACATTAATAAAATAAATGGCAAGACCAAGCATGGCTAATACAGACAAAATGACTTTAATGGCTAACATTAATAACTGCACCCTTTAACGAGAAAGTAAGTAGTAAGCTGTCTATAATTTGGGCTAATAGTGGAATTGCAACGCGTTCCTTAAAATTAGACAAACATGCTGGCCGCTTTTCCTTATTTCTTTTAAATGCGCTTACATACTATAGAGGTAATGATATCTGATACCTCTTCGTAGCTATCAACAACCCAATCTGCACCGGCATCTATCAGCTTTTGTTTATGGCTGGGATTTTTTGCGTGGGAGCCAGCCGTTAGCCCAATGCACAACATATCGGCTCGTCGAGCGGCTTCTATTCCTGCTGGGCTGTCTTCAATCACTAAAGTTCGGTCAGCCGTGCTTTTCATTTTTGCAGCAGCAAAAAGAAATAAATCTGGAGCAGGTTTGCCATATTTCACCATGGTGTAAGAAAAAACATTGCCCGTAAAATACGCTTTAAGCTGAGTGGCTTCTAAACTAACATCGATCCGCTCTGGGTGAGAGGAAGAGGCGACACAGCAAGGTATTGTTAATGATTCAATAAACGCTTCTACACCAGTAACAACTTGAAGCTCGGCTTTAAAGCGAGTAAATAAGTGCATGTTCATGTCGTCTATTGATGCTTGTGTTAGTTCAACGCCTTGAGTTGCAAAAAGCTCTTCTTGTGCAGATTTCATGCTGCGCCCTTGGAATTGCTGAATGACTTGACTTTTGCTCAGGGCGCCGCCTTGCGCTATGATCAAATGATGTAAGGCGTCAATGGACAGCAATTCGCTGTCCACCAAAACCCCGTCACAATCAAAGATAATCAAATCGATGGATGTCTTATTGATACTTTGAGCATTTCTGATTCTACTTAACATATGGACTGAAGCTCCCTAGCAGCAGATTGCAGCTTGAGAAACGCCAAATAGCGGCCTTCGTGTTTCTGGTGTTCCGCGGATAGGTTAGGTGGATATCTCTCCCCGAAAGAAGACATGGCTCTCATTGCACTTTCTACGTTGGAGTGCTTGCCAGCTGCAACCGCTGCTAACATAGCTGTACCAAGCAACACTGGCTCATCCGCCTTGGGTGCGATTACTTCTTTGCCAATGGCATCGGCAATAAGCTGGCGAACTAGAGGGTCTTGACCAGCTCCCCCGCTGATTACGACATGCGCTATGTTTAAGCCTTGGTTTGCTTGTGCCTCAATAATTTGACGCAAGCCGTAAGCAAGACCACAGATGCCAGCAATATAAAGCGTAATCAGACTATCAATGGATTTATCCATGTCCAACCCCGCGATAATCGCCCGAGCATTTGGCTCTGCAAATGGCGCTCTATTGCCTAGAAATTCAGGAACTACATGTACATTTTTCGCCAAATTAACGGCATCACTGGCGTGACTTATCTTGGTTTGCGCTTGTTTAGATAGCCAAACACTTAAAGGAAAGCCTGCATCTTTGGCAAGAAGGCTTGCCTTTGGTGCCGCCGGGTGCATTGATACCAGATGATCAATCGCCGCACCGGCGGCAGATTGCCCCGCTTCGTTTAGCCATGTTCCCGGAATCATTGCCGAAAAATACGGCCCCCATACACCGGGAACAGTCGTCGCCGACGAGGATGTGGTTAATGTACAAGCTGATGTCCCAAACACATAAGCCAAACACTCTGCAGGCGATGCTGTACCTTCTTCTGTTCGTGCACCGACAGAGCCAACGCCACCAGCATGAGCATCAATCAATCCTGCCGCGACGGCGGTACCCGCGAGTAATCCAAGTTGTTCGGCTGCATCATCAGTCAATCCATCGGCTAGTGCGGTTCCCGGCGGAACAATATCCGTACCAATTTTAGAAAATTGCGTCGCGGACAGTTCCTCCAATCCAATGGCTTCGAAATAGGAGTTATCCCAGCGATTTTCATGCGCCAAATAGGTCCATTTACACACTACAGTGCAAATGGAACGGGCCAGTGACCCTGATGCGCGAAAGGTGAGATAATCGGTCAAGTCAAAAAAGTGCTGAGCATTGTGATAGGTTTCAGGTAGATGTGTTTTCAACCACAATAACTTTGGTGTTTGCATCTCAGGGGATATGCGGTTTCCCACATAATTTAAAACCGAGTGACCAAGATTGTTGATCATACGAGCTTGCTCCGTAGCTCGCTGATCCATCCACACCATCACATTACGCTCTGCTATGCCATGCTCGCCAACAGGCAGTGACTGATTGTCCTGCCCCATAACGACTAATGAACAAGTGGCATCAAAAGACAGTCCGACAATCGACTTAGTCGGTAAAGCTGAAGCCGATACAACTGCTTTTACAGAGGTGCAAATAGCCTGCCAAATGTTTTCTGATGACTGCTCAAAACGCGCATTGTCATCTTGAAAGGTCGTAATGTCCTGTTTGACGACGTGCAACATGTTGCCTTGTAAATCGAATAAACCAGCGCGCGCGCTTCCTGTCCCAACATCCACACCAATCACATAGGACGCAGACACATCATGCAATAATTGGCTCATTTATAAATCCACACTGTTAGGTAAAATAACAAGGTCACGTATTGTTATGTTGGCGGGTCTTGTCAACATAAAGACAACCGAATCCGCGACAGCGTCAGGTTGCATTAAGCTCCCATTGGCAAGCGCCTCTTCCATTTTGGCTTTTGGCCAATCATCCAATAGTGCCGTCACCACAGGCCCCGGTGCTACGGCGCCAACGCGAATAGAGTGAACACTTAATTGGCGACGAAGTGTGTGTACGAATGCCTGAATAGCGTGTTTTGATGCCGTATAAATAGGCTCCCAAACAACAGGAACAATGCCGGCAATGGAGCTGGTGACAATAATGTCGCCGCCTTTTTGTGCGATTAAATGAGGCAAAACCGCATGCACAGAGCGAAATACCGAATTGATGTTAAGATTCAGCATACGGTCCCATTCGTCAGGATTGCCATCTGCGAAAACGCCACCAACATAACCTCCTGCGTTTGCGTGGAACGCATCTAAACGTCCCTCGGTTAAAGACAAGATGCCTTTTAGCATATGGTCAACATCGTCGTTATTCAAAAGATCAACCACTAAAGGAAGGGCTCTATTCCCCAATTCCTGACACGCATTTTCTAATGCCGTTGCAGATCGATCAATCAGCACAACCTCAGCACCAGCTTCAATAAAGGCTTTTGTGCATGCTAGGCCAATTCCTGATGCAGCGCCCGTTATCGCAATAACTTTTCCATCTAAACTTGTATTCATAACCATTACTCCTAAACGATAACGTTATTTATGCTTTACCGTGAGAAACACGACTTTGACGAGCGACACTGTCCACGATGACTGCGATGGCCAATACTGCGCCTGTGATCATGTAACGGTGAGAGGATGAAAGGTTGAGCAGTGTTAAGCCATTGGCAATGGATTGAATTACAATAATCCCCAGTAATGCCGACCAAGCAGAACCACGACCACCAAATAAACTGGTTCCGCCAATAACAGCAGCAGCAATCGCGTTTAAATTGACATCCCCAGTACCCGCTTGCTGGCTTGCTGAAGCTAAACGAGAGGCCGCTAACACACCGCCTAACGCCGCTAAAGATGAACACAAGACAAAGGCGCTGATATAGATGGCTTTAACATTAATACCGGCGCGACGAGCCGCTTCGGCGTTGCCGCCTACCGCAAACATATAACGACCCCATTTCGTTCTCGTTAGGGCGTAATCCATCGCAATAACCAACAGGACAAACAGCGCAAACATCCATGGCACGCCACGAGATTGATTTAGATAAAATGCCGCCGCTTGCAGAGCACAGGTAACAATCAAGGCTTTGAATAAAATGCTATTCAGACTTTTGGCGGATAGGTTGACGGATTGACGTTTATTACGGACACGGTTGCCCATAGCAACAATCACAAGACCTGGAACGAAGGCAAAAGAATGCGCCGCCCATGCAGGCATGATCATGAGTTGACCAAAATTCACCATAGAAGAACCATACGGCAAATTGATGGAGCCTGTTGAACCTAGTATCAGCAGCTGGAATCCCAACAAGGCCATTAATCCAGACAGCGTAGACACAAAACTTGGCATCCCAAACTTGGTTCGCAAGAACGCGTAACCAAAGCCCATCATGGCGCCCACACACAAACTTGCTCCAATTGCCAAAGCCAACGGCCAGCCTTGGTTTACCCATAAAACACCCAGTAAAGCAGAACCAACACCGCTCATGGAACCAACGGAAAGGTCAATCTCGCCGAGCATCAAAACACAGACAATACCTAAGGCGATAATGCCCACAGTTGAGCAATCAAACAGCAGATTCACTAGGTTATTAGGTGATAAGAAAATAGGGTTGATTGCGGTAAAAATACTCCAAATTAATACCAAACCAATCACCACTGGCAGAGAGCCTAAATCGCCCGATTTGATTCGATCAATAAAGGCGTTAATGCTGTCTGAGACGCTATCAGAATGCGTGACACGCACATCACTTCGGTCTAAATAGACGGTTTCTTTTACGGGTTTGTTGATTGGGTCGCTCATGGTAACTCCTCGACTTGTTGCTCAGCCGCGGCTAAACGTTTTGCTCTTCTGGAAACAGCATTGTCTGTGGCGCCAGTGATTGCGCCAATTAACTCTTCGTTGGATGCCTCTGCATTAAACACACCGTTATTCTTACCCAGTCGTAACACCACCACGCGATCGGCAACGGCTCTTACGTCTTGCATGTTGTGAGAAATCATAATCACACCCAAGCCTTTGGCTTTAACGCGTTCGACTAGGTTTAGCACTTCGGCAGTTTGGGCGACGCCTAATGCAGCTGTCGGTTCGTCAAGCATGATGATTTTGGGGTTTGATAATAATGAGCGTGCAATCGCCACCGTTTGACGTTGGCCGCCAGACAAAGAGGCCACCACATCGCGTACGCTAGGAATGCGCGCCGCTAGCTCGTTTAATAAGGTCCATGAGGTGACTTCCATTTCTGTTTCATCCAGGTGTAAAGGGCTTTTTTCTTGTCCCAAAAAATATTGGCGACAACATCTAAGTTTTCACACAGAGCAAGATCCTGAAAAACCGTAGCAATGCCTAACTCCAAAGCATCACTAGGGCCGCTCATGACCACTTCTTTCCCTTCAAAATGAATCGTGCCAGAAGTCGGTGAATGGGCGCCTGCTAAGGTTTTAATAAGCGTGGATTTCCCTGCTCCATTGTCACCTACTAGGGCAACCACTTCGCCGGGATAAACATCAAGATCGATATCAGTGAGTGCGGCAACCGCACCAAAATTTTTAGAAACTTTACGCAAACTTAGAATAGGCTGAAGCCCTTCTAAACGCGCAGAAGCGTTGGAAGACATGGTTTTCTCCACTGGGATTATGTTAGGAAAAACGCCGCTCTGGTCTATCGAGCGGCGGAGCATTCGTGTTTCAGCGCGTCGTTATCGCCAAATACCTAGCTCTTTACAGCCGGCTAAATATCGACCAGTACACACATCACCTGCGAAGGTAACACCGCTATCAAAGACGATTTCTTTGATGTTTTCGCGAGTCACGACTTCAGGAACGAAAAGCTCCGAAGGTGTGTTATACAGAGTCGTTTTAGCAACAGGTGTGATTCCATTAAGCATTTGCACAGCGACATTGGCCGCGGCGGCGGCAACGATTTCAGAAGGTTTGGAAATCGTATTGTATTGATCACCTGCAATGATCAGCTGAAGTGCCGCGATCGTCGCGTCATTGCCCGTAACGGGAGGAAGAGGATTTACTCCAGCGGCTTTTAGCGCGGCAATGGCTCCCCCACCCGTACCATCATTCGCGGCAACCACACCTAAAATATTGGAACCGAAGCGAGAGATTTGACCATTCGCCCATGTCTGCGCTTTTGGTGGCGCCCAATCCGGCGTGTCGTACTCAGCCAGTGTGGTGTACCCGCTGTTGTCTAGGCCTTCGTCAATGCCGTCACGGATTAACCCCGCTGCTGCATCGGTAGGAGAACCGTTAATCTGCAGAATCCCGCCTTTGTCTTTTGGTACGCCCATTTTTTCCAAATGTTTAACGAGACTTTCCGCAATGGCTTTGCCTATGCCTTTGTTATCAAAAGAAACATAGAAGTCAGCGGCTTTTCCGGGAATAGGGCGGTCGTAAGCAATGACTTTAACGCCCTGGCTCTGAGCCAAGTTCACTAAAGAGGCAGCGGCACTGGAATCCACAGGGTCAAGTACAATGACTTTGGCACCTTGTGCGATCACAGAGTTAAATTGTTGTTGCTGTAAAGTCACATCGCCATTGGCATTTTGATAGATTAATTTACAGTCTGAACAGAGTTTATTCATGGCGGCTTTAAAGCCTGGGAAGTCATGTTCTTCGTATCGAGTTGATGCCTGATCTGGCATCAAGAACGCCACGGTTGACGATGCTTCAGCGTGTGCTGATAAGGCGCCAAACGTAGCGGCAAGCGTAGTAAAACCGATTGTTTTTATTGCTATAGATTTCATTACTTACACTCCGATCAATAATTTAGGCGAAAGTCGCCCACAACAGCCAAATGAGTGGCTGATGTTTTGTTACCCTGTCTTGCTCTATTGGTTATAAAATTCAGATGTAATACACTGAACACGGCTTTCAAAACTGCTGCAACAGTGATGGAAGTCGGTTAGACATCTTTATTGAGTGCTAACCTTAGCTAAGGTGTAGGGTTAATGGGTTATGGTAAAACGTCAGTGTTACCGGCTTCTTTTTCGCTTCTTAACTCTGCATCTTGGCCTCCTTATTTAGATTTCAACAGTTGTAATTTAAAGGATCGTAATCCGATCGCTCTCCATTTTTAGAGTCTTAAATCTACTTTTCTATTTTTTTCACTGAGTGGCGCTCTATCAGCGTTGCATCAAGAACTGTGGCATTGGGATCTATGTTTTTTCTGTCCGAATCAATGCGTTCTAGCAATTTAGACCATGCACTTGCAGCGACTTCTTCAACAGGCTGACGTATTGCGGTAAGGCTGGTACTTCTTGCAGACATCCAAGCGTAATCATCGAAAGCCACTAAAGAAATGTCTTGTCCGACTTTGATGTTGCATTCTGCCAATGCGGTAAGTGTGCTCAGTGTCGTGACGTTGGTTAGCGCGAATATGGCCGTCGGCTTGGGATGGTTTGCCAACCAGTCTGCGATTTTTATCGCCCCGCCCTCTAGCTCCGAGCCTAATTCAATGACATCAGGCTTGGCTAAGTTGGCTTTTTCTATGGCTAAAAAAGCCCCTTCCACCCGCTCTCGAATCGGTGGAAAGGACAAATTTGATGCTGCAATTAAGATGTTTTCATGGCCAGCATGAGTGAGGTGTTGGCATGCCATTTCACCAGCAGATCGATTGTCTATGGTGACGGTATCAAAGGGCGTTGCGTGAACGGCGACACGGTCAATTAATACCGTAGGACAAAGGTGTCTTAAATTAAGCAGTGATTCTGATAATTGACCAGAGCAAGGAATGGCGATCATGCCTGCCGGTTTCCAGCTCATTAAGGCTTTTACGCGTGACGCTTCCACATCATCACGATCATGAGAACTTGCCACAATGACATCGTAACCATGTTCAAAAGCCAAGTTTTCAAGGTGGGAAACAATGGTAGCAAAAAAGGTATCTGTGATATTTGGCACCAACACCGTCACTACTTTATTGCGTTGTGAACGAAGTTGGGACGCAGCGCGATCCACTTGATAGCCGAGTTGAGCCGCAGCGTTGCGTACTCTGTCTTTTAGTTCGTCATTAACAGGTTTTTTGCCAGAAAAGACGTTAGACACTGTTGCCGTCGACACATCGGCTAATTTGGCGACTTCACGGATTGAAGGCTTTCTCATTGTAAACGTACCTTTTTTTGTATTTGTAGTTAAACGTTTAACAGCTGTAAGGCTAGCAGATGATTAATGGGATAGGCAAGCTTTTTGTAAAACGTTTAACTGTGCTTTAAATTTGCGTCACTAAACAAGATCATAGTCTGTCTTGCAAGCGTATTTTACTTTTTTAAAGCCAATCAAATCGGTCGTTTCTGACATTTTTGTCAGAAAAATATCCATGCTAAGTCAGTCCTGAACCTCTAATATGAGAGAGCAATGTCATTTTAAGCTGTTTAGTGAGAAGCGTTATGAGACTACTTTTGGTCGAAGATGAGGAAAAAACCTCAGCCTATATCAAGCGAGCATTAAAAGAACTTGGCTTTAATGTTGATGTGTCAGTTGATGGTTTAGATGGCTTGCATCTAGCCATGGAGCATGATTATGAGGCGATTATTTTAGACGTCATGCTACCCGGTTTAGATGGTTATAGCATTTTGGATCGGTTACGAGGTCATAAAAACACTCCCGTTATTATGCTGTCGGCCAAAGGCTCTGTAGAAGAACGTGTTAAGGGGCTACGTCACGGTGCGGATGACTATTTATGTAAGCCTTTTTCTTTAAGTGAGCTGGTGGCTCGTATTCAAGCATTGCTAAGAAGGCAGCAAGTGGATGGCGCAGAAATGACGCATTTAAGCATTCATGATTTGCAGCTGGATTTAATCGCGAGAAAAGTCACCCGAGGCAATGACCGTTTAGAGCTAACCGCAAAAGAGTTTGCGTTGCTTAGTTTGTTGGTCAGAAATCAGGGCAAAATATTGTCGAAAATGATGATTGCGGAGCAAATATGGGACATGAATTTTGACAGCGATACCAATGTGGTAGAGGTCGCCGTGAAACGTTTAAGAAGTAAGGTCGATTTACCTTATACAGAAAAATTAATACACACGGTTCGAGGCATGGGTTACGTGCTTGAAACGAGAGACTAATTTAGATCGAAATTAGGTGATTGTAGGTAGAAGATTGTTATGAAAACCAGCTCCATTGCCAGCCGATTATCCATTATGTTTGCCTTGTGCTCCATGCTTACATTATCTGCTTATGGCTTATTACTAAGGTCGTCTTTGGACGATTCATTGACCAAGCAGATGCACAATGAACTGATATTCAGAGCCAATTTAATTGAGCCTTGGATAGGCTCGCGCACTAGCCCAGACGCGTGGCAACGCTTGGTAAAAAAACTTGCTGATTTAACGGAAGCTGAGGGAGGGCGTGTTAAGTATTGGGTGTTTGATTCGGATTCAACCGTATTGCTCGGCGATAACAGTTTGACTGAAATGGGACAAGTGCCGCTAACGGAGGGATTTAGCCTGATTTCATCGAACAGCGCGATGTCATCAGATCATTATCTCTACACGACGTTTACTTCGTTTGATGATGAAAACAAAGAGTTACGTTTTTCTGTTTCTATTGACTCAACCGCCTATGTGGGAACGCTGAATGAGTTTACCCGAACGTTAGTCTTAATCAGTATTTTTGGCATCTCGCTGGTGGCGTTACTGGGGTTCGGTATTTCGACGATGGGCATGAGGCCAGTCAAAAAGCTCAGTTTACAAGCAAAAACATTCGAGCCAGGCAACTATGATAAACGTTTAGATACCACTCAACTTCCCACTGAGTTACAAACATTGGCGATGTCTTTTAATGGTGTTTTAGATCGACAAAAAGTCGCATGGCAACAGCTCGAAAGTTTCAATGCTGATGTTGCTCATGAACTGAGAACACCGCTGACCAATTTGATCGGACAAACTCAGCTTAGTCTGTCTCATCAACATGACATAGCGGAGCTAGAAGACTTGCTCGGATCGAACTTAGAAGAGCTCGAGCGTATGACGTCGATTGTGAATGACATGCTTTTTATGTCACATGCCCAAGCTGGGGAAATCGCAACGCAAATCACTACTGTGTCATTACACCAAGAAGCGCAAAAAACCTTGGACTATATTGAAACCCTGCTCGAAGAAAATAACCTTACTGTTGAAATCGAAGGTGATGCGATCGCCTGTATTGACCATCGGCTTTTCCATCGAGCCTTAGCCAACCTGCTAGGCAACGGTGTTCAACACGCGCGTCACAACTCAACGATAAAGGTGACGATTCAACAAGACAAAAACCTTGCTTCGGTTGCTGTTTCGAATCAGGGCGAGATGATAGAAAATCAACACTTGGAGCGGTTGTTTGAGCGTTTTTATCGCGTCGATTCGTCCCGAAGTGGCAGCCATATCCACCACGGATTGGGGCTTTCTATCGTGAAGGCTGTTGCGTTAATGCACAAAGGCAATGTTTTTGTGCAGAGTGAAAATGGTAGTAATACTTTCGGCTTTACCTTAGCACTGGATCAAGAAAATTCTGACAAAAACGTAAGCTAGCGGTCAGCTTTGTGACATGGAGCATTTGATAGAGTAAGTAAAAGCTAACGAGTTCAAGCTATTTAAACCGTTAGTTTTCATCTTAAAATCAAACTGCTGTCTATTTAGAGGAAGCTCGATTATGTTTATCAAAAAGTTACTAACGGTCTCTTGTGTGCTGTTAAGCATTGCCCAAGTTCAAGCTGAAACGGTATTGAAATACAGTGACCACCAACCTCTAAATGGCATGCGAATGCAGTTTCTGAATGAAGTGTTCTTTCCCGCGGTTAAAAGAGAGTCTAAAGGTCGAGTTGTCATCGAACGACATTGGGATGGCGAGTTAGCTGCTGCATACGATGCGTTACCAGCATTAAGCTCCGGTAAAAACGATATCAGCGTTATTGTTCCAGAATATAAAGCCAAAGAAATGCCTCTTCATCAGATATTCAAAGGTTTTCCAGTTGGGCCATCTGGTGCCAAGCAAGTTGAATTTTTCCGCGAAGTGTATGATCGAATTCCAGAGTTCAGCCAAGAGCTTGATAGTAATAATATCCGTCCCATCTTTTTATCAACCGGATTCCCTGCCGGATTTTTTGGCACTTCCGAATTACCGAATATTGCACAGATCAAGAATCAGAAATGGCGCTCAGCGAGTTTCTGGCACTTAGATTTTCTAAAAAGTGTGGGGGCAGAGCCAGTAAAAATGCATTGGGGACCAGAAGTATACGATGCCCTTGATGATGGTCGACTAGACGGAATCTTGGTTAACATCGACAGTGCCTATAACCTAAACCTTCATAAAACAGCGAAGCACTCACTTATTTCTCAACAACTTTGGTTAGGTCATTTATACATTATCGCCATCAATAATGACGTGTGGGAAAAGTTGGCAGAAGAAGACAAACAAGCCTTTAGTCGTGCAGCAGAATATTCTTATCGTTATTTGGGGCACTTAATGGACAAACGTTACGCCGAAATGGTGAGCCTGATTAAAGAGCAAGGAAACTCTGTTAGAGAGCTGACGGATGAAGAAATTAAAGCATGGGCAAAAACGTCTGATTTTGCTGCACACCAACGTGACTGGGCGAAAAACTTGCCAAGCGACAATCAAACTGCCTTTAGCGTTATTGATCGTGTCACTCAAATCCTTAATACATACAACCATTAAGTAAACAGGTTAATATTAAGGTTACCAGTAGCATCATTTTCTTGTTTGCAGGATTTTATCAATAAGTGGTCATTAAACACCATGACGTTTGATTAGCTTTAACCTGAGGTGACGTTACCTAATATAAGCAGCACTTTTATTAGGTAACGCGGGTGAGGGGTTATTCCTTACCTATTGAGCCAATCTTATGAATGGATAAGTCGGCACCGTTAAATTCCTCTTCTTCGCTGAGGCGTAATCCATTCACTGTTTTCACTATACCATACACAGCAAATCCGCTTGCTGTTGCAATGACGATTCCTGCTAGGCTTCCTATTAATTGGGAGGTAAAGCTAACACCACCAAGTCCGCCTAGCGTTTCGGAACCAAAAATGCCAGCGGCGATGCCACCCCATGCACCACAAACGCCATGCAAAGGCCAAACACCTAGCACGTCGTCAGTGTGTTTGAATTTTTGTTGGATGTGTGTGAATAAAATAGTGAAGATTGCTCCAGCTATCGCGCCGGTTACGAGGGCGCCAATTGGGTGCATAATGTCTGAACCCGCGCAAATTGCCACCAATCCAGCCAGTGGTCCATTATGAATAAAGCCTGGGTCGTTTTTACCACACAACATGGCTGCGATAATACCGCCCACCATAGCCATTAATGAGTTAACAGCAACCAATCCACTGATGCCGTCTAATGTTTGTGCCGACATGACGTTGAAGCCAAACCAACCGATACATAAAATCCAAGCCCCTAAAGCAAGAAAAGGAATGTTAGAAGGGGCGAATGCCACCAGTTTTCCATGTCTAAAGCGACCACGTCGAGTGCCTAATAATATGATGGCTGCCAATGCGACCCAACCGCCAAAAGCGTGTACGACGACCGAACCAGCAAAATCATGAAATGGCGCACCGAAGTGCGTTTCTAAAAGATCTTGGAAGCCATAATTGCCATTCCAGACAATCCCTTCAAAAAACGGATAAGCCACACCAACAATGATCGCGGCTGAAACCAGCATCGGGTAAAACTTGGCGCGTTCAGCAACACCACCGGAGATAATCGCAGGGATGGCAGCGGCAAACGTCATTAAGAAGAAGAATTTCACCAGACTGTAGCCATTTTCTTGAGCCAACACGGCTGCGCTGTCAAAAAAAGTCACGCCGTAAGCGATGTGGTAGCCAATAAAGAAGTACACAAGCGCAGATACGGCGAAGTCCGTCATTATTTTAACTAATGCGTTGACTTGGTTTTTATGACGGACGGTTCCGACTTCGAGAAAGGCAAACCCTGCATGCATGGCAAAGACCATGATGGCGCCAAGAAGTATGAAAAGCGTATTTGAGCTGGAAACCAGCATTTCGACTGCACTGTTTGTGGGTGACACGGGGCGACTCCTAATGTTCTTTTTGCACTGTTATGGTTATAACGCCTGATCTGATGCTCTTTTTTGGGGCTTTTTGGGTGCCTTATCATAGAGCGACAAATGTATTTCATAACAACTAGCAATAATTGTTCCATGATGCTTTTTTTTGGTGCTTTCGGTGTTTTTTTCTTAATGCTTGTTCTAAATTGGTGCTTTTTTGTTTTTCTTGGTTTGTTCTGGGAATATGAACCGAAGCCAGTTAATGAATGTATCCGCAATCAAGTTACCTTTTTTAACAATACTCTTATGCAGATACTTTCTATTTTATTTCTAACGACTTATTATCGAGAAGTAAGTATATTTTGGAATGCTAATGTTTCATTCTTAATACACTTAATATTGAATCGTTGCTTGAGGTCAAATTCATTTTGGCTAAGTTAAAAGATTGCTCATTTAAGAGCAGCATAAAATGAGGTTATTATGTCAGGTCAGTTAGTATCAGGTATTGTTAAGTGGTTTAACGACGAAAAAGGATTTGGTTTTATTGAGCGTGAAGGCGGAGCAGATGTTTTTGTTCACTTCCGTGCAATTAATGGTAATGGTCGCCGCACTTTGCAAGAAGGCCAGAGCGTTACATTTGAAGTGACTCAAGGCCAAAAAGGTCCTCAAGCCGAAAATGTTACCATCGTATAATTGAATCTTTGATATTCTCAAAGACCATGCTTTTTCTTGGCCTTATTGGCGATAGATAAGCATGGTTTTTTTATGCCTTAAATAAATGATATGTAGAAGTTAGGAGGGTGCTTGTTACCTGTTTTGTATTCCTTTAGGCGCTGCCCTTATGCGATTCGTGCGAGATACACGATTGCGTATTTGAATGTTCCAGTGAATCTCAGGGAGGTCGTGCTTAAAGCGAAACCTGAAGCGCTGCTGTCATTAGGGGAGGTCGAGTGTGCCGCAGCTGGTTGATATGGATGGTGCGCGTTATCCTGAAAGTATGGATATAATCTTATGGGCTTTATCCAAAAGTAATAATCGAATCAAGGTGAATAGCGTATGGCCTTCTGATGCGTGTCAGCGTAATAAGATGAGCGCTTGGATCAGATATAATGATGTGTTTTTTAAAAAATGGTTGGATCGTTATAAGTACGCCGATCGCTATACTGAATTCAGCGAATCCTATTACTTTGCTCAATGCGAGGTATTTTTAAGGCGACTGAATCGTCGTTTGGGTTTGCGTTCGTATTTAATGGGGGAGAAGTTGAGTGTTGCGGATATCTCGGTATTCCCATTTGTGCGTCAGTTTGCGGCGGTGAATCAGAAAAGATTTGATGAAAGTGAATACGATAATGTCAAAAAATGGTTGTCACTATTTTTAGACTCTGCACTCTTTAACAATGTGGTTATGAAGAAATATCCGATGTGGACAAGCGAGCAAGAAAACGTGGTGTTTCCTGCCCGCTGAATACAAACGTACCTTTAAATTAATTAAACCGAAGGTCAGTCAATTAAGCCAAAGGTCACCCAATATAAGAAACTTGGGTCCGCATCACTGGGAAGCGTTAGCGGAATAAAGTTTCCTTGCTCGTCTAGGTGTGTAGATTTTGGGAAGTTTTGTTTTAATACCGCGAGGTTTGTCTGCGCTAAATCGGCCTGTTGCAAATCCTTGTAGGATTGCACGCTGATCGCTAACGCTTCTTCTACTGATTGGGTGCTAGGGAAGTGCAAAATCACTTCTTGGCTGCGACGCAATGCAGAAAGTGGGGCTTTTCTTTTTAAGTAATAACGAGCCACTTGCAGTTCGTGTCGTGACACCATTTCGCGAAGGTGATACATACGAGCTTTCGCGTCAGGGGCATACTTGCTTTTTGGGTAGCGAGAAGTGAAGTCTGCCAGTTCGTTGAAGGCTTTTGACAGCTCCTTTGAGTCTCTTTCACTTGGGTCTAAGTCGAGGTAACGAGACATCAGGCTTTCGGCGCCTTTATAGGTAGACAGGGCCCGCATGTAGTAAGCGTAATCAATAGAGTCGTGCTCGGGGTGGTTCTTGATGAACCGCTCTGCTGTGGCGTGCGCAGCGATAAAGTCGCTTGCTTCCATTTGAGCATAGATGAGGTCGAGTTCGGCGCGAGTGCTAAACTCACCAAACGGATAGCGAGAATCTAAGTCTTTTAGATGTTTGATCGCCGTTGAAGGAAGATTTTCCTCTAACGCTTGTTGAGCTTTGTCGTAATAAACTCGTTCAGGGAGGTCGGGTTCTTGTACTGGCTGGCTAGAGCAGGCCACAATGAACAAAGAAAAACTTACTATTCCAGAGAATCGGAGCAACGAGTGATGAAATCCCATGTATAATCAAAACCTTGATATGGTAGTAGATTAGCCTCAATCGGCATTTTGTAGCGTTAAATTGCGAAAGATGATGAAGTGCAAGGCGCTACACGTTTTTTCACTTTCAGCCAATGATAAAATTATTGCGCTGAAAACAACAGATTAAAGTACATTGTATGGCAGAGCGAATAGTAAAAGAAGCCCAAGTTCCCTTCGATTTAGGAGGGAGCCGATTTGATCAAATCGCAACAGAATTGTTCAGCGACTATTCCCGTTCTCGTATCCAGACTTGGATCAAAGAAGGGGTTTTGAAAGTTGATGGCAAAATCACTAAGCCAAAAGAGAAGTTATTTGGTGGTGAGGTTGTGACTCTTGATATCGTGATTGAGGCGCAAGCGGATCATGAAGCGCAAGAAATGGCGCTCGATATTGTCTATGAAGACGACGATATCATCATTATTAATAAACCTGCTGGTTTGGTTGTTCATCCTGCTGTAGGCAACCGAGACGGCACCTTGATGAATGCGATTCTTCATCACGCACCAGAAACCGCTCATATTCCAAGAGCGGGGATTGTCCATCGTCTGGACAAAGAAACCACAGGTTTGATGGTGGTTGCTAAAACATTGGCTGCGCAAACAGATTTGGTTTTTCAGTTACAAGAACGCAGTATGGGGCGCGAATATGAAGCCATTTCCATTGGTGTCATGACCGGCGGCGGTGTCGTTGACGAGCCAATCGGCCGCCATCCCCATAATCGTCAAAAGCAAGCAGTTGAGCCGGTAAACGGTAAGGACGCTGTGACTCACTACCGTTTAGTAGAGCGCTTTAAAAATCACACGCACATTCGTTTGAAGCTTGAAACAGGGCGAACGCACCAAATTCGCGTGCATATGGCGTTCATCCAATACCCATTGGTGGGCGACCCGCAATATGGCGGTCGCCTGAAAATGCCAAAAGCGTGTTCTCCTGAGTTGCAGGACGAATTGCGTCACTTCCGTCGTCAGGCGTTGCATGCTAAGAAGCTAGAGCTTTCTCACCCTATTACAGGTGAGTGGATGCAATGGGAAATTGATTTACCAGATGATATGAAGCAGCTTTTGGACGCGCTTAAAAGGGATATGGTGGAGTCGGGCAGTAACGATTCCGAATATTTCTAAGCATAGGGTATTAACAGAGGCAGCTTCGAGCTGCCTTTTTCATTTTTGGTTCCGAGGATATCGATGTCTGCAAATAGTGCTTCTTTTATTTTGCCTACTTGGCCTGCGCCAAGTTCTGTTCGTGCTTATGTGTCTACGCGTATTGGTGGAGTAAGCGGTGCGCCATATGATGCGCTGAACTTAGGTCTTCACGTTCAAGACGACCCTGTTGCTGTTGATCAAAATCGACGATTGTTTGCGTCCTATATTGATATGCCGGACTCTGCGATTTGGTTAAATCAGGTTCATGGTACAGAAGTTGTGACCCTGCCTTGCGAATATTTGCCAGCGGCAGCGGACGCCGCCATGACGAGAGACGTTAATCAGGTGTGTGTGGTGCTGACAGCTGACTGCTTGCCGGTTTTCTTTTGCGATCAGGCAGGAACGCAAGTGGCAGTAGCGCATGCTGGCTGGCGTGGTTTGTGTGCCGGTGTGTTGGAATCCACATTGGCCAAGTTTGACGATAAGAGCAAGGTGATGGTGTGGCTGGGGCCTGCAATTGGTCCAGATGCTTTTGAAGTGGGAGACGAAGTAAAAGAGGCCTTTGTTTCTGTTTTGTCTGAGGCGAAGGAGGCGTTTAAGCCTTCTGGCGAAAGTGGTAAGTGGCTGGGCAACCTGTATATGTTGGCTGCGCAGCGATTAAAAAAGCTGGTGTGGAGCACATTTATGGCGGTGATTACTGTACTTTTCGCGATGTTGAGCGTTTTTATTCTTATCGACGAGAAGCTGTAACGGGGAGAATGGCGTCTGTTATTTGGTTGGATAGGTAAAATTTGATGGGTTTTACTGATCAGTGTCAAAAAAATGACACTGCCAATCTTGAAAAGCTGAAATTGGGGATTATTAAGCTATTAATTGACCAGTTCATCTTATGTTTATTAAAGGATGTCAGATTATGCGTATAGACCGCTTAACCAGTAAATTACAGCTTGCCCTTTCCGATGCTCAGTCCGTTGCGCTTGGGCAAGATCATTCTTACATTGAGCCGCTTCACTTAATGATGGCGTTGTTGGATCAGCAGGGTGGAAGTACTCGCCCTATTTTGCAGCAGGCAGGGATACCTGTGGCCAAATTTCGAGATGGCCTTAATGAATTATTGACGCGCCTGCCAAAAGTGAATGACCACGATGGCAATGTGCAGATGTCTCCTGAGTTGGGTCGATTACTGAACCTTGCAGACAAAGAGGCGCAGAAGCGAAAAGATCAGTACATTTCCTCTGAGCTGGTATTAATGGCGATGTTTGATGGCAAAGATGATCTTGCTAAAAGCCTTAAAGCCAGTGGCGTGACCAAGGCTGACATTGCGGTGGTGATAGATAATATTCGCGGTGGTGACTCTGTGAATGACCCTGATGCGGAAGAAAGTCGTCAAGCATTGGATAAATACACGGTGGATTTAACGGCGAGAGCGGCGGAAGGTCGGCTTGACCCGGTCATTGGGCGCGATGATGAAATTCGTCGAACGATTCAAGTTCTGCAGCGTCGACGTAAGAATAACCCGGTTTTAATCGGCGAGCCTGGTGTGGGTAAGACGGCTATTGTAGAAGGGTTGGCACAGCGAATCATTAACGGTGAAGTGCCAGAAGGGTTAAAAAACAAGCGTGTACTTTCACTTGATATGGCGGCGTTAATCGCGGGGGCTAAGTATCGCGGTGAGTTTGAAGAGCGTCTAAAAGCCTTGTTGAATGAATTGGCTAAGCAAGAAGGCCAGGTGATTTTATTTATTGATGAAATTCACACCATGGTGGGGGCGGGTAAATCAGAAGGCTCTATGGATGCCGGAAATATGCTGAAACCTGCGCTTGCCCGTGGCGAACTGCATTGTGTTGGGGCCACCACGTTGGATGAATACCGACAGTTCATTGAAAAAGACGCGGCTCTGGAACGACGCTTTCAGAAAGTGTTGGTGGAAGAGCCAAGTGTTTTGGATTCCATCGCTATTTTACGCGGTCTAAAAGAGCGTTATGAAGTACATCATGGTGTGGATATTACCGATTCGGCCATCATAGCGGCAGCGAAACTGTCGCAACGTTACATCACAGATCGTCAATTGCCGGACAAAGCCATTGATTTGATCGATGAGGCAGGCAGTCGTATTCGCATGGAAATGGACTCTAAGCCAGAAGACATGGACCGTTTAGAGCGTCGTTTGATTCAATTGAAGATTGAAAAAGAAGCGCTGAAAAAAGAGAAGGACAAAGCGTCTAAAGTGCGTCTGGCTGAGCTTGATCTTGAAATAGATGGCTTGCAGAAGCAATTCTCAGATTTAGAAGAAATTTGGAACGCTGAAAAAGCCGCCGTACAAGGTGCACAAAAGCTCAAGGAAGAATTGGAGTCTGTCCGTCAGGAAATGGAGGAGGCTCGTCGTAGTGGTAATTTGGCGAAAATGTCTGAGTTACAGTATGGTGTGATTCCCATGCTGGAGGCTGAGATTGAAAAAGCCAGCAAGGCAGAAGAAAGTACGGAAACGCTCTTGTTAAAACGACGAGTAACAGAAGAAGAGATTGCTACTGTGGTGTCTCGTTGGACGGGAATTCCCATAGATAAAATGCTGGAAGGTGAGCGTGATAAGTTGTTGCGCATGGAAGAGGCATTGCATGAATCCGTAATGGGACAGGATGAAGCCGTTTTGGCGGTCTCTAATGCGGTGCGTCGTTCTCGTTCTGGCTTGGCTGACCCAAACCGACCTAATGGCTCATTTTTATTCCTAGGGCCTACAGGCGTGGGGAAAACGGAACTGTGTAAGTCTTTGGCGAAGTTTCTTTTTGATACCGAGCAGGCGATGGTACGGATTGATATGTCTGAGTTTATGGAAAAACACTCAGTGGCCCGTTTGATTGGTGCGCCTCCAGGGTACGTGGGGTATGAAGAAGGTGGGTATTTGACGGAGGCAGTAAGACGTCGCCCCTATTCCGTGTTGCTGCTTGATGAGGTCGAGAAAGCGCACCCAGATGTGTTCAATATTCTTTTGCAAGTCTTGGACGATGGTCGCCTAACCGATGGACAAGGTCGCACGGTGGATTTTAGAAATACAGTGATCGTGATGACGTCTAACTTGGGGTCGGACTTTATCCAAGAATATCGGTCTGCGGATCAATATGAAGAGATCAAAGCCAAAGTGATGGGTGTGGTAGGGACGCATTTTCGCCCTGAATTCATTAACCGTATTGACGAAACGGTCGTGTTTCATCCGCTAATGAAAACGCAAATTAAAGGTATAGCAGCGGTTCAGTTATCTCATTTAAATGAGCGTTTGGCTGAAATGGGAATGACACTGACGTTAACGGACACGGCTTCAGATCAATTGGTCGAAGTGGGTTATGACCCCGTGTATGGTGCAAGACCGTTGAAGCGAGCTATTCAGAAATGGATAGAAAACCCATTGGCCAATGAGTTATTGTCCGGTCATTTTGTTACGGGTGATGAGATTGTTGCCGATGTTATTGATGGGCAAATTGGCTTTTCAAAAACCAATTAGTCTTCGATTGTAGTCATAAAAAATCCCGCTGAATGATGATTCATGATTCAGCGGGATTTTTCGTTTCTATATGAGGTGCTTAGAAATCAACAAACACGCCGATGAAAGCGCCTTTTGGCTCATACTTGCCAGCCGAAGAGAAGTCTTCTGTTACTGTGCGGTAGCCTGCTTCAATGCCTGCAAATATTAGAGGTTGGAATTTGACTTTAAAGGTCGTGTCAGTAATGTCTGCATCGCTTCCGCCGCCAGTCTTAACTTCACCGCCAACAGACAGTGCTGTTCCTGGAATACTCACGTAAGCGGACACATAGCCTAGAGGATAAGTGCCATCAATGTCAGAATTGCCTGCGTCATCAATCTTGCGGAAAGTAACACCTGCATCAAGATCCAACCACAATAAACCATCAAGAAACTCATAATAAAGAGTGTAGTCATTGTAGGAAAGGTCAAGGTTGGAGTCGCCAAATTTCTTTAGACTTTGATTTTGTAGACGAATATTTGGAATGACTGGGATTGGGTGTTCAATCGCAACACCAAAGTATGAGTTAAAATCTTCTCCATCGTTAGTGATGAAAGATCCAGTCTCAGCGGTTAAACCAAGAACATCGGCATGCGCAGCGCTTGCCAATAAAGCGGTTGAGAGTAAAAGGGCTGATTTCATGAGTATTGTCCATTAACAAGTTGAGAAGAGTTTGTATAATTATAGGACGTAGAAAAACAAAATCCAGTGAAATAAAGGAAGAGTGTCAGTTACTTGAAAGGATCGAGAAGAATTGGCTGGGGTAGAAGGATTCGAACCTACGCATGACGGGATCAAAACCCGTTGCCTTACCGCTTGGCTATACCCCAATAAAGGATTTCTTTTATAAGTTGGTGGCTATGACTAGATTCGAACTAGTGACCCCATCATTATGAGTGATGTGCTCTAACCAACTGAGCTACATAGCCTTAACTGTATATATAATAAACGCGTCGATGGCTGGGGTAGAAGGATTCGAACCTACGCATGACGGGATCAAAACCCGTTGCCTTACCGCTTGGCTATACCCCAACATATCGAATTGTTGGTGGCTATGACTAGATTCGAACTAGTGACCCCATCATTATGAGTGATGTGCTCTAACCAACTGAGCTACATAGCCGTTCGTCTGTTGGCTGGGGTAGAAGGATTCGAACCTACGCATGACGGGATCAAAACCCGTTGCCTTACCGCTTGGCTATACCCCAACAGACTGACACAAAAACAGTTTATACAAATCGATCTACTGCCTCTGTGGCGCGATATTATTCATATAACTTGTTAATGGGTCAAGTGTTTTCTTAAAATGTTTTTTTAAAGGTTAAACATTAAAGCGGAAATGCATGACATCACCGTCTTTTACAATGTAGTCTTTGCCTTCAAGGCGCCATTTTCCGGCTTCTTTTGCGCCACTTTCGCCTTTATATTGGATAAAGTCGTTGTAGCTAATTACCTCGGCGCGGATAAAGCCTTTCTCGAAGTCTGTGTGGATCACACCAGCGGCTTGTGGGCCGGTTGCGCCTTGTTTTACTGTCCAAGCTCGAACTTCTTTGACGCCTGCTGTGAAGTAGGTCTGTAGGCCTAATAGTTCATAGCCTGCACGTATTACACGGTCTAGACCTGGTTCTTCCATGCCCATCTCATCAAGAAACTCTTGCATCTCTTCGGCGTCTAGTTCAGAAATTTCAGCCTCTAACTGGTTGCAGATTGGAACCACCATGGCGCCTTCTGCTTCTGCAATTTCACGCACTTGGTCAAGATGCGGATTGTTTTCAAAACCGTCTTCCGCCACGTTGGCAATATACATGGTTGGTTTGGTTGTCAATAAGTGCAATGAGCGGACTTCTTTCTTCTGGTCGTCTGACAAAGACATAGAACGTACTGGCAAACCGTCTTCTAGGTGAGCTTTGATGCTTTCTAGGAAGGCTTTATGGGCAATGGCGTCTTTGTTGCCGCTTTTTGCGTTTTTCGCGGTACGGAACAGTTGCTTATCAATGGATTCGATGTCAGCAAATATCAGCTCAAGGTTAATGACTTCAATGTCTAATTTTGGGTTTACGTGATTTGAAACGTGAATGACGTTTTCATCTTCAAAACAGCGAACTACGTGAGCAATTGCATCTGTTTCACGAATGTTAGCAAGGAATTTGTTGCCAAGGCCTTCACCTTTTGATGCGCCCTCTACTAGGCCTGCAATGTCAACAAATTCCATTGTAGTAGCCAGTACACGCTCTGGTTTAACAATCTCTGCTAGTGCATCCAGACGTGGATCAGGCATAGCGACAACACCAGCATTTGGTTCAATGGTGCAGAATGGGAAGTTTTCAGCGCCAATGCCTGCTTTGGTTAATGCATTAAATAGAGTCGATTTACCAACGTTAGGTAGCCCAACGATGCCGCAATTAAAACCCATAGTGAGATTCCTAATTAAATGATTATGCTTTGAAGCTATGAAGTTGATTCATCACGGCGTTTAGGTTGCCGCGAACGATGTCATCAATATAGCGTAATGATTCGTCGATTGTCTGTTCGATCTTTGCGTAGTCGTCAGGCGCTGCTTTTTTTAGTACATAGTTAGCGACTTGGCTTGCATGCCCTGGATGGCCAATGCCAATTCTCAGGCGGCCGAACTCTCGGTTATTGGCAAGCTTTGCAATGATGTCTTTTAATCCGTTGTGTCCACCATGGCCGCCACCCTGTTTCAGTTTTGCGGTGCCCGGAGCGATGTCTAATTCATCGTGGATTACTAGAATTTCTTCTGGAGGGATTTTGTAAAACTGGCTGACAGCCTGAACCGCTTTGCCACTTAAATTCATATAGGTGGTGGGAATAAGGAGATAGCACTCTTCACCAGCTATATAAACTTTGCCAAATTGGCCGAAAAACTTCTTTTCAGAACGAAGAGAGCATTGGCTCTGACGAGCCAATGCCTCAATCCACTGAGCGCCTGCATTATGGCGAGTGTTCTCGTATTCGCTGCCTGGGTTTCCCAAGCCTACTAATAATCTGAAACCTGCCACAATGCTGCCTTCAATGAGATCTTAACGTTTAGACTTACCGATACGAGCGATAGGTTGGTCGTGATCTTCGCCTTTCAACAAAGAAACCAACTCTACGCCTTCAGGAAGGATAACATCAGATAGGTGGAAGATTTGATCAAGTTGGCCTTTGATCACGTCTACTGTCAATACAGCAGGTAGGTTCGCTGGCAAACAACGAACTTCAGCCAATTTAGATTCAACAGTCAAACGACCACCTTGCTTGCTAACACCTTCACTTTGAGCGGCGTTGATGAAGCTTAAAGGAACACGAGTTGTGATCACTTTGTCAGCTTGAGCGCGCTGAAGGTCCATGTGCATTACAGCGCCAGTAGATGGGTGACGTTGTAGGGCTTTAACAAGAACTTGCTCAGTTTTACCTTCAACTGTTACTTCAACAAGGCCAGTCAAGAAGCCTGGAGTGCCAACAGCTTTAAGTAGTTCGTTGTCTTTCAAAGAGATAGATACTGGAGCAGTCTCACCGCCATAAATAACAGCTGGCACTAGGCCTTCGTTACGAAGGCGGCGGCTCGCACCTTTACCTTCTTGAGTACGTGCTACGGCATTAATAGATAATGACATGGTAATTTCCTAATAATAAATAAAGTTTGTGCCCAGAGATGCGACCCGCTCCGAGCGTTAATGTTTGGCTTAGGCCCCAAACATGGCACTGATAGACTCTTCGTTGCAAACGCGACGAACAGCCTCCGCCATAATGTCAGACATCGACAATTGGCGTATTTGAGGGCAGTTAAGCGCCTCTTGTGTCAATGGGATGGTATCAGTCACGACCAACTCATCAAGCACGGAATTCTTAATGTTTTCAATGGCTTTGCCAGACAGTACTGGGTGAGTACAGTAAGCAAGCACTTTGGCAGCGCCGTGTTCTTTTAGCGCTTTTGCTGCGGCACATAAAGTACCACCGGTATCACACATGTCGTCGACAAGAACGCATGTTTTGCCTGCAACGTCACCGATCAAATGCATGATCTGTGCTTCGTTGGCTCGCGGACGACGCTTATCAATGATAGCTAAGTCCGCATCATCAAGTAGTTTTGCAAAAGCACGAGCACGAACAACACCACCTACATCAGGTGAAACAACCGTGATGTTTTCATGGCCTTGACGCTGCAAATCGTCAAGTAGTAAAGGGGTTGCATAAACGTTATCAACAGGGATATCAAAGAATCCTTGGATTTGGTCTGCATGTAAATCAACCGTTAATACGCGATTGATGCCAACGGCAGAGATCATGTCTGCAACCACTTTTGCTGTAATGGGCACACGAGCAGAACGTACGCGACGATCCTGACGAGCGTATCCAAAATAAGGAATAACAGCAGTGACACGAGTGGCGGACGCACGGCGTAACGCATCTGCCATGACGATAAGTTCCATCAAGTTGTCATTGCTAGGTGCACAGGTAGATTGGATAATGAAGACGTCTTTACCTCGAACATTTTCATTGATCTCAACGGTAATTTCTCCGTCGCTAAACTTGCCGACTGTTGCGTTACCAATAGGTAATCCTAGACGGCGAACTACTCTGCGAGCGAGTTCAGGGTTTGCATTACCGGTAAAAACCATCAACTTGGACACTGTGTATACCCTTTGTATTTTGTAGCGATGAAACAGACTGGCTGAGAAATAGTGGCTTCGAAAAGCGACAGACTACCCTCGATTTTGCTCAATCCACTGGCTAAGCGCATCATGTGTAGGAGAAGTGTTACAACCGCGGCAAACCCAACTCTGCCATTTATTTGGTGTAAGCGATCTTACTCGTTCTGCGTCGCGCATATTATCAAATGCTAAAAAGAGGCAAGCGCCAGTTCCTGTCAGCTTCGCATCCCCATGATTTTGCAACCATAAATACGCTTCTTCGACTTCAGGATTGTGCTTTTTTACCACGTCTAAGCAATCATTATGCCCACCCAGCTTCAAGGCGTGCGATATTCTGATGGGAGGGGTGTCTCTTGTCAAATATTTATCGGTAAAAATTTGACCAGTTGAGACGTGACAATTGGGTTTGAGCAGTAAAAAATAGGGGTCTTCAGTTCCACTTTTTGCAGCTTTTCGCCAACCCCTTCAGCAAAGGCCGCAAAACCCATAACAAAAACAGGGATATCAGCACCTAATTGCACGCCCAGCTCAGCGAGCTTTTCCAATGGGAGATGGCATTCCCATAGGACGTTTAAGGCCAGTAGGGCGGTGGCTGCGTTTGAGCTGCCGCCGCCAATTCCGCCACCCATAGGTAATTGTTTTGTCAGGATAATATCGATGCCGAAATGGGCGTCTTTTTTATAGGGCGTGAGCAATTTTGCGGCCTTATAAATTAGGTTGTCCTCAGCTGGTAGGTTCTCGATTATCGGCGAAATAGTGATCTGATTGTTACGTGTCAATGTGAAGTCAATGGTGTCGCACAGATCAATAAATTGGAACAGCGTTTGCAGTTCATGATAGCCGTCTTCTCGTCGGCCAGTAATGTGTAAAAATAAATTTAATTTTGCGGGAGAAGGTAGTCGCATCTTAGTTACTGAATAGTCCATTGATTGATGATTAGGTTTACTTTAAATGGAGGGTTAGAAACCTGCATTTTTTGTGGCAAGGACAAGCCATCTACTTTTGTGAAATTGCTGTAAGTGATGAGCCAACCGTCTTGTTCTATTTGATTGGGTAATTGGCTGTCAGCGTTCTTGGTAATGGTGGCGGATGAGTTAGGTGACGCCAAACCTCTTATCCAGTAGGTGACTTGCTGAACTGGAAACTCCCAGCCGAGCTCTTGTTGTAGAAGTGTGGCTGGGTCGTTGCCTTTTACCACGGTATCTTCATATGACAAGGTGACAGCCCCATCGACAGATTGATCAAGCTTGGTGGCGCCCTGTCCAAAAGGTCCCACGATGTTTAGTTCAAATGTATCTGGGGCTTTTTGCCAAGAAAAGTTGCCAGACACCGCGTCATTTTGGGTACGAATGCCGACGCGGCCAGAGGTTTCCCATTTCGATATGGCTTGAACATTCTCTGGTGGAGGGGTGATCGGTCCTGTGGGGCGTGTGCTACAGGCACTAATCAGTGCGGTGAAGGCGATAACGCCAAGTGTGCGATAATTCATTATGGCTTGTCCTGTGTTAAGTCTTCAAGTAACGACGGTGACAGTCGTTTTATGGTGTCGAGTAATAGCGGTGTATCTGGCGCTGTTTCTAGTGCTGTTTTCCATATGGATAAGGCTTCTTTGTAGTGTCGCTGTTTCCATAAAGATTCGCCGTAATGCGCTGCGATTTCTGCGTCTGGTAATATCGACCAGGCCTTTTTTAAGTAATAAGAAGACTGCTCTAACTCTCCTTTAAGGAAGAATCCCCACCCTAAGCTGTCGATAATAGCGGGGTCTTCATTGTTTTTATCGTACGCAGATTCGATGTAGCGCATGGCTTCATCGAGTCGATCTGTTCTGGTGAGCAACGTATAGCCAAGAGCGTTTAAATATTGAGGGTTATCCGAGTCTTTTTGCAATAATGTTTTTAGTTCTGACTCGGTAATATCCCAGTAGCCAAGGGTGTCGGCAAGCAAGGCTTTTCTGTATCGTAATGGCGCGGATTCAGGAAGGTTTACAAGGGCGTTGTTTACCAGTTCGTAGGATAAATCCGTTTGACCCTTTTCTTCATGAAGGTGGCTGATGGCAGCGACTTGTTCTGGCATGTTTTCACGCGGTGTTCTGCGCAGAACCATAGTGTTGATGTCCTGCTCTTTGCCTTCTTCATAGAACCATATGGCCAATTGATTGGTGGCGTTGGCTCGTAATGTGCCGTCCACTTTTTCCATGGTGTCGATGGCTTGTGGCTTTTGCCCTAATTGTGCAAGCGCAATAGCCGTTAAATAATTAATTTGATCCGAAAGGCCAAGCTGCTTTTGGGGTAAGCTGCTGGCGATTTGCAATGCCAGTTCAGCGTGTTGGTGTTCCAATAGTGTTCGCATTAAGTTTATGCCAACTTGTAGCTTTTCAGGCGTGTCTAGCGCTGCGGTTTGATAAATGTCCACTGCACTTGTGGGTTGGTTGTCATCTACGAGAAAGTCGATCAAGGGCGTTAAGAGCCTAGTGCTCTTTGGTTGTTGTATGAGTGCTGTTTTGAGCGTCTTGATTGCGTCTTCAAGCAGGTCCAGATTTTTTTGGCTGAAGGCGAGAATAAGGTACAGAGCCTCGTTTTTAGTCATCCCATCTTTGGATAATAACTGTTCAGAGGTGGTAATGGCCTGCTGGTATTTTCCTGAAAGCAGCAATAGATGAGCGTGGCTTAACTGAATATTGGGATTGTTCTGATTCTCCATAGGAAGCAATGAAATGGCTTCTTCTATTGTAGAAACCTGATCGTTTTCACGAATGTTTTCTTCTAGGTATAGGGGTAGGAATCGCAATGATACTTTGTGTCTCATGGCGTTTATTAGCAAGGTTGCCACTTCTTCTGCACGGTTGTCTTTTATGAGAATTTGCAGCTTCAATGAATAAGCTGTTTCTGACGAGGGAGCCGCGGCCAGCCAGAGATTTGCGCTTCTTTCTATGTATAGGTGATTTTGAGACAACAATGCAATGTGTGTTAGTCGTTCGATTAAGTCGATGTTGTTAGATTGGCTGGCGAGTGCATAAAAAGACTCGAAGGCTTTGTTTGGCCCTTCTCTTTGTAATATGAACTCTGCGTTTAGCAAGGCTTCGATGTCGGTATTGCTTGCAGAAGAAACGGGGTGGGGTGCTTGAGTTGCCAATGACGCGGCATGGGGCGTGGTCGTATCATGACTGCAGGCCGTCAACAACGGCACGCTCAGGATAATAAAAAGAGACAGCCGTTTTTTCGCTGATGCACTTGCGCGAACTTTTTGTGTGAGCCTAAAAACAAAAGGCATGCGTTTTCTCAATACTAAATTCATACAACCCTTATGGTATCGCTAGCGGCACGTTATGTCAGGCATAACTATAAACTAATCCTATTACTTTTATTGCTCATATGGGGTGCGAAAAAAAGCGAATTTCTCGTATAATGTGTCTTCTTTATGTAAAGAGTCATGTTGGAGCCGTGCTTGCTCCTGTCATTACCTTAAGATCTCGATCTTTGAGAAGAGCCCTGAATGCCGCTAATTACTGTAGGTGTGAATCATAAAACTGCGCCAGTCTCGATACGTGAGCGCGTGGCCTTTGCGCCTGAAAAAATGATAGACGCCTTGTCTTCGCTTATTGCGGAGAAAAGAGCCAATGAGGCCGTCATCGTTTCGACTTGTAACCGTACGGAATTATATTGCTCGGTTGAAGACGCCACTAAAATAGAAGAAGTAATTGCTTGGTTGGGGGAATATCACGGTATTGCCTTGTTAGAATTACAGCAATACTGCTATACGCACAGTGATGATGACAGTGTGCGACATGTGATGCGCGTGGCATCAGGTTTGGATTCCTTGATATTGGGTGAGCCGCAAATTCTCGGGCAAGTGAAGTCCGCGTACGCTGTTTCACAAGAAGGATCCTGTATTGGTCCTGAGCTGGAATCCCTGTTTCAACGCACTTTTTCGGTCGCTAAACGTGTTCGTACTGATACGGCAATTGGTGAAAATCCGGTGTCGATTGCGTTCGCGGCGGTGAGTCTTGCACAACGTATTTTTGCAGACATTCGAAACAGTACCGCATTGCTGATTGGTGCTGGGCAGACGATTGAGCTGGTCGCAAGGCATTTGAAAGAAAATGGTATTAAACGAATTATTGTTGCGAACCGAACCTTGGCCAGAGCGGAAACGTTAGCAAATGAATTGAATGCTGAAGCCATTATGTTGGGTGAGATCGGCGACTATTTATCTCAGGCCGATATCGTCATTTCTTCGACGGCGAGCCAATTGCCCATTATAGGTAAAGGCATGGTAGAGCGTGCAACGTCGAAACGTCGCCATTCTCCCATGCTATTGATCGACATTGCTGTTCCTCGCGATATTGAACCGGAAGTGGATGAAGTCAACGACGCTTATCTTTATACGGTGGATGATCTTCATTCAGTGATTGAAGAAAATGTCAGAGCAAGGCAAGATGCGGCAAAAGCCGCAGAGCAAATGATCGAAGAAGGCGTCGACGCTTATCGTCGCGTGGTGGAGTCGAGAAAAGTGTCGGACTTGATTGTCTCGTTTAGACAGTCTGCCGAAGCGGTAAAGAATACAGAATTAGAAAAAGCATTGAAAAGTCTTGAAATGGGACAGTCTCCTGAGCAAGTGGTTAGTAAGCTTGCGCATGGTTTAATGAATAAACTTATTCATGCCCCAACACGTTATTTACGTGATGCTGGGGCGGACGCAGACCAAGACGCATTAACCATTGCCTCAAATGTATTGGGCATCTACGAAGAAAAAGACAATTAAAAAATGAAAGAATCGATAAAGTTAAAATTAGAAAGTTTATCTGATCGTTATGATGAGTTAGCGGCGTTACTGGGTGTGGCCGAAGTCATTATGGATCAAGAATTGTTCCGTGCTTATTCAAAAGAGTACGCTGAGCTTGAGCCTGTGGTGAAATGTTTTAATGAGTTTCAGCAAATCGACGAAAACATCGCCGAAGCTGAGTTGATGATGACCGACGCTGATCCAGATATTAAAGAGATGGGCGTTGAAGAATACAAAGCTGGGCAAGCGCAAAAAGAAGAGCTGCAGCTGGTTCTACAAAAATTATTGTTGCCTAAAGACCCTAACGATTCTCGCAACGTCTTCCTAGAAGTGCGTGCCGGAACGGGCGGTGATGAAGCGTCGATATTCTCCGGTGACTTATTCCGCATGTACTCTCGTTATGCCGAGACACAGCGCTGGAAGGTGGAAATTGTTAGTGCCAGTGATGGCGAGCACGGTGGCTATAAAGAAGTCATCGCTCGTATTGTGGGCGAAGGTGCGTATTCTAAACTGAAGTTTGAATCTGGCGCGCATCGAGTACAGCGTGTTCCAGCGACCGAGTCTCAGGGGCGTATTCACACTTCGGCCTGTACCGTTGCTGTCATGCCTGAGATGGATGAAGTGGATGACATTATCATCAACAAATCCGATTTACGTATTGATACTTTTCGAGCCTCGGGTGCGGGCGGTCAGCACGTCAACAAAACCGATTCTGCTATTCGTCTGACGCATATCCCAACGGGTGTTGTGGTCGAGTGTCAGGAAGAGCGTTCACAGCATAAAAACCGCGCCAAGGCCATGTCTTTGCTAGCGTCTCGTTTGCAAGCGGCCGAATTGGAAAAAGCGGCGAGTGAGCAATCTGAAACACGTAAATCCCTCGTCGGCAGTGGTGATCGCTCTGAGCGTATTCGTACCTACAATTATCCACAAGGCCGAGTGACGGATCACCGTATTAACTTAACCTTGTATAAGTTGGATGAGATCGTAGCAGGGGATTTGGATGTGTTAATCAATCCATTGGTCAATGAATTCCAAGCAGAGCAATTAGCGGCACTGAGTGGTGATAATTAATTTCGTTTTTTTTGCTGCTTACACTATCAAGGTAATCATCGCGTATGCGAATAGATGAACTGCTTAAAGGCGCTTTCGAGCGCCTTACTTTTGCGTCTGCAACGGCGCAGTTAGACGCTCAGCTATTACTGGCACATGTTTTGTCGGTTTCAACATCGTATTTTTATACGTGGCCAGATAAACAAGTCGATGCGGCTGATATCGAACGATTTAATACGTTATTGACTCGACGGGCGCAAGGCGAACCCGTAGCGTATTTGCTAGGACATCAGGCGTTTTGGAGTCTGGAGCTGGAAGTTGCGCCTTGTACCTTGATCCCTCGTGCGGACACTGAACGCTTAGTGGAAGTGGCATTGTCTGTGCTGGATGTGAGCAAGACAAGCCGGATTCTTGATCTTGGTACCGGAACGGGTGCGATTGCGTTATCACTTGCAGCAGAGCAACCTAAAGCGGCCGTTGTTGGCGTAGATCTAATTGAAGAAGCCGTTGAGTTGGCAAAACGTAACGCCTTACGAAACAAGATAGACAATGTGGCCTTCATGCAAAGCCGTTGGTTTGATGCGTTGGAAAACTGTGAGCCATTTGATTTGATCGTTTCAAATCCACCCTATATTGACCCAAATGACGTGCATTTGTCGCAAGGTGATGTGCGCTTCGAGCCGAAAAGTGCATTAGTCGCTGACAATCATGGCATGGCGGATATTGAGCATATTATTCAGTCTGCACAGCGTTTTATGAAGCACAATGCCTATTTGATGTTTGAGCATGGATATGATCAAGCGGCGGCAGTGCGCGAGGCTTTAAAGGCCGCGGGATTTGTTGGTGTAGAGAGTTTTCAGGATTTAGGTCAGAACGACCGAGTGACTATTGGGCAATATCCATAGAAGCAGCAAACGCAGTCGTTAGTGTTTACTGCTTCTATGGGCGTTATTTTTTAGGTTGGGCGCTTTCTGGGCGAATAAAGACGGGACTGTCTTTGGTTGATTGTTGAGGGTCGTAACGATAACCCGCTAAATCAAATGCTTGAAGTTCCTCTAAGGTGTCGCAGCGATTTTCAATCAGGTAGCGAGCCATCAAACCACGGGCTTTTTTTGCATAAAAACTGATGACTTTGAACTTGCCATTTTTTTCGTCAAGAAAGTTCGGTGTGATTAATGGCGCCGTTAGCTTTTTCTTATTCACTGCTTTGAAGTATTCATTGGACGCCAGGTTGACCAATAGTTCGCCTTCATCAAGGGTCTCGTTAATCTTGTTAACGATAATATCTCCCCAAAATTGATAAAGGTTAGTACCTCTCTCGTTTTTGAGACTGGTGCCCATTTCTAGACGGTAGGCTTGCATTAAATCTAACGGCTTTAGCACTCCATATAAACCGCTTAAAATACGCAAAGACTGTTGGGCATATTGCATGTCGTTTTCTTTTAATGAATAAGCGTCGAGACCAGTATAGACGTCGCCCATGAAGGTATAAATGGCTGGACGGCTGTTGTCTTGGGTATGTTCTTTTTCCCATTCTTGGTAGCGAGACACGTTGAGTGTGGCAAGTTTATCGCTGAGTTTCATTAAGGAAGCGATGTCGGCTGGTGTGTATGGTTTTATGGTGGTGATGAGTTGTTGTGCCTCATCTAATAGCTCTGGGGAGCTGAATTGACTGACCGTAGGTGCTGATGTTAAATCCAGCGTTTTGGCTGGTGAGATTAAAAACTTCATAGTTATTCCATTGGCTTGATCATTGCGTTTCCTAAAGATTATCCATAGAGTGTCGATAGATATCCAGACAATGCTTTAATAGAGATAATTTATGAAGAATAATCTGATACCATTTCCTGTCGCTCGTCAGCCTAGCAACGAACAAGAAAGCTCACTTACGCCAAGTGACGAACTTCTTGCTCTGCGTGAAGCATTTGACCAAGCAAGAGCTGATTGGGTGGTTGAGATTGCTGAGTTGCCTGAAAATAATAAAGTATATAGTGGCTCAAAAAAATAATTAGAATAGTTCTGTTGTTTTTCTAATGGGCTGCCTGTTTAAGGTGTAATCCCCATGCTGTTGTTCCTTGTTCGTCACTCTCTTCCTTTCATGTTTGTTTTTGCTATTCTGGGTTTCTTATTGCCTTCTGTCTCACTGGCATTTTTTCCTTTCCTTCCGGTCGTGCTTTTTACGCTAATGACGTTGACGTTATTGGGTATGAAGCAAAATGTACTCATTCAGCGATTAAGACGTTTTTCCATATGGCGTTATGCTATTTTGCATTCCGCTGTGTTTATGTTGGTGGTTGGTGCTATTGGTTGGGCGCTTTCGTTTGAAGCTGACCTTCTGTTGGCTGTGGTGGCGGTTGCCGCTACAGGGTCTTTGTTTGCGACTCCGGCGATAGTAAAGGCGCTGGGTTTTGATAGCTTACAAGCAATGGCCATGACTATCGCGACCACACTGGTTCTCCCCGTGTCCATTTTTGTTGTGCTAGTACTGTATCAGACTGAAAAGGTGGAGTTAGATTGGGGGAGTTACTTCATTCGTCTAATCGTATTTATCTTCGGCCCAATGCTGTTTTCATTTCTTGTTCATTGGTCGTTGCCAGAAGAGTCTCTAAGTCGCTTTCTAGTAAAAATATCCCCTTTTACAATTTTGCTGGTGTTTGCTTTTCCTTTTGGTTTGGTTGGAAGCTTTCGTGTGCTTTTTGATCATGATCCGATGATGGCGCTGAATTATTTTATGATTGCCACTGGCTTGTGCGCGGTGTTTTTTGCTTTGTCATACTTTTTTTACCGTAAACAGGGGCAAGATATCGCTTTAACGGCCGCGATTACATCGGGAAACCGAAACGTCTTGCTGACATACAGCATCGCTGGTGTGTTATTAGGACCTGCATTTTTACCATTGGCGGGTGCTTTACAAATCCCTACATATTTATTACCTGTTTTTACTCGCTGGTTAAACAGATGCTTACTAAAGTTAAATAACAGCAAAGACTAATGTGCTTCGTTTACACTTCCTACTAAGATGATTACGTTGTCTGATGGGACGTGTCTTACCATTTTTCTATAAGGATAGTTATTCGATGCGTAAGAATATGCCAATCACAAACCAAGAAAAAACCTTCGATCAAAACGAGAAACTCATTTCTACAACGGATTTAAAGGGCAAAATTGTCCACTGTAATGATGCGTTTGTAAAAATCAGCGGTTTTGATAAAAGCGAATTAATCGGTAGCCCTCACAATATTGTTCGTCATCCTGATATGCCTAAAGAAGCGTTTCAAATCATGTGGGACACGCTTAAACAAGGTAAGGCGTGGATGGGGTTGGTGAAAAATCGTTGTAAGAATGGTGATTTTTACTGGGTAGATGCCTATGTGACGCCGGTCACTGACGCTGGAAAAGTGGTTGGCTATGAATCCGTTCGAACGGTTCCTAGTCGAGCGGATGTGGCTAGAGCAGAAAAGATTTATCGACGCATTATTAATGGTAAGAACGTCATGCCTCGCGCTTATTTGTCTTGGCGAGTCATTTTACCTGTTGTCAGTCTTATTGCTGCAGTGATTGCAGGCAGTATTGATATTCGTTATGGGGTGGGTGTTTTGCTTGTTGGCAGTATCGTGGCCAATGGTTTGTTTTTATTGAATCACACAAAACTGCAATCTATTTTAAGAAAGCGTTTATCAACGTCTTTTTTGCATCCTTTGGCCGGTATTACCTATTCAGACAGTGCCTTGGATATCGCTACACTGGATGTTGGTGTGAAAAGTTTGCTGTCCCGAATGGACGCGGTTCTGACCCGATTTGAGGATGAATCGTTAAAAGTGTCCGCTCAGTCCAAAATTGGCCTTAAGCTCACCATTGAAACAACAAAAGGCATGGTGAGTCAGCAGCATGAAACCCAAGACGTGGCTGCCGCTATGCAAGAAATGACCACAACGATTAATGATGTTGCTCAGCATGTTCAAGCAACATCAGACAGCGCTAAATCGTCTTTTGAGTCGGCGAAAAGCGGTCAAATCATTGTCAATGAAACTCGGCATTCAATACGTCAATTGAGTGAGACAGTAAATGACATTAGTGCAACAGTTCAAGAGTTGGCGGACCACTCTGAAAAGATAGCGCAGGTTGCGCAAATGATTGATCAAATTGCCGAGCAAACGAATTTACTGGCGCTAAATGCCGCGATTGAAGCAGCAAGGGCGGGCGAGCATGGTCGAGGATTTGCCGTTGTGGCGGATGAGGTGCGCCAATTGGCACAAAGAACACAAGGGTCTACCCAAGACATACACCATATTATTGAGACGTTACGCAGCGGGGCCAAAAACTCGGTGTCTATTGCGAACCGAGGCAAGCAAGATGCCGTGCTTGGATTGGAAAAAATCGTGGAGATGGAGAGTTCTTTTGTGAGCATCGTTGAAGCGGTGTCAAATATTTCGGATATGGCGATTCAGATGTCGGCGGCCGTGGAAGAACAGGCGCATGTGTCTGAGGACATAAATAGACAGGTTGTGCGCATTTCTGACTTATCTGTGCAAAGTTCTGAGAAGTCTAATTTATCCAGTGACAGTATTCGTTCGCTGCAAAATGTGGCGGACAATATGCACGAGCTGGTGGTTCGCTTTAAATAGAAAAAGTAATAGAAAAATAAGTAAGTAACAGAGAAAAAAACAATAAAAAACGCGATAACATTTTTATCATCGCGTTTTTTTTGGTTTTATAGTGGGCCTTACTAAGGCAGAGGAAGTGGTTTAAGTTGATTGCTTGCCTGATTCAAATTGATCATCATGAGATCTTGGCTTGCCTTGGTATCTCCCATTGCTTTAAGTAAGCGGCTCAGTTCAGCCAATGCTTCATTTTGAGTATCAAGTGAAAGCGCCTGCTCGTAGTAGTCTCTGGCTTTTCCCCATAGCATCATGGATTGGCTTAAGCGTCCGCAGACAAGGTATAAATTTGCACTGGCAGGCTCTTTTTTTAGCCAATTTTCCGCATTGACCAGCTGTTTTTTAGCGTTGTCTTGCTTGATGTTGCCATATTCATAGATCAGCTCTTCAGACCATTTTTGGTTTAGGCTGCTTCTTATAAAATTTTCTGCTTTGCTGTCATCACCAAAATGAATCAGCGTCTGGGCATACAATTGTCTCATGCGATCATCTTGAGACAAGGTGTCCAATTTATTCCATAGGCTTTCGACTTCTGTCACTAGGTCTTTTTTGTTTTGCCCTAGTTTGTTACGAAATTTAATTTTATCTAACAGTGCCAAAAATGCGTTTCTTTCAAGCTCAAGCATGTTGTCATCATCAAATATGCCGTCTTTCTTCAATGTTGGTGTTAACGCCAGTAAAGCATCCCAATCTTTTAATCTAGTGTAAACAGTGACCAACATTTTTAGGGTTTGTCTGTGTTTTGGCTTGAGTTTCTGAAGGCGAAGTAATGAGGCAAGAGCGCCTTCGTAATGTTCCTGTTTAATCTGCAGCTGACTTTGCGCAAAACCAATGGCGAATTCGGCTTCTGGTGTTGATTTGTGTGCAGAGCGTAACAGTGCTTTCGAGCGTTCGTGTTCATCTTGCTCGCTGGCCGCATAAGCGGCACCAATGTAATTGATTAGTGGGTAAGGGACCTTATCGGCGCTGTTGGTAAGCAGTTTTTCTGCTTTGTTCCAGTTGCCCCCAACCAGCTCTAACATGCCTCTAATGGTATTTCGAGACGCTCTTTTTTGCGCTAAGTTTCCGGTTACTTTTGCCAATGAATTGCTCGGTCTAAGGGCAATGAATAAGATTCGTTTTACCCAGCTAAGCACAAACAAGGCGATGATCATGGCAACAATCAATACCCATAAGCTGGTTTCAACCGTCACGCCGTTATAAGCCAGAAGTACGTAGCCACTGTCTTGGCGCATCAGTAACCCTAATACGCCACCAACGGCCATCATGATGACCAATAAGAAAAGAAGTTTTCTCATGCTTGATCTCCTGGCTCGATTTGCGTTTCTGTTGTGCTTTGTTGATCTGGAGCGGTTGTGTCAGTGTCGTTCTGTTCTATGGTTGTGCTGGTCTTCACGTCGCGGTTGTTCCATTCCTTCATTAAGGCTTTCATGGCCATGAGCGACTCTCTTGGCAATGGAAGGTCTGGAGAGGGATTCAGTTGTTGCAATGCCGTTAAGCTGGCCAAAAAAGACACCACATTTTTTGATTGTGTTTCAAAATGTTCCGTCGTGGCCGTAGCGATGCGAGACAGTGCCTGTTGGTAAATGACTGGCTCTCCTTTTACCAGAGCCACTTGAGCGACGTCTATTTGCAGTTGCAGCCCAGTAATGAGCTGTTGGTATTCTGCTGGTGGTAGTAAGGCTTTGATGGGTTTGTGGTTGTAGTTGATGACGATTAAAGAGCGGATGGAGCGCCAGAAGCTTTCAAGCGCCGTTGTGAAACGATTTGTGCTGGCATCGCTGATCTGCGTTTCAGTATTGGCGTTATTAGCTTGCCATTCTTTTGAGGGTTCTCTTTGTGGCAGGTTGGCGACATCGTTGTAAAGTGCGTTTAATTTAAGATAAGCGCCTTCTAAATCGAATGAACTTATGGATTTTAAGGCTTGGATGTCTTTTGCTAACGCTTTGCGTGTGGCGAAGGCGATTGGGTCTTCTAGCTCGTTTAGTATGTCATCGGCATTCACAAGCAGTGTGACCGCTCCATTATTGTCTGATTCAAGCAGTAATCTTTGGTTGGCCAGACGAATTAAATACTCAGCTTCCGCAAGTTTCCAGTCTTCTTTTGTGGTGTTATTCAATCTGTTTAATTTGGACTCCAGCGACTGAATTTTTTCAGTTTGTCGTGTCTGCTGTGTCGTTATATGTTCTTTTTGCGTTTGGATGGATTGCTCCGCACTTTGAACTTGTGCGATTAGTTGCTTGAGTTGGTCTTTATTCGATACGTCGGAGTCGAGCTTTTTATTAAGCGCTGCCTGCTGAATCGTTAATGCGGCTATGTCTTTTTCTGCGGTGTTTTGTGTTGACTGAAAATACAACCAGCCACTGGTCGCCAAGGCGATTGCTGAAATACCAATAGACAGGGCGGCGACGATGGGAGTGCCTGACTTAGTATCCTGATTGTTTTGAGGGGGAACAGGAGACGTCTCTTTAGCGTCGTTTAGGTTGAGCTCTTGCTTGTTGTTCTCAGTCATTCTGTTTTCCTGTGTGAAATTCCGTCGCTTTGATCAAGCTGTTATCGTCTGCACCTTGTGCGCACGATGCATTTATCCAACCCATTTCTATCGCTTGCTGATTCACTCTGATACTGGGTGTCAGTATAGGGAGTGTTTTCCACTCTGGTGTATGTAATGTCACGTATTCTGAAAGATTGCTTAAGCTTTCGCCACTGGTGACCCATATTAAATTGATATCGGGCAGCATAAAGAAAGTTTGAGCGTGGTAGTGTGGTTTTTTCTTTCATAGAGAGAAAGATAACTGACTTTCGCGCCTCTTTCTTCTAATTTGAGACCCAGTTCAGGGCGACCACCCAGTCCACGTACAATCAGAATTTTCTGATTGGTCATTTTGGCTGGCTTCAACCAGTCAAGTAACGCTTCAGTGGTATGGCCTGGGTTAGAGAGTGCAGGAACGCCTTCTTCTCGCAGTGTGTTGGTCGTGCCTTCGCCAATGCCAATCCAATGAACGCCAATAGGCAGCATTGGCCAGCAGGCATCGAGCCATTCACAAGCGATTCTCGCGGCATTTTTGCTCACAAAAATGACGTAGTCAAAGGTGTCGATATCGAAAACTTGTGACCGTATTAGTGCTTGCTGATCCGCATTATCTAAAGGCGCAATGTCCAGCATAGGCAGTGATACGGCAGTCCAGCCATGAGCGCGAACGCGCTCACAGGTCAGAGTGTTTTCAGGTTCCGGTCGAGTAATCAGAATACGGCAGTCTTGCACTACTATTACGCCTTTTCCTATTTATATAAGGCGTCAAGAATGACGTCTGCGCCACGAGCGAGTAAGTCGTCAGCCAATTGCACACCAAGCGATTTTGCATCGTCTTTGTGGCCACGAATTTCGCCTTCAATCATGGTTTTTCCATCTGGGCTACCAACGAGGCCTCTTAACCAAATAGAATCGCCAGTTAATATCGCAAAGCAAGCAATGGGGGCTTGGCAGCCACCGTTTAGTCTTTCATTCACAGCGCGCTCGGCAATAACGCGAATGGCGGTTTCTTCATGCTGTAACGGCGCTAATAAATTGATGGTTTGTACATCATCAGAGCGACACTCGATGCCCATGGCACCTTGTCCACCCGCAGGTAAACTGGTTTCTGCTGGAATGCGCTGCTTGATTCTGTCTTGCATTTCTAGTCGGACTAGCCCGGCTGTGGCCAAAATAATTGCGTCGTATTCGCCATCGTCCATTTTACGCAGACGTGTGTTTACATTGCCTCTAAGGTCTTTAATGACGAGGTCTGGGCGTTGCATTTTTAATTGGCATGAGCGACGTAAGCTGGATGTACCGACAACGGCGCCACTTGGTAAGTCATTCAGTGCGTTAACTTGGTTTGAAACGAAAGCGTCACTGGGGTCTTCTCGTTCACAAATGACCGCTAGGCCTAAGCCTTCTGGAAAAGCCATAGGGACGTCTTTCATAGAATGAACGGCGATGTCTGCTCGACCATCCATTAGAGCGCTTTCCAACTCTTTTACAAACAGACCTTTGCCGCCAATTTTCGACAGTGGTGAATCTAAAATTTGATCGCCTTTTGTGGTCATGCCAAGCAGTTCTACCGTCATCTCTGGGTAAAGGCTTTCGAGTTTTGCTTTGACGTTGTTTGCTTGCCAAAGGGCAAGTTGGCTTTCTCGGGTTGCGATCACAATTTTATCTTTCACTGCGTCTCCTAGTGAGTTTGGTGGGATAAATGTCTCTAAAATATCGGCATTATGATACTCGCTATGACGACACTCGTCATCTTTCAATACTTTATAAGTCGGGGCGCTTAATGTACTCTTGGCAGCTGTTTGAATTTGTGTGGGAACCAACCGAATGACTGATACTAATAAAACCACGAACCAGCAATGGGGTGGTCGTTTTTCTGAGCCTGTCGATGCGTTTGTTGCGCGTTTTACCGCGTCTGTTGAATTTGATCAACGTATGGCAAAGCAGGATATTCAAGGGTCCATTGCGCACGGCAAAATGTTGGCCAGCGTAGGGGTTTTGACGGCAGAAGAACGAGATCAGATTATTCAGGGTCTGACCGAAATTGAAGATGAAATTGCTCGTGGCGAATTTGCTTGGTCGATCGAGTTGGAAGATGTTCATATGAACATTGAGGCTCGTTTAACGCAAAAAATTGGTATCACGGGTAAGAAGCTGCACACTGGCCGTTCTCGTAATGACCAAGTTGCAACAGACATTCGTTTGTACATGCGCGATGAAGTGGATTTCTTGCTAGAAGAAGTGACTCGCCTGCAGCAAGGTATTTTGAGCTTGGCTGAAAAAGAAGCCAATACCATTATGCCTGGCTTTACGCATTTGCAAACCGCTCAGCCCGTTACATTTGGCCATCATTTAATGGCGTGGTATGAAATGGCGCAACGTGATTATGAGCGTTTAGTGGATTGCCGTAAGCGTATTAATATTTTGCCATTGGGTGCGGCAGCACTTGCTGGAACAACGTATCCGATTGATCGTCATATGACAGCAGAATTGCTGGGGTTTGAGCGTCCGACTTACAACTCTTTGGATTCCGTCAGTGACCGAGATTTTGCCATCGAATTCACGGCAACAGCGTCTATTATTATGATGCATTTGTCTCGTTGGGCGGAAGAAATGGTGATGTGGGTGTCTGCTCAGTTTAACTTTATTTATCTACCTGACCGTTTCTGCACTGGTTCTTCTATTATGCCGCAGAAGAAAAATCCTGATGTGCCAGAATTGGTTCGAGGTAAAACCGGCCGTGTTTACGGACATTTGATGGGCTTGTTAACTTTGATGAAATCTCAGTGTCTGGCGTACAACAAAGACAATCAAGAAGACAAAGAGCCATTGTTTGATACAGTAGACACGCTAAAAGGTTCGTTGCGTGCTTTTGCCGATATGATCCCAGCGATCGAATCTCGTAAAGAGCATATGTACGAAGCCGCTCGCCGAGGCTTTTCTACTGCGACCGATTTGGCGGATTATTTGGTTCGTTATGGTGTCGCTTTCCGTGATGCTCACGAAGTGGTTGGTAAAGCGGTGGGTTATGGCGTGAAAGAAGGCAAAGACTTGTCTGAAATGACGTTAGAGGAACTGCAGTCTTTCGGTAGCATGATCGAAGCGGATGTTTTTGATGTTTTGACACTTGAAGGTTCTGTCGCTGCTCGTGACCATATTGGTGGCACAGCACCTGCTCAAGTTTTACAGGCGGTAGAGCGTGCAAAAGCGGAGCTTCTAAAACGATAGTTCGTTTGCTTCGTGAGTGCTATTTGCGTTGAAGAGTGGCTGCCTTAGGGTGGCCATTTTATTTTGTGGGCTGGTTTAGGTTGAATGGTGAATCCGGACCTAGTAATTCATTCGTAAGCACGCTGGGTGAAATGTTTAGCTCGAAGTGGAATAAATCGGATTTCACTCCGCAACCATCGAATACAATAGCCCATCCTTCATTACTGCCCTCTGGTGGAAGTCGCCAACAGACTCCTTTTATATTCACATAGCGTGTTCCGTCTGCGTCTTTTGTGATGGGATAATCCACCTCTTTTGTTAGGCCTTTAAGATATTCTTTTTGGGCTTCTTTGGATGCCGAGATTTTGTTTCGTAACTCTTCTGAAAAGACACCCACTAAAGCGGTGTCTTTTGTGTCAGCTGAAAGCGAAATGTTAGATAAGTCCAGTAAGGCTGGCTTGGAAGAGTCTATTGTTGAGGGCGTCAAGCTTGAGGTTGTTTCATCAGGGGTAATGTTGTCATTTACAATGTCTACTTCGTTAATAGGCCCTATGTCTCGGATAGAGGATACGTCTTGGGTATTCGGTGCGGGTTGGGTGCTTTCAATGTCGGGCGTTAAAAAACTGGGCGCGTCTTGATCGTTGGCGGTATCGTACTGTGTCGTCTCGGTTATCGCTTTGGGTGTTTCAGGCGTTGAGCCTTCAGGTTGGGTTGGCAGTAGTAGCATCTCAAACTGTGATGCTGGTGTATCAATGTCAAACCACTGTTGGACCTGCATCAGGTTCAGTATCAGTATATGTATCGATATTGCGCACAACAGTGCTGTCGCCCATGGCGCCACTCGGTGTTTTATGGATGGTTTTGTGTCTTGATCTGGTTGGTTGACGATAGTAGAGCCCATTTTGTATCAGTGAATGTCTTGTCTCAGATTAATATACCAAATTTAAACACAGAGATATTTGCCCATTAAGTAAAGAATTTTAAGAAAAGAATATCTGTGTAATTGGTCTGCTGGGGTTGGGAAACGAACTGGCTGCAAGGTATACTGTCTGAATCAAAAATAGAAGAGATAAGACGATGGTGAAGTGGATTTCAGTGTGTGTTTTGGCTGTTTTTTTGGCCGCTTGTGGAAATAAAGGGGCGCTTTATTTGCCAACAGACACAGCTGATATGCCGCAACAAGAATCGTCTTTATAGCTGAGGATCCCCTTTTGGACTTTTTTAATTATTCTAATCAAGCACTGCATGCTGAAAATGTGGCGTTGTCTGATATTGCTAATCAATATGGTACACCATGTTACGTTTATTCAAGAGCAACACTGGAACGTCATTATAAGGCCTATGCCGATGCGTTTGCGTCACACCCAACACTTATCTGCTATGCAGTAAAAGCGTGTTCGAATATTGCTATTTTGAACGTTTTGGCTCGTTTGGGATCAGGCTTTGATATTGTCTCCATCGGTGAGCTAGAGCGGGTCTTGAAAGCGGGTGGCGATCCATCAAAAGTGATGTTTTCCGGGTTAGGCAAGCAGGCGGTGGAAATGCGCAGAGCGTTGGAAGTGGGCATCCACTGTTTCAACGTGGAATCTGAAGCAGAACTGTACCGCTTAAATGAGGTGGCTGGGGAAATGGGTAAGACTGCTCCTGTGTCTTTGCGTGTTAACCCTGATGTGGATGCAAAAACCCATCCTTACATTTCCACAGGTTTGAAAGAAAATAAATTTGGAATCGATATCAAGGACGCGGTTCGAATTTATAAAATTGCGCACTCACTGCCACATTTAAATGTCATGGGCGTGGACTGTCATATCGGTTCCCAATTAACTGAACTTAAACCCTTTTTGGACACATTTGACCGCCTAATTGGCTTGGTGGATCAGCTGTCAGCAGAAGGTATTCAGATTAAACACCTTGATTTGGGTGGTGGTTTGGGGGTTCGCTATCGTGACGAAGTACCACCTGAGCCTGCTGAATATGCCAAGCTCTTATTGGATAAAGTAAAAGGTATGGATTTCGAATTGGCGTTCGAACCCGGGCGCTCTATTGCGGCTAATGCTGGTGTATTAGTGACTCAAGTTGAGTTTTTGAAATGCAATCCACATAAAAACTTCGCCATTATTGATGGCGCAATGAATGATCTTATTCGCCCTTCTTTGTACGGCGCTTGGATGAACATTGTTCCTGTGTCTTTGTTGCCGACGCCAGAAGGTAAACGCAACTATGATCTTGTTGGTCCTATTTGTGAGACAGGTGACTTTTTAGGTAAAGATCGAGAGTTGGACATTCAGGCTGGTGATTTGTTGGCTGTTCGTTCGGCTGGGGCTTATGGCTTTACTATGTCATCGAATTACAATAGCCGTAATCGCGCCGCCGAGGTGATGGTGGACGGTGACAAAACGTATTTGATCCGTGCTCGTGAAACGATTGAACATCAGTTAGCTGGTGAGCAAATTTTGCCAGACTGAGGAGTTCATCGTGTTATTAAAATTTACCAAAATGCATGGTTTAGGAAATGATTTTGTTGTAGTGGATGCGGTGTCTCGTAAGGTGTTTTTTAATAAGCAGCAGATCGAGAGACTGAGTGATCGTAACTGGGGGATCGGTTTTGATCAACTTTTGGTGGTTGAGCCGCCCACTGATCCTGACATGGACTTTCGATACCGCATTTATAATTCGGATGGCAGTGAAGTTGAGCATTGCGGAAACGGTGCTCGTTGTTTTGCTAAGTTTGTTTTAGACCGTGAGTTAACGAATAAACGCATTATCAATGTAGAAACAAAACGTGGCTCGATTCAATTGCGCGTACTGGACGCAGGCTTGGTGACAGTAGACATGGGATCGCCGAGTTTTGAGCCGCAAGATTTGCCATTTACGGCCGATCCTTGTAATGGGCTTTATAGTATTATGGCTGGTGATACAGAGTATTTTATGACACCTGTGTCCGTTGGTAATCCTCATGCTGTGATCAAAGTGGATCAGCTTCTTGATGAGGAAGTCACTAGAGTGGGGGCTTTGATTGAGTGTCATGAACGTTTTCCTAGAAAGGTGAATGTGGGTTTTATGCAGGTTATTAGCCCTGATGAAATCAACTTGCGCGTTTATGAGCGTGGGGTAGGTGAAACACAAGCTTGTGGCACTGGAGCCTGCGCCGCTGTCGTTGCGGGCATTAAGCAAGGGTGGTTATCTCCTAAAGTAACCGCTCATTTGCGTGGTGGTGATCTGCACATTGAATGGCAAGGTGAGGGGACTCCCATTTTAATGACGGGTCCTGCTGAGAAAGTATTCGAAGGTCAAATTTACCTATAGAGGAATTATGAGCGAAGAAGAAGTTATTCAATACTTGTCAAATACGCCGGACTTTTTTGTTCGGAATACTGATTTGTTGGAGAGTCTTAATCTTCCTCATCCAGTTAATGGAAAGGTGACGTCGTTACTGGAATATCAAGTGCATTTATTGCGTAAAACGACAGCTGAGTATCGAGCTGAATTTGATCGTCTAATAAAAGTGGCTCGTGAAAACGAATCGACCATGCAGAAAAGTCGTCGCTTGGTATTAGCGGGGCTGACTTGCCGTTCTTTGGATGACTTGGCTGTTATTATCGATGACATGGTGAGAGACGACTTTGAAGTATCCCATCATGCATTGGTATTGTTTGGTGATTTTCCTGACAGCGCTGTGAGAAGTCATAAGCTGGTGGAAGACGATGTCTTTTTATCTCACTCTGCAGGCTTTATCAATTGTTTCTGTGGCATGTTGCCAACCAATGAAATGAACTTTCTTTTCCCTGATGACGCTTCGTCAATTCACTCTGTTGCCGTTTTACCGCTTCTTTCACGAGAAGGAGGAGAGGTGAGAAAGTGCGGCGTGCTTGTGCTGGGAGCCGAGAGTAAGTCAGCGTTTGATAAAGAAAAGGGAGCTTTGTTTCTTCAATACATTGCAGACCTATTAAGTGCGATTGTGTTGAGGTTATTGCCATGACCGTTTTGATTACCTTCGATTTAGATAATACCCTGTGGGATGTTTCACCTGTTATTACTCGGGCTGAATACGCCATGGCGGCTTGGTTTGAGGTGCGTTTTCCTGGCTTTTCCTCTGCCTATTCTTTGTCAGTACAAGACGAACTAAAGAAAAAAGTGCTCTCGGTAACACCAGAACTTGCTCCTAATCTCACACAGCTCCGCCTTGCTGTTTATAAATTGGCGCTAAAACAATTTGGGCTTCCATCCGAAGAAGCTGAGTCTGTTGCAGCGGCTGCGCTGGCTCATTTTTGTGAGTGGCGCCAAAAAGTGGATCTGTACCCGCATGCCATTGATGTGTTGGAGGCGTTAAGCCAAGAGTACTCGTTAGCGGTCATTACGAATGGTAATGCCGATGTTTTTCATCCTTATGTTGGGCTTGGACAGTATTTTGATTTTGCAGTTCGGGCTGATCAAGTTGGTATCGCTAAGCCTGCTGTTGATGTGTTTTCAATAGCAGCAAAAAAAGCGGGCGTAGATTTATCTGAGCTTGTTCATGTGGGAGATCACCCTGTGGATGATGTCTTTGGCGCATCTAACGCAGGCGCGAAAAGTATTTGGTTTAATCGCCATGGGGCGCAACACTGGGGAGACGAGTGGGGTGCTCGGTCTCATGCTGAGGTGCATTCGTTGCTAGAATTACCGACAGTGATTCGTTCTTTATTAAGATAGTTTTTTCTATTATCTTAATTTGTTTGAACGCATTTTTACCCAAATCATTTAGTGATACACTAGCCACATTCATTGGTTAAACATAGATTTTGAGGACTTATAAATGAGTGAGAATACAATCCAGATTACAGATGCTCAATTTGCAGAAGACGTATTGAATTCAGATATCCCAGTACTTGTGGATTTTTGGGCGCCTTGGTGTGGTCCATGTAAAATGATTGCACCAGTTTTGGAAGACGTTGCAGCTGAATACGCTGGTAAAATCAAAGTGGTTAAGCTGAACGTGGATGAAAACCAAGAAACAGCGCCTAAATATAACGTTCGTGGCATTCCTACATTGCTAATCGTTAAAGGTGGTGAAGTGGTTGCAACTAAAGTGGGTGCAGTTTCTAAATCTCAATTGATTGATTTTGTGAACGGCGCAATCTAACTTAGTGTTGAGTTTCATAAAAAAAAGCAGCCAACAGGCTGCTTTTTTTATGCCTGTTTGATGGTTCACTCCTTAAGTGAGGCCAGCTTTTGTGCAAATGAAGGCGAGTGTGAGTTGGCTAAAGTGGCAACCACTTTCTTGGCATAAGGTAAAAATTCTTTTAAATCATTTTTTGGCATAGGATCGTCATTGGGCAATTTGACTGTAACTGGATTTTTATGTGTGCCGTTTATTCTGAATTCATAATGTAAGTGTGGGCCAGTCGCCCAGCCCGTTTGGCCGACATAAGCAATGATTTTGCCTTGTTGAACTCGGCTACCTCGTTTTATACCTCTTGCAAAACCTTTCAAATGGGCATAAAGGGTTTGGTAACCTCTACCGTGGTCAATGATGACGACATTACCATAACCGTTTTGTTTACCAGCAAAAGATACTTTTCCATCACCAGCTGCTTTGACTGGAGTGCCGCTCGCCGCCGCGTAGTCTACACCTCGATGTGGTCTGCTTGTTTTGAAAATAGGATGGAGTCTGTTTGGATTGAATTTGGACGAAATTCTTGTGAAATCGACAGGGGTGCGTATAAATGCTTTTCGCATCGCTAAGCCATCGGGTGTGTAGTAGTTGGCTCCTTTATCCGTTTTATACCTAATGGCTTGATACGTTCTGCCATTGTTGATGAACTGTGCAGCAATGATGTTGCCATTTGCTATTTTTTCACCATCAAGAAATTTTTCTTCGTATAGCACGCTAAGGCTATCCCCTTTGCGGATATCTAATGCAAAGTCGATGTCCCAGCCAAAAATATTCGCTAATTCGATAAGTAGTGGTTGGTCTATTCCAGCACGAAGCCCATCAACAAATAATGAGTTGTTAATTTCGGCTTCTTTATAAGTTTGTGAAATGTCAGGGGTTCTTGAAGCTTCACTTCTTTTATACTCGTCTTCGTTGCGTTCAAAGGTGACGCTGTCTAGTCTGTTTAAAGTCAGTGTTAATTCTGATAATTCACCCGAAGCCTCATTGGTTGTAAATTGAATGGTTTGCCCCGGTCTCATCTGGACTAGTGTTTTTTGCTTTTTATCTGCTTGTGACACCTTGTAAATATCTTGGGCTGAGATCCCCGCATTGGATAGTATTTTTGATAGTGAATCCCCAGGCTTTACTTCAACGGACTGCTTTTTGAATGTTGGTGCGCTGGTTTTTTTGACTAAGGCTTCGGGCGCTGGAATATCATAGCTATTACTAGCAATGCTTGTGTTCTGTGTTGTGTTGACTAAAGGTTGTGTGGTGTTTGGGCTAAGACTTTGTAGGTCGTGCAGCATAAGTTTCGACTGATCGACTATCTCAAAACTGGCGTCAATGGAGATCAGTTCGTTCCCATCGGTTTCTTCTTCTGGAATGGCTATAAGTACTATGGCCAGAAGTGCACTTACAGCGGCAATCAACAGTAAATGCTTTGTTGGTAATAACTTTATCAAAATATGTACCCGAAAAATCTTTATAAAAGCCTTATAATCCTACCAATATTACTTTTATAATTGAATGCTTAAGTACGATAAACTAACTAGGATATGGATCAAAATAATGACTGTAAGCAGTAAAGACCTGTTGAATGACTTGCAAGCTCGTGGACTTGTCGCCCAAATGACGGCGGAAGAAGAGCTAAAAAAACATCTAGATGGTGAGAGTCGTACGCTTTATTGTGGTTTTGATCCAACGGCAGACAGCTTGCACCTAGGTCATCTTGTTCCTCTTTTGGTGTTGAAACGTTTTCAGGACGCAGGCCATAACCCTATTGCTCTTGTTGGTGGTGCAACAGGGTTAATTGGTGACCCAAGCTTTAAAGCTGCAGAGCGGCAACTAAATACATCGGATGTAGTGGCGGGTTGGGCTGAAAAAATTCGTGGTCAAGTAAGTCAATTTGTTAAATTTGATAACGTTTCTAACCCAGCGCGAGTTGTAAACAACTTGGACTGGGCAGGAGAAATGAGTGTTCTGGACTTCTTGCGCGATATTGGCAAACACTTCTCAGTCAATGCAATGATTAATAAAGAGTCTGTACAGCAGCGCCTGAATAGAGAAGGGGCTGGAATCTCTTTTACGGAGTTTTCTTATGCTTTGTTGCAGGGGATGGACTTTGCTGAATTAAATCGCGCTTACGATTGTACTCTACAGATTGGTGGCAGTGATCAATGGGGGAATATCGTTGGAGGTATTGATCTTTCTCGTCGACAAAATCAAGCACAGACCTTTGGTTTAACTGTGCCATTGGTTACTAAGTCTGACGGTACGAAATTTGGCAAGACGGAATCTGGAGCGGTATGGCTAGATCCTGCTAAAACGAGTCAATATGCCTTTTACCAGTTTTGGATGAATACGGCTGACGCTGATGTGTATAAGTTTTTGAAGTTCTTCACTTTCTTAAGTCTTGAAGAAATTGATGCTATTGAAAAAGCAGATCAGGAAAGTGGTGTTAAACCGCAAGCGCAATCCATTCTTGCTCGTGAAGCAACTAAGTTGGTTCATGGTGAGGAAGGTTTACAGGCCGCAGAGCGGATTACTAATGCATTATTCAGTGGTGAAGCAGATAAACTGAGTGAACAGGATTTAGAGCAGATTCAGCTTGATGGTTTGCCGAGTAGCTCTTTGTCAGGTATGAATCTTGTCGAGACGCCATTGACTACTTTGATGGCTGATGCAGGCTTGGCGGCAAGCGGTAAGCAAGTCAAAGATGCACTGCAACGCAGCTCTGTATTTGTTAATGGTGTTGCGAAAGGCCTGGATGACAATATGGCGGCAGCCGACATTTTCACTGCTGAGAATGGCTACTTCGGTAAATACTTCCTAGTCAAGCTAGGTAAGAAGAAGCATCACTTATTTGTTTTGTAGAGCATGATGCTAACTGACTGGCTCAATGAGATATGCAAAAAAGACACTTCGGTGTCTTTTTTTGTTTTTTGCTCTTTTTCCATCAATTTGAAAAATAATGAA
>NZ_JAODTL010000040.1 GCF_026191375.1 Marinomonas pontica | reverse complement strand
ACAAGCTCGATAAAGGTTGAGCTTCTCTATTTAAATGACTGTCTACTTGCACGCTGGACAATTCCAGCAGCTTGCCAATCATTTGCTCAAGTCGTTGGGCTTCTGTATCAATGCGTGCCAAGTCTGGACTATCTCCCAATTTTCTGTTTGCTAACGCCTGCGCCATTCTCAGTCGCGTTAATGGAGATCGTAACTCATGAGAAATATCCGACAACAAGCGTTGCTGGCGAGAAATCATCATATTCACCGCTTCAACCATTTGGTTAAAACTGGCGCCCGCTTGGCGGAATTCAGATGTGCCCTTCTCTAATTCTGGATCGATTTCAAACACCCCTTTCGCCACACGTTGTGCGGCGCGCTCTAAACGTCTTGCAGGCTGACTCAGTGCCCACGCTAGCCAGAGCAACAACGGCGTACTCACCAACATAACAGCCAACAATAAACGAAACGGATGATCAAACAGCTGCAACAAGAAATTAGGTGGCTCGCCCCAACGAGTACCGATGTACAAAAAGTAATCTTGATTGGCCAATCGCACAGGAAGTGGCCCTGAAATCATCATTTTGCCATACAGTTTTTGTTGCGGGTTGTTAGGGTTTTCAATCGTGGTGGTAAAGTTACGCAGCGCCTTAAATGAAAAATCAGGACGACGCTCAGACGTCAGAATGTTTCCGTCTAAATCGGTAATAAATAAACTTAATTTATTTTTGTCATCACCTCGATGAGAACGCCCTTCTAGACTCATCAATACGGATGCCAAATCTGGAGCCGAAGCAAAAATCTGCTCTGCACGATCTCGTATTTGCAACATTTGCTCGTAATGAGGCGGGTCAATATCACGACTTTTTCGCGGATCAAAGTGCGGTAAAGCCAATACCACCAGCACCACCAAAAACATAGTGAACCAGAAAATCGCAAAAATACGCCCGTACAGGCTGGTTATTTTAGGCAACTTCATTATTCGCCCTCCACCAGCAAATAACCGCGACCACGCAATGTCTTAATGCGCGGCTTACCACTTGGCCAATCCGGCAGTTTTTTTCGCAAATTAGAAACATGCATATCAATGGCTCGGTCAAATGCTGCCAAGCGCTTGCCCAATACGTCCAAACTCAGCTCCTCTTTGGTCAATACTTTTCCTGGATGGAGCAAGAAATAATGCAGCAGCGCAAACTCAGTACTGGTTAAATCCAATACATCGCCGTTGCAAAAGGCTTCTAATCGCCCTGGGTACAACTTAACGTCTCGGTATGCTACAAAATCGTTTTGCGCTTGCCCGTTACTGGCTTGCGTTCTTCGAAGAATGGCTCGGATACGTGCCAACAATTCGCGTTCGCTAAATGGCTTAGGCAAGTAATCATCGGCGCCTAACTCTAACCCAACCACACGATCAATCTCTTCGCCTTTGGCGGTCAACATCAACACTGGGACGTCCCACTTTTCTCGTAATTGCTTCAGTGTTTCAAAGCCGTTTAATTTAGGCATCATCACGTCAAGCAAAACCAGATCCACGCTGTCGCTCATCGCTGCCAGCCCTTCCACGCCATCATAAGCCACTGACACCGCGCAATTTTCAAAAGACAAAACTTCCTTGAGCAAATCACTCAATTCAATATCGTCATCAATGATTAAAATATGAGGCATGAGACATTCCTAAAACCAGAGTAATAAACAAATCGATAAATCGTATTTTACGTTGAAAAACCGCTTACGACGTAGCCTTTACGATACTTTACCTTCCAAAGACGTCACTTTACTTTACAAGCTCTATTCTACCCCTATGCGTTCAGAGCGCAGTATTTAATAACACTACCCCCCAACCAATTTGGAAGGAAAAGACTATGAAAATGTCCAAAAAATTGATTTTAGCGTCTGTTGTTTTGCCTCTAGTCATCAGCTCTAATGCATTTGCTTTCGGTGGGAAAGACCACAGAGGGTCACATGAAGAGTGCCGCCCTGGACCGGGTTTTGACCGTGGCATGATGAAAGAGTTGGATCTAACCGACGCACAAAAAGACCAGTTCAAAACGCTTCGCCAAGCCAGTAAAGACGAAATGAAACAACGTTTTGAAGACAATGCAGAACAACGCGATGAAATGCGAGACGAACGGGCTAATAAAATCAACGCCCTGTTGATGGCAGACAAATTTGACCCAGCGAAAGCAACGGCGATTGCACAAGAGTTTTCTAACCAACAAGTAGAACGCCAAGTAGACATGCTCAGCAAACAACACAAAATGCTAAGTATTTTAACGCCAGAGCAAAAAGCAAAATTCGTTGAACTACAGAAAGAACAACAAGAAGATTGCGGTGATGATAAGCCGCGTCACAAAGGCAAAGATCGTAAATAATCCACCTTATACAACAAAAACGGCCTGATGGCCGTTTTTTCGTTTAGTCCACATCGAAATCAGAAGGCTTAACTGCGCTTCCAGATTCGAGCAACGGCGCGATCTGAGCCAAGCAAACCAACGATTTCACACACCAACCCCGTCAGCATAAACAACAAGATAGGAATCACCCCCGCAGGTTCGCCTGTCACCAGAGTCACAGCAACAGAGGCCGAGCCGATCACCAAACAAAGCAGCCCCAATACAATCAGAATGGTACGATGAGACTGTTTATATTCGTATTCACCATCACCCGATTCGAACATGCTCAACACTGGCGCACAGAGTTTTCTCATTGTTTCTTTCATAAAACCTTCTTTTTACTGGAAAGAGCCAACATGCGCTCACCACAACATTTCGTTTAGTAGAATGTCTTTTATATCATCACCCTAGCGAAAAATACGCTCAGAGCCGCAAAAACTTTACACTTTTTTGATTAAACTTCACCCGAAACCAACCGATTGGGTAAAGGTAAGGAAAAAACTCAAACTTGATACTCATTCTCATTTATTCAATTAACGGAGAAAATCATGAAAAGAATAATGGCAGCAGGAATTGCGGCAACGGCAATATGCCTATCCATGAATGCAAATGCTTCTTCAATGACCTACGTGGATTATTCCATAGGCACCGTAGACTATGACTCCAGTTCTAGCAGCGGTGATTATTCTGCTTTTACCGCCTCAATTGAAACACCCATTCTTCCGCTCATTTCAATAGAGTCTATCGACTTAAACGATTCCAATATTTTGAAATTAGGCATCGGGGCTTCTATTGGCATTGGCAGTGCCAGCAATATCTATGGGCTGGTTCATTACAACGACTACGAAGGCAATACCGATTCGGATATCAGTTTTAGAGTGGGCATAAACAGCACCATTTCAGATCGTCTTGAAGTGAGGTTGTCGCATACTATGTACTCAGACCAAGATGGCCTAGACAATACCAAACTATCATTAGGCTATTATTTAACGCAAAACTTCTCTGTGTCAGGAAACTATGCCGTGGCAGACACCTACAACATTATGTCGGCAACAGCTCGGTTGAGCTTCTAGCACAGCATGGTTTAAAGTCCGTCCGTGTTGAAGGCCATAAAAAAGGGTTAAAGCACTTAGCTTTAACCCTTTTTTCGTCTTTCTAGAACAACTTAACGACAGAACACTTAGCACACTTTTGTTAGCCAGTTGTGATTGTCTTCTGCTTTGCCCCATTGAATATCATTCAATGCTTGGCGAAGTTTTTGTGCGGTAGGTCCTGGCTCGCCAGTGCCCACTTTGTACTCTTTATCGTTATGAATAAACGTACCCACAGACGTTAATACCGCTGCCGTACCAGACAGAACCGCTTCGACCTCAGGCTTAGCTGAGCGTTCTAGCAACTCAGTTACCGTCAAGTCACGCTCTGTCACAGTCATGCCTAAATCGGCCGCAAGGGTTAAAATAGAAGAACGTGTCACACCGTGTAGGAAAGAGGAATCCAACCCTTTGGTGATGATTTCGTTCCCGTCGATCAACAAAAAGTTTGCTGCGCCGGTTTCTTGTACGTCGCCGTTTGGACAGAACAAAATTTGATCCGCTTGAACTTCTGCTTTCGCCTTCATCATAGGACCCAACGCACTGGCGTAGTTGCCGCCGCTTTTGATCATACCCATGTGTGGCGCACAACGCATGCCGGTTTCATCCAATAGAAGACGAAGCGCTTTTGCACCGCCCGTGAAGTAATCTCCCACTGGAGACAACAATACATACAGCATAGACGTTGCCGTTGGCGCAGCCGCTTTACCTACTGCGGCTTCGGTTCCAATATGAGTAGGACGAATGTACATAGAACCTGGTGGCTCAGGAACATCGCTGCCGTATTCAGCAACCACATCTAAAATCATTTTAGCCACTTGCTCTTCATCTAACGTAGGTAGAGACAACAAACGGCTGCTTTGTGCTAGACGCTTAATGTTTTGGTCCATTCGAAACACGTGCACGCTGCCATCTTCGTGGCGAAAGGCTTTCAACCCTTCAAAGCAAGTACTTGAGTAATGTAAAACATGCGCACCAGGATGCAATTGAATGCTGTCCGATCCAACAATACTTGCTTCACTCCATTGATTATTTTCGAATGTTGCCAATGCCATCTTAGGCATAAACACGCTACCAAAAGCCGCCATTATTGTTTCCTATGAAAGTTAAATGATTACGAGTAATACTGGCGATCAAACCAGCATCATCAGGACTCTATATTTGCTTACGAGCCAATCTCCTGATAGTAAAACGGAAATCGGCGCGAAGAAAGTAAATCGTCAATATCAAACCGAATGAAAGGGATATTTCCAGTATATTTGCTAATTTAGAAGTGAAACAAAGACTCAAAACACCGTTAAGATGTGGCCAACACAACTTGATCACCGCCGTCATTTTTAGCCACATACATTGCTTTATCGGCGGACTGAACTAACGCCAATGGCGCTTTTCCGTCTTCAGGGTAACGTGCTGCGCCAATACTCGCCGACACTCGAGATTCCACACCATCAATCACGAAAGCTCGACCTAACTCAGCACGAATTTTCTCAGCGACCAACGCCATGCCCTCTAATGTGCTCGCTTTGTTTAAAATGATCAGAAACTCATCACCACCCAAACGCCCAACCGTATCCGACTTGCGCACACAAGCCCCCAATCTTTCGGCTATTTGTTGTAATAATAAGTCCCCTACTGCATGTCCACGAAGGTCATTCACATCTTTGAACCCATCAATATCAATGAACAACACCGACAACCCCACTTGTTCACGATCCGCCAACGTCAAAGCCGTTTGTAGGCGATCCAAAAGCAACGTGCGATTCGGCAAACAGGTTAAATCATCATGACCCGCCGCGTACAACAGCCGCGCTTCCATCTCTTTGCGTTCCGTAATATCGTGTGCAACAGCAATGCGGACTTGATGCTCTTCGGACCACCTTGCAGACCAAAGTACATTCACAACCTTACCGTCTTTACGAACCCAGCGGTTTTCGAAACGTGGCTGAACTTGCCCAGAAATGATGGTATCAACCGTTTCTAATGTCTCCACCCTGTCTTCTTCATAGACCATATTCACCATCGGCTGACCAATCACGTCACTTGGCGCATAGCCAAACATGCGTTCAAATGCGGCACTCACAAAAACAAAATACCCATCACGGTCGACAACACAAACCGCGTCTAACATCAGTTCCATCACATCAGCAATATCAATGGATACAGCATTGTTTTTCATAAAAAACGCACCTAAACATACATGTAATATTTCACTAAGATTGTAGAAGACAAAACACGAAGCCACTACACTCATAATAGAATTAACGGCCGGATACTGAATAAATTCACTTAATCGCTGCATTTATGTCCACATTTCTCGCAACACAACCTAAAACCCAGACATAAAATACACACCGTACGATAAAATCATGACATTCAGAATCACAGTTACCCAGAAAACGAATCGAAATCGTCGTTTCTTCGTCTTATGACGAAACACCCTCTGTCCTAACAAAGCACCACACCAGCCACCAAAAAATGACAACCAATGCAAGGTTGACTCTCGAACACGTTGCCTACCATGCTTTGCCGCTGATTTATCGACGCAGTAAAAACAGAAAGTGACAAGCCCCATCAGGCCATAAAACGAAAACAATAAAACAAAAATAAACATGCTATAACCGGTTAAACAAAACACACGCTATTCGTTCAATGTACGACGAATAGCCTCCATACGTTTTCGATTCACACCAAAGTCGGAATGCCCTACCCGAGACGCCGAGCGAATATCGATAACAACGTCTCCGTCATGCTCTTCCAAGAACAGAAACTCCACATCGTCCACAAAGCGAAACACCACCGACGTAAACTCAGCATGAATATAACGCTCTTCTCTCGTCACCACCTTTACTCGCTTCAACGAATCAAGTGCCGCAACGACCTTTTCATGAGCTTCAGCATTGGTTCCTTTAACCACCAAAGGCTCAATAAAATGTTTGCCCTCGGCCTGACTGCTCACACAGTTTGGCGAACTCGGACAAGCAGCCAACTTCCCATTTGTAACCCCTAAATTCGGCATATTACTTGAACACCCCTGCAATAAAATACACACCCATAAACATAAAAACGTTCTCGTCAACATACCCAACCTTAATGCATGAAACCAAAGAAACACAGAAGCCATCTCAGGTCACAACCACCAACAACGCCCTCTGACCGAGACTAACAATAAATTTCATGCTCAATAACACATCGCAAAGCCACTCTTTTTATTAGATTAACGCAGATAAGTCATCGACTTACTTCCCTTGAATAACGTAATTAAAGAGTAAAAGAAAGGGAACAAAACCACCAAAGATGAACTCTCCCACGCTTCTCCAGTCTGATAAAAAACAGATAAATAAATTGGAGGTTATTAATCATGAATATCAACTCACTGCTAAGCAGCATTATGGGCTCTACAGGCTCAGGAATTGACCAAGTCGTCACCAAAGCAAAATCTGGCTCTATGCCCGGTGGGCTTTTGGGAGGCGCTGCAGCTGGCGGATTAGCCGCCATGTTATTAACCAACAAAAAAGCCCGAAAAATGGGCGGTAAAGCAATCAAATATGGAGGCATGGCAGCGGTTGGCGGAATCGCTTACAAGGCTTGGCGTGACCATAAAGAGAACCAAACCACAGCACAAACCGCTCCAGCAACGCCCAAGAAGAGCGTTCACTCAGATTCGACTAATACCCTGCCAGATGTCCCAACTGGCAGCATATTCGACCTCGCTGAAGAACAACCGAGCAAGCAAACACAAAATACACACCTCATACTAATCAAAGCCATGATCAGCGCCGCCAAAGCAGACGGCCATATCGACGCGACAGAACGCACTCGAATTGAACAACAAATCAAAGACCTAGGGATTGGCAAAGAAGAACAACAATTCTTAGTAGAACAACTGCGCGCAACCAGCGACCCTATCGCAATCGCTCGTCTATCTGAAAACGAAGAACAGGCCACAGAAATTTACCTAGTCTCCTTACTCGCGGTTGATATCGATACCGACGAAGAACGACGCTACCTAGACAGACTAGGAGACGCATTGCATTTGCCAATGGATTTACGCCAAAACATCGAATATGAAGTGAAAGATCTGCAAACACCTTAGCAAAGCAAAAGGCTATAACACCGCAAAACACGTTCTAAAAAGGCGCTCTGAAAAAACCAGAGCGCCCTAAGAAAGACGCAAATGGGCGTTAAAATCAACTTACAACCGTCAGCAACTCATCCCTGATCAAACGCAACAAAAAGGTTTCACGCTCAATCGACATGCCTTTTTTATCGCTGTTTTTAATCGTATCGAGATTATGCTTAATGGCATCGTGAACACTAATCCACACCGGCTTCATGCCATTGTTAACCTCGTAATCCTCCAAACTTGTCTCACCTAACTGCTCGTCAATGTCACAGGTATAGCAATAAGACTTCATCTGCATGATCTCGAAACCATCCCTATTCCAAGGCCGAAACTCCTCATACAAACCAAACACCTCGACATTGCGAATATTCCGCGCCCCCGTCTCCTCCGTTAACTCACGGATCAAACCTTCCACATGATTTTCCCCTTCATCAATCCCACCACCTGGCAAGGTATAATCATCGTAACGCTGGGTATACAGCATCAAAATATCCTCGCCTTTTAAAATAATCCCACGGGCAGCAAGACGTAAAAAAGGGTTGATCGACAGACTCGATGCTTGGATGGATCGAGGATTTTAGTAAACGCATAGGTTGGTACTTCGTATGGTTGGGTTAATTTTTTTTGGTCTGCAAGTAGATTTGTGACTTCTCAATGACTTTTAGCTACAAGTTTATTCCGCCCTGCTGGGCGAGGGCTTAGTCCCTTCCCCTTTTGTCTTCCAAGGGGAAGGCGGAGGATGGGGTTGCTCTATTGTCGAGCTCTCGCCCAAACGTCCAAGCAGCTGCGTTCATAACACCCTACACCCCAAGCTCTTCATGGTAATTAACCAACGTAGTATAACCAAAGCGCTGTAGATTCGGGAGGTTTCCCAATTTTGCTTGTGAGACATAGTCGTTTACGTACTTCTCAAATTGCCGTTGAATTTTGTCTTTGTTATTTTTTACTTTTTGGTATTCCGCTTCGCTACGAAGTTTGAAAGCTTTTGGCTGTAGATCGTCTTCTGTAATGACGATGGCTTTGGAGTAGTCAACACCATTCCAGACGCCATTGTGGAATATGGTTTTAAACCCATGTTTATGAGCCATATTGCTTCGAAATGGAATCGCAAAGGTGATATTTTGAATCTTGACTGGAATCACACCATAACCACGATCTTTTTTACTCATGGTTTCTTGAAGTGTAATTATTCGATTGTAAGCAGTTTCTGTTAACAGCCTGATTTTCATAACCATCCTTGTTATAAAAACAAAAAGCCCTTATAAAATAAGGGCTTTTCGAGTAGAACTTCCATTGAGGTTGATGCTATTTATTGCGGGGATACCTCTACCGCCGCGACGTCAAATGAGGTTGGTGTTTTTCATGTGGGGATGCCTCTACCGCCACGTCATCTACATGCTTAGTATCGTTATCTCAGGCTTTTATGTCAACAGACTGTACATTTATCAACCTAAAAAATACGAAATTAAGCTAAATAAGCACGCTATCACTAACCGTCAAAGATTGATTCCCGCCTTCGCGGGCACCTATCCCCTTGTGGGAAATGACGTATATCTTCAGTTTATGTTTCTCTCTAGAAGTCAGTTCGACGCGACGAAGTTGCGCGACTTTATGGAGTTTCAGGGTCAGTTAAAAATACCTTCCCCCTCCACCAGCAAAAACAATCTATGCCTTACAGTAAAGATCGTGTTGCTAAACCTGTATTAAACAATATGAATGAGACGTTTGGGCGATAGCCCGATAAAGCGAATTTTTGCTTTCCTTTAATCTGAAGTTTTTGGGCGCTTGCAAAAAGTTACCCGCTCAGCAGAGCGGAAAAAGGTTGGGAATACAAAGCGTTTGAATGGAACCCAAAGAAGAGATTAACCCCACTCTAGCCCTCCCCTTGGAAGACATAAGGGAGGGAATTTAGACACAAAAAAAGAGGCCGAGGCCTCTTTCTAGTCGATCTTATAAAGGATCTAAGATTTATCACCGGAAATCCGGCTGCCAACCGCGGAGGTTTGGTCTTTATACTTAGCGTTATCCCGTTTGTTATAAGGACGATCCGCAGAGCCCGACATGGTTTCAAAGTTGATGGCACCAATAGTCATGCCTGGGCTTAGGGCGATGGGTAATTTGCCGCCGTTAAGGAATTCTAGAACGATGCCGCCGCTCCAACCTGGGTCGATGCGGTGTGCGGTGACGTGAACCATTAAGCCAAGGCGCGCTAAAGAGGAACGTCCGTCAAGCCAGCCCACTAGGTTGTCTGGCACGGTGACGGATTCTTTGGTGACGCCAAGTACGAGTTCGCCCGGATGGATGAAGAAAGGTTTGCCGTCTTCGACAAGGATTTCTTCGCTCATCACGGATTCTATAACTTTGCTTAAGTCGGCTTTTGAGCTGCTTAGATCAAGATAAGGCGCTGGGTGACCTTGAAAGACACGAAACGAGTTGCCCAATCGTAGGTCAACAGATACACCACTGATGACGCTGTTATCTGGGCGGGGTTCGATGACAATGGAACCTTCGTCTAGGGCTTTTATAATATCTCGGTCACACAAACGCATTACTTTTCCTCAATCGTCGCTCATACCAATAATAGGCATCGCTGTTTGTACATTCTGTTGGGATGCAAGGGTAGCACCAAGCTTGCGTGCAATCGACTGATAAATGCCTGCCGCGTCACTTTCTGGGGCATTTACGACGATAGGACGACCTGCATCGCTTTGTTCACGAATCGCAAGGCTAAGTGGCAGTTTGCCCAGCACATTGACGTTATATTCTTTTGCTAAACTTGCACCGCCTTCGTCACCAAAGATGGCTTCGTGATGGCCGCAGTTAGAACAGATGTGAGTGGACATATTTTCCACCACGCCCAACACTGGGATTTTAACCTTGTTGAACATTTCAATGCCGCGACGAGCATCCAGCAAGGCGATGTCTTGTGGGGTTGTCACGATCACAGAACCGGCCACTGGCACTTTTTGCGCTAGGGTAAGTTGAATGTCACCCGTGCCCGGTGGCATATCGATGAAAAAGGTAATCAAGATTGTCCCAATCAGTTTGCGTCAAGATCTGCATCAAAGCACCCGTTACCATAGGACCACGCCATGCTACGGGCGTGTCTTTGGTGGTCGAGAAATGCCATGGACATCACTTGCAAACCAAAGGCGCTTGGCGGCACGAAGAATTTGTCTTCGCGAACGTGTGGTCGAGTGCCTTCGGCAAAGCCTAGCATCATACCTTGGCTTGGGCCGTAGATATCGGCATCTAGAATACCAACACGAGCCCCCTCTTTCGCCATGGCAAGGGCAAGGTTAACTGTGGTGGTGGATTTGCCCACACCGCCCTTTCCAGATGCCACAGCAATGACGTTTTTCACGCCTTTCAGTCCGGCAATGTTGCCTTGAGTTGCGTGGCTCTTTACTTGGTAGTCAATATCGAGTTCTAGACGGCGAGAATCGGCCATCAGCTCTTTGATCTTAGCTTCTAAAATCGCGTGTTCTTGTTGCGCAGGGTAACCAAGCGTCAAGCTGACATGAACGCGGCTGTCATCGGCAACAACTCGCCAAACAGCACCATAAGGTTGGCCGCTATTGTCATCGATTAGGGTTTCTAAACTCGCCTGTAATTGGGCATCGGTTAGCATGGGGGCTCCTAGTAAGGCGGTAATAAAGATAAAGTTTATTTTACAACGTTGTGCCAAGTGTGGGGGCAAATTATGGAAAAGCAAGTCAAGGTAAGAAAGCTACCCCTTGCACATGAGTGATTGGGACTTATAATGACGGCTTTCTATACACTATCCGTATCTTGAGGCGTTTATCATTCGTCATTCGCTCTTAATTATTGATAGAATACCCGACCTTTTTTAATGCAGCAGGCTTATCAAAAATGGCACAAACGCAACGCAAAATTTTAGTCACCAGCGCCCTTCCTTATGCAAATGGTTCCATCCATTTGGGGCACATGCTGGAACACATCCAAACCGATATCTGGGTGCGTTTTCAAAAAATGCGCGGCCATCTTTGTACTGCTGTGTGTGCGGATGATGCGCACGGCACGGCCATTATGATCAAAGCCGCACAACAAGGCATTACCTCAGAAGAATTGATCGACGGTGTTCGCCAAGAGCACATGGCGGACTTTAATGACTTCCTGATTGGGTACGACAACTACCATTCTACGCATTCTGACGAAAACCGTGAGTTTTCAAACAGCATTTACAAAGCCCTGCGTGACAATGGCAAAATCGCGGTTCGCTCTATCGTGCAAGCCTACGACCCAGAGAAAGAAATGTTCCTTGCGGATCGTTTCATTAAAGGGACTTGCCCTAAGTGTAAAGCAGAAGATCAATACGGCGACAACTGTGAAGTCTGTTCTGCGACGTACACGCCAATGGAAATGATCAACCCTCGCTCGGTTTATTCTGGTGCGACACCGATTGAGAAAGACTCTGAACACTATTTCTTTAAATTGCCAGATTTCCAAGATTTCCTAGCGAAATGGACACGCAGCGGCACCTTGCAAGACCAAGTGGCTAACAAGCTATCTGAGTGGTTGGATTCTGGCCTAAAAGAATGGGACATCAGCCGCGATGCGCCTTACTTTGGTTTTGAAATTCCAGACGCGCCGGGCAAATACTTCTACGTTTGGCTAGACGCTCCGATTGGTTACATGGCGAGTTTCAAAAACCTGTGTGATCGCACCGAAGGGTTAGAGTTTGACGATTACTGGGGCAAAGATTCTGACGCTGAGCTTTACCATTTCATCGGTAAAGACATTATCAATTTCCACGCCTTGTTCTGGCCTGCGATGCTGGACTGTGCTGGCTACCGCACACCAACAGCGGTCAACGCACACGGTTACGTCACCGTTGACGGCGAAAAAATGTCTAAGTCGCGCGGTACTTTTATCAAAGCCCGTACTTACTTGAAGCATTTGGACCCACAGTACTTGCGTTACTACTACGCAGCCAAACTAAACTCTCGTGTTGACGACATCGACCTTAACCTAGGCGATTTCTTGCAGCGCGTGAATTCAGATGTTGTGGGTAAAGTCGTTAACATCGCGAGCCGTACCGCCAGCTTCATCAACAAAAAGTTCGATGGCCAATTAGCGACTGACGTGAGCGAAGCGGAAATGATTCAATCGTTCGTCGACGCGGGCGATGTGATTGCGGAACATTTTGAAAGCCGCGAATACGGTAAAGCCATTCGTGAAGTCATGCGCCTTGCTGACGTAGCCAACGAATACATTGCGGTTCAAGCGCCTTGGGTATTGGCAAAAGACGAAGCGACGTTGCCGAAAGTTCAGGACGTTTGTACGGTTGCCTTGAACTTGTTTAGCATCTTAGCGACCTACTTGAAGCCGGTGATGCCAAACTTGGTGGCCGACGCCGAGGCCTTCCTTGGCAAAGAGCTAACTTGGGATAACCGCAGCGAATTATTGTTTGGCAACACGGTAAACAAATTCAAGCCACTAATGGGCCGTATTGAGCAAACGCAAATTGATGCCATCATCGAAGAAGGCAAAGCAGAAGCGGCGGCTGAAGCGGCAGCCAAAGAAGCCGCTCAACCCGCTCAGGTTGAAACCGAGCTAAGCAAAGAGCCAATCGAAGCCGAGATTACTTTTGACGACTTCGCTAAAGTCGATTTGCGCATCGCCTTAATCGTGAAAGCCGAGCACGTTGAAAAAGCCAATAAGCTGCTAAAATTGACCTTGGACATTGGTGGCGAAACTCGCACTGTGTTCTCTGGTATTAAGTCTGCTTATAAGCCAGAAGACTTAGAAGGCAAACACACAGTCATGGTGGCTAACCTTGCGCCACGTAAAATGAAGTTCGGTCTGTCTGAAGGCATGGTATTGGCTGCGGGGCCTGGCGGTGAAGAAATTTACCTACTGGAACCTCATGCTGGTGCAAAACCTGGCCAACGCGTGATGTAACCTAGCTGAGCGGGCTATCGTCCGCTCATATCGTGACTGACTTCAATGCTCACCTTGTGATAAATGCGAACATTTATTGATAAGGTGAGCATTGGCATTAATAAGCAAACATAAATCATACTTATATAAGCGTAACCTATTATCTATATACTAAATCAGACTAAAAATACGATACTTTTAGCTTTGTTAGTTATAAGCAGATTGGTATAGTTACGCTCACAGATGTTTTTACCTAGATACATCTAAAACCACATACTATTCACCGCATACTTTGGATTTGAGATGACTGAATATCTCCTGATACTGGTCAGTACCATTCTGGTTAATAACTTTGTTTTGGTACAGTTTTGGGTCTTTGCCCTTTCATGGGTGTGTCTGGAAAACTAGAAACCTCGATTGGCATGGCAATGGCGACCACCTTTGTTTTGACCTTGTCGAGCCTGTGTAGTTATCTCACTTATACCTACATACTCCAGCCATTTGGTCTTGAATACCTACAAACCATTTCGTTCATTTTGGTCATTGCGGTTGTCGTTCAGTTCACCGAAATGGTGGTGCATAAAACCAGCCCTTTGCTGTATCGCGTATTGGGTATTTTTCTCCCATTAATTACCACCAACTGTGCGGTATTGGGTGTGGCGCTGCAAAACATCAGCAAGCAAAACGGCTTTGTTGAATCCATTCTTTACGGTTTTGGTGCGGCGGTGGGCTTCTCTTTCGTCTTGATTCTGTTCTCGGCAATGCGTGAACGCATTAACGTGGCGGACGTACCGACTGTTTTCAAAGGTTCTGCCATCGGTATGATCACGGCGGGTCTGATGGCTCTGGCTTTCATGGGCTTCACCGCCCTTGTGCAGATTTAGGAGTACGACGATGTTAACGGTTTTACTCGCTATCGGAATGTTGGTGCTCCTGTCACTGGTTTTTGGCGCTATTTTGGGTTACGCCAATGTGCGTTTCCACGTAGAAGGCGACCCGATTGTTGACCAAATTGATGCCCTACTTCCTCAAACTCAGTGTGGCCAATGCGGTCACCCAGGGTGTCGTCCTTACGCCGAAGCCATTGCGAACGGCGAAGCGATTAACCATTGCCCACCGGGTGGACAAAGCACCATTCAAGCGTTAGCGGACTTGCTGGATGTAGAAGCCGTGCCTTTGGATGGCGATCACGGCACAGAAACCGCAAAACGTGTGGCGGTGATTCGTGAAGATGAATGCATTGGGTGCACCAAGTGTATTCAAGCCTGCCCTGTGGACGCCATTCTTGGCGCAGCAAAACAAATGCACACCGTGATTGCGGATGAATGTACAGGTTGTGACCTGTGTGTCGAACCTTGCCCAGTAGATTGTATTGATATGGTAGAAGTTGGCGTGACAGCAAAAACTTGGTCTTGGGACAAACCGCAAGGTATCGCGGCCACCTCATTGAATATTATTGCCACGGATCGTCAAGCGGAGGTTGTTCACTAATGCAAACCGCCAGTATTTTCTCCTTCCACGGTGGCATCCACCCAGCTGAAAACAAAGCGCAGTCTTTGCAACTGCCATTGGGTCGCCCTAGTTTACCAAGCGAGCTTATTTTACCACTGGGTCAGCACATTGGCCAAAGCTCACGCCCTTTAGTCAAAGTGGGCGATAGCGTACTAAAAGGCGACGCCATTGCCATTAACAACGGCTTTTTGAGCAGCTTTTTGCATGCTCCAACGTCTGGCACGGTCAGCGCAATCGAAGAGCGCTTGATTGCTCACCCGTCTGGCTTAAGTGACCTTTGTATTATCCTTACCCCAGACGGCAAAGACACATGGACAACACTAGAACCATTAAACAACTGGCAAGACATCAGCAAAACTGACGTGTTGGCGTATTTGTCCGAAATGGGCATCATCGGCATGGGCGGTGCGGGCTTTCCAACACAGGTAAAACTGCAGGGAGCGCACAAAAATCCGCTGACACATTTTATTATTAACGCGGCCGAATGTGAGCCTTACATCACCGCAGATGACATGCTCATTCGTGAAAAAACACTAGAGTTAGTATTGGGTATCGAAATTCTTCAACACCTAGTGGAAGCCGAAAACGTCGTCATCGGTATCGAAGACAACAAACCAACCGCCATCGCGGCCTTAAAAACCGTGCTGACACAACGTAATAGCAACATTCAAGTCGCCGTTGTACCAACAAAGTACCCGTCTGGCGGTGAGAAACAATTAATCCAGCTTTTAACGGGCAAAGAAGTACCCAGTGGACAATACCCAGCCGACATCGGTATTTTGTGTCAAAACGTCGGCACCTGTGTTGCTGTCCATGACGCCATAAAACTCGGCAGACCACTGATTTCGCGTTTTACCACGTTAACGGGTGATGCATTGAATGCGTCTCAAAACGTGGAAGTCTTACTGGGCACCCCCATTTCCCATTTATTGGATTACGCTGACGCAAATCCGAACGCGCTACACCGCCTAATTATGGGTGGCCCAATGATGGGATATACAATTGACTCCCCGTTGGTGCCAATCGTTAAAACCAGCAACTGCATTTTGGCGGCCAGCAAAAAAGAACTGCCAACACCGGCTCCCGAGCAAGCTTGTATTCGTTGCGGTATGTGCGAACAAGCCTGCCCAGCCAGCTTATTGCCTCAGCAATTATTGTGGTTCAGTAAAAGCCAAGAGTTCGAAAAAGCCGAGCATCACAACCTTTTCGATTGCATCGAATGTGGCGCGTGCTCTTATGTGTGCCCAAGCAGCATTCCCTTGGTGCAGTATTATCGCCACACGAAAAGCAGCATCCGCGAAGCTCGTGAAGCCAACGTTAAATCCGACTTGGCGAAGCAACGTTTTGAAGCCCGTAAAGCTCGCCAAGACGCCGAAGCCGCAGAAAAAGAAGCGAAACGTCTGGCTCGTCAAAAAGCCGCGCCAAGCAAAACTACAGATGCGAAGAAAGCAACGCCTGCCAAGGCCGCACCTGCCGTTGCAGAGCCTGCATCAGACGATTCTAAAAAGCTAAAAGTGGACATCGCCATTGGCAAATCTAAGCTGAAGAAATTGCAAAAACAGCTACTAGAAGCGCAAGAAAAAGAGCATGTGGAAGACATCAACAGCTTACAACTGCAAGTCAGCGACCAAGAAAAGACCGTTGCCTCTCTTGAAGCTCAGCTGGCGAACGTAGCACAAGCCGCCCCTGCTGCCGAGGCTACACCAGCCCCAGCCAATGACGAATTGAAAAAAGCCAAAATCGATGTGGCGCTCATTGGCGTGAAATTGAAAAAGCTACAGAAACAACTGGACGAGTCACCAGACGACCAAGAACTAAAAGACAAAGTCGCTGGATTTGAAGCGGATCTTAAAGCCGCACAAGCCATCTTGGCGACATTGGGCGCCAGCGCACCGGTGGCAAGCGCTCCTAAAGCCGCAGCCAATGATGATCTGAAGAAGCTCAAGATCGATGCGGCTATCGCCAAAGCGGCCGTAAAAAAAGTCGAAAAAGCTTTGAAGAAAGCGGAAGAGATTAACGCACCAGAAATAGATGCTATCCGTCAGCAATTGCAAGACGCGCAACAGCGCGCTGACGAATTAGAGAAAGCCTTAGCCAATCCAGAAGCCGCAACACAGACGGCAGAAACGACAACCGCTAAAGCCGAATCCGTAGCAGACAGTGCCAATGCCGATGCCGCGAAGAAACGCAAAATTGATCTGGCCATTGCCAAGGCCGGCATTAAAAAAGCCGAGAAAAACATTCAGCTTTTAAAAGACCAAGGCAAGGACGAAAGCGAAATCAACGCTTCAGAATGGCCTAAAAAACTGATCGAAGCGCAAGAAAAGCTGGCTACACTAGAAAGCGAGCAACCAACACCAGCAACGGCTAAAACAGAAACTAAGGCGGTGCCAGCTGAAGCTCAAGCCGCGGCTGACATGGATCTGGCCACGCAAATCAAGAAAGAAAAAATTGCGGTGGCATTAGCAAAAGCGCAAATAAACAAGCTCAACAAGCGCCTAGAAAACTCGCCAGAAGACACCAACAGCATTCGCCAAGAGATTGATGCAGCCGAGAAACGTCTGCAAAGCGCTGAAGCCTTGTTAGAAAAACTTATTCATTCGCAAACCAACATGCAAGAGAATCGTTAAATGGCATTATTGAGGATCACCTCCCCCACACACAACGTGCAGGACGCCGCACCTCTTGGGTGATGCAGATGGTCATTTTAGCGACCATTCCCGGCATAGTCGTACAGACTTGGCTATTTGGCTGGGGCACGCTTATCAACCTAATGATTGCCTGCATCACAGCATTATTAAGTGAAGCCGCCATTTTGGCCATTCGTCGTCGTGCTGTCGGTTTCTTCTTGAAAGACTACAGTGCCCTATTAACCGCGGTGTTGTTAGGCGTTGCCCTGCCTCCCGTTGTGCCTTGGTGGGTAACAGTAACCGCCGTTGCGTTTGCGATCATCTTTGCGAAACAGCTCTACGGCGGCTTAGGCAATAATCCATTCAACCCTGCTATGGTCGGTTATGCCATTGTCTTAGTGTCTTTTCCTGTTCCTATGAGCCAGTGGTTGGGCGTGCAAAGTATGATTTCTGCGGGTGAGACTTTGTCTTTCCTACAAAGTTTACAAGCCATTTTCCATCACCTTCCGGTGATCGACAGCTACACCATGGCAACGCCATTAGATGGTTTCAAACACAAAGACTTGTTAGACACGCAAACGGCTTTTAGCAGCATTGCGGCTCTTCAAGTCCCTAGCTTAAACGGCTGGCTTTGGGTAAATCTAGCGTACCTTGTGGGTGGTCTGGCACTGATTTGGTTGCGTATCATTACGTGGCACACGCCCGCCGCGTTGCTTGGTGCTTTGTTGGTGATGTCTGGCGTGTTTCATTTGATCGACCCAACCGATACGGCAACACCGTTTTTCCACTTAACCACTGGCGCAGCCATGTTTGGTGCCTTCTTTATTGCCACTGACCCAGTGTCATCTTGCACCAGTAATCGCGGCAAACTGATTTATGGCGCCGGTATTGGCATTTTGATTTACATTATTCGCTCTTGGGGCGGTTATCCTGATGGCGTGGCGTTTGGTGTATTGCTGATGAACTTCGCGGCACCGTTAATCGATTACTACACACAACCGAGAACCTACGGCCACAAAAAAGCCAAATCCGGTTTAAAAGTTGGGGAGGATAACTAATGGAATTGTTCGCCTCTATTCGTCGCAACAGTCTGGGTCTTGCTATTTTTGCGGTGCTGACAGCAGGCCTTATTGCCACGACTCACCAGCTCACAGACAACACCATCAAGAACAACATTTTGGATGCGCAAATTTCCGCTTTTAACGAAATTTTGCCTGCGGATTTGTACGACAATGATTTAACCAAAGACACCGCGTACTTGCCTGCTGATCCGTTATTGGGCAGCGAAGAAGGCATCAAGATTCACATCGCTCGCAAAAACGGTGACGTGTCGGGAATCATCTTCGAAACCATCGCACCACGCGGTTATAACGGCAATTTAGACATGTTAGTTGCCATTGATAAAAACGGCACAGTGACGGGCAGCCGAGTCATTAGTCATAAAGAAACACCGGGGCTAGGTGACAAGGTCGACCTCAAAAAATCCAAGTGGATTTTAGGTTTTGCTAATAAGTCGCTTGAAAACCCGAGCTTAAAAGGCTGGGGCGTGAAAAAAGACGGCGGTGATTTCGACCAGTTTACCGGCGCAACCATCACCCCTCGCGCCGTGGTTCGCGCGGTGAAAAACACCCTTATTTATTTTGATCAACACAAAGATACGCTGTTAGCGTATTAGGATAGCCCAATGAAAATGAGCGCAGAAATAGCAACAAGTGACGCGACCCAAGACGAGGGTAAGCCAAGCGCGAATTACGCTGAAATCATTTATAACGGCATTTGGAAAAACAACCCTGCTTTGGTTCAGTTGTTGGGATTGTGTCCTATGCTGGCCGTCACCAGCACGGTGGTTAACGCACTGGGTCTTGGGCTCGCTACCTTAGTGGTATTAGTGGGTTCAAACATTGCGGTTTCTATCATCCGTAACTATGTTGCTGATGCCGTTCGTCTTCCTGCGTTTGTGATGATCATCGCCTCGTTCACCACGTCGATCGAGTTGATCATGCAAGCTTACACGTATGAGTTGTACCAGATTCTGGGGATTTTCATTCCGCTTATCGTGACAAACTGCGCGATACTTGGCCGTGCTGACGCTTTCGCTAGCCGCAACCCTGTGCTGCCTTCTGCGCTCGATGGTTTTATGATGGGCTTGGGCTTCATGTTTATCCTCGTTACCTTAGGTGCTATGCGTGAATTAATCGGACAAGGAACACTGTTTTCCGACATGCAGCTTTTATTCGGCGACATGGCCATTCATTGGAAAGTCGTCGTTTTTGAAAACTACCCAAATGTATTATTTGCTGTATTGCCACCTGGCGCTTTCATTGGCTTAGGCTTGTTGATCGCCGGCAAAAACTACCTAGACGAACGTGAGAAAAAACGCGTTGCCACGCAAAAAGCCAAAGACGGCCCAAGCGCATCGAAACGCGTTCGTGTGACTGGGCAGGTTAGTTAACACTTTACACCAAGATCTACACAACCCCATCCTAGCCTTCCCCTTGAAGATAAGGGGAAGGAATAAAAAAGCTCTAAGCTCCTCCCCATGCTAAGGGGGAGGTTGGGAAGGAGTAAAAAGCTCTAAGCTCCTCCCCCTGCTAAGGGGGAGGTTGGGAAGGAGTAAAAAGCTCTAAGCTCCTCCCCCTGCTAAGGGGGAGGTTGGGAGGGGGTATTAAAGTAAATAAAGGCTACTTATTGTGAACAAAGAAAAGCGCTACGAGATCTTTTCTCGCTTACGAGCTGAAAACCCAAATCCCGTAACCGAGCTAGAATATAGCTCGCCTTTTGAACTTTTGATCGCCGTTTTGTTTTCTGCTCAAGCCACAGATGTCAGCGTCAATAAAGCCACACGCAAACTCTTCCCTGTCGCCAACACCCCAGAAACCATGTTGGCGCTTGGCGTTGATGGCCTAAAAAGCTACATCAAAACCATTGGCTTATTTAACGCCAAAGCCGAAAACGCCATCAAAACCTGCCAAATACTGATCGATAAACACAACAGCGTGGTGCCAGAAACACGAGAAGAACTGGAAGCCCTTCCAGGTGTTGGTCGTAAAACGGCCAATGTGGTACTCAATACGGCGTTTCGCCAAGTGGCCATGGCAGTGGATACGCATATTTTTCGCTTTGGCAATCGAACCAAAGTCGCACCGGGCAAAAACGTCCTAGAAGTGGAAATGAAGTTGCTCAAGTTCGTCCCGAAAGAGTTCTTATTAGATGCTCACCACTGGATGATTCTTCATGGGCGCTATATTTGTGTCGCTCGAAAGCCTAAATGCGATGCCTGCATTATTGAAGACCTTTGCGAATACAAGGACAAAACCTCTACTTAATTTTGTAGACAGGCGAACGCTCATAACGACTCCACCATTAGTTAATCAAAGACTAATCTAAAATTAAATAACATCACATTTATTAAACCTTTCTTGCTCGGCATTCTTACTCTATTGATGTTCAACTTTAGAGAGAGTTTGATATGAGCCACATTACTAAATCCAGTTTGACCCAAGCTCAACTTGATGCACACTGGATGGCCTACACAGGCAATCGTCAGTTTAAGAAAGACCCTCGTATTATTACATCTGCGGCGGGCAACTATTACACTGACCTTGATGGTCGTCAGATCTTTGACGGTTTATCTGGGTTGTGGACTTGCGGCTTAGGCCACAGTGTTCCAGCGATCAATGAAGCGGTGGCTCAACAAGTAAAAACTCTGGATTACTCCCCTGCTTTTCAGTTTGGTCACGAGAAATCTTTCCTGTTGGCCGAACAGATTACCGAATTTATGCCTGAAGGCTTGAACCGCGTTTTCTTCACAGGTTCAGGTTCTGAATCGGTAGATACGGCATTAAAAATTGCTCGTGCATACTGGCGCAAAAAAGGCATGGGTACGAAAACAAAATTCATCGGCCGCGCAAAGGGCTATCATGGCGCTGGTATTTCTGGCTTTAGCGTGGGCGGTATTCCCGCGAATCGCACGCTGTACGGTCAAGGTTTAGAGTCTTATCATTTACCGCATACTCAAGTGCCGGGGAGTGAATTTACCAAAGGCATGGCAGAGCAAGGCAAAGAACGTGCTGACGATCTAATTAACCTTATTACAATGCATGATGCATCAAACATTGCCGCCGTGATTGTCGAGCCTATGTCAGGTTCCGCTGGCGTCATTGTGCCACCGCAAGGCTACTTAAAGCGTTTGCGTGAGATCTGTGATCAACACAATATTTTGTTAATTTTTGACGAGGTAATTACTGCATTTGGTCGTATGGGGGCAAAAACGGGATCAGAAGCCTTTGGCGTCACTCCTGACGTTATTACCATGGCTAAACAGGTCACCAATGGCGTGATTCCGATGGGCGCTGTGGCGTTCAAGCAAGAGATCTACGATACCTTTATGGATAATGGTGGCCAAGACTATATGCTAGAAGTACCACATGGCTATACGTATTCTGCCCACCCTATTGCTTGTGCTGCTGGTTTGGCGTCACTTGAAGAAATTAAGAAACAAGGTCTGATCGAGCGTGTTAGCAGCATGAGCTCCACGTGGGAAAACTGTGTGCATCAACTGAAAGATGCGAGCGCTATTGTCACTGATATTCGCAACTACGGTTTTGCAGCGGGCATCACCATTGCCCCAGTCGATGGCGAGCCTGCGAAACGTCCTTTCCAGATTGCTATGTCCATGTTTGAGAAAGGCTATTACGTGCGTTATGGTGCCGATACCATTCAGTTAGCACCACCATTTACAACAGAGCAATCTGAAATGGACAGTCTCATCAATGCTCTAGGAGAAACCATTAAGCAAGTAAGCTAATTTTTCACTTGCGATTTACGCTCCCCAAAACTCAAGGTGTTGTACGTGCATGTGCAACACCTTGATTTGCATCATATTATTGCAACTATCCATTGCGAACATTCTTGCATTATAATGACGATTGCAAACGCATCGTTATCGATTTTAGTTCTTCACCCAGCAAAGGATAATTCCTGTGTCTATTTCTCATTCACCCTATGTTCGTTGCTTTTGGACGGGTTCTTTGTATTTGACCAATGGGATGGTTATGCCAATCCATTGCACACACATATCAACACAAAAAATCGAAGTAGAAGCACCAGGAGGTTTACAGGGGTCTAAAATGGTAAAACTGGAGCTGAAGGCCATTCATGAAGGAAAAACAGCCACGATTGTCGCGCTGTGTGACCCAGAATTGGATGTCTTTAATGAGCATAATAAGCACTATATAAAGCTGTCTTATCATACGATTTCAAACAAAGATGTGGAGTTTATCAAAGCATTTGCTGACGCTCATTCCTAGCTCATAACAAAGACAAGCTAGGATAGCAGATTACTCGATGCGGATTTTACTCTGCGTCATCGCTACCCACTTTTTTCGCAGTCTCTTCTGCTTTTTTCACACGAATTTTTGATCCGTCAACTTCTTTGCCGTTTAGCATTTTAATGGCCACTTTAGCGTCACCGACTTTTGGCATTTCAACAAAGGCAAAACCTTTTGATTCGCCGGTCTCTTTGTCCATTACAAGATTACAAGATTGCAATGTGCCATGTTCTGCAAACAAGACTCTTAGCTCTTGTTCTGTGGTGTTACGCGCTAGGTTTCTAACTAATAATTTCATATCTTTCTCTTTATAAATAAAAAAAGGCATGGGGTTACTGTCCATGCCTTCCAGTTTGATTGCGCCATTCTAACGATTTAAGACAGGGTTGTCTCAAATAATGCCAATAGTTTTTGGCTGTCCACTTCCATACACACTTGCGTCATTGGTACATCATTCCAATGGGGCTCAGGAAAACTCATACCCTGCGGTGCAAAAATCGTTTGGCCGATGCCAATACCTTCACACGCTACGCGAACGGCACCCAACTCAACACCAAAAATACTCGGATCTAACACGTACGCAATGGTTGATGCATCATGGAAGTAACACCCATTCATATCAAATCGACTGCTGTAGAAATTAATGTAATGCTGAGCGCAATCGTACAAGAAGCCACCCTCTGTTGGGTTTGCTTCTCTAATACGCTCTAGAATAGGGTTATCCAACAATACTTGATGCGTCACATCCAGACCAATCATGGTCACTTGCCAAGGCGCAGTAAATACCTTATCCGCCGCATGAGGATCGTTCATGATGTTCGCTTCCGCTACTGGGGATACGTTACCGTATTCAATCGCAGTGCCACCCATTAACACCACTTCATCGACTAAGTTGGCTACTTCTGGATCAAGCTCAAGCGCTTTTGCCAAGTTACCTAGCGGACCAAGAGCGATTATGGTCACTTCACCTGGAAATTCACGCACGGTATCAACGATAAACTGCGCGGCGCTTTTATCAACGGCTTGGCCTTTTGGCGCAGGCCAATCGATATTGCCAAAACCATCAGCACCATGAACAAAGTCAGGGTGTGGGCGTGGGGCTATTTTACTTGGTACCGCAACACCTTTCGCCACAGGCACATTTACCTTGGCGATTTCCGTCAAGGTAATGGCATTTTGTGTTGCCAATTCCACAGACACATTACCAAACGTCGTAGTCAGACCCAGCACGTCAAGCTGTGGCGCTTGGAAGGCAAAAAAGATCGCCATTGCGTCGTCTATACCCGGATCGGTATCAATAATAATTTTACGAGCCATGTTTCTGTTCCTCTTTTAGCAATTTGTTGTTTGCTATGTCATTTTGGCTAACTATTTTTAGCGAATTCTTTTGGTTAACGGTTTTGGCTAACTATGTTCAGCAAGAAAAGCCGTCACTTCGTCCTGTGTTGGAATGGATGACGCCGCCCCCAAACGTGTAACACAAATGGCAGAGGCTGCACAGGCACGAGTAATTGCCTGAGTCATATCGTCCCCACTCATTAAAGAAGACAAACAGTAGCCGATAAATGTGTCCCCTGCCGCGGTCGTATCGACAGCGTCAACCGAAAAAGCGTCCACAGACAAGGTTTCGTTGCCACTAAAATAGCACACACCCGCTTTTCCTAACGTCATGAGAACCGCAAGTTCAGGGTACGCTTTCGGAAACGCAGCGATGGTACTGTCGATATCTGTTGTTCCCATCAAATCCATGCCTTCGACTTCGTTGACGATCAATAAGTCAACAAACTCCAAAACGTGCTTTGTCAGCTCTGCATCCATCGGCGCTGGATTAAACGCAACCTTGACCTGATGCTGTTGCGCTTTACGCATGGTGTATTCGATCAGATTGGTTTCGTTTTGCAACAGCACCCAATCACCAGCACTTGCACTGGATAACACCTGGTCAATTTGCGCTTCCGACAACGTATGGTTTGCACCTTGGTACAGTATAATCGAGTTTTCCGCGGCTTTGGTGAGCTGAATAATTGCATGACCTGTGGCTGTGTCTACTCGCTTGATTAAGTCCGTGTTAACACCAAGCGATTCTAACTGATCAATCACCGCTTGATCACTGTGATGCACAGCACCGACATGTTTAACGTCAGCCCCTGCCTTGGCTAACGCCACAGACTGATTCGCCCCTTTACCACCCAGTAAACATTGGTAGCTGTCTGAGGCCATGGTTTCACCAGGTCGAACAAAGTGATCAAGCTGATAAAGGTGGTCGAGGTTAATCGAGCCAACATTATAAATTGTCATTATAGCCTTCCTTCAGTATGAACATGGGTTACGGTAGATCGTCCTACCCAACACCACTACGCAGTCAACTCAGTCTATCTAATCACAAACATTGACCAAGCGTACAAAAATAAAAAACGCCCCAATTCTGCAAGAACGGAGCGTTTTTTGAAAGCTTAATTTTCTAAAACAGACAGTGACTACTTGTCGTTATCTAGAAAACCACGACCTTTTTGTGCGGCAATACGCATACGAAGTGCATTCAGCTTAATGAAGCCTGCTGCGTCTTTCTGATCGTAAGCACCAGCATCGTCTTCAAATGTCGCAATTTTGCTGTCGAACAAGCTGTTATCAGACTGACGACCAACCACGCTTACGTTACCTTTGTATAACTTAAGGCGCACTGTACCGTTTACGTATTTTTGTGATGTGTCGATCAAAGCTTGCATCATACGACGCTCTTCTGACCACCAGAAACCGTTGTAAATCAATTTAGCGTAGCGAGGCATCATTTCATCTTTCAGGTGCATCGCTTCACGGTCTAGTGTAATAGACTCAATGGCGCGGTGAGCACGCATCATGATAGTGCCGCCAGGTGTTTCATAGCAGCCACGCGCTTTCATGCCAACAAAGCGGTTTTCTACGATATCAACACGGCCAATGCCGTTCGCGCCACCAATCTTGTTCAATGTTTCCAAGATATTTGCAGGAGACATTGCTTCACCATTGATAGAAATTGGGTCGCCTTTCTCGTAACCAATTTCGATGTAAGTAGGTTCATTTGGTGCATTTTCTGGAGAAACAGACCAACGCCACATGTCGTCTTCTGGCTCTGTCCATGGGTCTTCCAACTGATCCCCTTCAAAAGAGATGTGCAGTAAGTTAGCGTCCATAGAATAAGGCGATTTTTTCTTTTTAGTCGAAAAATCAACCGGAATTTTGTGTTCTTCACAGTAAGCCATTAGCGTTTCACGAGACGTTAGGTCCCATTCACGCCAAGGTGCAATCACTTTAACGCCAGGTTTCAATGCGTACGCGCCAAGTTCAAAACGCACTTGGTCGTTACCTTTGCCTGTCGCGCCGTGAGAAATAGCATCCGCACCCGTTTCATTGGCAATTTCGATCAAACGTTTTGCAATCAATGGACGAGCGATCGATGTACCTAATAGGTACTCACCTTCGTAAATAGTGTTGGCACGGAACATAGGGAAAACGAAGTCGCGAACAAATTCTTCGCGCAAATCTTCAATGTAGATTTCCTTAATACCCAACGCTTGAGCTTTAGCGCGAGCTGGTTCTACTTCCTCACCCTGACCCAAATCAGCGGTAAAGGTAACCACTTCACAGTTATACTCTTCTTGAAGCCACTTCACGATTACGGAAGTATCTAGGCCGCCTGAATAGGCTAGCACAACCTTCTTCACGTCAGACATTATCTCTATTCTCCTCAACGAGCTCGCGCTCCCTCACCAATGCTTTCAAACCAGTACATGGCGGCGCAAATAATTTAAAAAAAGGGTGGTAAGTGTAAGATCTCGATTCTTGCTTAGCAAGTAAAAAGCCCCGTTCTACACAGATAAATCGGCAAAACAGGGCTATTTCTTACAATTCAGAGACAATCAGAAAATCGGCAAATCAACTCGCCTCATTTTTTCCAAACGAATCGTCACACGTCGGTTACGTTCTCGACCTTGCGCCGTATTGTTGGTCGCTGAAGGATAACGTTCACCATGATAACGAGAGATAATTTTGGCCGCGGGCACGCCTTTCTCAAGCAAATACGCCGTCACTTTTTCGGCGCGTATTTTAGACAATTCTCGGTTATCTCGACGCGAACCAATGATGTCTGTGTGACCATCAATGTAAATGTATTCCACACTGGGGTCGGAAGACACATACAAGGCCACCAAATCTAAACGAGCTTTAATTCGGTCTGTAAGATCAACTCCGTTTGTCGTAAACAAGGCCGCTGTTCTGGCAATCTGATCGTAATTAACGGGCAATAAACTGGACAAACAGCGTCTAAATTCGTTGTAGGCTGGTGCAAAATTAATGTTCGACAGCCCTACTTCTACGGTTTCTCGGCTGTTTTCCCACGCGGTTCCAGCGACCACTGGATGTCGACCACGATCCAAGCTCGTCAACATACGTTCCGCCACTTTGCCACCCACTTCCACGGTTAACCCATAACCTGGGTAAGGTAAAATATCCAGCGTTTCTGGCTTCACGCCCGGCGACCAATCAGGCGCTTGGGAAATAATATACACTTGGCCAGGGCCCAACTTTTCATTCTGCGGTTGCAGGATGAATTTCATCGGTTCGCCCGCTTCTTTTATAAAATGACCTTCGCCATAATTCGGCACGGGATGCGTTAAGCTGCAAGAAAAAATATCGCCCGCAAGAAGCCACTCAGAATCCGAAATACCCGATTGGTAATGTGTAATGGCGTTAGCCTGCGTCCACGCTAAGCCAGCGGCCAATAAAAATGTGGTGCGAATTAGAAGTTGTTGGGGAATTCCCATTTAGACATCTCGTTCAAGCATTATCAAATGTGTTATGATGCGATCCTATTGTATACCGTTACTGTTGATCAAGCGGCAGAATTAAGGACCTTCTTTTGTCAAACCATGAAATCAAAGATCGATTCCGCGGCTTCCTACCTGTTGTTATCGACGTAGAAACCGCAGGCTTTAATCAAAAAACAGATGCTTTGTTAGAAATGGCGGCCAGCATCCTAAGAATGGATGAAAATGGCGATTTATACATCCATGAAACATTAGAATTTTTGATCAAGCCATTTGAAGGCGCAAACCTTGAAAAAGCAGCGCTCGACTTTACCGGCATTGACCCGTTTGCTCCTGATAGACAGGACATGCCAGAAGAAGAAGCGCTGTCTCAAATGTTTACAAAAGTTCGCAAAGAACTGAAATCTGTAGGCTGTAAACGCGCCATTTTGGTGGGGCACAACGCCGCATTTGACCACGGATTCCTAAACGCAGCCATTGAGCGAGCGGATGTAAAACGCAATCCATTCCACCCATTTTCGAGCTTCGATACGGCAAGTTTAGCAGGGCTGGTATATGGACAAACTGTGTTAGCGAAAGCGTGTGAAGCGGCCTCTATCCCGTTTAGCAACTCCGAAGCACACTCAGCGAAATACGACACTGAAAAAACCGCTGAACTCTTTTGCGAAATGGTGAATCGTTTGAAACGCCTTGGTGGATGGCCACTGGTGGAAAGCGAACCAGAAGACAGCATGGCGGCTATTTTTAATTCTGGAAAATAACCGCATAATGGAAATGGGTTGGCGAGATAACAGCCCATTTCTTTTACCTTTTACGTGGGCAAGCCTATGCAAGGAAAGCGAATTCTCTATTTAATGCTTGGGTGGTTTTCACTTATCACTGGCATTATTGGTATTTTTTTGCCTTTACTCCCCACAACCCCCTTGGTTTTATTGGCCGCTTGGTGCTTTTCTAAATCATCAAATCGATTCCACACTTGGTTACTTGAGCACAAATTTTTTGGCCCTATTGTTCGGGATTGGCAGTCTTCTGACGGCATTCCAAAACACGCCAGAAACCGCGCCATTTTATTCATGTGGACGGGCATGGCGATCTCCATTTTTATCGTGTCTCGCTTTTGGGCCACCATCGGATTAATCGTGATTGGCCTTTGCGTCACAACCTATTTAATGCGCATGCCGCTGCGTTCCGAAAATACAGATCAGACAGTAGAGAAAGACGAACACGGTTAAACTTTTTCCCCTCATACGCTTCACCAAAAGGCACTTTATGATGACACGCCAACATTTCAAACACTTTGTCTTTTACCCCTTTGCCGCTGTTACTGGCCTTGTCACAGCCATCTGGTTTGCTACTCCCTATGTGGCGCAACACTATCTTACCGCTTACCTGAACGAGCAAGGTAAAGACCTTTCGGTAGGGGCTTTATCGATTGATTTTTTCCCACCCAAAATTGATGTAAAAAACATTGTTATAAACGATAAAACACACGATACCTTGTCGCTAAAGCGAGCGACATTCGGCATTGAATTCTGGCCTCTGTTCACCAAAACCGTGCATATTTCTGAAGCAAACATTGAAGGGTTGCACTTAACAGTCGCTCAGAAGGAAAAAAATTGGATCGTGGCTGGTATCAATACGACACAATTCATTGCACCAACAGACCAGTCAGAAGCATCTACAGAGGAAGAAAATTCCGCTGACAACGCCAGCACGCCCTGGTCGATTACATTACCGGAGTTTACCTTTCGCGATGGGCAAGTCTCTCTATCTCGACAAGCGGACTTAAACACCCCGGTTGAATCCGATACCGTAATTTTAAAGCAATTACGCATTGAAGATTTATCGGGTCAAGGCCTGACATGGCAAGGTAATATCGCCGCATCTGTCTTAGTGAATGAGGCTGAAATGTCATTAGACAGCCAATTCAACTATTCGCCGGAACAAGCAAATGCGAACATCGACATCACAGACACTCGCCTGATGATCAGCAGCTTCAAACACTTTTTGCCAGCTCCCTACAACACAGGAAGCGGTCTACTCGATCTGAATGCAAGCCTTCTGTTCTCACTGCAATCTGTCAATAACCGCGCCGTTTATGACATTAAAAACCTGACGCTGGACACTAAAATCACAGACCTAACGTTACCACTAGGCGAACAAGACAGATCCTCAACCAAATCCACCTCGCTGCAGCTGTCCCAAGCTAACCTTCGCTTTGTTTCTGCCGACCAATTAACCGCTACAGGCACCATGACATTAGACTCCACACAGTCGTCTTTTGCTCAAGAAGACCGCCAAGCACAACTGGACAAACTGACTCTGAACCTACCGTTCGATATCTCTCGTGATACATCAGGATTGACTGCAAAAGGTCGCCTAGACTTAGCGCTGGAAAAGCCGTATTTCGCTCAAGCTGATCTTGATGTACAACTTGCAACGCTTCAATTCAGCACACCATTTGATGTAAAACAAAGTGAACAGGGCATAACGGCAACGGGCGATCTAATAACGCAATTGGGCAAATCCCGTTTTGCTCAAGCCAGCCAGCACATAGTGTTTGACGACTTAGCGCTGAAAACACCATTTACGATCAAACAAGATAAAGAGTCCGGGCTGAACGCCAACCTAGCCTCCACAACACTCGACGTGAACACATTAGCACTATCGTTAGACAGTCTTGCCGTGCAAAACAAACAATTGCACATTGCCTTAAAAGATGTGGACGTGGCAATGGATCCTAAAGCCGCTGTCAGTGCGTCTTTATTTACAGACATACAAAGCAATGGATTGGCCGTACAACAAGCTGGAAATACCGCTCATTATGATGTGTTTACGTTGTCGAATACCTTATCACTAACAAAAAGTGATGATGCGTTATCTGCCCAAAACGATCAGTTGAAGGTGGCTATTGAGGGTGTCAACGCAAAACACATCGATGAAAAACAGGTGTCATTAGGCGCAGCAACATTGACAGCAAAACAACTCGATTTTGAACAAAAAATGGGGAAGTTACCTAGAATTACAGGACAAAACATCAACTTTTCCAGTAGCGCATTAGACAGTCTACTGACCGATAATAAACGCATCGCGTCTTGGGCTAACGCCAGTTTGAACGATCTGTCATTTAGCCAACAAGGCGACAATGTCAACGTCACGCTGACGCAGTTAGACCTCGATGATCTAACCGTTTCGCAGATACTTACGGAATCCACCAAACAGGCATTGCCATCTCTAAGCCATGTCAATCACATCCGCATAGAGGAAGTGACAGCCAATCAAGACGGTGCAGACATCAAACAAATCACCGCCGATTCGTTTACCATTAACCTAATGATTGATGCTCAAAAGCGCATTGAAAACCTTGTGTTCACCAGTGGCGCAGATCAACAAGATGCAACCCAGCCGACACCAGACACTAAATCCGTACCACGAGAAAATGATGTCGCACCTATCGCCACGGATGCACAAGATCCCGCTTTTAAAGCGCCCTATTATGTGGTTCTTGGTGCGTACGATACCACGGGCGCTTCCAGCATTTACTTCCAAGATAGAAGTATCACGCCAACACTGAAGCGATCACTGGACATAGAAACTTTGTCCTTACGCGACTTAAATTCGAAGAAAAAAGACCAAGCAACTGTGTTTTCATTCAAAGCGCGCAGTGGCAAATACACAACTTTGAAAGCCGACGCCACGGTGTGGCCGCTGGCCGATAAGTTAACGCTTCAAAGCAAAGTCCAAGTGCGAGAAGCCGAGCTGCCGCCTTTTTCGTCGTATATCGCCAACGTATTAGGCTATCAAATCGACTCCGGTCAACTCGATTTGGATCTCAACCTAGAGGCAAAAAGCGGCACATTAAATGGTGATTCTCACATTGTACTGAGAGAATTTGACTTAGGTGGCCGCCAAGACAGTAATTCCGTCGTAAGAGCCGGCGCAGTGCCTTTGAACATTGCTGTTGGTATCTTAAAAGACAGCGACAACAATATAGACTTAAACATTCCACTGTCTGGGGACATCAATAACCCAGAATTTGGCTGGAAAGACTTCCTATTCTTACCGGTGAAAAAAGCACTGTATACCGCTTCCAGTACTTACTTAATGCAAACATTTATTCCCTATGCCAACGTCATTAGCATTGCTCAACTGGCGGGTGACCAGCTGCTGAAAATCCGAGTAGAACCGCTCATTTTCAACGCTGAAGAAGACACTTTGAACGATTCGCAAGAGGCATTTTTAAACCAGCTTACCGCCTTAATGAAGGACAAAAAAGACAGCCAACTTAAAGCCTGCGGCGTGACCAGTTTTGTGGATTTAGGATTTGAAAAACCACCGGTATCCATTGACGATGAGACCAAAGAGCAAGCCAGAAATTTAGCGCAAAAACGCGCTGACCACCTAAAAGACTATCTGGTAAGTGAAGGGATTACATCGTCCAGAATCTTCCTTTGCTCGCCAGAAATAGACCTTTCTAAGAGCAGCAAACCAAGAGTCGAACTCAACTTCTAACCAATACGCGTTGGATTGGGCGAAACGAGACAGTTTAGATAAAAACCGAAATAAGCCGCAGCAAGGTGCTCTACTGCGGCTTTTTCGTCAAATATAAGCAAAGATATCCATCAAACCATGACACCTATCCTATACGGGCTTCCTAACGCTTGAAAAATGCAATAAACAAGCCATAACAATCTAAGGAAAGCCTGACAAGCATCAAGAGAGAAATCGCTTAACTAGGCTAACCTAATCTTAAAGCAAACACTTAAAGGAGAAAGTTATGCCAATTGAAGACCACACACTTATTAATGAATTCCCAGAATTCAAAGACGACATTCATCAACTAAAAATGGACGATGCGCATTTCAGAAAGCTGTATGACGAATACAACCACCTGACAAAAGCGGTTGAGAAAATCGAGCAAGAAATTGTGCCAGCAGCCACGTTTGAAGAAGAAAAATTGAAGAAACAGCGCCTTCAACTAAAAGACACCTTGCAAGGGTACATCAAGGCAACCAGACTGGCCGCTGAAAAAGCCTAAACACGCCTGCACTGCTTACAGCCAGAAAGGCACCTCTCGTGTTTTTCTGGCTGACTCCCTTTCCAAAACGTCCCTCACCCCAAGTATTTCGCAGTTATTGTAAGTTTTGTTCGCCAATTCTCATTTGTAAATGACTATCATAAACACTAACATGCGCGTTTAATTATCATTATAACGGGTTTAGCTATGGCACTAAGAACCACCTTAATCATGATGCAAGCCTGTGGGGCGCTTGTGTTTTCGACAGCACTGCTTGCAGAGACAACAAGCAATACTGAGCAAAGTGTGTATCTCAATGAGGGAGATGCTCAAATTAAGGATGGATCCGACATAGAACTTCAAACACTGCAAGTACAAGGACGTGCTTTATCGTTGTACAAAGAAGACGAAGCGACACTCGCGACAAAAACCGCAACACCTATCGACAAAACGCCGCAGTCGGTTCAAGTAGTCACAGAAGCATTAATAGAAGACCAAGCGGCAAGACAGGTTACCGATTTGTATCGCTCAATCTCAGGCATGTCGCAAAACAATGTCGCCAACGTAACACTGCGTGGCTTCAATCAAGATGAAATCTTATATGACGGTATGCGTGGCGACCCTTTCAGTGGTTTTTCTATTCCACAACTGTTCACCATTGAACAAGTGCAAGTTTTAAAAGGCCCATCTGGCGCCCTGTACGGCGCAGGTGAACCGGGCGGCGTTATCAACTACGTCACCAAAAAACCGACGTATGAACAGAAAAATACGCTGAAAATCAGTGCCGGAAACAAAGACTTTTTAAGCGGTAGCATTGAATCCTCTGGCCCCGCAAATGAAGATGCGTCTCAGCGTTACCGAGTTGGTGTTTACTCAGACGGACAGGATTCGTACCGCACGAACGTAGAAGAAGAAAATCAGATCATTGATCTTGGTTATGCGTGGGATATCGACAGCAACAACACGCTGAATCTTCAATACACCAAGATTCATCAGTACATTTCAGGGGCGCGATTACGCGGTATCCCTACGGATGACGACGGTAATTTCTTGGCCGATACGTCTTGGAACTCGAACTCATCAAGTGATTTCCAAGAGCTGGATGCTCAAGTCTTTCAAGCTCGCTTAGACCACGACATTAACACATGGCTAACCAGTAATTTAACATTACGCTATTTTGAAAATACCGAAACGCAGAAATACCATGAAGTGACCGGAATTTCTTCGACTGATAGCGATATGGTAACACGTCAATATCGCGACCAAGTTCGCAACAAAAAAGGCACTACGGTCGCAGGTAATTTAATCGCTGAGTTGGGTGACCATACCGTCTTAGTCGGTGCAGACTATTATCATCTATATGGCGACTTTCTCTATTACAATGCTACGGCTTCTGCTCTCAGTCTAAGTAATCCTGATTACACAGAAGACGTCAGTAGCTACAGCATGAAGCTCAACACAGACGAAGAAACCGTTTTAGACCGTGTTGGTGTGTTTGCTCAAGACCAATGGGCCATCACCAATAAACTGGATTTAACCACGGGGGTTCGCTTTGATCGATACGAAGAAAAATACACCAATAATATAAAAAATACAGAAACCGAATACGATGACACCGGCTACTCTGCGCGCATAGGGGCAACCTACGCACTAAATGAACACATTAAGCCTTATGTGTCCGCATCAACAGGTTTCTGTACCTCAGTCTGCTTCCAACCAAGAATCGTCAACTGACGGGTATTTCGACCCAGAAGAAAGCCATCAAATTGAAGCGGGCTTGCGTACTTACTGGCTGCAAAACAAGCTAAATGTAAACATTGCTGCGTATCGCATCATTCGTGAAAACATCCTTCAGGAAGACCCAAATGACGCCAGTCTATTAGTTTCGATAGGTAAAGTTCGCAGTCAGGGCATAGAAATTGATGTGATGGCCGATATCACACCTCGTTGGGTAGCAAACGTCAATTACGCCTACAACGACACAGTAGTAAAAGAGTCAACCGACGCGGATATTCAGTACTCTAATAATGACCGATTTGCCAATACGCCATATAACCAGCTCGGCCTTTGGACTCGATACGATTTCCCAAGTATCACCTCCTCCATTGCCTTCGGTGCAGACTATGTAAGTGACCAAATCAACCGACAAGGACAAACCATCAAACCCTATGCAGTTTATGATGCGTCTTGGCAAACGAGCTGGGAAGATTGGAAATTCCAGCTGAACATCAAAAACCTATTCGACAAAGAATACGCCGTCAGTGGGTTTACGGAGAAAAACGGCTCTTTCGTAGGTGAACGACGTCGCGTGTATGTTACTGCCGCCTACGACTTTTAAATCGCATCAGGCTCACTAACAGACAGATACAAAAAAAGCGGGTCTCTTGATCCGTTTTTTTTGGGGTTTTTCCTACATTTTTGACCTGCATCAAAGTCGTTTTATTTAAACAAGTTATCCCACCGACAGTGCTTGAGTTCAATCAACACACAGGTAAACTCCGCCCGTTTTGATCGATCGGTGAACCTCATGTCTCAAGAAAAAGCCTTCTTTCCAGAATTACTCTCTCCAGCTGGTTCGTTAAAAAACCTGCGTTATGCTTTTGCCTACGGGGCAGACGCGGTATACGCGGGTCAACCACGCTATTCATTGCGAGTGCGTAATAACGAGTTTGACTTGGAAAAACTTGGTATCGGCATAAATGAAGCTCACCAGCTGGGCAAAAAACTTTACGTGGTCAGCAATATTGCTCCCCATAATGCCAAATTAAAAACCTACCTTGACGACTTAGCGCCGGTCATCGATCTCAATCCAGACGCCCTCATCATGTCAGATCCAGGCTTAATTATGATGGTGCGAGAAGCCTTCCCTGATCAGCAAATTCATCTTTCGGTACAAGCCAATGCGGTCAACTGGGCAACGGTCAAGTTCTGGCAACAACAAGGCATTTCCCGCGTAATACTGTCGCGTGAATTGTCCTTAGACGAGATCGAAGAAATTCGTATGAAAGTGCCCGAAATGGAACTGGAAGTCTTCGTGCATGGGGCATTATGCATGGCGTATTCTGGTCGATGCCTGCTATCGGGATACATGAACAAACGCGACCCAAACCAAGGTGCGTGCACAAACGCCTGTCGCTGGGAATACAATGCCCACGAAGCGACACAAGATGACGCTGGACAGATCATTGCCACCAGTGGCGCTTCGTTATACGTTCCTGAACAGACAGCTCAAATTCAAGAGGCTTCTGTGCAAGTACAAGAGCCAACTGATCAGCTTTTCTTGCTTCAAGAACGCGGCCGCCCAGACGAATACATGCCAGCGTTTGAAGACGAACATGGCACCTATATTATGAATTCCAAAGACTTGCGTGCCATTCAACACGTAGAGCGCTTGGTGAAAATGGGTGTGCATTCATTAAAAATTGAGGGCCGAACCAAATCGTTTTATTACTGTGCCAGAACCGCGCAAATATACCGCCAAGCCATTAACGACGCTGTCACTGGTCAGCGTTTTGACGAAGGTCTAATGAACCGCTTAGACAACCTCGCGAACCGAGGTTACACCGATGGATTCTTACAACGCCATCGCCATGTGGACTTGCAAAACTACGAAACAGGCAACTCCGTCAGCGAACAGCAACAATTTGTTGGTGAAGTCATCGCAACAAGCGACGACACGCTCACCATAGAGGTAAAAAACCGCTTTAGCGTAGGTGACTCATTGGAACTGATGACACCAAAAGGCAATGTTACTTTTCAATTGACCGAATTGAACGACAAAAATGGCCACCCAATCGACGTTGCCAAAGGCAGTGGTCACACTGTGTCGATTCCTTGCCCACAAAACATCGATGCCTCGATGGGAATTTTATTAAGAAACCTATCGGCTGGACAAACTACACGCCAGCCTCACGCTACTACGACAGCATAGAGGCAAGACAATGGCACTATTAATAAACGACCGCTGCATAAACTGCGACATGTGCGAGCCCGAATGCCCAAACGAGGCCATCACCATGGGCGCGAAGATTTATGTTATCGATCCCGATAGATGCACAGAGTGTGTTGGTCACTACGACCAACCCACCTGCGTTGCCGTCTGCCCGATAGACTGTGTAAAACCCGATCCTGACAGACGCGAAACAGAAGACGTGTTATACGAGAAATTTGTAGAAATGCATTTTGATACCAGTGTCTAACGCCCTACCAATATCACTCGAACTTTAAATATTAGGTAAGTTCTGAGCTAGCCACTGCTGGAATTGTGTTTTCGGTAACGCGCCTGACAAACGCGCCACTTCTTTGCCATGATGAAAGATCATCAAAGTCGGAATAGAACGAATATTATAGCCACCCGCCGTGGTTTGATTCTGCTCTGTATCCAACTTCATAAAACAGGCTTTTGTCGACAGATCACCCGCGACGTGTTCGAAAATAGGCGCAAATTGCTGACACGGCCCACACCAAGACTCCCAAAAATCAACCACCACTGGCAAGTCGCTGTCTGTAATATAGCGTCTGAAATTATTATCACCGCCCATAATGGGACGGGTTGAAAGAACGGGCTTTTTACATTTGCCACAAAGAGGTGTATTACCAAGCTTGTCTTTCGGCACACGGTTCTTTGTGGCGCAACTTTGACAAACGATTTGTATAGGGGAAGCCGTCATCTTAATCCTCAATAATAAAGTGTTCGAACATTCGTTTAAAATGGAGCTTGTGTGCGAAAAAACAACCCGAATTGACCGATTTAACAACGGCCAACCCAGAAAAAAGCGAACCCTAGGATTCGCTTTTCATTTCATAACCATGCAAATGCCTGATACATCACAGCGCTAGGCGGCGCTATCTGCGTGAGACACCGCTTTGAATTCATCAACTTGTTCAAAAAATTCCAACCAGAAATAAGAGCTAACCAAACTAAACTGTCGCGATAAGCCATTGTCCGCGATCTGCTTCAGCTGCCACACAATGCCCTTCGCTTCAGGAAAATATTTCCCTTGGATTTGCTCTTCGTACAAACGATTAATCAGTGCATCATCGTCCTGGCCACTTGCCAATAAACGCACGATGGAAGAATGAAGCGAGTCATCAAAAATCGTCATATCTTCACTGTGAGCCGCGGTTACCGTAAGCGCTATTTCAACACCGGTTGGTTTGGCAAACTTGCCATTAAACGCTTCTCGCAACAACGAATACGCATTAAAGAAACGCTCGTGATACAGGCAATCTGGGTATTCCTCCCAGCAATGCTCATCCATCATATCATGGCTAATCTGCTCAACTTTACCGCGAGACAACGTCGGAAAACTATGCGTTAACACCACCGCCGCAGCGTCCTCTGGTTTCAAATCGCTTAACGACATCATGCACATCTCGCGCAGCTCGCCTGCGTCCATCGCGTCGACATCGTCGTCAAAATCCATAATCGTCAAAAGCGCTTTAAAATCGCCAACCGACCACGCGTTTTGAATCTTACTGATCTTCTGGAAAGAATCGACTTGAACCGTAAACTTTGATTGCATCTAGCACTCCTATTTGAACGCCAACATTGCAGGGGAAACAGACTGATAAGCTTTAATGAATAGCCAATAATGACCTTGTCGAAGAAACAAGATCGAGCCGTCAATGTACATCGAGAATAGGCAATATGCTATCTATCTTAAAAAATGTTTTTTGGGACACTATTACGGGAAAAACAGACAGAACGAAAAGGAAGGACACAACAAATAGAACAAGAGTCGGCGCTTGATATTGTCCTCAACCTATCCTTTAGGAGGTATAGCAATCCGTTTGTTAAGTCTTTAACTTCAGCCTTTAGCAAGTTTTTTTATTAAACGAACAGGAAGGATGAAGATGGGATTTACACGTTTAGATACTGATATTCAAGCCGAAGAATATTACGTCTCAGAAGAAAAACGACTCGAAGGAAATCCACTCCAAAAACTGTGGATGGAGTACACAGACAGCTCAGAAACATTCTCCGCTGGCATCTGGCAAAGCGACAAAGGCAAATGGAAAATCCGTTACAGCGAAGAAGAATACTGCCATATTCTTGAAGGCATAAGCCTCATCACCGAAGAGGGAAAAGAGCCTATACGAGTAACAGCCGGTGACCGATTTGTAATCTCCGCAGGCTTTCAGGGCAGCTGGGAAGTGGTCGAGCCGACCCGCAAATATTTTGTTGTGTATGAAAAATAAAAACCGCTCAGCTTTTCCTGAAATGAAAGTACGAAATAAAGATCGGCAAATTAAAGCGTTTACGCTATGAGGTCAAAAAGGAATTCGACCCCATAGGGTTTTAAAGTTCGATTACTCTCGCGTTGTCGACGTAGAAATTAGGGGCAGATAATTTTATTTTCATCTGACCCTAATTGTTCGAATTCCACTACGTCTAGCTATATCGCAATTCCCCAGTGGTTATCGACTTCTTCCAGTAAGATTTCTTTTGCGGCTTGCTGTGCTTCGGCATCAGAAAGTAGGTCTAGAAAGTAGCTAACGGAGTTCGTTTTCTCTAATTTTTCCATGAATAGAGATCGAAGTGCGGCATCTGTCGTTCGAGGGATGTCTGACTGACCTTTTTCGTAACGCGCTATCGTTTGTTCGGATACACCAAAGCGGTGTCCGAGCATTTTTTGCGATAGGTTCAGCTCTATGCGTAAAAACTTAAATTCCGCCGGACGAAGTGCCGTGTGGCCGTCTGCTATTGTCTGCGCTATAGCGACATGCAAGTTATTCATATCATCAATGCTGGTGTAGTCTTCGCCGTCTATATGTTCAATGGTAAAACCGTTTTTTAAGTAGACGTTAGGCAAACCACATTCTGTATAGTGATACATCGTTTTACTCCTAATGAACCCAAACTGTAATGAGAATTGAAGTCGGGTTATCAGTATGGTTCTTAATGGCGACACTGAGCTCTATAATAGATCCTGCCGCCATTCCTTTTATGTTAAATTTCCAATCACCATTAATCTCGAGATAAGGCCCTTCACGGAATACTGAGCGCTTACTCTTCAGCAACGCTAAAACCTGCCCCGTTGTCACACCACGTTCAAGCATTCTCTCTTTGATATGCTTGCTCCAACGGATTCGATTGGTATGATTTTCTGCTAGATCATTAATGATTTTTCGAGCGGTAAACTCACTAAGTGGAAACACCACCTTTCCTTGTGGGTTATTCTTTTTCATGTCACTCATCCATTGAGTTAATACCTATCATATTGATAGGTAAATAAGGCATTGTCAAGAACCCTCAACCATTAACTATGAGGTCAAAGCCCTTTTTTAATAAGGACTGTTGGATCAAAAAGACCTTTGGGTCAAAAAAGGGGTTCGACCCCGCATCAGCTAGCTGACAATTAGCTACGATGCAGTCAGTTCGACGCGACGAAGTTGCGCGACTTTATGGAGTTTCAGAGTCATTGTTTTAAGATCTATCTCTTACTAAAAGAACAATCCATGCCTTACTCTAAAAATCGTGTTGCTAAACCTAATCTTAAGAAAATAAATGAGACGTTTGGGCGATAGCCCGATAAAGCGAATTTTTGGTTACTTTTTGGGCGCTTGCAAAAAGTTACCCGCTCAGCAGAGCGGAAAAAAGGTTGGGAATACAAAGTGTTTGAATAGAACCCAAAGAAGAGAATAACCCCACCCTAACCCTCCCCTTGCAAGACATAAGGGGAGGGAAAAAGAGCTACAGCTCTATAACTCTCGCGTTGTCGCCAAGGCGGCTACCAACGTGACTAACGAGGATTAAGATATCTGGCTTGTAGTCATGTTGTACTGAATGAGAAATCCTTTCAATGGTGGCTTTGTCTAGCCCATCAAAAGGTTCATCCAGTAGTAGAACGGGGGATCGCCTTAACAGAAGACGCGCTAACACGAGGCGTTTGCGTTGCCCGCCGGACAAGTTACGGCCTTGGGAGCTAAGTAAGGTTTCCAGTCCGTTCGGCAAGCTTTTGACCCAGTCAGCTAAGGCGACGGCATCAAGTGCTGCCCACAGTTGGTCGTCGCTGGCATTTGGGTTACCAAGAAGCAAGTTGGCGGCGATACTTTGCTGAAACACGTACGGTGATTGTGGCAAGTAACTGAGTTTGGCTTGATAGCTTGGGTTGTTGCACACATCGTATTTTTCATCATTGATGTACGCTTCTCCGGACGACAAGCAGTCCCCTGCCATTGACGCAAGCAGGGTGGATTTTCCTGAGCCACTGACACCACGCAGCCACACACTTTCGCCATGATTGACTCGAATATTGGTTGTTGGGCTCCCCATGCGGCTCGGCAGATAAAAACCGCGCCATTGTTTGAAGAAAAGCTGTTCTATACGAGGGATCGTCTGATCTATTGGAGTATTCGCATACTGATGCAGTTGGTTTAATCGACGTAACCCTACCTGCGACTGTCCTTGTGCGACGAAGGATTGCACCAATGGCAACACCAATTCATTCACAGCAAGCAAGGATAAAACATAGCCAACGACCCACGTGCCTTGTACTCCGTCGTTCAATACCCAACGCCCCGTTTCTGTCGTCACAGTGCCCAGTAAATACAGGCTGCACGCCAATAACAAGATGGTTACGAGGTAGGAAAACAGTCGCCCTAGGCTAACGGCCTGTTGAATGCGAATTTCGGCGTTTTTTTGACGCACATCCAGTTGATCGAGTCGTTTGGCGTAATCTTCCCAACGACCTCGAATGGTTAAGGTGATCAATGCTGAAAAGAAGCTAACAAATCGACTGCGACGATGCACACCTAATATTTGCCCAACATGCACCGCATGACTGGCAATGTGGCCACACGCCCAAGGCACAATCAAAACATGAAACACCGCGGCGATGGATAACGGCCACAATAAATCTGGCGAGATAAAAAAAGCGAATATGGCCACGGCAACATACGCTAATACGGCGTACATCCACGGCAAAAAAACCACCAAAGGCCAACGAATAATTTGGTCAAGGTCGCTGACCAAACGTTGCAATAAATCACCTCGACTTTGTTGGTTCAAGTCAGTCGACTCTTTTGCGACCCGTTGATCCCATACCCAAAGACGCAATGTCCGCAACAAGCCAAGCAAATGATTATGCGCAGTAACTTGTTCGCCGTATCGCCCTGCTGTTCGTAAGATGGCTAAGCCTCGGACGATCGCACCTGGTGTGAGGTAATTGAATACTATGCCCACCCCCATGGCGGTTGCCAAACCAGCGGCAGAGATAAACCAGCCAGAAAGGCCAAGCAAGCCAACACCTGCTAAGGTAGCCGCCACACCAGTGACAAACGGAACAATAAAGCCCCAAGGATTCGCCAATAACAGGCGTTTAAGCGATAGCTTCGCCGTGTTGTTTGCGTGATTGCTCATGCAAGCCTCCTTTGGTTAAAGACCAGTGCTTATCTGCCCATAGAATGGGGTGTGTATCGTGGCTGACGATCAGTAATGTTTTGCCTTTAGAGGCACGCTTTAAAGTATCTAACACCGCTTGCGCTGTGTCGTTGTCGAGACCGGAACAAGGCTCATCCAGTAGCCACAGGTTGGCCTTGGACAATAAGGCTCTAGCAATGGAAAGGCGCTGCATTTGCCCACCAGATAATCCTGTGCCCAACTCTGTGAGTTTGGTGTCTAATCCATCGGGCAATGCATAGACAAAGCCATCACATTGGCTTTCTTTCAGCGCCGTATGTATCTCGTCTTCATTGGGAAGTTCTTTGCCTTCTTTTCCACCAAGGCCTAACAGTAAGTTTCGTCGAATACTGCCATTGATCCATTCAGGTGTTTGCGGCAACCAAGCTAATTGGCTGCGCCAATCGGCAAGATTCAATTGAGAAAATGGCAATCCACCGACTAAAAACTGGCCGTCATACGCGTCTTCGAAGCCAAGCAATAAATGCAATAAACTCGATTTCCCGACCCCCGACTCACCACTTAACCAGACGCGTTCACCTTGGGCTATCTCGGCCGTAATGGGCGCAAGTCGATAGCGTCCTGCTTCTTGCCAACTTAGGTCTTGAAAACGAATAGACGTTATGTGATCCCGCGCCACGGCATTGTCGTTTTCCGTTGCCGAATCCACATGAGTCGGTGTGGCTAAAATCTCATGATGTAAAATTTCCAGTAAATCGGTCGCGGCTGCCTCGGCTTTTTGCTTCGCATGGTAATCGTTACCCAACTGTCGCAGCGGTAAATAAAATTCTGGCGCGAGCAATAACAAGAACATGGCTTGAGTTAACGTAACGGGGGAAGAACCCACTTGCCAAGGTAAGACTTCCAATAACCCCAATCCCAAATACAAGGCAATCATAGCGATAGACAAGGAAGCAAAAAGCTCCAGTGTCGCGGTCGATAAAAACGCCAAGACCAAAACGCCCATGGTGGTTTTTTGGTAAGCGGCAGCGCTGTTGGATAAACGCTCTCTGGCCTGAGATGTGCGATGCAAACGCTTTAATTCGGCCAGCCCTTGGTTTAAATCCATAAACTGATTGGACAGCATGGCCAAGACGTTAAATTGTCGACGGTTGGCTTGTGCGGCTTTGTGGCCGACAAAAATCATGAAGATAATGACCAATGGCGCGGTCATCATAAAAACAAAAAAGGCGATCCAGGAAATAGACACAACAGACAACAGGATCACACAGGGAATAAGAGTCACCATAAACACTTGTGGTTTATAACGACTGAAGAAATCGTCTAACGCGTCGATTTGTTCATAGACGCGAGTAGACAGTGCCGCGTCTTCTTCGATTCTCAGGCGCGCAGGCCCAAGCAAGGTTAAATGCGACACGATATTACGACGCAAGCCGTAGCGTATGTCACGGCTTGCACTGGTGCAAATACGCTCTCGGCTATAACTCGCCAAAGCACGTACCAAAAGAGCAAGTAACCCCACAACCAAAAGAGACAGAGAAAAGGACTGCTGCAAGGCCATGTCAGAAAACACATTAGCAAATGCCCACGCTTGCAGCACCAAAGACACCGCGAACACCACACCTGCGATTTGCGCAAAACGGTATTTGGCAGATTGTTGATTGGCCAACGAGCCCAAAAATACCGCTTCAGGTGTTTTGATTCGACCAGCTCGACGAGTCTTCTTTGCTCCCTTCTCTCTCGTCATAGAATTTACTTCTGCTCCTCTTCACCTTCATAACCACTAAACTCTAACCAAACGGCATTGATAATACCGAATGAACACGCCAATAAAATGCCTAGAACCCAAGCAAAATACCACATATTTTGTTCCTCTATTTATTGCAAAGAAGGCAGAGCTCAGGGAGCTCCACCCTTTAGAGCCAATGACTAATACAGTGAATGATTGTTGTCTTCGATGTGTTTCTTCGTCAGACGACCGTACATCACAAAGTAGTTCCACAAAGTGTATGCCAACACAATCGGTACGAAGATGCAGGCGACCACGAACATAATCATCATGGTGTTCTCACTTGACGTCGCATCCCACATTGTCAGGCTCATACTTGGGTAGCTTGAAGACGGCATCAAGAATGGGAACATAGAACCGCCCGCAGTCACGATAATGCCAGCAATACCCAATGAAGAACTAAGGAAAGACAACGCGCCTTTCTTCGCCAATCCCGCCAAAGCGGCTCCCAACATCCCCAACACACCGATCAATGGCGCAAGCATAAGCGCTGGCACTTTTTCGTAATTGGCTAACCAAGCACCCGTTTGTACTTCTGCGGTTTTCATTAATGGCGTTAGTACTTTATTGCCGTCAATCGCGCTGGTTAACACATAACCGTCAATTCCGTATGCCAACCAAACACCTGCTAAAACAAACAGTACGGCAGCCAATGTTCCTGTAACAGCCGTTGCTAGGCAGGCTTTACGATGCAAGTCAGAGTCGGTTTTCATTTGCAACCACGCACCGCCCTGAGTCATCAACATCATCAAGCTAACCAAGCCACAAAGAATTCCGAATGGGTTTAGCAAACCAAAGAACGAACCTGTGTAAGTCGCACGAAGGTACTGGTCAAACTCAAAAGGTACACCTTGTAACAAGTTACCGAATGCCACACCGAAAATGATCGGTGGAACAGCAGAACCGAAGACAATGCCCCAATCCCAGCTTGTGCGCCATTTGGAGTTTTCTAGTTTAGAGCGATAATCAAAGCCGATCGGACGGAAGAACAACGCCGCCAACACCAACATCATCGCAAAATAAAAACCAGAGAAAGACGTTGCGTACACCACAGGCCAAGCCGCAAACAATGCGCCACCAGCTGTGATAAACCACACTTGGTTGCCGTCCCAATGAGGCGCAATCGAGTTGATCATAATACGACGCTCTGAGTCCGTGCCGCCGATTACTTTTAGCAAGCTGCCCACGCCCATATCAAAACCGTCTGTCACGGAGAAACCGATCAATAGAACACCGATCAATACCCACCAAATGACTTTTAATAATTCGTAATCCATCTTACACCTCCTGCTTCAACTGAGACGTTTCTTGTTCAAGTGCATAACGACCAGTGTGCAAGCTAGAAGGCCCTTGCTTCGCAAAACGAATCATCAAGTACATCTCGGCAATCAAGAACGTGGTATACAACACAGCAAAACCAGCAATTGTTATCCAAATTTCCGTCGCAGTTAGACTGGATACCGCAACGTGAACCGGCAAGATTTCACCAATCGCCCATGGCTGACGACCGTATTCTGCAACAAACCAGCCTGCTTCGTTGGCGATCCAAGGCAATGGCAGGCACAACACGATCAATTTAAGGAACAATGGGTTATTACCAATACGACGACGCGCATTTTGATAAAACGCCGCAGCAAATACCACCAACATCACAAAGCCACAACCCACCATGATGCGGAAGGCGAAGAACAATGGCGCCACTTGCGGAATAGAGTATTCCACCGCCTGATCGATCTCTTCAGATGTCACCTTGTTCATGTCTTCATTGAAAGCCGTAACCAATAAGCCGTAGCCAAGGTCGCCTTTCACTTTTTCAAAGTTTTCTTTTACCAAAGGATCCGTATTACCGCTGCGCAATTCTTCAAGTAATTGATTCGCATAGATACCGTTGATAATACGTTGACGATTATGCTCTTTCAGCTCTTTGATGCCTTCGACTTCTTTGTCTAAAGAACGCGTGGCGATCAAGCCCATCAAGCCCGGAATTTTGATAGCAAATTCGGTTTCTTCAAGCTCTTGATTCGGGAAGCCGATTAGCGTGAAGTCAGCCGGTGCTTCTTGTGTTTCCCACTCCGCTTCAACCGCCGCCAATTTCACTTTTTGCACTTCGCCTAGCTCGTAACCAGATTCGTCACCCAAAAGAATAACGCTCAAAATAGACGCCAAACCAAACGCAGACGCGATGGCAAAAGAACGGCGAGCAAATGCAAGATCACGGCCTTTCAGTAAGTAGTAGCTTGAGATAACAAGCACGAAAATCGCGCCCGTTGTGTAACCCGCAGATACTGTGTGAACAAATTTCACCTGCGCCACTGGGTTAAACAACAAAGCACCGAAGTCGACCAATTCCATACGCATGGTTTCGTAGTTGAATTCAGAACCTACTGGGTTTTGCATCCAGCCGTTCGCGATCAAGATCCACAAAGCCGACAAGTTAGAGCCTAATGCTACGCCCCATGTCACAACCAAGTGTTTTACCTTGCTCAGACGATCCCAACCAAAGAAGAACAAACCCACCAGCGTGGATTCTAGGAAGAACGCCATCAATCCTTCTATGGCCAAAGGTGCACCAAAAATATCGCCAACATAATGAGAGTAGTAAGACCAGTTCGTCCCGAATTGGAACTCCATCGTCAAACCTGTTGTTACGCCTAGCGCAAAGTTGATACCAAACAATTTACCCCAGAACTTAACCATGTCTTTGTAGACTTGCTTACCGGTAATAACATAGACAGACTCCATGATAGCCAGCAAGAAAGACATCCCTAGTGTTAAAGGGACAAACAAATAGTGGTACAGAGCAGTGAAAGCAAACTGAAACCGCGATAATTCCACTACAGCTTCGTTAATCATATAACTTCAACCCATTCATTTGATTGAGAAAAAAGACGATCGTAGACACTTACTTAGTATGTGTTCTTGTTATCCAACGCCCACCGAAGCCCCAAATCAGTATGAGGCTTACTATAAGGCTGGATTATGAGTGCAGTTGCGATTTGAAACATTGCGTTAGATCAAGATAAAGAGAGTGAAAGAAATAAGTAGGCAAAAAGATCGAGCTGTCATGCGTTTTGAAGCGAGTCCATTCTATACAAAATCATCTGCACGCTTTGTCGCTAAAATGTATTATCATTTCGCACTGATCTAACCTGTTTGAATGTTGGAAACTCGCCCATGAAAGCCATGCTAAATCGCTTGCCTAACAAGGTTTTGCTCTTTGTACTGAGCGTAACAACGCTGCTATTAACCGCTTGTTCGATGCCAAAAGAACTAGATGAGAACGAAGACATAGCCAGGCAAGTGGCGAATACACCGGGAATGATTCAAAACCATGTACTGTATATTTCAGGACCGGACGGCGATTTCAAATTGCACTATGCCAGCAGCGACCCGAGCAAAATGTCGCGCCATACAGTGGTCTTTGTGCACGGAACGCCGGGGGATTGGTCTTCTTTTGCCCGATATTTTCAGAACGCCACCCTAAAAGACCGCTTTCGACTCATTTCGATTGATCGACCAGGCTGGGGAATATCCACTTATGCGGGCCATTACCCTAGCGAGCTACAAAAACAGTCCAGTCAAATTGGTTTAATGCTAAAAAACATTTGGGAACAAAACGGCCAACAGAAAATCATTTTGGTGGGGCATTCTTTGGGCGGTTCTCTTGTGCCCATACTGGCGGCGGATTACCCTCAATACGTGCGAGGCGTGGTGATTGTGGCTGGAGATCTGAGCCCAACACTGGCAGAAGGCCGTTGGTACAACACCTTGCTTGATTGGACGCCGGATTTTTTGATCCCAGACAAATGGAATAACTCAAACAAAGAAGTACTGGCACTGTCTCAAAGCTTGGCCAATGCCCAAACAACACTGTCTGGGTTAAAGGTTCCCATCACCTTATTACAAGGCACTGAAGACACACTGGTAGATCCAGAGAATGCCACCTTCGCAAGCCAGTTGTTTCAACACAGTGAGATCAAAATAGACAGAATTCAAGACGCTGGACACTTACTGCATTTGCAGTATCCAAACCGCGTGATTGACGCCATTGAAGACGTCAACTCGCGCAGTCTTCCTTAGCTTGCCAAATAGTCACTGGCGTTTTCTTGTCCCATGTATTTTCCCAAAATAGCCAAGGGAACATCTTTAAGGTTCACCACGATCAAGCCGTCTAAAGCATTGTGAAAAGCAGGATCAACGTTGAAACACACCAACTTGCCGTTCATTTTTAAATACTGTCGAATCAAAACCGGTACGCCTTTGCCCTGCTCCATTCTTGACAACACATTGGACAATAAAGCCACACTGGTTAATGACGACAATAAATTCGGCTGCCAAAACACCGAACCGCGATTTCGCAACGGAGTAGAGGCGGTCACCAATTCTGCTTTGGTTTTATCGTAATAATGAATCGATAAGGTCGCGGCGATTAATTGACGTGCGGATTGGCTGTAGTTATTACTGATACTGACAGGGCCAAAAAGGTGCGTGTAACGAGGGTTTCGAGACACAAAAGTCGCAATGCCTTTCCATAACAAAAGCAAGGACTGTAGGCTTTTTTGGTATTTTGCTGCGACCACAGAACGCCCCATTTCAAGACTGCTCCCCAAACTGTCTATAAACGCATGGTCATAATTAAACAAACTGCGCGAATACAATCCATCCAGTCCGTGAGCCTCGATGAGCTGGTCCACTAATCCCATACGATAGGCACCGACTAGCTCTTTATTACCGTGGTGCCAAACGAACAACTGATGGTAGTACAAGTCATATTTGTCAACATCACACGCCAAACCGCTGCCCTCACCCACAGCACGAAAATTCTCTTCCCTGACTCGACCAATTTCCTGAATCAGCTGTGGAATAGAATGTGTTGGTGCGCAATACACGCAGAATTCCCCCTGCTCTAACAACCGCATACTGTCTGGCAATGCCATCACTTCTGCATCCAGTACATTGGGGTCTAGCGGTGAAATAATCGGCAAATCCACCGCCGTTGCTTGCTCGCTTTCACGGTCTGTTCGCTGCGTACTCATTAAATAGGTATTTAAACGCAAATAGCTCACCAGCTCACGATTGTCGTCAAATTGGCTCATTTCCGAATACGGGATGGCGTCGCCGATGGAGACCTCAATGACCGACGATCGTTTATTGAGTAATTCGCGCCCCAATAACGCCGTGCGAAGTAAAGGGTGAAGACGACCCGCTTGATAAAACAACGCGCTGTTTTGTCCATTAATAAACATCGGTACGGTAATCGCGTGGCTGCGCTTTAAGAAGTTCGCCACCGACTGACTCCATTCGATGTCCGCCAGCGTTTTCTCACTCGTTGGCGTGTCTTTGAGGTAAGTCGATACTTCACCCGCTGGGAAAACAATCAGCACACCGCCCTCGGCTAAATGTCGATGCGCATCGCGAATCGCTTTGCCATTCGTGCGCTGTGCCGACGCGCCACCAAACACATTCACACCAATAAACAGCTCACTGATTTCAGGCAAGCGCTTCAGCAGTTCATTGGCCAACACTTTCACATCAGAACGGACACGACCAACCAAATCCGCCAATATCACCCCTTCAATCGCCCCAAGAGGATGATTCGCCACAACCACGACAGGGCCTTTTTGAGGAAGGTTATTGAGTCCACCTTTGGCTATCGAATAGTCAATATTCAATGCATCTAGGGTATAACGCATAAACTCAAAACAGGACTGACAACGAGGTCGATGTTGGTACAAGCGATCTAATGCAGCGAGTCCTGTCGCCCATTCTACAATCGATTCCCCCACACCAAATGGTGTGACTCGTGGTAAACGAAAAGGACTCAACACACGCGTCGAAGTAGCCAACATAATAATGCTCCTCAATACACCCATTTAGCGACAATTTGATTCAAAGTGCCTTGCGGATGTTTTGTATCCCGAAGCGTTAAAAACGCCGCACTTAACCACACCAAACACGCCATTCCAAACAACAAACCGCCATCATTGCCAATGACCTCACCAACGGCGTTAAACTCAGGCATGACCACACCCAACGGCGTGAAAAAATGGAAAACAATCGCCCCGCTCATGACTCCCAGCGCCATCAAAGCCCCGACACCATGCCAACGACTGAACAGCAAAAGAGCCGCAATCAGTTCAGCCACACCAATAATGTAGCCACCGTATTGCCCAAAGAACGCCAAACCAGACCAAGTCCCCAACACACCGAAGATATAGTCGGTTTCATAAGACCCAGTAAATTTAAAAAACAACGACTGCACAAAAACAAACGCGATAAAGACAGCGGGAACATACTTAGTAAAAGACGGTTTCATAAAAGAAGATTTCATCGTAATTGACCTTATGAATTGCGGTTATGGGCGGATCAGTGCGGGCCAATTTTCATCGGCCTGCTTAATGTGCAAGGCACGATTTTGATCCCACTTGCGCTTGATGTCGTCGTTGTAATTCAGGTACAACTTGCCGTCCACAACGGCCCAGTCTTTTGGGTCAGCCGAGGCAAAATCGTTTTTCGCTGAAATCGCCCAAGCACAATAACCACCGTACTGCGGCGCGTATTTTTCAGGCTCTGCCACAAACATATCCAAATGCTGTTGCGACACAAAATACCAATCCGCGCCTTTGTATGTGGTCACGAAATCAGGCTTGCCTTCCACAGGTTTATTGTCGGTAAAATACGCCACCGTATCGTATCCATCTAAGGCTTTATTGCTAAAATAGCCGGTATAAATTTCATCTTGCGCGACCACAAAGCCACTCATAAACAAAGTCAAAAAAACCATTAAGCGCGTCATAAGCACTCCTAAACTAGGGTTAAACAAAAAGACCAGGGTGAGATTCCGTTTTTTCTAAGTAACTTGTTTTTAATGCTAACGTCGCGGCCGTCAAATGCGTGCAAGGCGACCCCGCTACATAGCTCATTTGTCGATGCTGTTCAGACACTCTTACGCCAGTGAAACTCACCGTTTGCGCGTCATCACGATGCATACAAACCGACATATGCGATTGCTCTGGATGATGCTGAGCATGAAAGGCCAACAAGGTGTGCGAATCAATGTTAGGTAATGCGTCATAGACAGATTGTCGATAGGTAACTACGTCTTCCAGCGCCACTGCGGAAGAGAAATACGGCGAAAACGCCGCCACAACACAGAACGACTCCCCATTCCATTGCAACTCCCGTGCGGTAGAATGACCCAATTCAAATGCCAGCAGGGTAAAAGGGGCAAACACGCCCAATTTCAATTCTGAAAACCGCTGAGCCACTTCCGCAATCGTCTTCGCACTAGACAAATACTTTACCAATTGTCCTCGGCTAATCAGCTCTCCAGCGGGCTTTTTGCCTTGGTAATGATTCAACAAGCACAGTGACAAACCGTGTTCGTTGACACTGATCCAACTGCCCTGACCAACAGGGTCAACCGGCATTAACACCTTAACCCCTCGCAGAATAAACGTCTGAGGTGGCAACGCTGGCGCACGGGATTTTTGCTCATCACGATTGAAAAACAATTGATACCCCGATGCGTCTATCCACCAAGAAACCGAACACATAGTTATTGCCCTCGCAAAAAAGTGGCTGTGGCTGGCGCAATACCAAAGTCATCATCCATTGGCTTATTCATTAAACTGGCTGCGACATTGATCATCGCAAAATGGTGGTTTGCATGAAGCGCGGCAAAAGTAATTTCTCGTTCTAAGGTCGATGTCATAAGACAATCTTGCGTGTGTGTTACCGACACTTCCGTCACAATGGTCACGCTTGTTTTAAGCTGCTTTTCCGATAGTCCGGTCAACCACTGAACCAACACAGTAATATCGTCTTCGGCCATCTTTTCGCGATCGTTCAACGTCATGACCGCGGCGCCTTTGATTGTAATCAATCACAATGCTGGCTCGATAAATGGCGTAAAACACGTCCAACCAATGGCGGAAATGTTCCCCAATAGAGCTGCTCACATACGGTTTCATCGACGCTTGGTACGCCTCATCATCTAATCTGCGCAAGCAACGCAATGCCTGACCAAATATTTCCAGCGCCCCCTGAATCGTAGGCGCATATGGGATGGACTGCGGCAGATCAACGGCGCTCTTTTTACATACCGATTGCATACTCGTTCCTTTCATACAATGCGTTGACTAATCCGTACTTGGATAATGTTGAACCAATGACTTTTCTTCACGCCAAGCCTGCAATAACGCACGCAGACTTGGCGTTTTGACTCCGCGTTTTCTCTGCAACGCACCGATTTCAAATAAAATGCGATACTGCTTCAGCAACGTGCTAAAAATCTCAAACAATGAGGTCTGACGATCCCAAATATGTGTTGCTTCACTGCTCGCGCCGTTCATTTCTAAAATGGAGAAATTCTCGCCCGCCATGAAAGACTCCATGTCTGCAAATTTGATATCCAAACGACCGTAGTAATAGCCGTCTACGTCCTTCAAAATGCCATCAAGCCGACGCGTTAATGCGGGTGAAATGTATTGGTTGCCATTACGAAAAATCGAGCCACGACTGTGACTGCCCGCAAACGCGAGTGGGTACTCTTCGCCTTCTGCGGGAACCCAATCCAGCTTTTGTGTATGACGCGGAAAGTACAAATGCGTAAGCTGACCCGCTCGTGGGCAACGCTCGATCAGCTCTTTTAGAGTGTGTGTACCATCACCAACCACACTGGGAGCGTATTTCAAGGTTATGGAAATAATCTTGCCTTGTTCTTGGCCGGGGTAACGCACATAAAACACACCAGCTTCGGCTTGATAGGGAGCCTTACGCTGTAATAAAAACCGCGCAGATGCAGGAAACGTTTGAAGATAATCGCGCAGCTGCGCTTTGGATTTCAGTAATTTGACTCCCACACCTCGACACCCCAAATCTGGCTTCGCCACAATGGGAAAAGACAGCTGAGCCGAGTTCATGGCTTGCATAGCGCTTTCTAGCTGGGCATCAAGGTTATGAGCATTTTTCGTCAGTGTAATAAAAGGCTCAATCCACTGTTTCGCAACAGGGCCAGCCAAGTTCAAAATATCGGTCTTGGATTCGCCTACCATGCCACTCAACTTAATACTTGGGTTGGCAATTAACGGCAAACACAGGTCACCATGACGCAGACCTAACGCAAGGCTCTGTATGACCACTGGCGCATAGAAAAACCAGCTCGGCATAAATTCATAAGGGGAAATACTGGCGTTTTGCTCCACTTCCAGCAGCGGCATTCCCGCATTCATTTTACCAGGCGAAATGAACCGCCCTTCTGTCATGGCGCTCATAACTTACCTCGTGTGAAAGACGGTGTCAGAAAACGATTCATCAAAAACAACAAAACAAAGGCCAAGGGGATCACCCCCCACTTCCATTCGGCCAAGGCAGAAAACACAACGTTTCCGAGCTGATATATCAACGTAAACACCACCAACGTCCATAGGGACGTCGCCAGCAGAACGGCGCTCATAAACAGCGGGAGTGGGATAGAAAAAACCGCTCAAGGTAAAACCAATGGTTCGCAAACCGGGGATAAAGCGAATTAAGAACAAATTCGCAAAAGCGCGTTGAGTAAGCTTTTCTCTTACAACGTTAAAAGAGGTATGGGTTAAAGCACGGTAGCGCAACCATCGGACATTACGGGCGTAACGCCCTAATAAGTACAAGCCCACATCACCACTGGCAATGCCGATAAAAATCGACAACAACGCAAGCGATGGCGACAAATGTCCTTGCACTGACACGGTGGCTGCTGTGGCAATCGCTAAGTCTTCAAGTAAATAAGACAAAAGCACAATGCCAACACACAACAGCGTTAAGGACGTGTTTCCCGATGTCAGCCATGCTTGAAGTTCTGCAATCACGGTACATTACCCACTCAATTCGTCTAAACACTTGGTCAACACCAAGCGGCTTTTTGTGTTTCTAGAACTTTGACGTGGGCAGGCGTGGCTTTCTTACACTAATACTGAAAAAAAAGACAAAACAAAAATCGCGAACATGAGAAAATACAACCGTTGGGGGAAATCAGCGATAACGCGCATCGTGTTGTTGTTTACGAGTAGAACAACGGTTCAAAATATCCCGTTTTTGCGCGTCAGAGGACGGTTGCCAATTCATGATCTCCGTAATGGTGCGATAGCAACCGACACAGACATCATCGCCGTCCAAACAACAGTGACGAATACAGGGACTTAGCACCTTCGATTCGGATGTCTCGTTCACGACGGCGATTGGCTTATTCGTCATGCGGATACATTCTTGGCCATATTAAATCCGGTAACAGCAAAGCCAAGCGTTTCATACAAGGCAAATGCGCGCTTATTGTGAAACGCCACTCGCAATTTGATCTGATGGATGCCGTCTCTTTGTAAGCTATGCTCAAGGGTTTGCATGGCTTGTTTGCCATACGATTGGCCTCGATATTTCTCGGCCACATAAAAATCGCAAATAAAAGCGGCGCGTTCCTGACGATCGATCGAATACCAAAGATAGCCCACCACCTGAGCCAGACCTTGTCGATTCACTTCAATGCACTGCAATTCTTGGTTCGTCTGCTCGACACCATTAGGAAAGCTACGCGACAATTCTTGCTTTGCTTGGGTAATGGCGTCTTCCGACGAACGACCGTAATTCAGCATGATTTCTCGGCTGTAATCTTCGATAAAGTAATCACGATACGCTGGAAACTCTTCCTGACGCATTTTGCGTAACATCATGGGTTATCTCCTTTGCAGTATGGTTGCTGTGCACTTTGTACTTTCAGTCCCAGTTACTGCGACGCAAACTTTTAATTTGGCCTTTTTGCTTTTTCTGATCAACGCGTTTTCTCTGCGAAGAACGTGTGGGTTTGGTCGGTCGGCGCGCTTTTTGAACGCGTACAGCGTCAAGAATCAGCTCCTTCAAACGAGCCAGTGCGTCTTCTCGATTCAATTCTTGGGTACGATGTTGTTGTGCCTTGATGACAATATCACCGTCTTTGGTGAGCCGTGAATCACTCAGCGCCAGCAAACGTTCTTTGTAAAATTCTGGCAAAGACGAATTCGCCACATCGAATCTAAGGTGAATGGCCGAAGACACTTTATTCACATTCTGCCCACCCGCACCTTGAGCACGAATGGCTGTCAGTTCTATTTCATGATCTGGGATCGACACGGCGAGGGTAATTTGCAACATGGTAGTAGCGCTATGATTCTTATCTATCGAATTGGTCTGCGATTATAACAGGCTTATTAAGTGTTTGCTTTGGAGCATCGTTTATCAGTACATTATCGGTTACAATCGCCGACTTGTTTCCGACTAAATAGGAGTTTTTTGTGACCCAATTCCGTCCTTGTATCGATCTACACCAAGGCAAGGTTAAGCAAATTGTAGGCGGCAGCCTGAACGATAAAGGCGCCACCGAGAACTTTATCAGCGAATACAACGCTGAACATTATGCCCTAATGTACAAGGAACATAATTTAGTGGGTGGGCATGTCATTGCACTTGGCAAAGGCAACCAAGAAGAAGCGCTCAGCGCACTTCGCGCCTACCCAGATGGTTTGCAATTTGGCGGAGGCGTCAATAATCGTAACGCAGCAAGTTACCTATCAGCAGGGGCGTCGCACGTTATTGTTACTTCTTATTTGTTTGAAAATGGCGAATTTTCTTGGGATCGCCTAGACAACATCAAACGAGAAACCGGCACCGATCGTTTGGTGCTCGATTTAAGCTGCCGTCGCACAAAAGACGGTTGGTATATTGCGACAGACCGCTGGCAAACCATCACATCGACGCAAGTGAACCAAGAAAACTTAATAGAGTTAGCAAACCACTGTGACGAGTTTTTGATTCACGCGGCAGACGTTGAAGGCCTACAAGCGGGTATTGATGAAGACTTAGTCACCTTACTTGGAAAAGGCTGCCCTGTTGCTGTGACATACGCTGGTGGAGCTCGTTCGTTAGCGGATTTAAAGCGTGTCCATGAACTATCCAACGGGAAAGTCGATTTAACCATCGGCAGTGCCTTAGACATTTTTGGTGGACAAGGTGTGACCCTAGACGAATGCATTTTGTGGAATAACTCGCAAAAATAACCCTACGTTTGAGGCAAGTAATTTGCTTGCCTCAAACGCTTTTCTCGACATGTCCCCCGCCATACCGCATACTTAGTGGCCTATTTTTTCGCCTCTAATCCTAGGATTATTCAATGCCTACATTACGTTCTGGCCTTTTACTTGCAACGCTATTACTTAGCGCCTGCTCGATGCCAATTTTACAAGATTCCCCCTCTTCCAAGGTGGATAATCGCGACACAAATACCGTTCAAACCAATGCGCTAGACACGCCATCGGTAAACACTTCTGCGGCAGAAGAGTTAACACCAACGAACACGACCACTGTGCCAACAGAAAATTCTTCCACCAACAAGACGCTAATGAAACAGCTTGCGGATCAAACCGCCTTGGCGCAATCCAATCACACCGAATTGACCAACCGACTCGGCAAAGCGGCGGGGTTACCAAAAGTATCCCCAAGCCAATCTCAGACCGACAAAGAACTGAACGCCAGCATTCAAGCATTGCGCACCTATGTCAGCCAAACCAACACGACGTTAGCGGCGTTAAATGCGCGCGTTAGCGACCGCCAAAAAGTGGCAATGAATGGCGATGTGATTCGTATTTTTCTGTCTGAAGTGACCGTTGAGCATAATGCGGTTTCTTTCAAAGCTCAGCCGCTTGTGGGTCAATGGGTTCGCGGAGAAAGCCGTGGCATTCGCTTAAAAGACAACATTTTGTTTGAGAACCCTAAATCGGAAGACTTGAACATCACGTTTTCAGAAACCTACCAATTGGTGGTGAACAATCAGGTTATTGCGACCATTAACCCAAACAGAGAAAAGAATGACGCTAATTTTAATGTCGCAACGCACGATAAAACTGGCTCTATTAAAGGCAAGTTAGATTATCGTATCGTTGACGATAAATAAGCATGTCGTTTTGCTGTATTAACGAGGGATTGTTTGCTAAATGCTCATCACAATTGGGCATTTTCTCGCCGCTGCTGCGCGCGATCTATGCCTCTTTGGAGACTCGCCAAATTGTCAGAAATCGCGCACACAAAAGGCTCATTCACTAGTTGTTGAGACCATACCCGAAGCTGCCTTATCGTCTGTTTATTCACATCCATTACTTGAATGGGCGCTTGGGAAGCGGATCCATCTAACGCAGCTAAATACGCCGTCGCAATGATGCTTGCGGTGGGGGAAGCAGCGTTAGTGCCTGCCGCGTTTACTTTGACTACTTGGCGGTTAATATTGACCATTAAGCATGCCGCCAAATGCCGATACAACACAGACAACGACTGAAACACCTGTTTCTCTAGCGTATTATCCGCTCGATTATGTAGCCTTGAATTGGCAAAAACACCGTCTAAGCACACAGAAAGCATGTCGTAAAGAAGCCGACAGTCATGTTGCGTAAAAGTCCTCTGATCCAAACTGTGTTCTTTCATCACCGTGGCCTCCTTTCAAAAAAGGGTGAGCTTTGTGCAAATACGCGTGATTAACGCTGTGTTTCATGAAAAGTAATAGAGCCACACCTTTGATCCGCTTCAACCCTATGATTTTATTACCGTATCCATTTCATGATATCGATTCAGGGAAAATAATGATGTCTTTACCAAAGCTCTTTTTGCACGTTCAAGACCCGACTTTGGCGTCCGACCTGCTGGCGCTAAAAGGCGTTCTACAATATGAACTGAACATCAGTCATCACGAAGAAAATTGGCTACAGCAATTATCGGCGAGCCAATGTGATGTCGCACTCATTGAAGTCCACTCCGATCAAGACGAGTCATTGAGCGCCCTAATCCATCACCCCATTCTGTCGCAAACCGAATTCTTCTTTTTTAGCCAAGGCGAACCCGATGCGCGATTGGACAAACTCATTCAAAAAGGCGCCGGTTTTCATTATCGCGCACCATTCAATGTGAATTTGGTGGCATCGTCATTAAATGAAATTTTTAGCGAACTAAGCCACTCTTCACCTCAGGTCACGACACAAACCAGCTACCTAGATCAATTTGGTTTGCTTGTTGGTTCTTCCAGCGCCATGCATACTCTGTATCGCACCATTCGCAAAGTTGCCGCCACAAACACCAATGCGTTCATCATCGGTGAAAGCGGTACGGGCAAGGAATTGATTGCAAATACCTTGCATGTGTTTAGCCCAAGAGCGGATGCGCCGTTTGTGGCCATTAACTGCGGCGCGCTGAGCCCAGAGCTGATTGACAGCGAACTGTTTGGCCATGTTAAAGGGGCGTTTACGGGAGCACACAAAGACCATCAAGGTGTTTTTGAACAAGCCGAAGGCGGTACGCTCTTTTTAGACGAAGTCACCGAAATGCCCTACGAACACCAGGTAAAATTGTTACGAGTATTGGAGAGCGCAGAATACAAACCCGTAGGAGCGCAGCATGTAAAAAAACCAACGTGCGGATCGTGGCTGCCACCAACCGAATCCTTGGAAACGCCATTCGTGACGAAATCTTCCGTGAGGACCTGTATTTTCGCCTCGCCCAATTTCCCATTCAATCTCCGCCATTGCGTGATAGAGAAGGCGATGCTTGCGGTCTTGCCCAACACTTCTTGGCATATCGCAATGCCCAAGATGGCCTTCACAAACAACTTTCTGATCAGAGTCTCGAAAAAATCCGCCAATATGCTTGGCCTGGCAATGTCCGAGAACTAAAACACGCCATCGAGCGAGCATATATTTTGGCCGACCACACCATTCACCCCGAGCACATCATTACCAATGAAATCAACGCGCAAGCACCCTCAAAAACAGCGGGCATTCCGCATGGCATGCGCCTTGATGATATCGAAAAAATCGCCATTCTAAAGACGCTCAAAAGTAACGATGGCAACCGCACAGACACCGCCAATCAACTCGGCATAAGCATCAAAACGCTCTATAACAAGCTAGACAAATACGACAACTCACCACTTGTGTAAGTCAAATAAAAACGATTGAGGCAGAACCTGTCTGCCTCAATCGAACTTATTATTAACAATTAGTGTCGGCTGCGTTAACACCTTCTTTTACTTCTTCGCATTTGTCTTCAATGGCATTACCAGCGTCTGTCATGGTGTCTTCCATTGCATTACCAGCGTTGTTCAATGCATCACCTGCGTCATCGATTGTTTGCTCAACGGCATCTCCTGCGTTTGACATGGCATCTTCTACTTTGTTTTCTTCGCCTTCTTGTCCACATGCTGCCAATGTTGCCGCTGTTACAAGAACCAAAGCGCTGTTTAGTAGAGTACGTTTCATAGTCATAATGGTAACCTCCATTTAGTGTTATAAAATTCTGCAAAATCAACGCTGAATAAGCGTGACTTCAAGAAACCAATTCAACCTATATTGGATGGTTTTTCTTCCAAAGGTTGACGTCACTTAGACTATTGCGAATGTTGTGCCAGCTTTCCAAAAACAACATAAACCACTGATTAATAATAGTTTTTTATTGGATATTAACTTTTATAGGTGATGCTCGGCGTGCGTTGGCCTGTATTTTTTACCATTTTACTCGGTAACGCTTTCCGTCGAGGAAATGTAAAGACGCAAAAAATGTGCTGCCAATAAAAGCAAACTCACCAAAATAGACAAAAATACGCTTGAATGTTTGCGTCTCTGCCATAGAATTGGCGAAAAACCGATCCTCTGCGAATAGAGGCTCACCGCCAGAATAAAGGACACGTTATGAGCAGCACGCTTTTTACCTCACCACGACTGGATGGCTTTCGAATGCCTGCAGAACATGAGCCGCAAGTGCAAGTGTGGATGGCATGGCCAACCCGAGAAGACAACTGGCGCGAACAAGGCAAGCCGGCACAACAAGAGTTTGTTGCGGTTGCTGAGGCCATTTCTAAGGCCGCTGATGTCACTTTTATTGTGGATGAAAAACATCACGATCAAGCTCGTCAATCACTACCAGATCATATTCGATTGCTCACTATTCCCTCTGACGACTGCTGGATGCGTGACATCGGTGCGACTTATGTTGTGAATGACAAAGGCGAACGCCGTGCAAACAGCTGGCAATTCAATGCCTGGGGTGGCGAGTTAGATGGACTGTACGACTCATGGGAGCAAGACAACGCAGTGGCCGAAAAAATGGCCGCCGTTACGGGCGATCAAGTTTACGCAGCGCCTTTGATTTTAGAAGGCGGTTCCATTCATGTGGACGGTGAAGGAACGCTGTACACCACAGAAGAGTGCCTGCTTCACCCAAGCCGTAACCCTGATTTGAGCAAAGCGGACATTGAAGACCTACTAAAGGTGTATTTGAACGTAGATAAAATCATCTGGTTAAAAGACGGTTTGTTTAACGACGAAACCAATGGCCACGTAGACAATATCATGCACGTGATTCGCCCAGGTGTTGTCGCGTTAACCTATTGCGAAGACCCAAACGACCCGCAGTACGCGATCAGTCAAGCGGCCTTTCAAGTCCTAAGCAACACAAAAGACGCCAAAGGCCGAACGCTGGACATCATCAAACTGCCCATGCCCGGCCCACTGTACGTCAGCGAAGAAGAAGCCAAAAGCGTCGTTGAAAGCCCTAATATGAACCGCGATGCAGGCGAACGCTTAGCCGCGTCTTACGCAAATTTTTTAATCTGCAACCAGCACATTATTTTTCCTGTATTTGGCGTAGATACCGACGAGCAGGCTAAGCGTTTATTGCAAGCAGCATTCCCTGATTATGATATTCACGGCATTTATGCCAGAAATATACTATTAGGCGGTGGAAACATTCATTGCATTACTCAGCAGGTTCCAAAGAAATCCGCTGTAAAAGGTATTTAATCTTGGTAAATGTCTCTTGTCAGGCATTAAATTGGTGAAAGATGCTGCGCGGTCATTTCCATGTAAATAGCCCGACGATAACGCATTTTTATGACAGCAATATTTCTGTTTGTAGGCCAGTCACACTGTGCTAATCTCGCAGAATAACGCCTTGTTTTAACGGGTTATAATCCGTGTGGTTTGGTGTATTTTTTTGGCTAGAACAAAGGTAACTATTTACTGATGTTCGGTTGTACTAATTGAAGCGCTTTGCTTCTAATTTACGATGGCGTATTTCGCTTGGGGTAATATCAATGGATTCCACGTTTACTTTATTGGATCTAGGCTGGCAGGCTTACTTTCAACAACAGTTATCATTGGATGATTTAGAATCGAATCGCATTGCGCGTATTTGTGCTTTTAATAGCAACCAATATGAGCTTGTCGGTGAATTTGGCTTTTTTCATTAGAAAGCCATTCAGATATGCCAAATATGGCGGTGGGTGACTGGGTTGTTACCGATACTGAAAACCGTTTTTTGCGCCTTTTAGAAGCCAGTTCAGCCTTTGAAAGCATTGCTTCCAATATCGATACTGTTTTTTGATTTGCGCGTTAAATCAGGATTTCAACTTAACGTTAATCAAACGTTATTTAGAACTTACCCATGAAGCTCAAGCTGATGCAGTGGTTGTATTGACCAAAGCTGACACCTGTGACGATGCCATGGAAAAACGCGCTCAAGTCGAAAAACTCGACCCATTACTGATCGTGGAAACCGTCAATGCGTTGGATGCAAACAGTTTGTCTTGTTTGGCACCCTTCCTTAAAAAAGGCAAAACGGTTGCTTTGCTAGGCGCCGTTGGATCAGGCAAGTCGGCCTTGATCAATACGCTGATGCAAACCACCGACGACAATAAGACACAACGCAATATTGGCGAGTCTGGGTCTTTAAAAATCATGCCTTCAGGAGCGATTTTATTAGATACCGCTGGCATGCGTGAATTGCAATTAGCAGAGTTTGATAGCAGTGCCATTGCCAATTTCGCCGATATTATTGCCTTGGAAAAACAATGTCGCTTTAGTGACTGCCGCCATGAAGGTGAGCCTGGTTGCGCTTTAAAAGCCGCCGTGAAGTCCAATCGTCTTGATGAACAACGCGTTGCTGACTTCTTATTGCTGCGCAATGAAGACAACGACGACGATCAAGTCACGAAGTCTAAGCCACAAGAAAAATTTTATCGCAGCGCGCAATCTGACATTCGCGCAAGAAAACACAGCTCAGCTGAGTAAATTCATTCGATAACACGCAAAGCGGTTCCTCTATGATGAACCGCTTTTTTTATGGGATTTTCCATAAAAACGAGGAAGCATGGCCTGCGCCCTTTACACTCGCTCTATGAGTGTTTATAACTCGTTGCATTCCTTACGTCATTCCAGCCAAAACAACAGAGGCAGTTTTTCTGATTCCCATGTCCAATACTTTGCTCATTTATTCCACTACCGACGGCCATACTCAAAAAATCAGCCAAAAAATGCAATCTGTTTTAGAGCAGCAGGGTCATACTGTCACCTTGATGCCGGTGGAAGACGCTACATCTGACACAATTGCCCAACATGACAAGATTGTTATTGGTGCCAGTATTCGCTACGGCAAACACCAAAAAAATGTGGCTGATTTCATCACCCAAAATAAAGCCTTGTTAGAGGACAAACCCAATGCGTTTTACACGGTGAATTTGGTGGCGCGTAAAGCCGAAAAATGCCAACCAGACACCAACCCTTATATTGTAAAATTTTTGGATCAATTGAATTGGCAGCCAGCTTTAAAAGGCGTTTTTGCTGGCAAATTAAATTATTCTATTTACGGCTTTCTCGACAAAAACATGATTCGTTTTATTATGTGGATGACCAAAGGCCCAACCGACCCAACAACCAATATGGAATTCACCAATTGGGAAAGCGTCGACCAGTTCGCACGCGATGTGGCGGATTTATAGTGTTGCCGTCCACGTCAATAACACGATAACACTCTTAAAAATCTTGTCTGCTATAAAGGACCCAACGACGTGACTGACGCGCTTTTACTTACCTTTGTTTTTCTGGTTGCTGGCGTTATTTCTGTTCCGATTGCGTCACGTCTTGGACTGGGCTCTGTGTTGGGGTATTTGCTGGCAGGCGTGATCATCAGCCCGCTGTTGGCCATATTAAGCGTTGACATACACTCCATTCAACACTTCGCAGAACTGGGGGTGGTGTTGATGCTGTTTATAGTTGGATTGGAACTCAACCCTAAAAAACTGTGGGACTTAAAGTCCAAACTGATCGGTTTGGGGGGCGGACAAGTCGCCTTGACGGCACTCTGTGTTATGGGGCTGGGGGTGTTGCTAGACCAAGAGTGGCGCACCAGTCTCGCTATAGGTTTGGTGTTGGCACTCTCTTCGACTGCCATTGTCATTCAGACGCTGACCGAAAAGGGCCTGATGAAATCCGATGGAGGCCAGTCGTCTTTTGCGGTCTTGCTGGCACAAGATATTGTTGTGATTCCAATGTTGGCGTTTATTCCTTTGCTCGCAACACCTGAACTCATAGATGCGGTAAGCCATACTGCCAAAGCCCTGCATGACACTACCTCGACCGACAATGTGTCTCTATTGTCTGGGCTTGAAGCTTGGCAAACCACATTAGTGACCTTTGGCGCCATTGCCATTGTGGTGTTAGGTGGCAGCTTTTTAGTGACGCCAATTTTCCGCTTCATTGCCGTTGCGGAATTAAGAGAGCTGTTTACCGCTGCGGCGTTAATGTTTGTGATCGGCACAACGCTGTTGATGTCGTTGGTAGGGTTATCCCCTGCTCTGGGCACGTTTTTAGCCGGCGTTGTGCTGGCAAACTCGCCTTATCGTCACGAATTAGAAAGCGACATTGCGCCGTTTAAAGGCTTGCTGTTGGGCTTATTCTTCATGACGGTCGGTGCGGGTATTAATTTCACCTTACTCTTCCATCACTTTTTTTCGATTCTTGGTTTAACCGTTGGACTCATTCTTGTCAAAGCCACCACTCTGTTGTTGCTTGGATGGTTTTTTAATATCCGTGGTTCCAACAAATGGTTGCTTGCGTTGGGGTTGGCGCAAGCGGGGAATTTGGGTTTGTTCTGGTGTCTTTTACCGTCAGTAATGCCGTAATATCACAAGACGTAGCCGACACCTTACTCTTAGTCGTTGCTTTGTCGATGCTACTGACGCCAGCCTTATTTATCATTTACGACCGCATTATTGCACCACGCTATGCCACCGACCACGCGGCAGAGAGCTTTGACGAGTTGCCTGATGACAACAAAATCATCATCGCAGGCTCAGGAAGGATGGGCAGCACAATAGACAACGTGCTGCGTTTAGCGGGGTTTCACTCTACCGTTATTGATTTCAGCATCAAACGTTTGAGAGCACTGCAACCCTTTGGCGTCAAAAACTATTTTGGCGACGCCACACGGCCAGACTTATTAGAAGCCGCGGGCATTGATGAAGCCTCTTTACTGATTATTGCCATCGACAATCCAGAACAAGTGACCAAGCTCGTTAAATACGTTTGCTCGAATTACCCAGATCTACACGTCATTGCCAGAGCCTTTGACAACAATCATGTCTACGATTTATGGGCGTCAGGTTGTCGAGACATTATCCGTGAAAACTATGACAGCAGTTTGCGTATGGGGCGATCCGCCTTTGAGGCATTGGGTATTTCGCACAACAAAGCCGAGCAAATGATCGACGTTTTTAACCAACACGACAAAGTATCCATGGTTGAAGTCGCCGACGCACACCAAATCGGCGTGCCGTTTCACGAAAATAAAGTATTTATTGATCGTCTAAGCAAATACTTGGAAGAAAAGAACCCTCAATTAAAAGACGCCATGAAGCGAATTAAAGACCAAGCGGAAGATTGACTAATGCAAACGACCTGACACCTTGGCAAGCCGTTCTTGCCATTTTCCGGCATGGGTACGTTGGCAGGCTTCTTCCGTATCAAAACTGACTTGTTGAGGAAGCTTATTGAGTTTGATATTTACCCCACGTAATGCTTTTTCAATGGCAGCATAGAAATACGCGTCCTGCTTAGCATCGTACGCATTAGACAACGCCTCATCCGTATCAAACACGCACACAATTCTGAGGGATTGAGGAAAGGCATCGTAGTTAACCATGTGAGTGATCCATACAAAACCACTGACCGACTCCAGCGCCCCATCACACACCGTGGTCAACGCTTCTCTTATGGCATTTTCTATCTTTTTATCTGACTTTTTCATACACGCTCAATTCCTAAAAACGCTTGCAGTGTAACGCCTTACGAAATCATCGCCAACTTGGCCAGAGTACCCATGGAAAAATAAAAGCCAAATAGTGCAAATCCGTGCTTTTTAGTGATTAAGCGTTTTAACCAACTATTCAGTCGCGGCGCGATGCATTACACTATTTAACCATTAAAGAGCAGCGTAACAGTGCGCAAAAAAATCAGACTAACCACTCGGTAAAACTGATTTATGCTTTGATTTAATCCCCCAACAAGGAATTCCGCTGTGAAAAAAGTATTTATTGATGGCGAAACAGGCACGACAGGCCTTCAAGTAAAAGATCGCCTAGTCAACCATCCCGGCATTGAAATCATCAGTATTGATCCAGAAAAGAAACGTGACGTCGAAGAAAAACGTCGCCTGATGAAAGAAGCGGATGTAACCGTACTTTGCCTACCTGATGACGCTGCAAAAGACAGTGTCGTATTGGCGAAAGAAGAAGGCTGCCGCATTTTAGACGCCAGTTCAGTACATCGTGTTGCAGAAGGCTGGGTATACGGTTTGCCAGAGCTTGACGTGACACAACGTGAAAAAATCAAAAGCGCGCAATTTGTATCTAACCCAGGATGTTACCCAACGGGTGCGATTTTGTTGCTAAAACCATTAGTAGAAGCTGGGTTATTGTCTGCGTCTTATGACTATTCCATTAATGCGGTGTCAGGCTACAGTGGTGGCGGGAACGCGCTAATTGACCGTTACGAAGGCGATAATAACGCCCCGATCTTTGGCGCTTACGGTCTGAGTTTTAATCATAAACACTTAGCTGAAATGAAAAAATGGTCTGGTTTAGACAAAGCGCCTATTTTCGTACCAAGCGTCGGGAACTTCCGCCAAGGCATGTTGACCTTTTTGCCAATTCAGCTAAAAGACGGCGTCACCATGGAGCAGTTACACGCTAAATTGGTCGAAGTGTATGCCAACGACACGTTTGTAACAGTCAATGGCCTTAATGTGGTAGCCGATAACGCAGCGCCATTCTTGACACCACACGGCTTGGAAGACACCAACCAAATCGAGCTGTCTGTGCTCAGTGAACCTGGCAACAAGTCAGGCATATTGGTCGCTAAACTGGATAATCTAGGCAAAGGGGCATCTGGCGCAGCCGTGCAAAACCTCAACATCATGTTAGGTTTTGACGAAGCCATCGCCGTTAACCTTCGTTAATCCCTCGTTCGGGCTTCTTTCATTAACAAAGATGCCCGAACTTTCCTTTAAGGCACGCCAATGAGTCAACATAATCACCCAGTTCAATCTTCCACGTCGCTTCGCGACCTTGTCTGCGTGATGGCTCAACGTTACTGTCTGCTTGTTCTCATATTGGTCATTACAGCCGCAATTGGTCTCTTGTCTTATGAATTTTTAGGCCTGAACCAAGCACTGGTGGCTGGGCTGCTTTTCTTGTGCATCGCTTTCTGGGCGACGTCTCTGGTGCCCGCTTATTGGCCGGCTTTGGGCTTATTTGCCTTTGCAACTGCAACACAGCTGGCGCCAACCCAGGTGATCTTCGCAGGCTTTCAATCATCAACATTTTGGTTGTTGTTTAGTGGCATGGTGTTTGGTGCTGCCATCAACCACACGGGGATTAATTCTCGTGCGACACGTTTGCTCATGTTGATTTTGGGCAACAGCTACCAAGGTACGATTATAAAAATCGCCTTGTTTGCCATGGCCTTGGCGTTTTTAATTCCTCTGGCGTCAGCCGTATCGTGTTGATCATTCCGATCATCGCTTCTCTTGCCGATCATTTTGGCTATGACCAAGATTCTAATGGTCGTAAAGGCATGTTACTGGCGGCCGCGTTCGGAACATTTTTACCCGCCTTTTCGATTTTACCGGCAAATGCACCAAACATGTTGCTTTCCGGTATGACAGAAGCTCTCTACAACGCGCCTTTTCCTATGGGGAATACTTGCTCTTGCACTTCCCTGTTTTGGGATTGGGAAAGCTATTCATGACCATTGGGGTGATTCTTTGGCTCTTTCCCGATCAAGCCCCTAACCAAGCAATACAAGCCACTATTGAAAAATCAGCCATGACCAAAATAGAAATTCGTTTGCTGATGGTGCTTTGTGCCTGCTTTGCTTTCTGGTTCACCGACTCCCTACACCATATTTCCGCAGGCTGGATTGGCCTTATTGCTGCTTTGCTATGTTTGTTACCCAGCCTTGGGTTAACTGGAAAAAACGTTATCGATAAAGACATTCAATACGGCACCTTGCTGTTTGCGGCTGGCATCATTGGTTTAAGTGCCATCATTGCCCATTCTGGTTTGGGTCGTGTTTTGGTGAACTATTTAACAGAGGTTATTCCGTTTTCACCACACGCTCCTTTGTTGAACCTTAGTTTGCTGACATTCATTTCTACGTGTGTGGCTATCGTGACGAACTTAGCGGGTGTGCCAGCCATCATGACCCCTATGGCAGAACATCTTGCGGACATTACAGGATTATCCAAAGACGCCGTATTAATGACGCAAGTATTGGCTTTTTCAACGGTTTTGCTGCCTTATCAAGCTCCGCCGCTCATTACAGCCATCGCGCTCGGCAATCTGTCTATCAGTGCAGTGACTAAAGTGTGTTTGGCTACATTTGTGCTAACAAGTCTTGTGTTGCTGCCGCTGAATTTTATTTGGTGGTATTTTCTTGGCATGTTTTAAAAGCACGACGGCTATTTGGTGACAGCTTTTCTTCGAGAAATATCGTATTATCCACCGCTATTAGCCATTGACTCAGCATACTTACTATTATTCCTATGATACGACTTTCTAATATCCAACTTCCTCTTGACCACGACGCTAGCGCAGTAGAAAACGCGATTTTATCCATGCTTGATATTTCAGCGGAAAAACTGGTTCGTTTTAATGTATTCCGCCGTGGTTACGATGCGCGAAAAAAAACCAACATCATGTTGATTTACACCTTGGATGTTGAAACAACATGTAATGATGATTTATTGCAGCAATTCGCAGATCATCAACAGGTTAAAGAAACGCCGGATTTAGACTATCACCCTGTAGCCCAAGCGCCTGCGACCTTGACCGAACGCCCGATAATCATTGGTTTTGGCCCTTGTGGATTGTTGACTGCATTGGTACTGGCGCAAATGGGTTATAAGCCCATCGTGCTTGAGCGCGGTAAAGAAGTACGTGAACGCACCAAAGACACTTTTGGTTTTTGGCGCAAAAAAATTCTGAATACAGAATCTAACGTACAATTTGGCGAGGGTGGCGCGGGAACCTTCTCTGATGGCAAACTCTATAGCCAAGTGAAAGACCCAAAACAATACAGCCGTAAAGTGCTCAATGAATTTGTTGCTGCGGGCGCACCAGACGAAATTTTGTACGTTAGCAAACCACACATTGGTACTTTCAAATTAGTGGCCATGGTCGAAAAAATGCGTGCTCAGATCATTGCGTTGGGCGGCGAGATTCGTTTCAGCTGCCGCGTGGATGACTTGCATATTGAAGATGGTCAAGTCACTGGCGTTACGCTTGCTGATGGCGAACAACTGCATTCTAAGCACATCGCTATTGCTATTGGTCACAGTGCTCGTGACACCTTCGAAATGCTGCACAATAAAGGTGTTTATATCGAAGCCAAACCTTTCTCGGTAGGCTTTCGTATTGAACACGAGCAATCGTCTATCGACAAAGCACGTTTTGGTCCAAATGCAGGTAACGAAATTCTTGGTGCAGCGGATTACAAACTGGTTCACCACTGTAAAAATGGTCGTTCCGTTTATAGCTTCTGCATGTGTCCTGGCGGGACGGTCGTTGCCGCTACCTCGGAAGAAAATCGTGTCGTAACCAATGGCATGAGTCAATATTCTCGTAACGAACGTAACGCCAACAGCGCCATTGTTGTCGGCATTGATCCTTCGGATTATCCGGGTGGGCCGCTTGCTGGAATCGAATTCCAACGCAAACTAGAAAGTCTTGCTTACGAGTTAGGTGGCAGCAACTACGATGCACCAGCGCAAACCGTTGGCGCGTTTCTGCGTAACGAAACACCAGAAAAACTCGGTACAGTGGAGCCTTCTTTCAAACCGGGCATCAAGCTCACCAACCTAGCGGATGCTCTACCAGACTTTTGTATCGAAGCGATTCGAGAAGCCATTCCAGCGTTTAATAAGAAAATCCGCGGTTTTGCCTTTGACGATGCTCTACTAACAGGGGTAGAAACACGCACTTCAGCCCCAATCAATATCAAGCGTGATAACGACAGTCTAGAAAGCATCAACACCAAAGGGCTTTACCCAGCTGGTGAAGGCGCTGGCTACGCTGGTGGCATCATGTCAGCGGCCATCGACGGCATCAAAATTGCCGAAGCCATGGCATTGAGTATAAACGCCAAAAACGCATAACCAAGCTGCCACAAAGCCAATAAAAAGGGAACACGCAACGAGCGTCTTCCCTTTTTTATTCAGCATCAGCACAGCGTCATCACAACACCGCTGTCTCACTTATATCAAAACAAATTTGGCTTTCACCTTGATTCAACACACGGTTCACGCCAATGGATTCGCTCGTCGGCACCAAGCCATTTAACGTGCCGGTAATGAAAAAATAGTTTTTATCGCCATAGCCACGCTGAATGCATTGCAATATACCTTGCTGCACGATGGCTTTTTTCGCATCCACAAGTTGATCGACATTCACAGAAAAGTCATACCCTTGATTGCCGCCTTCAAAACGCACCTCCCCTGAAACAGGAGACGGAGTCACAAACACGCCATAGTTAAAGTAAAAATCGCACGCTGAATGGTTGGATGGGTGAATCTCTGGTCGAATCAATTCAACGGCCGCAAAAGGTGGTAAATCAGCCACCCTCTCTTTAACAGCGTCAAGCGTAGCGGGCACTGTTATTTGAAAACACACTTCCAGCTCAGTACCACGAATGGCTTGGCTCGAGATCGTTTCACCAATAGGTTTGAAAACCTGAAAATCAAAGATTGGGGACAAAATAATCACGCCATCCTTATCTACAATTTTCCAACCTGCCACCCCCGCGCCCGACGCCACCAGCTCAGTAATTAACGAATCTTGTGCTGCGCAAAGTGCATCAAACGTCTGAGTTAGCGATAAAGACGCATCATGCTGAAACTCTTTAACTATCTTAGAATACTCTTCGAATACCATAGTGTAGGGAACCTTTTTTGTCATAACGAAAAGTGGCGCTGACGATTTTCAAATACAAAAAATCCGCTGCCAAATTGATTCCATGTTGGCTGAAACAATGGAAAATAAAATGTTGTATTTGCGCCACGTTATTTTGATAAAGCACGCTAGGCATTGTTTCATCTGCGTATCATTTGCCTGTATTATGCACGCCTACATTCTCCCTACAAAGAAAAGGAACTTTCTGTGAAGAAAATACTTGCTGTACTTGTGTTTGCTCTGGTGGCCGCCTGTCTGGTGGCACCTAAATTTATCGCACCGAAGCACCAAGCTAAAGTGGTCGAGCTGGTGTCAAACATCAACAAAGCACCCGGTTATCATGCAGCCATTGTGACAACGCATTCCGCGTGGTTCGGCTCTGAAAACAAAGTACAAGTGAGCTTCGATACGACTCATATTGACCCGACGATTCAAGGTGGAAAAATTGAAGCTGAGCTGATTGTCGACACGCACTTTGGTCCGTTTTTATTTTCAAAGCAAGGCGTATTCGGTTGGTTCGAGTCGACGATTCGTTTGGATGGAGAAAAACAACGCGCGATTTTACTTTGGGATGAAAATCAGCCTCTGTATGCACTTTCTGTCCTTAGCGACGTTACTGGCAACATTTACCTTGCCGATAACATCCCTGCGCTTAGCAATGCGGCCAATACGTTTCAATTTAGCGGTTATACAGGACAAGGTGACATAACCAAAACAGGTATCAACTACCAAGGTGTTTTAGATCAACTAGATATAGTGGATGGATACACTCCGGTTAAAGCATCGGGGTTTTCACTGTCAATCGAGTTAGACGCGGATCTGGCCACCATTATGAAAGGTGGCTTTTATGACAGTACAACCGATCTAAGCCTTGAGCAGCTGGATATTGGTACGGATGCGACGTTTTCAGGTTTGAACATGGAAATGGGATCCAGCTTAGATAAAGACGCTCAATTGGGCAGCATTGGGCTTGCTTACTTAATCAAAGACGTTGTATACGGCGATTTCCAGGCAAGTGACCTGACTTTGGTGACAGAGTTAAACAAACTTAGCAACCAATTCTTCATTGACTACAAAAATGTCTCAGACACGCTGCTGAATGATGCACCAGTGTCGGATGATACCTATGCGGCGTTGTTTGATTTCATGCAAGAGCATCTTGATGAGTTGTTGGCTGCCAAACCTGAATTCAACATTACGGATTTTAGCGGTTCTTTTCCAAATGGTCGTTTTAAGGCCACATTAACCAGCACATTAGCAGACATAGATACTCCCACTATGGAAGAGCTGTCGACCCCTGAGTTTTGGTTGTATAACATGATTGTGAATACCAACATCGAAGCCGATCAAGCGTTGGTTCACAGCTTGGCGGAGCAGTTTGTTGCCAGCAAAATGTACGCGCCAGCGGATGCCCCAGAAGTCAAAATGCAAACACAAATGATCATTGATGGCTTGATTCAACAAGGCCTAATAACCTCAGAAGAGGATCAATATAAGAGTGAGATCCACATCGAAGATGGCCAAGGTAAAATCTACAACACCGAGTTTCCGTTGATGTAATCCGGGTTCATTTGACAGTCAATCGATACAAAAAAGGCGCGTTTTTCTCTGACGAACAGATAAAAACGCGCCTTTTTATTGTATTAACACCTATTAATTTGCGGTGAACGTTTCGCCGTTGTATTGCGTAACCAAGCAATCGGTGCCTTTCTCTTTCAGCATTTTACAGAAATCCGAGCCGAAGGACTTGCTAAAAAATGGCCCCACTTTTAACTGATACATCATTCGACCACCGACCTCTTTCTCATTAATCAAGGGGGTAAGACCGTCAAATGACGCTGGCGATTTTTTCTGCATTACCTTCCATCCGCGAATCGCATCTTGACGATTACCATAAGCGGCCACTTGCACTCCGTACTCTTGTTTCTGTACCGCCATTGGCGCCACAACAACCGGTGGAGCAGCATTGGCCATTTCCACGCTTTCTTCCGTTGAAGAGGCCATCATCTTATCTGAGGCCTCTTCATTTATTGGTGCTGGCGTGACCGCAGGAATCACATTTACGGCGGCCATACTATCGTCGGAAATAATGTTCTCTTGAGGCTCACCCTCAGTCATAGTGTTGGATTTCTCTTGCTTTAAAGCGGCAATTTCGGCTTCGAGCGCATCGATTTTATCCAGTTTCACTTGCGCCGCTTGCCATTGATCTTCATGAGCACGCACTTTATTTTGCAAATCATCGTAGGTCATGAAGGTATTTTTTTCATCCATGGATGAACAAGCAGTCAATGATAAACCGGCCAACGCAATAAGCCACTTTTTGGACATTTCCATGATTCAATTCTCCGTGTACATCGTTCGGACTCTGCGCTTACTAATATGAGTGTGTATGCCATTCATACAGGATCAGGTGACTAGTAAGTGATGTCCCCACAAAATTAAGGCATAGCGAGCCGCTTTGCCAATGAAAACCAACGGTAAAAAATACCAAATAGGTGTACGTAACACACCCGATACTAAAGCAATCCCATCGCCAACAACAGGAAGCCATGTAAATAATAAACTCCAAATGCCATATCGATTAAAAAACCGCTCGGCCTTTTGACGAGACGATGCACTGATAGGAAACCATTTAGACTGCTCGAAACGCACTAAATAACGCCCTAACACCCAGTTTGTAAGGCCACCTATTGTATTACCAACACTCGCCCATCCCCACAAAAGTAACAACGAGGCGGATGCTTCATTAGCGTAATAGAGCAATAGCCCTTCTGACCCCATCGGCAAAATCGTCGCAGACAGAAAAGACACAAAAAAACCGTCAGGTAATCCCACACAATATTGCCATACCCATTCATATCAAAATAATTCGATTTCTAAGCAAGAAAACACTGATCTATCTCAATTTTCTCGACTAGGAAACCCAAGACAAAACATTTACTCTTTTACGTTGCTTTTATAACGTCGGTGTTTATAACAAAGTCATTACTGAGCGCATCATCTATTTACTGTAACCAACAAGACCGACCTTACTTTTTGGAGCTGGCATGCTGGAACGCGTCAATGATATAAAAATTCGCTACAAGCTATGGGCTATTATTGGCTTAATGTCCATGGGAACGGCGGCACTTATACTCGTTTCTCTAACGTCTTTATTTTACAGTCATGTGGACGCTCGCAAAGACCGTACTTATGACATTTTAAATATTGTTAACGCGACCCTAGTTCCTCTTTATGAGAAACAAAAATCGGGAGAATTAACCGCAGACCAAGCCAAACAATACGCCTTATCTCAACTGTCCACTTACCAATATGGCGACCAACAAAGTCTGTGGGTTCTGGACCAAAAACAACACCAAATAGTCAATGCACCGGACACCTACGCCGGTAAGTCAATACCAGCCTCACTCGCCAACGCTCTCAAAGCGGCCCCATTTACATCAGAGCGCTACCAATCCATTGCGTTCGAATTTAAAGGCAATGACCACATAGTACATAATATGGTCGCGACCGCCTCCACTTTTCAGCCTTGGAATATCACGATTATTGCCACAGCGTCTATGAATGCAGTGATGGACTTTTTCCTTGTCGCTTTGGTTGATTACGCCATTTTAGTTTGCGTATTAACCGTTTTAGTCGGCGGAACCGCTCTGTATATTATCCATCTTGTCACCCATCGGGTAACGGCTTTGTGCAAAACTATGACGTCCGTTCAACATTCTGGTGATTTAACGAAACGCGTTGAATTTAAAGGCAAAGATGAAATGGGTGACATGGCCAGAGCCTTTAATAGCATGATGAACGATTTTCAATCTATCGTTCGAAATGTCAGTCATTCTAGCGAGTTACTCGATAGCATCGTTGGTCAAACCAATAACTCCACCACTAAAACCGTTCAGGGCGTGTCGAAACAGTTATCCAACACAGGTCAGGCAACGGATTTGATGCACAGTGTAATGACCTCGGTCGAAGAAACGCTTGCTATTGCCGAACAAGCCAACGATACCACTCAAGAACTTGGCCAACATTCAAAACAGGGTCTTGGAGTAATGAACAAAGCCAACCAAGACATTCAACAACTGTCTGCTGAAGTGGGCGAAGCGGCCAAGCAGATTCAACAATTGCGTGAAGAAGTAACTCACATTAATGATCGTCTTGGTGTCATTGCCGAAGTGGCGGACCAGACCAATTTACTGGCATTAAACGCGGCCATTGAAGCCGCCAGAGCCGGTGAACAAGGGCGAGGATTTGCGGTTGTTGCTGACGAAGTTCGTCAGCTGGCGCAGCGTTCACAGTTAGCGGCCACGGAAATTGGCGGCCTTATTGATCAATTAACCCAACAAACCTTGACCACCGTGGATGTGATGGAGTCGGCGCGCAATACCGCGCACCAAGGTGCAGAACAAACCTCACAGGCTGGGCAAGCGTTTTCTGAAATAGCCAGCGGGGTGTTGTCCATTTCCAAGCTCAACAGCACCATCCGTAAAGCCGCCGAACGACAATTCGAATCATCGCAAACCGTCCATCAAACGTTAGAAAATATTGCCAATATCTGCGAAGAAACCAATCACAACTCAACCGACATTCAAAAATCCGTTAACAACCTACAAGAATGCGCAAGCCAGTTACGCAAACTTGTCCATCAGTTTAGTATTTGACACAAAGGTCAGTAACGAGAGGAGAGACTAAAAAGAAGCAATCGTGACAGTTCACGCCCTTATACCGTGCACAGAAATAGGATATTCGTGAAATCTCGTTTTTTTTGGAGATTATGTGAAAAAGAAGCCGTTTACCGCTTTAACTTATTGGTGAGTCCCATTATGTTTGGGTATAGTAAATCCAAACCTAATCAGGACAACTCTGATTTGAATTAGGCAACAGATCTTTAACGGTACGTTTTATGAAGGATCGAACATGGCGACTGATGCTCAAGATAAGCTAGATTCTCTTTATCAACATATTCAAGCGGTTATCTTAACCCGCCAACATCCAGTCACAGGGCTTTTTCCAGCCAGTACCAGCATCAATAATCACGGCAACTATACCGATGCATGGGTACGAGACAACGTTTACAGTATTCAGGCCGTTTGGGCGTTACACCTAGCTTACAAGCGCGCTTCCAACCCTCAAAAACGTGCGAATGAATTAGAGTTTGCCTGCATAAAAATGATGCGCGGTTTGTTATTTGCCATGATGCGTCAGTCCCACAAAGTAGAAGCCTTTAAACACAGCCTAGACCCGAAAGATGCGCTACACGCCAAATACGACACAAAAACAGGCTTAGAAGCCGTGGCGGACGATGCATGGGGGCATTTGCAAATTGACGCCACCAGCTTTTATTTGTTGATGTTGGCGCAAATGACTAAGGCAGGCAGCAAGCTGATTTTTTCTCGCGATGAATTCAATTTCATCCAAAACCTGATTTACTATATTTCTCGAACTTACCGTACGCCCGATTATGGTATTTGGGAACGAGGAAATAAAGTCAACAACGGCAAAGCTGAAATCAACGCCAGCTCTGTGGGCATGGCAAAAGCCGCCATGGAAGCCATGGACGGATTAAACCTATTTGGCAGTGATGGTCCAGAGTGGGCTGTCGTTCATTCGTTTGCCGATGCGGTGGCGCGAGCAGGCTCGGTTCTTCAATCATTGCTTCCAAAAGAATCCCGCTCAAAAGAAGTCGACAGCGCCATCCTCAGTATTATTGGCTTCCCTGCTTTTGCGGTAAACGACGAAAAACTGGCACGACGCACGCGAAAGGAAATCATCAGCAAACTGGGGGTGAATACGGCTGTAAACGCTTTTTACTCGACGGCCATCAGTCGGAATTGGAAGATCAAAGTCGAATTTATTACGAGTACGACGAGCTGATTAATTTTGAACACATCGAATCAGAATGGCCATTGTTCTTCACGTATCTGTATATCGATCGATTGTTTGCCAGAGACTGGGAAAGCGCCAATTTTTATCGCCATAAATTAGAGTCATTAATGGTCGAAAAAGACGGTCAAATGCTGCTGCCAGAATTGTATTACGTGCCGCAAGAAAACATCTTAGCCGAAAAAGAAAAGCCGGGGTCACAAAAACGCGTTCCCAATGACAACCTCGCCTTTGGTATGGGCGCAAAGTCTGTATTTGGTTGGAAAAATGCTCGATGAAGAACTGATCAATACGGATGACCTAGATCCATTGGGTCTGCATCGCATTCAGTATCGTCCCAACAAAGTCACCACTTCCATGGTGATTCTGGCTCAAAATGACAACGTAAAACAAGAGCTCTTGAATGCCGGCTGTTTATGCCAAACGCTGGAAGACATTGCGCCTTTAAAAGCCATCAGTGCCGATCAGTTAGTTGAAACCTATCGCCATCTTGGCGCGTCAGAAGACATTGGGGTTAACCGGTCGCCCAAACCGTGCGTTAAACAGTTTGGCCACTTCTCAGGCGTTTAACATCGATGGTGAAAGTTACCTTTGCTTATCTTGGATTCAAAACGAAGACAAAGATTACCGCAAAGTCGACCCAATCCTATTCCAAGCGCGCATTCGCAACGAATTAAAAATCATCGCGGATCATTGGTATTATCAAGCGAACGCTGTCTTTACCATTTTAATCGATGAAGCCATGAGCGAGATGAAAGGCAGTGATGCGCTATTCGAATTTATTCGATTGCTGCAAAAGCGCGAGCACGAAGAGTTCCGAGTCATTCCTCAGTCTGCTAAAAATGCGTTTAAATCTGGCAATCGCCGTTCCATTATTATCAACACCATAGATCAACAGCAGCTGGGCGCCAAACTGCCTGTTCATGATGCATTTTGGCCACTGTCTGACAAACCAAAAGCCTATGATGTGGCGGAGATTAAAAACGCAGAAACCGACGCCTTACTCGCTCGATTTACCACGCAACCCAGCATGAATGAAGCCATTGATTGTCTGATGGAGCTAGGCAGACGTCGTGCGCTGATGAACACGGTTCCCAATTCAACACCAGCGGTTACCGCCTACAAAGTACTGAACAGCGTTTACTTTCAGGCGCTGCTTTCTGAAAACTGGCGCTCGGCCAGATTGCTGTATTCCTTGGTATTAAAGCCCACCACCGACTTAGCCACGTACATTGCCGACATCACTGTTCGACAACGTCTATTAGTCATTGGAGAAACACCAGAAACAGAGGTGGATATCAGCTCACCTCTGCATCAGGATGTGATTTTAGACATGCTAAGAAGCGTGTCGTCGTCTCCTATCGGCTTAGTCATTTGCCACGAACTGATCTCTATCGCTGGTACTTTAATAAAGGTCCACCCTGATTTTTTCTCCGGGGTAAGAACCATTCGAATCCACAACCTTGCACAGCTTTGCGCACGACAATTTGACCCAGTGGACGATGCACCGGTTTTTGAAACGTTATCAAACGTTTCTCCCAGTGAGCTTTACGAAGCCCTTAAACAAGTGTTACAACAAAAGCACGATGAATTTGCACACGTTGCCAATACCATGCGTTATCACAACAGCACAGACGCACAAAGCAAGATGAAGGACGTAGATTGGTTTGACTGGCGTTCAGAGCAAGGCATGATTACCAAGCTGCCTGAGTCAATGCTTCTGCAGCTCTGGGAAAGTCTGAGCAATGCGAACACCATCGTGTTTGGCGACGTACAAAGCAACACGGCTTTAGACTGTAAACGCGCACTCAGTTCAATGACACCTGGTGAAGACACTTTTGCCTTGTTGATTGAAACATTGACATCAGATATTCACCCAAGCTGGTATAAGAGTTTGATTTTGAAGGGTTATACGCCTTTATACGATTCTGTCAGCAACACAAAAACTGTAAGTTTGAACAGGAAATAAACCTACCTGTTCTGGTCTCTCAAGCGGCGTTAGACCATGCTAAGCAACACCAAGCGGAACACCCAGAAGACAGTTGGGCCGACGCCGCTTTGGACGAATTTGCACAAATTACACCGAATAAAGTAAACCAATACTTACGTTGGACAGTGAGCAAACTTCACAGTCATCAGCACCAACACTCAACGAGTTAACATGCTCACTCTTGCTGGAGAAGTGAATGGATCTACTAAAAAATGCCCTAATTAATGACGTGTTGAACACACACTGTTCTGACCCGTTTGGATGTTTAGGACTGCATGAATCCTCTACGAAGAAAGGCCTGTCGTTAATTGTTTGGCAGCCGGAAGCAACCGCCATTCGTGTCTTGGCAATCGATCAGGACACAGAATTGGCGAAAATGCGCCAAGTCGATGACAAAGGATTGTTTTTAGCTGAATGGCCAAAAACACAGACTCGCTTTCATTATCGACTAGAAATTACCTACAAAGACAACAGCACACACACGTTAGTAGACCCTTATCAATTCCCGAACACCACCTTTGTTGACCCAAGCCACCATCAAGCAAGCCTTTACAAAAGCCAAGGGGCCATTCGCGCCGGTGCAAAAGTAAATGATGAACTAACAATACAGGGAACACGCTTTGCGGTTTATGCACCCGCCGCACGTTCTGTCTCTGTTGTGGGGGACTTCAATGCATGGGATGGCCGAACTCACCCTATGTCGAGCAATGGCGATGGCATTTGGCGTTTGTTTATTCCAGACGTGAATCACGGTGCGCGCTACAAATTTGATATTCGTGCTAACAATGGCGATATTCTGCCCCATCGCAGCGACCCTTATGCCCAGCGGATTGAACAATTTCCGTCTTTTGCGAGCGTCACCTGCTTTGACAACAAACATGCTTGGCAAGACGATATTTGGGTAAATCGTCCTATTGAAGACATCTACGAGAAACCGATGAGCATTTATGAATTGCACATCGGATCGTGGCGTCGAAAGGACGATAACCAGCCACTCACCTACCTTGAAATAAAAGATCAGCTGGTGCCTTACGTTAAAGAAATGGGCTACACGCACGTCGAACTTTTGCCTATTACAGAATACCCTTTTGATGGTTCTTGGGGCTATCAGCCTGTTGGGTTGTTCGCGGTTACCTCCCGCTTTGGGACACCAGAAGACTTCAAAGCGTTGGTCGATGCACTTCACCAAGCCAATATTGGTGTGATCATGGATTGGGTACCGGCGCACTTTCCTGCCGACAGCCATGGTTTGGCCAACTTTGATGGATCCAAACAGTACGAATACCCTGACCCTAAAAAAGGCTGGCACCCTGAGTGGAATTCGCTTGATTTACGACTTTGGCAAAGAGCATGTCGTAAATTACCTCATCAGCAACGCGGTGTATTGGTTAGAAGAATTCCACATTGACGGTCTGCGCGTGGACGCGGTGGCCTCTATGTTGTATTTGGATTATTCCCGTGAAGACGGTGAATGGATTCCCAACAAAGACGGTGGCAACCACAATTACGAAGCCATTGATTTCTTACGCCGCTTAAACGAAACCGTGTACTTGAATCACCCTCGCTGCTTTACTGTCGCAGAAGAATCAACCGCTTTTCCGGGTGTGTCCAAACCTACCTATATGAACGGCTTAGGCTTCGGTTTCAAATGGAACATGGGCTGGATGAACGATTCTTTGGATTACATTAAAAAGGATCCTATCTTACCGCCAGCACCATCAAGGCGAACTCAGTTTTAGTATGGTTTATGCCTTCGATGAGCAATTTGTGTTGCCAATTTCTCACGACGAAGTCGTACACGGCAAAGGCTCGATGATCACTAAAATGCCAGGAGACGCTTGGCAAAAGTTCGCTAACTTACGCGCGTTTTCAGCTTACATGTATTTCCACCCAGGCAAAAAGCTTAACTTCATGGGCAACGAGTTTGCACAAGGCCAAGAATGGAGCCATGAACGCTCTTTGGATTGGCATTTGCTGGACACGGATTACCACAAAGCGCAACAAGCGTTATCGAAAGATTTGAATCACCTTTATCAGGGTGAAAGCAGTTTGCAGTACGACCATTCTTATCACGGCTTTGAATGGATAAGTTACGATGATAACGCCAACAGTATCTTGGCTTTTGCGCGTAAAGCGAAAGACAGCACTGAGCACACGGTTGCTGTGATCAATTTTACGCCAACACCGCATGGACACTACCGCATTGGCGTGCCGAAAGCGGGTCGTTATCAAGTCATTATGGACACAGATAAAACGTCATACACGGGCAGTGGTTACGCAAACATTAATGAGTACACGACACAAGCCGTGATGAGTCATGGTCGTGAACACAGTATCGAGCTGCAAGTGCCACCGCTTGCTGGTGTGTTATTAAAATGGTTAGGCGAGTCTTAATTCTCGCCCTTTCAATCACAGCGTCTAGAGGTTTTCATGAACCAAGAGCAACAGGTTACCAATGGCTCCCCTTTTCCTCTAGGTGCTATTGTCACCAAGGATGGTGTTAACTTCGCAGTGGTGGCGGAAGACGCCAGTCAGCTGTATTTATGTCTGTTTGATGAGAAAGGCAATGAGCAAGAATCCTTGCCTTTTCTTAATAAAACGAAAGGCATTTGGTACATGGAGGTGCTTGGTTTAACAGAAGGCCAGCATTATGGATTACGGGCAGAAGGCGAATTCAAACCTGAACAGCAAATGCTCTACAATAAGCAAAAGCTACTGATTGACCCGTATGCGAAAGAGCTCAGCGCCAAAGCTTGTGTGGAACGAAGACCAAGCTGCAATCACCAAAGAGGGTCGGCCACACCAAACCGATTCTGCCTACTGTGTGCCCAAATCGATTGTCCGCACCGTAGAAGCAAAGTCAGATCGCCCCGGAAGAATAAAAGATCACTCCGTCGAGCCGTGCTCTGTATGAATTACACGTAAAAGGTTTCAGTAAAAATCTGCCCATTGAACGCGAGCTGCAAGGCACTTATCTTGGCGTTATTTCTTCCGCTGGCATCGAACACTTAAAAAGCTTAAATATCACTACCATTCAGTTAATGCCTTGCTTTAGCTTCATGACAGAACGTCATTTACAGCAACTAGAACTGAATAATTACTGGGGCTATAACCCAATTAGCTTTTTTGCCGTAGAACCTTCCTACGCCATAAAAGATGCAATTGTTGAATTCCAACAAATGATAGATGGATTACGCCAAGCGGGTTTTGAAGTGATTTTAGACGTGGTGTATAACCACACCGCAGAAAGTGAGGTAGACCAATCCAGCGTGTGCTACCGAGGCTTGGACAATGCGCGCTATTACCGCCACCAAGATGGTCAATATTTGAATTACACAGGCTGTGGTAACTGCATTGATACCTACAGCCCCACCAGCATTCGCCTTATTTGTGACAGCATGCGTTATTGGGTTGACGTCATGGGCGTCGATGGCTTTCGCTTTGATCTAGGTGTCGATCTTGGTCGAACTGATCACGATTTCACGGCAAAAGCCCCACTGTTACAAGCTATTCTTCAAGACCCTATTTTAAGTGAAACCTGCCTTGTTATGGAGCCTTGGGACATTGGCCCTAACGGTTATCAAGTCGGACAATTCCCTAGAGGATTTTTGGAATGCAACGACCAATACCGAGATACCATTCGTCGTTTCTGGCGCGGAGATGACGGCAAAGTACCCGAGTTCGCGACTCGCCTTATGGGATCCAGAGACTACTTCCATAAAGGACACAAAAGCGCGCTGAATTCGGTTAACTACATCACCTACCACGATGGTTATACCATGAAGGATTTGGTGTCTTACCATGAACGCCATAACCTCGCCAACATGGAAGAAAACCGCGACGGTCACGGCGACAACATTAGCCAAAACTTTGGTACTGAGGGAGAAACAGACAACAAAGACATTCAAGAAAAGCGCCTAAACCAGCAGCTTTGTTTTATCGCAACGCTGCTATTGAGCCAAGGCACACCGCACCTTTTAGGCGGTGATGAACTGTCTCACAGTCAACAAGGCAACAACAACGCCTATTGCCAAGACAACGATATTACTTGGCAAACTTGGCAAGACATAGACGCTGAAACCAGCCAAGCAAGAACCGCGATAAAAGACACCATAGCAACACTGATGGCATTACGAAAAGCCTATCCTATTTTTGCAGAAATCCGCTTAGAAGATGACCCACTTTATCAGCATACGTCGTTGGATAAGATTCATTGGCTTAATGAGCAAAGCGAACCAATGACGATCGAAAACTGGGCCGATGACAGCCGACATTTTATTGCGTTGACGCTCACACCCGCGGATCTTTCTAACAGCTTTTGGATTGTTTTTTACAGCAGCGACGCACCACTAAGCGTTCCATTACCAACAGACAATGGCGAGGTTGAAACACTTTACCAAACACCCGGTTTGTCCATCAAAGAGGGCGCACTCCATTGCGCTTATCGGGGTGTTTTTGTCGGTAAGTTTTAATCAGTACGAACGTCGTCATTTTGATTAAACTGCAAATCCGCTAATCGCTTATACAAGGCACACGTTTCCAGCAATTCGCTGTGTGTGCCTTGGGCAATGATTTCCCCTTGCTCCATCACAATAATCCGATCTGCATTCAATACCGTGGCCAAGCGGTGAGCAATCACCAAGGTGGTTCTGCCCTTCATCAAAGGTTCAAGTGCCGCTTGGACCTTGCTCTCGCTTTCGGCATCCAAGGCACTGGTTGCTTCATCTAACAATAAAATGGGTGCGTCTTTTAATATCGCCCGAGCAATCGCCACACGTTGCCTTTGGCCACCAGACAAACGCACGCCGTCTTCTCCTAAACGCGTCTCATAGCCTTTGTCCAAACGAGTAATAAATTCATGAGCATTGGCTTGTTCGGCAGAATATTGAATCGATTCCTTGCTGGCATTGCGATTGGCGTAACCCAAGTTATCGTAAACCGTTTGATCAAATAGAACTGTCTCTTGGGGTACCAAGGCAAAGCGCTGACGTAAATCGTCTAAGGAATACGCTTTAATGTTTTCGCCAGCCAAGTAAATACCGCCTTCTTGAGGATCATAAAAGCGCAGAAGCAATTCAAATAAGGTCGACTTACCCGCGCCTGATGGCCCAACTAAAGCCAACATCTCGCCTTGTTTAATGGAAAACGACAAATTCTTTAACGCGGCATAATCCGGTCTGGTTGGGTAACGAAATTCGACATTATCAAACCTGATGACTTCGTCGCCTTGGTGGATTTCGGTCATGCGCTGAGAAGGAAACTCGCTAGCGCCACTCACCACGGCACTTTTAGCACTGAGCAACTCCATAATACGTTCTGCTGCCCCCGCCGCCCGTTGCAACTCGCCCATAACTTCAGAAATAGCCCCAACCGCGCCAGCAACAATGATCGAATAAAACAAGAAACTCGCCAGATCTCCGGCACTGATCTCACCTGAGATAACGTCTTTGCCACCAAACCACAACATCACGCCAATACCACTCATGGACAGCAAAATAACCATCAAGGTAAGCCAAGAACGTTGCTGAATGCGTTTTACACTGACATTAAAAGCGCGATCTACTGTGGCAGAAAAACGCTGTGCATCGTGCTTTTCATGAGTAAAAGCTTGCACGACTTTTATGTGACGCAGCGCTTGTGATAAATAGCGCCCGACATTAGCCACTTCATCTTGGCTATCACGTGAGAGTCGGCGTACTCGTCGTCCAAAATACACCACAGGCACAATGACAAAAGGCACACAAGTCAGCAAAATAAGCGTGAGTTTAAAATGCATTACCAATAAGAATAAGATCCCACCCACTAGCATCAAACTGCTGCGCAAAGCGATCGATAAAGAAGAACCAATCACGCTTTGTAACAGTGTGGTATCGGATGTGATGCGGATTGTATTTCGCTGGGAGAATTGTCTTCGAAGAAAGAGGGAGATAAGGTCAGCAGATGCGCAAACACCGCTTGGCGAATATCCGCCACCACGCGCTCACCTATCCATGACACCAGATAAAAGCGGCAGTAGCTACCAATGCCCAACAAAAAAACCAAACCAATGAATATCATCAAGGCCTGAGTCAGACCGGCTTCAGAACCCGATGCCAAACCACGGTCAATCAGAAATTGAACGCCCTTACCCAAGCTAAGCATAGTGCCAGCGGTCACCACCAAAGCA
>NZ_JAODTL010000039.1 GCF_026191375.1 Marinomonas pontica | reverse complement strand
CGCGATTTTCAACACCGAGCTTAGGAAAAATTTGCTCAAGATGCTTATTAACCGTTCGTGGACTCATCTCCAAGATTTCTGCAATTTCACGATTGGTTTTACCATTGGCAATCCAATGCAAGACTTCGGACTCGCGGTCAGTTAGATCCAGCTCTTTCTTTAATAATGCTGGCCCCGTCGGTTTATCGCCATCTTCCAATCGTAACAGCACTTCTTTTTGCTCAGTCATTCCCATCATTTTCAGCGCCAAAGGGTAGTCCAAGCCACTGAGTTTCAACAAATTGCCCACCACGGGTTGATGAGCCAACCAAAGGCGTATTTGCAAGGCCAGTTCCGTTCGTTGCCATTCACTGCTTGCTCGCGCCTTAGCAAGCAGAGCATAGGTTTGTGGCGTCGCCCACGCAATGTCCCCTGCGTAGGTCGTGGTCATTAAATACTGCCCCATGCTGTCGAGCGCCGATTGCGCGTTGTTGCTCAAGCGAGCATTCGACAAATGCACTCGCATTCGAGCAATCAGTTCATTGGGCTGGATTGGCTTGGTAAGGTAATCCACGCCACCGGCTTCTAACCCTCGCACAATGTCATCCGTATCACTCAACCCTGTCATAAAAATAACCGGTATCGATGCTAGGCTTTGATCGGCTTTTTAACGCCCGACACATTTCAAAGCCATCCATGTGCGGCATGATGGCATCGAGCAAAATAATGTCAGGTCGAATCCGTCGCGCAATAGTGAGCGCTTGCTTACCTTCAAGAGCGACAAGTACTTCCATATTCGCCGCTTCCAAGGTGTCATGAATCAGGCTCAAGGCATCAGGCGAATCGTCGACCACTAAAACAATGTCACTTTTATTACTTGGATTCATCATTAGATTTCTCACTCACATCACGACTTTCACAAGTATGCTGTTTTAAATATTGGACAATGCCGTCGAATTGAAAACTTTGATAGAAACTTTCCAATTGCTGTAAATGGCTCACGGTAATTACCTCACTTTTTGCCAACTGATCGAGCACACCGCGTACGCCTTTTTTGTAACCCATCTCCGCAAACGCCATCAATTCACGCACACTTTCATGGTCTGGAATGGCGGCAATTTGTTGCTCTTCTAGCCGATTTTGCTCGTGCTCTTCCTTGCTGTCAGCGAACTTTTCTACAAGCCTAGGCGCAGTAACATCGACGTCGCTTTCTTGATAGACCCATTCCAATACGAGCCAATGTTTGATGGCATCCAACAAGGCACTGTTGTTCACCGGTTTGACTAAATATTGATTAAAAGCGGCTTGCTCATCTGGCTTGCGTTGGTTTTCTTTGGCGTCAGCAGACAACATGATTATCGGCACACTATAAGCACGATCACGAAGTAACTTCGCCAAGCTCAAACCATCCATTCCCGGCATAGACACATCTAATACAAACAAATCTGGCGAACAGGACTCCAGCTCATCCAAACAGTTTTCGGCATCGGAAGCTTCCAAAACATGAAAGCCAAGTGGCACAAGAATATCCGACAACAAACCACGCACCACAGGATCATCGTCCACCACCATTAAAGTGCGTTGATAACCTTGATAACTCACAATACGCTTGTATTCATAAGTGGCGCTATCTCCTTGACTCACCCAAGGCAACAGCAGACTGACACGAAACTCACTGCCTTCACCGACTACAGAATGAGCCTGCAAATCACCGCCCATAATCTCCGTGAGCAACTTCACTATGGTCAACCCCAAACCTGTGCCAGGAAGATTGCCCGTACTGACGTCACGAACTCGCTCGAAAGGATCAAAAATTCGCTTTAAATGGCCTTCTTTAATGCCAACACCCGTGTCTCGAATCACAAACTCGGCGACTTGGTTACGATAATTCACTTCAAAGAAAACCGAACCTTTCGGCGTGTATTTCACCGCATTAGATAGCAAATTAATCAAAATTTGTCGCAAGCGTTTTTCATCTGTCACCACATGCTGAGGCAAAGGTGCCAGAATTTTCGACTGTAATTGAATGCCTTTATCACGCGCTTGCATAGCAAACATACTGTTAAGCTGGTCGATTAACTTGGGCAGATCTACCGTGTTGCGATACAAGTCAAAACGTCCCGCTTCGATCTTCGAAATATCCAATAAACCTTCGATCAAATCCGCCAAATACAAACCACTGCGATGGATAATATCCAAGCCGTTCTGGTGTCCCGAGGGCGTATTGGCTTTCTCTGACAAAAGCTGCGCATAGCCAATAATAGATTGCAGCGGTGTGCGTAATTCATGGCTAATACCAGTGAGGTAACGACTTTTCGCTTCATTTGCCCGCTCAGCTTGCTCTTTGGCATGCTGTAAAGCACGGTCAGTCTCTTGGTGAGCATCAATCTCGCGAATCAATTTTCGAGTTTGCCGATTCGATTCTTTCTGCGCCACCACACGACTTTCATGGGCAAGCACAAACAACCAAGACAAGACACCAGAAACAATCAACAAAGTAAAAAACAGCGCCAACATAGTCTCTTTCAGTAAAGCTTCTTCATTCAGAGAACTGGGCGCCATTTGCCGGTAAATCAACATCATCAGCGCAGCGTTGATAATATTGATCACCAATAATAACGACGTAAAACGGCCAAAGCGCGAACTCAAAGCTTTCACCCAACCTTTGGGCAAAAACAGTTTTAAGAAATAATCACTCTGCTGACCAATGCTCGCTTGTGGCTTGCAACTGTCTAAACAGCGCACATCCAAAGAACAACACAAAGAACAAATCGGCTGCATATAAGCCGAGCAAAAACTCATGTCTTCCGTTTCAAAAACATTTTCACAAATCCCACAGGTCAAAGTGACATATTTCGGCTTCTGCTGCTTTGCTAACGCTATTATTGGAATCAGTTCGGGACTTTGGCGTGCTAAGTAATACTTACCCTTGGTGAGCCATGCGATCAGTGGCACAAAGACAAAACACGAGCCCAGCGAAATAAAGTGACACAAACTTTTTGCCACTTCCCCAAAGACACCTAAATAACTCACCAACCCCAATGATGTGGCAATCAACATAGAGCCTGTTCCCACTGGGTTTATGTCATACAAATGCGCCCGTTTAAACTCCACATAGTTAGGGCTTAGTCCCAAGGGTTTATTAATCAACAAGTCCGCAGATAAACTTCCCAACCAACTCACGGCGGCTATTGCAAACACGCCTAGAATCGCGCCCAAAGCTTGGTAAATTCCTAACTCCATCAGCAATAACGCAATGGTCACGTTAAACACCAACCAAACCACACGCCCCGGATGGGAATGAGTTAAGCGCGAAAAGAAATTAGACCACGCAATGGAGCCTGCATAGGCATTGGTTAAATTGATTTTCATCTGACAGATAAACACAAACACCGCAGCCAACAACAAGGCCGTAGTCGGGGAGGTAGTCAAAAAGAAAAAGATGCGCTGATACAAATAAGTAGGGTCTGTCGCTTGAACCACACTAGCACCATCAGAAATCGCTAAATAGGCCAAAAATGAGCCTAACAGCATTTTGATCGCCCCAATAAACACCCAACCTGGGCCTGCTAAAATCAACCAAAACCACCAGCGTCGGCGGTTTTGCTTGGTCTTAACGGGAAAAAAACGTAAATAATCGACCTGCTCGCCGATTTGCGCCATCAAAGCAAACAATACAGATGCAGCAGCTCCGAACAACACCCAATCAAAATGCGTACTTTGTGGTAATTCCGCTGGCGCGTATTGCGTCCAACCTTCGAAGTTTTGGTACTCCTGAGTCACTACCACCCCAATCGCAGCAACTTGCAACACCAACCAAATCCACTGGCTGCCATTTTGAAAACGACTGATAGCACGAATACCGTGCGTTACGATAGGAATCACAAAGATAGCCGAAAGCGCATAACCCAAGGCCAACGGAATGCCCAACAGAACTTCCAACGCCGAGGCTAAAATCGCTGCTTCGATAGCAAAAAAGATAAATGTGAATGTGGCGTAAATCAGTGAGGTTATCGTCGACCCAAGATAGCCAAAACCCGCTCCTCGAGTCAGTAAATCTATATCCAAGCCATGCTTGGCAGAATAATAAGCAATGGGAAAGCCAGTAATGAAAAACACCGCCAATACCGTGAGAATGGCCGCTACGGCATTGGTAAACCCATACGCCAGTGTAATAACCGCGGCCAATCCCTCTAAAGCTAAAAACGCGGTAGCACCGAGCGCCGTATGACCGACACGCTCGATGCTCATGGTATGACCTTGCTTGGAAGTATAGCGTAACGCGTAATCTTCCATCGTTTGGTCAGCAACCCACTTGTTATAGTGGCGTCGCACTTTAAAGATCTTTTGTGCCGCGGTCATAACATCTCAGACTTAGGTATTAGAGTGTCGCTCCCTGGCTTACAAGACAAAAGTGAGTTAGGCAAAAGCAAGCACCAAACCCGTTAACGAAATAACAAAACCGCTAATCCGTGTTGCAAAAGAAGACGTGCCGATTGTCGTCATCATTTGTCCTAACCCCAATCCAACAACATGCAAGCCTGCTGTTGCTACCGCAAAACCTAGCGCATATTGCAAACCATTCGCCGTTAACGGCATTTCCATTCCATGTGCCGCACCATGAAAAAGCGCAAAAGCCCCTGCAATCGCTACACAAACTAAGATTGGCAAACGTTTAGCAAACAACACCAAAGCACCAAGAACAATCACAGACAGTAAAATACCTTGTTCAACAAATGGTACTGACATACCAGCTACAGCCAAACCACCACCAAGGATCATCGTCATAACAAACGCGACGGGGATTGCCCACAAAGCGCGACCACCAATACTCGCCGCCCAAAGACCAATCGCCACCATGGCCAAAAGATGATCCAAACCACCCATAGGGTGAGAAAAGCCCGTCATAAAACTAGACGCGTGTTCGTGCCCCGGATGAGCAAATACAGAACCTGACGCTAATACCGAAGCCGCTACCAACAAACCTTTTGTGTTCAATATAATTTTTTTCAGTGAGTTCATAATCTTTCTCCTAATACTTCATCAATCTGAACTAAACGACGTAACGAGTGTAGTAGTCCTTTAAACGACAGCTCTCGCTGCTGGTAACTCTTTTGCTTCCAACATCCCTTCCGACACAATAGTTTGAATAATCTCATCCAAACCTTGAGCTTTTTTAAGATTAGAAAAAATAAACGGACGATCACCCCGTTGAATTTTGGCGTCGTGTGCCATCACATCCAAAGACGCGCCAACCAAAGGCGCCAAGTCGGTTTTATTAATAATCAACAATTCGGACTTGGTAATACCAGGGCCACCTTTTCGTGGAATTTTGTCACCAGCGGAGACATCGATCACATAAATGGTAAAATCGGATAACTCTGGACTAAAAGTCGCACTTAAGTTGTCGCCACCACTTTCCACAAACACCACATCCAACTCGCCATGACGCACTAGCAATTGATCTATCGCTGCCAAGTTCATCGACGCGTCTTCACGAATCGCAGTGTGAGGACAACCACCGGTTTCAACACCAATAATACGATCTGCGTCCAAAGCTTCATGTTGGGTTAAGAACTTCGCATCTTCTTGGGTGTAAATATCATTGGTGACCACGGCAATGTTGTAATGGTCACGCATCGCACTACACAAAGAACGCAACAACGCGGTTTTACCTGATCCAACCGGACCGCCCACACCAATTCGTAACGTTTGTTTTTTCATACTGGGTTCCTTGTTCTTATCTAAATAATTCATTCTCTGCTGTTCTTAGCCCCTTCCCCTGCCAAGGGGGAGGTTGGGAGGGGGGCAAAAAGCCCTAGAACCCCACCCTAGCCCTCCCCTTCATAAGGGGAGGGAGTAAATACAAAAGCCCTTAGTTCCTCCCCCTGCCAAGGGGAGGGAATAAATACAAAAACCCTTAGCTCCTCCCCCTGTCAAGGGGGAGGTTGGGAGGGGGTCAAAAGCCCTAGAACCCCACCCTAGCCCTCCCCTTCAAAGACACAAGGGGAGGGAATTAAGAGCGAAACAGCCGCGAATATTGTGTTTCATGCTGAGCACTGGCAATGGCGATGGCAGGTAACCCAGCGCCAATGCGGTCTTCTTCAATGGTTAACGACATGGCAATGGCCTGTCGAATGTCTGTCTGTAATTCACCTAACAACTCTTGTGCTTGAGTTTGCCCAAGGGGAACCAATTTGGTCGCGGCGGCGATTTGATTTTCTAACCAAGACCAAGCAAAACCCAACGATGCAAGATCAGGTTTCAAACTCCAATGGCTCGCGGCAATGGCAAACAAGGTGACAAAACTCATTTCATCTAAACGCTTAAATGGTGTGTCTATTTGCAAGCTACCCAACAAGCGAAACAAAGCTTCACCCATGGCAGTGTCGTTTAAACGCAGTTCTTTGGTTTCTCGGCACGCAAGAATCAAATCATTTAGTTCGATTAAGCGTTCAGTATCCTGTTGTTTAGCTGCTGCCATGCAACGCTGCAAGACGGGCAAATCGACCCGCGCTACAGACTGTTGTAGTTGCAAACCGATCCAAGCGGACACTTCCGCTTTATTTTTCACCCAGCCATGGTCGATGGCATATTCCATGCCTTGTGAAAAGGCAAAGCCGCCCACTGGCAAACCCACACTGCTTAATTGCAAAAGCCGCAATAAGCTGATGTCAGTGGTGGCAATGTTAGTGGTGACTGTGCCCATGACTATAAGCTCCAGATTCTGGGACAAACACCGCTTCTTCGTGGGTAACAATCAAACCAAGCATGTGCAACATGTCTTCTAAAACGTGATCAGGTTTAATACGCAACCAGCGTTCGCCAATTTGGATTTTGGTGTGACGGTTGCCCAAGTGGTAACAGGCTTTGGAAAAAGCTTCCCAATCTTCACAGCTCGCATGGGCGACGTCTTCTACTGCGCCTGTCACTTGAACTATCTTGCCGCATTCGGACTTTAAAAATTCACCCACTAACAAGGGCTTACCACGCTCAAGAAAAACACGAACTTCTTCGTTGTTATCGCCCATAAGTTTTAAACGTCCGCGGTCACGCTGTTCATGGGTTAACGTCACAGTGGTGTAAACAGGATCATGGCAATGTGTACCTAATCTTTCGTAAATATCTAGCATAGTACCGTCCTAAAAAGCGCGCCTAAAAAAGCGTATAAAGTTGTGCGAGAGGTAACCTCTCCGCAGGCTCACAGGTTAATAATTCCCCATCCGCACGCACTTCATAGGTTTGCGGATCGACAGTAATATTTGGGAGCCAATCGTTGTGAATCATGTCGAGCTTGGAAATATTGCGTGTGTTTTTGCACGCTACCAAAGTTCGATCCAAACCAAGACTTTCCTTCAAGCCATTATTCAGCGCCGCCTTAGAAACAAAGGTCACAGACGTCGCCGCTGCGGCTTTGCCGAATGAACCAAACATAGGACGATAATGCACTGGCTGTGGCGTCGGAATAGAGGCATTGGGGTCGCCCATTGGCGCGCTGGCAATCATGCCGCCTTTGATGATCATCGAAGGCTTCACCGCAAAAAAAGCGGGTTTCCATAAAACTAAATCCGCCATTTTTCCTGGCTCAATCGAGCCCACTTCATGGCTAATACCATGGGCAATCGCTGGGTTAATGGTGTACTTTGCAATGTAACGACGGGCGCGGAAATTATCCGCACCAAGCTCTTGGTCTTCTGGCAATAAGCCAAACTGCTGCTTCATCTTGTGAGCCGTTTGCCATGTACGAGTCACGACTTCGCCTACTCGACCCATAGCTTGGGAATCAGACGAAATCATACTGAACGCACCACGGTCGTGAAGAATGTCTTCCGCGGCAATGGTTTCTTTGCGAATACGTGAATCGGCAAACGCCACGTCTTCTGGAATATTGCTGTCCAAATGGTGACACACCATCAGCATGTCTAAATGCTCATCGACTGTGTTGCGAGTATAAGGACGAGTGGGATTGGTTGAAGAAGGTAAAACATTTGGGTTAGGAACAAGCTTGAATAATATCAGGAGCGTGACCGCCACCTGCGCCTTCGGTGTGATAAGTGTGAATGACACGATCTTTAAAAGCATCAATGGTGCTATCGACAAAGCCCGATTCATTCAAGGTGTCGGTGTGAATCGCCACTTGTACGTCGTATTTTTCCGCGACACTCAAACAACAATCAATCGACGCTGGCGTGGTTCCCCAATCTTCGTGCAATTTCAGACCACAAGCGCCCGCTTCTAGCTGCTCTTCTAGGGCTTCTGGCAGACTGGCGTTACCTTTGCCCAAAAAGCCCAAATTCATCGGCATGCTGTCGGTGGCTTGTAACATCTTGCCAAGATACCAAGGCCCAGGCGTACAAGTGGTCGCCTTGGTTCCCGTTGCTGGGCCAGTACCGCCGCCAATCATGGTGGTGACGCCAGAAGTCAAAGCCTCTTCAATTTGTTGCGGGCAAATAAAATGAATGTGCGCATCGATGCCACCAGCGGTCAAAATAGAACCTTCCCCAGCGATCACTTCGGTGCCCGGTCCAACCACAATATCGACGTTATCTTGCACATCTGGGTTGCCCGCTTTGCCGACTTTAAAAATGCGGCCTGCTTTGATGCCAACATCGCCTTTTACTATGCCCCAATGATCTAACACCAAGGCATTGGTAATCACTAAATCCACGGCTACGTCATTGGTCACTTGGCTTTGCCCCATGCCGTCGCGGATAACCTTGCCGCCGCCGAATTTCACTTCGTCGCCATAGACAGTAAAATCTTTTTCCACCTGAATCCAAATGTCAGTGTCGCCTAAACGCACACGGTCGCCCCTAGTCCGGACCGAACATCTGCGCGTAACTTTGTCTGTCCATCGTCGCCATTATTCTGCTCCTACCAATGTGCCCATGACGTCGCCACGGAAGCCGTAAATGGTTTTCGTGCCAGCATATTCGACCAGCTCTACTTCACGGCCTTGGCCGGGTTCAAAACGCACCGCCGTGCCAGATGCGATATTCAAACGAAAGCCTTTGGTCACTGCGCGATTAAAAGACAAGGCAGGATTCACTTCATAAAAATGATAATGGGAGCCAATTTGTACAGGACGATCACCGGTATTTTCGACACGAATCTTCACCGTCTTACGGCCTACATTGAGTTCAATGTCTCCTACGGCTACCTGAATTTCACCTGGAATCATGAGACTTCTCCTTCCCTAATTTATAGGATTATGAACGGTGACAAGTTTCGTCCCATCTGGGAATGTGGCTTCAACTTGTACTTCATGGATCAATTCCACCACGCCATCCATCACTTGTTCCGCGCTTAATACCGTTTTGCCATAAGCCATTAACTCCGCCACGGTTTTACCATCGCGAGCACCCTCAATAATTTCCATAGTGATGTACGCCATGGCTTCGGGATAATTCAATTTAAGGCCGCGATTTAAACGACGTTCGGCAAGCAAGGCGGCAGTAAATACAAGCAGCTTGTCTTTTTCTCTGGGAAGAAGTTCCATTTTTATGCTCCGTTACTTATCTTTATGATTATTTTCGTTGAACCAAAAAAGAGCGTGCGCACCCTTTTAGGTCAGCCGCGCTTTTTTTAGGTCGACCAGATTCTCGGTTCATTGGATTCTTTGTTGATTAATGCGGGACGAATTTCTCGCCAACACTGAATAAATAGCTGCTTCACTTGTTCGGAATCATGATGAAGACTGCGCACGAAAATGTACTCGCCAACCAAACTTACGCCACTCACTGAGTTATGTTGCGCGCAATGTTTTCGTAGGGAGTCGATCAGTTCATCATGGCTCGCTGAATGAGAAGCGTGGGTCAGGTCAAAGGGGCCAGCAATCATCAAACCATTAATGGGATTGCCAGCTAGCCCAGCTTTGGCCGCGAAAACCGTTCGGCTACTATCATCTATCACCAAACGTTCACACACTTTAAGACGACCATTCTGACGAATCTGAAAGCCTTGCTCTGCGTGGCCTTCGCCAAAATCTTCTTTATTCGCTGGCAAGCCAAAGCAAGTGATTTCCCAGCCGATGAACTTCGCGCTATCAGCAAGATCGATGCAGTTTTCAAGGCGAGTATGAGCATTCGGATAGAGGATGGTTTCTTGTGGTAACCATTCCATTAAGCTGTTTTCAGCGACATTTAACTGAGTAATTTGATGTTGTAGGGTTTTGTCTTTACGAGCACGATAAACACGACCAGCACCCGGCGTAGTGATTAAAACGTGTGTATTTTCGGCTAAGTTCGCCGTAATCGTGAGGCGATCACCCGATACCAAACCGCCCGGTGGATGCAATAAATACACGTGCGCCGTGTCTCGACCTTCAGGATAAAAAGGCTTCTGCACGTACAAAGGCCCTTTGTGATCACAGGTTTTCAACACGGTACCGCGAGTGGTTTTACCAAAGCCTAAGGTCAGAAACGCATGCCAGTGTGAAGCTTCCCCCGTCACTGACATGTTTGTTTCTGGCAACGGCTTTGGGTCGTATTGTTCTGCCAAAGCAAAATTATGTTTATTATTCATGGATGCCCTATAAGCGTCTTTCGCGTGGCTGCTGATTCCACCTAATGCAAAAATCACACCGCCAAATACTGTTTTATTAGCGAGTCATTAAGGTTTTCCATTTTATCCGCTGCCACAATGCGTCCTTTTTCCATCAAACGAAACTCTTTACCCACGCGACGAGCGAAGCCGAGCTTTTGCTCAACCAAGATAACGGTCAAACCTTCTTCTGCGTTCAGCTTTAAAATCACGTCGCCAATTTGCTTCACTATGTTGGGTTGAATGCCTTCGTTTGGCTCGTCCAAGATCAAGACTTTTGGCTCTAATACCAATGCCCGGCCAATGGCAAGTTGCTGTTGTTGACCACCGGATAAATCACCACCGCGACGATGCAACATGTCTTTCAGTACTGGAAAAAGTTCGAAGATTTTCTCAGGGATGTCTTTCGGCGAGTCCTTAGTTCGCTTGCCTCGCACAGGCAAACCAATGCGCAGATTTTCTTCCACGGTCAGCATGGGAAAAATGTCTCGGCCTTGAGGAACATAACCAATGCCCGAATAAGCGCGCTTTTCGGCACTTTGCTTGTTTAGGGTTTCACCTTCCATGGTGATCTCACCACTTTTGATCGGCAACAAACCCATGATGGCTTTTAGCAAGGTGGTTTTACCCACGCCGTTTCGACCCATGATGCAAGTGATCGAACCGGGTACTATCTCTAAATTCAAGCCCCAAAGAATCTGCGTGCCGCCGTAAAGTTGATCAACCTTGTTAATTGAAATCATGCTGTGGCTCCTGCTTCTGTTTGTGCGGCTTCTTCGCCAGCTGCCTCTTCTCCAAGATAGACTTCAATCACGTCTTTGTTACTTTGAATCTGATCCATGGTGCCTTCGGCCAACACAGAACCTTGATGCAATACCGTTACCGTGCGCGCGATACTGCGCACAAACTCCATGTCGTGTTCGACCACAATCACGGTTCGCTCTCCCGCCAAAGACGTGAGTAACTCCGCCGTACGTTCGGTTTCTTGTGCTGTCATGCCCGCCACAGGTTCATCGATCAATAACAGCCTTGGATCGGCCGCGAGCAACATGCCGATTTCTAACCATTGCTTTTGACCATGAGACAAAGCCCCCGCCAGCATGAATCTATGCTTAGCCAAACCAATGGTTTTTAATACCTCATCAATGCGATCAATTTGCGTGGGAGTTAAACGTGAAAACAAGGTCGGCAATACACGCTTATCGGTTTTAAGAGATAACTCTAAATTGTCGAACACGGTTTGCTCTTCAAACACGGTTGGCTTTTGGAATTTACGACCTATGCCAAGCTGAGCAATTTCGGCTTCGTCTTTGTCCAATAAGTTGTGGTTTTGTCCAAAGAACACCGTGCCTGAATCGCACTGAGTCTTACCGGTAATCACGTCCATCAAGGTGGTTTTTCCCGCACCATTGGCACCGATCAAACAACGTAATTCGCCATCGTTAATATACAAATTCAGATTATTTAATGCCTTGAAACCATCGAAGCTCAGGTTCAAATCTTCCACGTAAAGAATCATTTGGTTATCGACGTTTACGGCGGCCTGCTCTGGTGCTAGAAACGGCCACACCTGATCTCGACGGAAGAATTCACGGGTGCTATCTAACGTGCTCATGCTTGTGACTCCTTATTCGTAACGGTATTTCGCTTGGCTTTTAATTGCCCATACAAACCCATCAAGCCTTTTGGTAAATACAAAGTCACCAGTACAAACATGGCACCCAAAGCAAACAACCAAGCGTCTGGCATAATTGCGGTAAAACGAGTTTTCGCGTAGTTCACTAACAAGGCTCCAATAACAGCGCCAATCAAGGTGCCACGACCACCAACCGCAACCCAGATCACCATCTCGATAGAGTTAATCGGGGAAAATTCACCTGGGTTGATAATGCCCACTTGCGGCACATACAAAGCGCCTGCAATACCCGCAATGACAGCGGAATAGACAAACAACCACACCTTATATCTATCGGTGCGATAACCGATAAAGCGTGAACGAGATTCTGAATCACGAATCGCCAACACCACCTTGCCAAGTCGAGAGGACAAGATCTTTTGGCTGACTACAAAGATCACCGCCAGTAGAATCGCGGTAATCAAGAACAAGGCAACCCGCGTGCTATCCGCTTGCAAACTAAAGCCAAGAATTTCTTTAAAATCGGTCAGACCATTGTTGCCGCCAAAGCCCATTTCGTTGCGGAAGAAAGCCAGCAACAAGGCATAAGTTAAGGCTTGCGTCATGATGGAAAGATAAACGCCAGTCACGCGAGAACGGAACGCCAACCAACCAAACACAAAAGCCAACAAGCCAGGCACCAGCACTGCCATTAACATGGCGAACCAAAACTGATCCATGCCCAACCAAAACCAAGGCAATTCTTTCCAATCCAAAAACACCATGAAGTCAGGCAACAAAGGATTTCCATAAACCCCGCGATCACCGATTTGACGCATCAAATACATGCCCATCGCGTAACCGCCCAAGGCGAAAAATGCCCCGTGACCTAAACTCAAAATACCGCAATAACCCCAGATAATATCCACTGCCAACGCCAACATGGCGTAGCACAAATACTTACCCAACAAGGTGATGGTGTAAGTGCTGACATAGAAGATAGAATCGGCAGGTAACAATAGATTCGCCGCCGAGGCCAAAATAGTCACACTCAATAAAATCACCACAAATGGCAAAGTGTGTTTGCCCGTCGAGCGCCCTTCAGAAAACCAAGCTGTAAGACGTGTCATTCTGCCGCCCTCCCTTTTTGTGGAAAGAGTCCTTTAGGACGTTTTTGAATAAAGAGAATAATAAACACCAACACCAGAATTGCTGCGAGAACCGCCCCCGTGGTTGGTTCAAGAAATTTCGTCGCGATACCCAAGGTAAAGGCCGCTACCAAGGTGCCAAGCAAGTTACCCACACCACCAAACACCACCACCATGAAGGAATCGATAATGTAAGACTGACCCAAATTTGGCCCAACATTGGTCAACTGACTTAACGCCACACCGGCAATGCCAGCGATACCAGACCCCAAACCAAAGGTCATCGCATCGACCCAATTGGTTTTCACCCCCATGGCTTTTGCCATATTACGATTTTGCGATACGGCACGAACGTTTAGACCCAAAGAGGTTTTCTTCAACACAAACACCAAGACGATGAAGACTAACAAGGCAAAGGCCAAAATGTATAAACGGTTTAACGTCAGCGATAAAACAGGATTAATTTCCCAAGAACCGCTCATCCAGCTAGGCGTGGATACTTGACGGTTAAGTGGTGAGAAAATCGTCCGTACCAATTGCTGTAAGATCAGACTGATACCAAAGGTGGCGAGCAAGGTTTCTAATGGTCGGCCATGCAAACGACAAATAACCAATCGCTCAATCAATACGCCCATCAAACCGGACACCAAGAAGGCCGCAGGAATCGCCACCCAAATGGAATAATCGATGTAATTCGGCATGATCAACTGCACTACATAGGTGGTGTAAGCGCCGAGCATGATCATCTCGCCGTGGGCCATATTGATAACGCCCATCACACCAAAGGTAATAGCCAAACCGATAGATGCCAGCAACAACACAGAGCCAAGGCTCAAACCAAAAAACAACTGATCAACAAAAGCAAAACGATTCACTCGTTCTTCGATTTTACCCAACGCCACATTGGCCGCGTCCACCACCGCCGCATTGTCATCACGGGTTAGCTGCATCAACAGGTTGCGAACATCGCTCTCTAAACTGGTAGACAATTTTTCAATGGCCGCAATACGGTTAGACGGTGCCAAACTTGCTTGCGATGCGGTGTTCATCGCAAGCGCCAATCCCATGGCGTCTTTTACTTTTTTGTTTATTTCGAACGGGTACAGGCTTTCTAACGTGGCGACCGTACTGTCATCTAATTTGGACAGTAATTCACGCACGGCATTTTCACGCACGCTTGGCGACTTGGACGTCAATTGAATACGAGCGATGGCATTACGCAAATAGCCACGCAACTTGTTATTTACACGAATTTTATCCACATCGCGTTTATCTATTCCGGCATTAATCTCGTCGGTGAAAACGTCTTTATAATAGGTTTCGCCGTTGCTTTCGAATTGACCAATGACCTTTTTTTCGGCCTCGTTATAGTACAGATTACCGTTTAATAAAGTGCGTAATAGCGGCAGAATGCTTTCATCGGACACTGCTTCTATTCGAACAAGAATAGGCTCCATATCTTTGATCTTAGCCTCGCCTAACTCGGCGAGCAAAGGATCTAAAGATGCCGATTCAGCCGCATGAGTAGTAAGGGAAAACAGCCCAAAAAGACAGCAACAAAGCGCAATACAATGTCTCAAGGTGATACGTCTCAAGGTCATACTCCAAGTGTCGTAGGTTTATTACGCTAGCATTCAGAAACACAACGCTAAGAAAGAAATCAGAAGCTTGCTCGAAGGTAAAAAATAACTCTCTGGCTAACTCGCTTATGAGCCTGCTAGACAGAGAGTCGAGGTTACCCCTGGGAGTGGGTCAAATTAATAATTCTGACCAGAACATGTCTTCGTTTTGGTGTTGTAGTTACCGCACTTGATTGGCGCCGTCCAATCTGAAATCAGGTCTTTAGAACCTGGTAAGAAGTCAGACCAAGCATCACCCGCTACCACACCATCCGTTTCCCAAACCACTTCAAATTGACCGTCGTCTTGGATCTCGCCAATCAGTACAGGCTTGCTCAAGTGATGGTTTTTGTTCATCACTGCAATACCGCCCGTTAGGTTTGGCGTTTCTTGGCCGATCATGGCTTGCTCAACCGCATCTACATCCGTTGTGCCCGCTTTCGTTACCGCGTTTGCCCACATTTTGAAACCGATGTAAGTCGCTTCCATTGGGTCATTGGTAACACGGTCAGGATTCTTGGTGTATGCATGCCAAGCCTTGATAAAGGCTTCGTTTTCAGGCGTTTCTACACTTTGGAAGTAGTTCCAAGCAGCCAAATGACCAACCAATGGTTTCGTATCTAAACCAGAAAGTTCTTCTTCACCCACAGAGAAAGCCACCACGGGGATGTCTTCAGAAGAAATACCTTGGTTACCCAATTCTTTGTAGAAAGGCACATTGGCATCACCATTGATGGTAGAAACCACCGCGGTTTTTTTGCCTTCGCTACCGAATTTTTTGATGTCGGACACAATAGACTGCCAATCAGAATGACCGAATGGCGTGTAGTTGATCATGATGTCTTTTGCAGCAACGCCTTTGCCTTTGAGGTAGGCTTCAAGAATTTTGTTGGTGGTACGTGGATAAACGTAATCCGTTCCGGCTAGCACAAAACGCTCTACACCAAGATCGTTCATCAAATAATCCACCGCAGGAATCGCCTGCTGGTTTGGCGCAGCCCCAGTGTAAAACACGTTTTTAGACGACTCTTCGCCTTCGTACTGAACTGGGTAGAACATCAAACCGTTCAACTCTTCCAATACTGGCAACACCGATTTACGAGAAACCGATGTCCAACTACCAAAAATCACATCCACTTTGTCTTTGGTTAATAATTCGCGACCTTTTTCTGCAAACAATGGCCAGTTTGATGCTGGGTCAACCACCACAGCTTCGATCTTCTTACCTAACAAACCACCCTTTTTGTTTTGCTCATCCACCATCATCAAGACAGTATCTTTTAGCGTGGTTTCAGAAATCGCCATGGTGCCAGACAAGGAATGCAACACACCGACCTTGATTGTGTCTGCTGCCAGCGAAGGAAGCGCAATAAGCGTTGCACCAGAGAGCACAATCGCAGATGTAAGCGTTTTGATTTTCATAGTTGGAGCCGTCCTATTGTGATTTATAATATTTTTGAGTCTTCAGATGAGGTTTTTAGAAAACCTCAAATCCGTAGAGCCAGTATTAAAAAATCACCGTCGGAAAGGTATGCGCGAAATGACTTAGCCCTATACGTCATTTGACGTATCCAGAATAGCCATTCGATCAGGCATTAGTTTCAGGTATTGGCTTCATTGAGCTTGTTTGGATAAATTTTTGATTAACAGAAGTCTCGTAAATACTAGAATATCAAAAGCATTTAAGGCTTAGTTAGAATGCTTTGAGCTAAATTTAAAGCGAATACTAAGTTGGGCTAAGAAGTAAGAATAGAATTGCGTTTTTCCGCTGCATCCTTGCAGCACGGGGTCTTCCTAGAAAGCGACAGAGCCTCCATCCTGGAGGCATAGGCAAATCCATTTGCTCTCTGTCTGCTAAACAAATTATTACAATCACATGACAGATACAAGCATTAAATAACAAAATAACAAATTAAGCGTTTGATTATAACTTTTTGCGCTCTAACTATTACGGGTGACCAAAACGCTTTTATTCCATTAATTAATATTATCAGTACAATACGTAAGTCTTTTAGAATTAAGATAAGGCTCTACTAAATGAATATATGGTTATTAACACATACTGAAGAGCTCAAAAAATCAACTGGCACAGGAAAAATAGTAAAAGACACTCTAGGTATGGCTTGCAAAATAGTCGAATGGTCAAGAGTCGCTCCAGACCAAAGAATATTAGATTTAGACCCTAATAACACTTTACTCGTTTATTCAAACAACGAAGCAGAAATCACATCTTGTGATAAAAGCCTAGCTACTGTTCAAAATATCATCATCATTGATGGCACATGGCAACAAGCCCAAAAAATGTACAACAAATCACCATATCTAAAAAAATTTGGTCACTATGAAATCTGCGGTTTAAAATCCGTCTACAATAAGCGCAGAAACCAAAAAGCCTTTGGCCTCTGCACGGTCGAAGTAGCCATTTATCTACTTAATGAAATAAAACACCCTTTAACATCGACATTACAATCGAAATTCGACGAGTTTAATCAGTAACATTTACTCGGATTTCTCCTAAGTGCTCCACCCATGCTGTCATTTCATCTCCCGCCATGACAGCACCAACATTTTCTGGCGTCCCTGTCATAATTAAATCTCCAGGTCTTAATTCAAATACATCAGATAGCTTACAAATCACTTCTTCGATCGACCAAGTTAGCTTAGAAATATGGCTTAACTGTTTAGTTAAACCATTCACTTGTAATCCTATTTCAGCGTTTACAATCTGATCCATAAGCGCATCGTTTTTTAGAACGATTGGACTTATTGGAGCAGACTCATCAAATGCTTTGCCGACTTCCCAAGGCCGTCCCTTTTTCTTTGCTTGTGCCTGAAGATCACGTCTAGTCATATCCAAACCGACGGCATAACCTAAAATGGAGTCACCGGCTTGCTCTAGTGTTAAATTTCGACCGCCTTGAGTGATAGCAACAACAAGCTCAACTTCATATTCAAATTGATTAGATGCCATAGGATACTGAATAGAGATACAGCTTGAAAAACAAACGGGCACAACACAGGAAGCGTCTTTAGCGAAAAAAAATGGCGGGTCTCTTTCTGGGTCATCACCCATTTCTTTTGAGTGTTCTGCATAATTACGTCCAACGCAATATACACGGCCAACTGGAAATAATTTATCGCTATTTACGACAGGTAGAACTACTTTTTTTTGCTCTGGTACAATATATTCCACAAAAACCCCAACCTATAATGAAAAAAGCCTTAGAAGTGGCCTGATTTTATCCATAGAAAGCAGTCAGACTCTACGCTCCAATCATCCAATAAAAAGTTGGGGACTCGCAGCCAATCTCCAGATTTTAAAGACATATCAGCGTATTCTGCCCGCCCTGAAATAACAAATACCTCAACTGACGAGCCCAAGTCTAATTGATTTAAAACATGCTCACTATTTTGAATACGAACGAGCCATACACGTTCATCTAAATGTTCGTATAACGGCAATAATTCGGTACTTTTTGATCCCCAAATATCCGGCGTAGTTATGGAAACTTGATTTATATCGGAAATTTGGAATTGATGAAGCTTTACCAATAATAGGCACCCCTTAACACTAAAAGGTGCATGACTACTTCCAGGAGGGTTTCTAAAATAACTTCCGGCATTAAAGTCGCCTTTCTCATCGGAAAAAGTGCCGTCTAAAACCAAAATTTCCTCCCCTAAAGGGTGCGGATGTGGCCGAAAAATAGAACCAGCTTGATAGTGAACGATACTTGTTGCATGCCCTCGTTCAGCATCTTCTCTTGCTAAAAGTTTACGATATACTCCAGGCATTGGGCTGGCTACCCAATCAATTTTATCTGTCTCAACGAGTACTCTTTGAGAAAAATCCATGTTAAGCATAAAAGCCCGCCAACCCATGTCAAATAATCAGTTTAACGGGTTGATCAAATAACAATCAAGTACTTATTAGCTTTGCATGACCCGTCGATAGGCATAAAAAAAGCACCAGATGCTGCCATCTGGTGCCAAAATGTTCCAACAATCTGCCTACAAGAGAAGAAATATGGAACCTTGAATGATCTTGCTTAACATAAGGCTCCCACCTTATTAAAAGCTAGGGAGCCTTAGAGTAAATAAAATCTTCTAGGAGAGGATCTTAGAAACCGTAGTAAACACCAACAGCTGTTTGAGTGTCTGCATCAGCAGTAGAGCTAGTTTCAATGCTAGCTACTTCACCGTATACATAAACATTTGACGCTAGGCTATAAGTAACACCTGCACCAAACTCGTTGTAATCATCACCAGCATCTGGAGAGATAACTTGCGCCGAAGCATAAATATCACCAGCACCGTAGGCGTAACGAGCAGCTAGACCGAAAGCATCTTGAGTGTCTTTAGTCGTTTCAAATTTTGCGCTCAAGTTCAGAGCAGGCATCACTTGGTAACCGACATTCAGACCGATTGTGTTCTCATCGTCAGTTTGATCGTTTTCAAGAGAGTCGTAACCAAGTGCAACAGTCAAAGCATCAACACTGTATTTACCTACAAGTGTTACAGCAGTACCGTCGTTAGCATTATCAGTTCCTTTAACTTGAGCAGATGCTTGAATCTCTAGACCATTCATTGAAGGAGAGAAGTAAGCAATAGTGTCGCCCTCAGTTGTTGTCTTATTAGAAGAAAAACCTAGGTTTTCAAACTGATCAACAGAATCTTGGATAGCATTGTTGTAGATGCTATCAAAAGTACCTACTTGCACTTTACCAAAGTTACCTTTCAAACCAACAAAGGCTTGGTCAAGGCCAACAGCTACATCACCAGACTTTTGATCAGCATCTGCTTCAAGTTCATATTTGAAGAAAGCCGTTAAATCATCATTAATTGTAGTTTCGCCTTTAAAACCAATAGTAGAACCGTTGTCTTCAAAGTCAGAACCAGCGTCATTGTCTGTATATGCATATTGGATGTTACCGTATACATCGACGGTAGAACCTTCAGCAGCATGAACGGATACAGACGCAAGCGCAGCACTTGATACCGCAATAGCAATAATCGATTTTTTCATTCTCGTTTCCCTTTTAATATTTAGCTTTCTTGTAGGCGCTTGATATGTGCAAGCAACAGACAATTAATCTAAACATTTTTAAATATTTAACAATCATATGCTAGATACTTGCATAAAGTATCCGCTATGTGTGCTTTTTATTTGAAAAAAACCAGAAAATAAGAATAAATTGAAAACTCGAAATATCTCTAAGAATAAAAATAATATATATAAATCAATATGTTAATAAATAATTAAAGGCAGGCAGAAGGGATAAATGTGCATGCTTTACCTGAAGTAAGCAAGAAAATGCACGCCAAATGAAAATTTATAGTCAACTATTACTGGAATAAACGATAAAAAAAGACAATTGATGGAAAAAGTCATACCTTACGATCGGAAAACTGAGAGGGAGCTTTACCCTCTCCGTTCAAAAAAGTGTTACCACATCAAATCATCAGGAATTTGAAAATCAGCATAAGGATCGTCCTCTATGCTTTCTGTCCTGTTATTACATACAAGCACATACGAAGGGTCTCGTTCGCTTATTTTTACCGCCACAGGTTCTGGAATGAATTCATACGCTAAATCCAGTTTAGCAATTGCTAAACGGCCGTAACTTAAATCATTGTGCATAGCCTGACTGACATAGAGTTTTTTAACTTTCTTCTCATCAGTAAAGTGATAAGCAATATCCCCGTCTTCTTTCTTAACTCGGTTCTGTTCTATCATTTGCCGAATTTGCCCCCGTATCGCTTTTTCCTTTAGAAGGTTTTGACGCTCTAAATTTAAGATACGGTCTTTTTCTATTTTTTCTTCTCGCTGTAACTTCAGTTGCTGTTGACGTTCGCTGTCGTCTGCTGCTGTAGCCTTACCTTTTTTTACTTTCTGCTTATGTTGAAGCGCTTCTGCCTTTAGTTTTTTCACTTTCTTTTTATCGACAAGCCCAACACCAAGTAGCTGTTCTTGCAATGACTTAGCCCCCATGAGAATCCCCCTTTTATAAAAATACTCATCAATCAACACATAGCTAACCGATAAAAATCGATTTTGGACATAGCTTTAGCAATATTTAAAAACAAAAAAAGCGACTATAAAAGTCGCTTTTTAGCATTCGCAAAGCTGAGTAAATCCTCAGCAACGTTCTCTCTTAATTAAAGAGGAGTAACGTTTTGAGCTTCTGGGCCTTTTTTGCCTTGAGCTACTTGGAATTCAACTTTTTGGCCTTCAGCCAAAGTTTTGAAGCCAGAAGTGTTGATTGCAGAGAAATGAACGAAAACGTCAGGACCTGAATCTTGAGTGATGAAACCGAAACCTTTAGTTTCGTTGAAAAATTTTACTGTACCAGTTACTACGTCAGACATGTCTGTTTATCCTGTAGGTTAAGTTAATTTATACGTGAATGTTAATCATCCACGTTATAGTGCTAAAAAAACTCGGTATTACTTATGACTTAACAGGACCGAACATACTAACGTACTATTCGCAACTCTGGACATAAATATTGCCAACTCTTTTAAACGAACTTGATTGTAGTCTGCTTAACACCATAAGGTCAACGATAGTTTTACATAAACTTCAAAAAGAGTGACATAAAATTATCAACTACATTGCCTTAACCAGAGTAAAGAACGAAACTCCATAACAAGCTTTTAGCCTCTTAAAGTGAATTCGCCATTTTCAGCCAGGCGCATTTTGATTGATCAAAAGAACAAAAAGCCCTGACAGGATAACCTATCAGGGCTTTCTAAATATAAAGCTTGATGATGATCTATTTTCACATGCTTGTCTGTTATAAAGCGCCCTATGTATTTATCCCCTTGTGGGATGCTTATCCCCTTGTGGGATGCTTATCCTCGTGGGACTGCCCTCGGCGACGGTGTTGATGACCG
>NZ_JAODTL010000038.1 GCF_026191375.1 Marinomonas pontica | reverse complement strand
TTATGTGACCGGCGCCATCGAAGCACAAAAAAACAGAGTGCAAACACCGCGGCCCGCGACACCGGAACAAGCCATCGAAATTTCAACCATGACCACCAACACAGGCAGCTATTCTGCCACCATCAAAGCGTCGGGAATTGTGAAAACACGTTACGCATTAACACTGACAACCCAAGTCAGTGGAGAAATAACGCGTTTGTCGCCCGTATTCGAAGCCGGTCAGGTGGTAAAAAAAGGCCATGTTTTGGCGGTATTACAAAACACCGAACTGAACAGTGACGTGGCCAGCGCGGAAAATACCTTAGCAGCGGCAGAATTGGCGCTCAAAGAAGAAGTACGACAAGGTGAACAAGCCAGAGCCGAATGGGAAGCAGCCGGTTTCAATGGTGATCCAGACTCCGACCTCGTATTGCGCATGCCACAACTCGCGGCCGCAAAGGCCGAATTGGAAGCCGCAAAAGCCGCACTAAATAACGCCAAAACAAAACTTCAACACACCAAATTGGTCGCACCATTTGATGCGTTAATAGTCGATCGCAATATTTCTCTGGGTTCGTACATGAGTTCCGGCAGCGAAGTCGGCACACTGTACAGCGTGGATCGAGCCGAAATACAAATTGACCTTTCAAATAACGATTGGTTAAAGCTTCCCGATACCAAAACCTTACTACAAAATGACTGGCCAGCTCGTATCGCCAGTGTCGATGATAACCACACTTGGCAAGGCAAAATACTCAGCGTAAACCAACACATCGATGAAACCACTCGCATGCGCAGTCTATTCGTTAGCCTTGATAAACCACTCAGCCAGTCGCCAGCATTGCTGCCTGGTGCGTTTGTCGAAATCACAATTCAAGGTAAGCAGCTTGATAACTTATGGCGATTGCCAAACACCGCGTTAAGTCAGAAGAGCGAAATCTGGTACATAGACGAAAACAGCCGTTTGGCGGCATTTGAAACCACGCCTCGCTTTGTCGATGGCCAATTTGTTTACATTCAAGTCCCTAACAATATGCGCGACAAAGCCTATCAAGTCATTATTCAGCCTTACAACAGCTACCTCAAAGGCACGCTCGTCAAATCACTGAATGCTTCTAACCCGGCAAATAAAGGCACGAAACAATGACCCCAATAGACCAACCCAAAGGCATCATTCCTTGGTTTGCCAATAACCCGGTTGCGGCCAATCTACTGTTGATTCTGGTCATCAGTCTCGGCGTCTTAAACATGGGGTCTATCAACAAAGAAGCGTTTCCAAGCCTGACGCCAAACCGAGTAGCCATTTCGGTGAGTAATGACAGTGGATCCGCGAAAGAAAACGAAGAAGGCATTGCGATTCCTATCGAAGAAGCACTGCAAGGCGTTTCAGGGATAAAAACCATCACGACGTCGTCCACCGCCAGCGCCACCAGCACGAGCATCGAAATGCTGGATGGTTATGACATGGACACACTATTCAACGACGTGAAGGACAAAGTCGATCAAATATCGTCATTACCAGACGAAGCGGATCCAGCCGTTGTCACCAAGGCGACTCGAGAAGAACACTCTATTTGGATTCAGCTTTACGGTGAGGCTGATCGACGCACATTGCAAAAGCTCACCCTTGAGTTAGAGTCCGACTTACTCGCCAATGAAAACATCAGTGCCACGTCGGTGTCGGGTTGGTTAGACCCAACCATCCTAATTGACGTTGATAAGAATAAACTCGAATCTTACGGACTGACCCTGTCAGACATTGCCACAGCGATCAATGCAGAATCCTCTCCGGCGCAAGTTGCCACCCTGCGCGATGAAAACATCTACCTAACCATCAGTGCGTCTGAACAAGCCTATATCAAAAGTGAGTTCGCGCGCATTCCTGTTCAATCAAACACGGCAGGTGGCAAACTACTATTGGGCGACATCGCCAACATACGCGACACGTTTGATGAAGATGACTTCGTGCTGTCTCGCTTTAATCGACAAAACAGCTTGGGCATTCAGGTGCTAACCACCGGAAAAAGCGACATATCCAACTCGGTTATTGGCGCCAAAGCGGTTATTCAGGATTGGGAAGACAGCGGGAGATTGCCCGCCAATGTCAAATTAGGCACCTGGTATGACCGCAGCGAGTCCATTAATCAACGCTTAGAGTTGATGGTAGAAAACGCCATCACAGGTGTTCTGCTGGTGTTTATTTTGCTGGCGATTTTCCTGAACGTCACCGTCGCGTTTTGGGTTGCTATGGGCTTGCCCTTTATTTTCTTTGGTACCTTATTTTTTATGGGGACGGAAAGTGTTGGCTTAACATTAAATATGTTTACCACATTTGGCTTCATCATGGCGCTGGGCATTGTGGTTGACGACGCGGTTGTCGTTGGAGAAAGTGTGTATACCGTTCGCTCCCAAGAAGGCGACACCATCGGCAACACCATCAAAGGCACTTTAATGGTCGCCATCCCCACCTTATTCGGTGTATTTACCACAGTGGCAGCGTTTTGGGCGTTATCCAATATCGAAGGGCGTCTGGGGCAACTGTACTCTCAATTTGCAACGGTGGTGGCGATCTGTTTGATTCTGTCGGTCATCGAATCCAAAATCATCTTGCCTGCGCACTTGGCGCACATCAACACCCAAAAATCGACTCGTACTAACCCACTGTCTAAAGCGTGGGCGATGGTTCAACAAGGTGCCGACAGCGGACTACAATGGTTCAGCGAACGCATTTATCGCCCAACCATTGATCTTGCATTAACTCATCGGTACGCCGTCTGTGTGTTTTTCATCGCGATTTTCGCACTGGTGATCTCTATGCCTCTCACCGGTGTGATTCGCATGAGCTTTTTCCCTCAAATTCCGGGCGATACAGTACGGGGCGAGCTGACCATGTACAACGACGTCAGTTATGGGCAAACCAACAAAGTATTGCTGGAACTGGAACAAAAAGCCTACCTCGCTGATATCGCGTTGCGCAGCGGGAATAACGACCGAAAACGACCGGCGGCTGGCAGTGCTGAGATCCACCAGTTCCTCAAAAACAAATGCATCACAACCAAATGCGTCGCAACCAAACACACCATCAAAACCCAAAGGCGATGTGGCGATCAAGAACATCCAAGTAACCGCAAAAGCGATGACCAATCTGGAAACATTCGTATTGAACTGGACGATAATCGCCCATACACATCGGCGCAGTTTGCCAGTGAGTGGCAACAGCTTTCGGGCATGCCAGAAGGCGTTAAAAACCTGCGTATTCGCAGCGCTCGCGAAACCGTCGATGCCCTGCGAATAGAGTTACGCGGTAACGACAGCAGCGTCTTAGATGGCTCGATGCAAGCGTTATTAAAGCAACTAGAAATCACTGCCCGCGGTAACAGGGGTTGAACAAAACAATGCCCCTACAGAATCCAGACTCATCCTACAACTCACCGCACCAAGGTCGCTTGCTTGGATTATCAACCAGCGATCTCGCCACTCAAGTATCACGCAGCTTTGACGGTCCAAGTCGTGCAAAAGTACCAGCGCGATAACTCTGAAGTGGAAGTTCACGTAGGTTATCCCGGTGATCAAAAAGAGTCTCCTGCCGCTGTGATGAACACCAAGGTAGTGTTAGAAGACGGCACGCGAGTTCCGCTTTCAACCGTGGCAACACTGTCACAACAAGACGCTGAAACGCGCATTATTCGAATTGACGGTAAACGTTCGTTGTACTTGTCTGCCGAAGTCGATAAAGACACCATGTCGTCCACCGAGGTCGTCGAATACTTACAAAATGCCGTTGTACCGCAGATGAAACGCCAATTTGCGGGAGTGTCTATTTATTTCTCAGGAGAAGCGGAACAAAGAGAGAAAACACAATCGTCCATGTCTGAAATGTTCCTCATTGCCTTGCTGATCATTTATGGTTTGCTTGCCATTCCGCTCAAATCTTACTCGCAACCACTGATCATCATGATGGCCATTCCATTCGGCATCATCGGTGCTTTATTAGGCCACTGGATGAACAATCTTGCGCTGGGGATTTTCTCTCTGAATGGGATTTTTGGCTTTGAGCGGCGTGGTGGTTAACGACAGCTTGCTGCTCGTGTCTCGTTTTAATGATCTACGCTACGAAACCAGTCATGTAAAAAAAGCCATTAGCTTGGCATGTCGTAGTCGGTTACGCGCTGTACTGCTGACGTCATTTACTACCTTTGCCGGCCTGATCCCTATTCTGTGGGAGACCTCAAGACAAGCACAAATGCTCATTCCTGCTGCGGTTTCCCTCGCTTACGGCATCATGTTTGCCACTGTGATTACGCTGATTTTGATTCCTGTTTTATTAATGATCAAAGAAGATATTCACGAGTTAATTGCTCGCCTAAAGCATACCAGCCCCTTAGCGAGCTCATCCGACCAGCCGTAAAATGATGTAGAAGCAGGAAAATCCAAGCGTATTTTGAAAAAAATACGCTTTTTTTTGTTTTATTTTCAAGACAAGCCTTGTGACTTCATTTCGCTTATTCGTCCAAATCAGGAACCAAGTTGCAGAACAATAAAAAAACCACCACAATACGAAACCACATTCTAAATTTAAATACAATAAGAGAACAAAATGCACTTAGATGACGTTGACTTGCAACTGCTTGCCTTAATTCAAAGTGATGATAGTATTTCCACAGAGTCTATGGCGAAGCACGTTGGCCTATCAAAAACCCCTTGTTGGCGACGCGTTCAAAAGCTAGAAAATGCCGGTTTTATTAAGCGTCGTGTTGCGCTGTTAGACGCCGACAAACTTGGCCTTGGTGTTTCCGTTTTTGTACAGGTTAAAACCAACCAGCACGATGCAAATTGGGCTGAGGAATTTGCTCGCGTTGTGGCGGAATTTCCTGAGGTGGTGGAGTTTTACCGCATGGCGGGAGAATACGATTATTTGCTTCGCGTACTGGTAAAAGACATACCAGCCTACGACAAATTTTATAAACGATTAATTAGTGCCACCGCATTAACCGACGTCACCTCAAACTTCGCCATGGAGCAGATCAAGTGGACAACTCAGTTGCCCTTGCCTAACCCAAAAGAGTAAGCAGCGAACGAACAAGTGTATTGATGCGGCCAGCCAAATGAGGAAAAAGTGATGTCCATTGCTGCCGCTGAAAATACAACCAAGCAACCCCAATCTAATACTGAGACTTTATTCGCCCGTATACGTGACGGCATCATAGGAAAAGACACGCAAATACACACGCCATTTGGCGTAAAAACGCTCACCTACGCTGACTACACCGCATCGGGCCGCAGTCTCGATTTTATCGAAGACGCCATTCGTCATCATGTGCTGCCGCTTTACGCCAATACGCACACCGAAGCCAACGCCACCGGCCAACAAACCACCGCCTTTCGCGAACAAGCTCGCCTGCAAATCCGAGAAGCCGTTAACGCGTCAATAGATGACTTGGTGATATTCTGCGGTAGCGGCGCCACCAGCGCGATTAATACCTTAATTAGCCAAATTGGATTGCGCCAATTGAGCGAATCTGAAAAATCTGAAGTGTGCGTTTTTATTGGTCCTTATGAGCACCATTCCAATGAATTACCGTGGCGTGAATTGGGCATTGAGGTGATTAGAATTCCTGAATCTAAAGACGGTGGCGTATGTTTGGTTACTCTAGAAAGTCAATTACAGGCGAACCAAGATAAACGCCTCATAGGCAGCTTTAGCGCGGCATCGAACGTCACAGGAATTTTATGTAATCAAGACGCCATTACCAGCTTACTTCATCGCTATCACGCTCTGTCTTTTTGGGATTTTGCCGCCGCTGCGCCTTACGTCAAATTGGACATGAATCCAAGTTCAGACCCCGCTCTTGCCAAAGATGCGATCTTTTTCTCTACTCATAAATTCATCGGCGGCCCAGGTACTCCAGGAATTTTAGTCGTCAAAAAAGCCATCATCGACAACCAAATACCAAGCAATGTAGGCGGTGGAACCGTGTCTTTTGTGACACCGAATGATCATACCTTTTTGCCCGTGGGCGAACGCAGAGAAGAAGGCGGCACACCAAGTATCATTGAATCGATTCGCGCAGGATTAGTGTTCCAGCTCAAACAAGCGGTTGGCGAAAAAGCCATCGAAACTCGTGAGCACGAACTTGTGCAACTCATCGACAAGCATTGGCAGCAGCAACCAAATATCGAACGCTTGGGCCACGCAGAGGCAGATCGTTTATCGATTACCGCATTTCGTATCAAAACCGAATGGGGTTATTTACATCATGGCTTTGTCACCGCGCTATTAAATGACATGTTTGGTATTCAAGTTCGCGGCGGTTGTTCCTGTGCAGGACCTTACGGCCACCAGCTTTTAGGCATAGACAAAACGGAATCAGAGCGCATTCAAGTAGCATTGAAACAAGGTGAGAAACTCGTAAAACCGGGTTGGGTTCGCTTCAATTTGAATTACTTCTTAGACGATGCAGAAGCGATGTTTATTTTGGACGCTATCGATTTTGTCGCGAAACACGGCACCCACGTTATTGCCTTACTACGCTTATGATCAAACTGCGGATTTATGGCGCTTCAAGGGCAAACCAACACCTAAGTCGCTTAACGAGCTATTGTTCTTGCAAACAGAAGCACAGCAACCACAGACAGAGCAAACAACAGATAGAACGGAAGATAAACACACTTATCTAAAACAAGCCAAAGTGATTGTAAGAGACTGTCTAGCAGGGAAATACACACGACAAACACAGCCATTTAACAAAGAGTTCAACGACATTAAACGCTTCGTGTTGGCTGAGGATCTTGTTTAATCAAGCGGATTTTTTTTGAGGTATTAAGATACGATCCAGATGAGACGATTAGGCTTTCTTCTGGATCAAATTAAACTGCATGCCTGTACGCAAAATGCCAGTGCTTAAGACATTGGCTCTTAAACCACCACGATGCAGCCAAGCTCTAACCACTTGTGATGATGATATCGAATCGTTGGCAAGAGATTTTCCTAACGAGCCACAGGGCTCACACAATTCGACACCATAAAAGCGAACATCGCCGATCGAGAATTCTTGCCCTACTAGCTGATTCAACCGCACACCTTGGGTCACTATGTTTCTTCTGGTCGCTGAAAGGCCAACTCTTTGTGCGAAGTTAGCATTAAAGGCAGCGATCTCTTCACTTTCAACAAACGTAATATTTGGACCGTCTGTGCCTTTCTTACCATAGTATCGATCGCCTACGATGCCTTTCCCCGCATCCACTTTAACGGCATCGAATGCCTATCTGCGATTGCTTGGATTTTTTCGACACGAAAATTGCTTGAATCACCCTTTGTCTCCTAAGACAAGATTATTGCGAATTGAGTATGGCATAGGTGATTAAAAACTGTCATTCAGATCTTCCACCATGGCGTAAATCTTGGTGGCTTTTTCAAAGTGATTTAACTGATGCTCTTCTATCCACCAGCGGGCAATTTCCATCAAGGTTATGGGATCGTCGTTTTTATTGGCAAAAAAGGCGTAAAACGATACTTGAACCCCTTCGCCTTTTTGTTTAATTTTTTCCGCACAAACCGACAGAATCTTTTGTTTAATCTTTGTATTCACTTCCATTCCTTCTTTTTGAAAAACGGCATTGCGTGAATCTCGCATTGCCTTATATCGTTTAAAAATCACCCTATGCGACTAAAGTCTGACTTCTTATCTATCGACTGCCTGCTAAATTAACAGGGCGTATAAAAATAATTATAAGGAGATCTACCATGTCAGATCATAATATTAATGCAGAAAAATACTGGCAAGCAAACCTAAGGCTGATACTAGGCAGCTTAGTGGTTTGGGCGCTAGCCTCTTATGGCTGCGCTATCCTACTTCGTCCCATGCTCTCAGGCATTATGATCGGAGGTGCTGATTTAGGCTTCTGGTTCGCTCAGCAAGGTTCCATTCTTGTATTCATCGCTTTGACCTTCTTCTACGCTTGGAGAATGAACAAGCTTGATGAAGAATTTGGCCTTCAGGAGTAAGTCGCATGGATCAATTTACTATCAATTTACTTTTCGTCGGTGGTTCCTTTGCGCTTTACTTCGGTATTGCATTCTGGGCTCGCGCCGGATCAACAAAAGAATTCTATGTGGCCGGTGGTGGAGTTCATCCCGTACTAAACGGTATGGCAACAGCAGCAGACTGGATGTCAGCAGCCTCCTTCATTTCTATGGCAGGCTTAATTGCTGCCGCAGGTTACGCTAATTCAGCTTATTTGATGGGTTGGACTGGTGGTTACGTATTACTTGCCATGCTTCTAGCACCTTACTTACGTAAGTTTGGTAAATTTACCGTGCCAGATTTCATTGGTGATCGTTTCTATAGTAGCACCGCTCGTTTGGTTGCCGTGGCTTGTTTGATCATTGCTTCCGTTACTTACGTTATCGGTCAAATGACTGGTGCGGGTGTAGCCTTCTCTCGCTTCTTAGAAGTCGATAACAACACTGGCCTTATCATTGCTGCGATTGTTGTATTCTTCTATGCAGTATTAGGCGGTATGAAAGGTATCACTTACACTCAGGTTGCACAGTATGTTGTGTTGATCATAGCCTACACTATCCCAGCTGTTTTCATCTCCTTGCAGCTGACTGATACGTTTATTCCTGCTATCGGTCTTTTCTCTAACCATACAGAATCTGGTATGCCATTGTTGCAAAAACTGGATGAAGTAGTACGAGAACTGGGCTTCCAAGATTACACCGCGGACGTAGATAACAAACTAAACATGGTTCTGTTCACACTGTCATTGATGATAGGTACAGCAGGCCTGCCACACGTTATCATTCGTTTCTTCACCGTTCCTAAAGTAGCTGACGCTCGTTGGTCTGCTGGTTGGGCACTAGTATTCATCGCCTTGTTATACCTAACAGCACCAGCTGTTGCGTCTATGGCTCGCTTGAATCTATTGACCACTATCTACCCTTCTGGGCCAACAGAAGCCCCTATCGAGTACTCAGAGCGACCTGATTGGGTACAAACTTGGGAAACAACAGGTTTAATCAAGTTTGAAGATAAAAACGGCGATGGCCGCGTTCAATTCTATAACGATGTGCCAGCATTCAAAGACGAAGCAACCGCTCGTGGATGGGAAGGCAATGAGTTAGTCGTTAACCGAGATATCCTTGTATTGGCAAACCCTGAAATTGCGAACCTTCCTGGTTGGGTTATTGGTTTGATCGCTGCAGGTGGTCTTGCGGCGGCGCTCTCTACGGCAGCGGGTTTGTTATTGGCTATATCGTCCGCGATCAGTCATGACTTAATCAAAGGCTCGATTAACCCCAATATCACTGACAAAGGAGAATTGCGAGCCGCTAGGATATCCATGTTCGTCGCCATTGTTGTGGCAACGTATCTCGGGATGAATCCACCAGGCTTCGCGGCTCAAGTAGTAGCGTTGGCCTTTGGTATTGCTGCGGCTTCTATTTTCCCTGCGTTGATGATGGGTATCTTCTCTAAACGCATAAACAGCACGGGTGCTGTAGCCGGTATGCTAGCTGGTTTGATTTCTACCTTGGTATACATTTTCTTGTTCCTAGGTTGGTTCTTCATCCCAGGTACAGCGTCTTTCGCTAACACACCAGACAATTGGTTATTCGGAGTGTCGCCGTTGTCATTCGGTGCTATTGGTGCAGTGATTAACTTCGCGGTTGCGTTCATCGTGTCTTCTATGACGCCTCCACCACCAAAAGAAATCCAAGACCTTGTTGAAAGTGTTCGTTACCCTCAAGGTGCAGGCGGTGCCGTTGATCATTAAGATCTAACACGCACTTGCATTAAAATCGGGCCTTACTATGTTGTGAGGCCCGACTTCCTTATAATAAGAATCCACTCAAGATCAAAAAGAGAGCGCTTATGTTTTGGGAACTCATTGCTACCGTTTTTGCTGGTATTGGCGGCGCGGGTATTGCCCTGTTGTTGAGAAAAATCACCAAACAAACTGCCCCAAAATGGCTGGTTCCCGTATTTGCAGGAACCGCAATGTTAGGGTTCCAAATTCAAGGAGAATACGACTGGTATGATCATCAAGCCGGTTTACTGCCAGAAGGCGTAGTGGTAGTAAAAGCCGTTCAAGAAGAAGCCCCATGGCGCCCATGGAGTTACGTTTTTCCTCAAACCGTTCGCTTTATCGCAGCCGATGTTGCTAATTCAGCCGTTAATAAAATTGACCCAAACCTCGTGCTTGTTGATTTATATTTCTTTGAGCGTCGTCACATGGCGAAGCGTGTTCCCCAAATTGTTGATTGTGTCCAGTCAGCAAGAGCGGATTTTACCCAGACCTTCACTGCGAAATCTTCCACAGACACTCAATCTACATGGCATGCTCTTGAAAATGATGACCCATTGATAAAAGCGGTTTGCGGTAATCAGGCATAATCCTCTATTAACGAGCAAAAGCGCAAATTCAATATCGCTCTTTTTAACCTGCGCTTTCCTCATTGGTATCAGACGTCAGAAACCACCATAATATCGGCTTTTCCACGAGCGAAAGTCGATTATTATGAACATCAGCCAAGAAGAACGAGACGCGGTCTACAAAACAATTTTTTCGCGTCGTGATGTTCGCCGAGAATTCAAACCCGACCCTATTCCAAATGACGTTTTAGAGCGTGTTTTACTGGCCGCACACCATGCCCCCAGTGTTGGTTTCATGCAGCCTTGGGACTTCATCCTTGTCACCAAACCAGAATCCAAAAACCAAATCAAACAAGGATTCCTGCAAGCGCACGCAGAAGCCACAGAACTGTTCGAAGGTGAGCGTCAAACGCAATATAAAAGCCTAAAATTAGAAGGGATTGAAGAAGCGCCATTGGGCATTTGCATTACATGTGATCGCAGCAGAACAGGCTCTGTCGTACTAGGGCGAACTGCCAAGCCAGAAATGGATTTATTTAGCGCCGTGTGCGCGGTACAAAACTTATGGTTAGCGGCGAGAGCGGAAAACCTGGGCGTTGGTTGGGTGAGCATCGTCCACGATAAAGTCATACGCGACACGCTCAACATCCCCGAGTCCATCGATATCATTGCGTATTTATGCGTCGGTTATGTAGAGACATTTCATGACACGCCCGACCTAGAAAGAGCAGGATGGCTTCCCAGAAGAGACGTTAGCTCAGCGGTTCATTATGAATCTTGGCAAGAAACAAAGTCGCATAAACCAAAATAATGACACGCAAGGCGGATGACATTCATCCGCCTTATCGTATTGGATTTCAATTAAGCGCGACGTTCAACGCATGAATCAACTGATCCATTTCTTCGTCACTGGTATAATGCACGAATGACAAACGAACCACGCCGGTTTCTGTGTCCACGCCCATGGCTTCTAATAGACGCACTGCATAAAAATGCCCTGCCCCGCAGATAATCCCTTGATCAACCAGCTTCTGGGCGAATGCTTGAACCGTTTGACCTTTAGGAATAATTGACACCGTAGCGGCTCTTTTGGTCGGATCAGCACCTCCAAGCAAGGTCAGTTTGGGGTGCTGCTCAACAAAATTAAGCAGCTTAGCCAATAAGATTTGCTCCGCATCATGCAACAAATTTCGCACACGCTGGGCTTTTTCGGCAACAGAATCCGTCGCCTCAAAGTGATGATCGTGCAAGGCATCAAAATAATCCAACACCCCACGACTCGCGGCTATTTGAGCGTGATCAGGCCCCGCGGGTACAAACCATTTTTGGCGATAAGCCTGATTAAAGTAATGCGCCTGATTGCCGAGTTTATCCGCCATGTCATCTCGAATAACCATAACACCAAGGTGCGTGCCATAGGCCTTGTAAAGAGAGAACAAGTAAATATCTGCGCCCAAAGCACCAACATCTGGCAAACCATGACCAGCAAAAGAAACGCCATCGACCAATGTGGCAACGCCAGCCACTTTTGCGCGCGCGCAAATGTCTGCGACAGGATTAATGTCTGCAACAACATTGGAACAGTGGGTAAAAGCCAGAAGTTTAGTGTGCTCAGTCAATAGTTTCTCTAAATCATCCGGGTTTAATGATCCGGTTTTTGCATCCACTTGCCACTCTTTAATGACCGCCCCGCGCGTAGCCAAAGCACGCCATACTCCGATATTTGCTTCATGATCTTGATTGGTTACGATGATCTCATCACCCGCTTTCAAAATCTTACCGAAGGCTTGCGCCAAAACATAAGTGTTCTGAGAGGTAGAAGGACCAAGATGCACATTGCCACTGCTGACATTCAAATAAGACGCCAAACGCTCGTGCGCTAAATCCATTTGAGCGCCGGCTTTTTGTGCTGCAGGGTGAAGGTGGTAGGGCTGAAGTTTGGTTTCTCGATAATATTGATCCAGATGATCAATCACTGCCTGGCAAGCATAAGATCCGCCTGCATTATCAAAGAAGGCTTGTCCAGCCAAAGAAGGCTCTTTAAACGCGGGAAACTGAGAGCGAACAAACGCTAAATCTAACGAGACTGCCATAGCCTTAACCTCTATAAAATTGTCTAAAACCTGCGATTCACAAAACAAAGTATAGAGAATAAGGCACACAAGTTGTTTGCCATTTTACGAGAGAATACTTACGCTAACACAAGATTTTTGTTTTTAATGAGTCTTTTATGAAAGAAATCACCTTAGACCGTCTCGACTATAAAATAATCCAAGCATTGGAAAAAGATGGCCGCATGAGCAACACGCAATTAGCAGAGGCCATTAACCTATCTCAATCTCAGTGCTTAAGACGCTTACGTCATTTAGAAGAAATGGACATTATTAGTGGTTACAGAGCACAAATAAACTATGAAAAGCTCGGCTATAGCGTCATGGCTTGGACACTCGTTACCGTCAGCAAAGATGTCCTGAATGCTCGAGACAATGTAATGCGCTTTCTACAACAACAAAGTGCCGCAATCAACGTACATGGCGTCACTGGAGACGTCGACCTTATGGTCGAAATATACGCAACAAACATGACCGAATTTACTGAATTGGTCGTCAAGCAACTCTACGCACACGCTGATGTTGTCAGTACAAAGTCCTACATTCGATTGGATACCGCCAAACAAAATGGCAGCCCACTAGACACACCTTCATGCTGACAAAATGAGAAAACCATCCGATTGATTAGTTTTTTTCAGGTATAGGCGTATTTTTTATCGTTTGTCTTATTTACCCATAGTTTCTACTATACAAGCATCAAAACAGAAAACGTTTTGGTGCTTATCGAAACAACCATAAATGAGGGAAACACCATGAAAAACACTCAAACTATCGCTGAATTACTAGAAAACGTTAACACTTCTTACTTAACTGAAGCTGAAAAATACGAAGCCATTGCTCGCGCTGAACGCGCAGAATACATTGTTGCTGGTATCTCTTCTGCTGTTGTTGCCGTTAAGAAAGCCGTACTAAAATTGAAAGCGTCTCTAGTAACGTCTTCTGCTCAACACGCTTAATCGCACAGTAAATCAGACTATATTGGATAAGCGTCTACTCTTTCTAACGTAGATATTTTGGCTTATTCCAACCAGCTTCTGAACAGGAAATGGCGCTAGAATAAAAACATTAAGCGCTTCCCTGCTCCCCTTCTTTTTCTTCCAGTCATTCTCTAACATGCTAGCTCGGTGTCGTTTTCTTTATTAAAGACGGTTCACTAATGCCAACCCAGAATGTATTTAAGAAAAACTCGACCACAGTCATCTTGGTTTATATTGCGCCCGACAATAACCACGACTCACAGCAGGGTCACGAAGCTGTAAATGCTTGGTCTGGCGACCACTCACTCGCTCTCGCCACAATTTAAAGCTATTGGGTTTTAGGTGACGTCTCATAAAGCGAATCACTTGTGTTTCCCCCATGCCGAACTGTTTTTCAATGGCTTCAAAGGGTGTTCTGTCTTCCCATGCCATTTCAATCACTCTGGATGCTTCGCTGTTCGTCAATGTCATAACGTGTATTGCCCTTGCTAAAATCAGTTGACTCTAATACGCATAGATTCACAAAAGAGATGACTCAAACTGTCTTGAATGACAATTTATGACGAACACTTAAACAATGGACACTTTACCGCTAGAATGTCGCCAACATTTTGTAAGACCCATTAGCGAAGCTGAGTAACCCATATGAAACTTTTTATTAAACTGATCCGAAATCTTTTAGGCCTTATCATTGCCACCGTCGATATCCTTACTCGCGGATCAAAGCAAAAACGCACAGCAGAAAAACAACAATCTGTAGAGGCAGAAGCCCAAAACATGGCGCTTTACCAGTTTTTTGCTTGTCCCTTCTGCATCAAAACCCGTCGCGCCATATACAAACTTAATCTGCCTATCGAAAAACGCAGCGCTTCAGAAGGCTCACCATTCCGTGATGAGTTACTAGAAGGCGGTGGTCGAGTAAAAGTGCCTTGCTTACGCATCGAAAAAGATGGCGAGGTGGAATGGCTGTATGAATCGTCTGAAATCATTCGTTATCTTGAAAAACGTTTTGCCTGATCCAAAAGTAGGTCAAATTTTTCACACATAACGCAAAAAAAACCATTCACGGAAAACAGTATGATTTGGCATTGTCAGGCATTTAATGAGCTTACTACACATACCTTGTACGATTTACTTAAACTGCGCAGCGATGTCTTTGTGGTTGAGCAAAACTGTGTTTTTCCAGATTTAGATGATCTGGATACACGACCGGATACACGACACCTTTATGCGCTAAAAGATAATAAGGTGGTGGCTTACGCTAGGCTGTTGGCAAAAGGTGACTCCTACACTGGCTTTACCAGCATAGGACGCGTGGTTGTCGCGCAAAATAGCCGAAAAGATAAAATAGGTCATGTTCTAATGGCAAACGCCGTCAAAGAAACGCTTCTACGTTGGCCTGATAGCGACATCAAAATTGGCGCGCAGTCCCATCTTGAACGCTTTTACCAATCTCATGGCTTTACCACAGTCTCTGAGCCTTATATGGAAGATGGGATTGAGCATTACCACATGATACGAAAGACAGAATAAAACCCTTAATTCGCCATGCTAGATGTTAGCTCTAGCAAAACGTTTACTGCAAATCTAGGAGGTTGCTTGAATTAGGGGTACTTGAACTAGAGAGTACTTCATCTAGGGAGTACTTCTCAAGATTGGTTAACACATTAGTCTGAAACCAAATCGTCAATCAAATTGATCCATTCCTCAAGTTGCGTATCAAGCGTTAGCTTTTGCTTATGAGTAAAAGAAAGGTTCAGTTCAGCCAGCATTTGAGCATACAAACGTGCATTGCGAGCTGATTCTGCTTTGTATTGTGCGGTTTTGTACTGGTCTGGATCGCTTATAAGAGCAACAAGCCTTGGTGTAAATTCTGGTTTATCGCGATGGGCAAAAATATCTCTCACCACATTCTGTAAGGTGGTTTGATATTCCGTTCGTCCATTCGTTGTCGTAATAAATTTGAGGGCGTAATACGAAACTGTATCGGTTTGCTGCTGGGTTAGCCTGCCCACATTATCCTCAATGAATTCAGCCAGACGCTCCTCTCGACGAATTAACCGCTCTACATCTGTTCGCTTTTCTGACTCAGACTGACGCGCTTGCCTTTTTTTGTTCCATGCCACAAGCAGCGCTTCTACTTGCTCTGCAGACAGGAGTTGTGCAAGATCCGCGAGCTCTGGCGCAACTTTAGTACGAAAACGATTAAGGTGCTGTTGCGCTTGCTCAAACTCGCTCAGCCATTGCTCTTCATTCAGAGGTCCAGACTCTAATTTAATGCGAAGGCTTTTAAGTTGTGTTTGATATTTTTCAAGTTCAGTAGAACGGTGCCAATGTTGCCATGCGACAATGTGCTTATCTAATGCCGCTTTTTGATCTGACGATAAATCCACATAGTCGTCCACATACCAATAAAGTAACCAATCAATATTGTTGTACATAAACGAAGATGAACACGCGCTCAAAAGAAAACTAAATACTAGTATTAGGGGAAATTTAGCCTTCTTCATGTTCAACCCCTCGCCTTAAGTCACCAAGTAGATGTGTATTTCCTATCTAACCTGTACGGACTTGTTGGTCAAGCGGATTACTTTAAAAGCGGGATCTGTTGGCGGTGATTGCAGATACAAAAACGGCTTCTGCTTGTTATGAAAACAAGACAGAAGCCGCTTACAGTATAGCCTGCTATTTTAAAAAAATAGGCCTAGTGGTGATGACCACCTTCTCCATGAACATGACCATGTTCTAGCTCTTCAGCCAATGCTTCACGAACATCAATGATTTCAACATCAAAGTTCAATGTTTTGCCTGCTAAAGGATGGTTACCATCTAACATAACGCCATCGTCTTCTACTGCAATAACCGTCACTGGCTGTTGGCCACCTGGCGTCTGAGCCATGAATTGCATGCCAACTTGGATCTCGTCTACGCCTTGGAAGTTTTCAGTAGGCACTTTTTGAATCAATTCTTGATGAACAGCACCGTAGCCATCTTCAGGAGCAACAGAAACAGCAAGCTTGTCGCCAGCCGCTTTACCTTGAAGGGCTTTATCTAGACCATCAATGATGTTTTGCGCGCCACTTAGAAATACTAAAGGCTCTTGACCAACAGAAGAGTCAAGTTCTTGGCCTTGTTCATCTGTCAATGTGTAGTGCATGCTAACAACGGCGTTTTCTGTAATTTGCATTGAATTCTCCAGCTTAAAAATAAATATAAGGAACGAGTGCTTGATACAAGCAAACAATTTTGCACGACACCGCCACAACACGAACCAAGACAACAGTTATTATGAGTATGATAACGTCCCATAAACGCAATAACTACCGTATAACTCTACAAGTTTGGTACGTTCGGCGATTTTTAAAGGGATGTTTGACAAAATTTTAAAAAAAATACCAAAGACACGGTACAACAATGCTTTTACGTTGCCGTTTATTCGTCATGTGGTGGCATGAACTGCGAAATATCCAGTTCATAAGACTTGCCTAACCAACTAACGCCTTGAGTATGATCGACATATTCATCACCCGTTAATGGATGTAAAAAAACATCCAACGACTGACGATTTAACATCAGCCAAGGAACAATCTGCGCAAACGTCTCTGCTGCAAATGAAAGCTGACAACTCCAAGCTGGGTGTGGGCCGACGTTTTTTTGATGAAAACGCCCAACACGAATATCAAATAATTCTGCCGCTTGAGCCGCTACCCGCTTTGCGGTCTCAACCCCCTCTTCGTCATGATAATAAAGGTGTGCATGAAACGCTTTGATGTCTCGATATGAAGGAAGTATGCTCATTTTAATGCCTAACGTTAATCATCATCTGTGGATTTACAAACAGTGTAGCACCTCCCCTCTCTCCCTTACACGACCTAAGTCGTAGAGGATTATTCTTGGGCTTGTGTTACATTTAGTATTCAAAATCATGATCCCCAGCCTATATTCAGGTATCGAATTTAATGACTGTTTTCTGGATTCTGTTAGCTATTCTGTATGTTTTAGGTTTGTTCTGGATTGCCATCTGGGGCGACAAGGAAAGTCCAACAGCAAAAAAACTCACGCGTCACCCATTGGTCTATAGTTTATCACTGGCCATTTATTGTACGGCCTGGACGTTTTACGGCTCGATCGGTGAAGCTACTCGATCTGGCTGGAGCTACTTACCCATTTTGCTTGGCCCCATTCTTTTGTATTTATTCGCTTTTCCGATTTTACGCAAAATGATTACGGTCAGCCGAAAACAAAACATCACCTCCATCGCGGACTTTATTTCTTCTCGATATGGCAAACGCCCAATGACTGCGCCCTTGGTCATTCTAATCAGCATGCTGGCGGTCATTCCTTATATTGCGTTGCAGCTCAAAGCCATCGGCTCGAATTTTGCGCTATTTGTGAATCAAGACGAATCGTCAACGGGCATTGTGGTGTTGATCGCCACCATTTTAATTGGCGTTTTTGCCATGCTGTTTGGCACACGAAAAGTAGAAGTCACAGAGTATCGTTCAGGCATGATGCTCGCCATTGGCGCCGAATCGTTGTTTAAATTAATCGCTATCGTGGCCGTTGGCCTAGTCGCCATTTTAATGACGCAAGAACGAGATATCACTGAAATAAGTCAAAATGTGGACTTTGCTGTTTGGAACCCCGAACAATTTTTGTCTTTTTCCTTTTTGATGCAAACCTTCATGTCGGCCGCCGCAGTCATTTGTCTACCCCGTCAATTCCATGTCACCGTAGTGGACCATCAGAACGACAGACAATCCAATATGGCGCGATTGCTGTTTCCTTTATACCTATTGATTTTTGCCGCCATTATTCCGCCAATCGCCATTGCAGGGCAAAGTCTTTTTTCTGCGGATATAAACCCTGACACCTACGTTATCCAGTTTGCCTTAGTCTCAGACAACCTTCCGCTGCAAATATTGATCTTCCTTGGTGGCATGTCAGCGACGACCGCCATGATCATCATTGCCACGTTTGCCCTGAGCATTATGATCAGTAACGATGTGATCTTGCCTCTTATGCTGGCTCGCGCCAGTGCGCAACAACAAGCCCTTCCCCTGTATCGACGTCGAATACTGACCATCCGTCGCCTTGCCATGATTGGCATTTTGGTACTGTCCTTCTTGTATTACCAAAAGCTCGCCAACAATGAATCTCTGGCTGGCACAGGTGTACTGGCCTTTTCATTGGTCTTGCAACTCATGCCCGCAGTGTTAGGTGGCCTGTACTGGAGAACGCGCCCATGCGCACGGCGTTTATACTGGGCTAACACTGGGTTTTTTGTGTTGGGTTTTGCTAATGATGCTACCATTAACAGGCAATATTGACTGGGGCATAGACAGCGCGCAATCTCGTTCCGAGCTTATTAGTTACGGGGCATTTATCAGCTTGTTAGCCAACGTTATTGGTTACATTGCAGGATCGATATTGTCCACAGAACGACTGATAGACCGTATTCAAGCAACCGCTTTCGTTAGCCCCACTACCGAACTAGAAAAGGGCTTTTTTAAGCCGAAAAGCAAAGCCACCAACGGCGACTTCTTTGTTTTGCTAGAAACCTTTTTAGGCAAACAAAAATGCCAACAAGTACTTGCTAACTTTGAACAAGACTACAACCAAACCTTGCCGAATAATGCCTCACCAAACCGGCTATTTGTCGACTACTGCGAACGCATTCTAGGTGGCGTTTTAGGTGGCTCGTCTGCTCGCACCATCATCAACTCCATTTTGGTCGACAAGCAAATCAAGGTCGAAGAAATGGTGACGTATCTAGATGAAACAACGCAAGCCATCCAGTTTAGTCAAAACTTGTTATTTGTTTCCATGGACAATTTGGACCAAGGCATCAGCGTCGTAGATAAAGACCTGCGCATCGTTGCTTGGAACAAAACCTACTTGTCGCTTTACCCATACCCAGAAGGCATGTTGACCGTCGGACTGCCCGTAGAAGAGCTCATTCGCTTTAATGCGGAACGCGGCGAATGTGGAGTTGGCGACATAGAGGAACTGGTCAGCAAACGCTTAGAACATCTACGAAAAGGCACCACGCACCGATTTTTGCGCCGCCGAGCCAGTGGACGCGTGATAGAAATGGTAGGCAACCCACTTCCAGACGGTGGCTTTGTAACCAGTTTTACCGACGTCACTGAACACATAGAAAGCCAACAAGCGTTAAAAGAAGCCAACATTGATTTGGAAAAACGTGTGGAGGCTCGTACAGAAGAAGTGCAAGGCGTCAATAATGAGCTAATGCAGGAAATTGAACGCCGTAACCAAGCAGAAAAAGCCCTTATCAGTGCGAAGGCCGAAGCCGAAAAAGCCAACGCCTCAAAAACAGAATTTCTCGCTTTGGCCAGCCATGACATCCTACAGCCATTAAACGCTGCTAAGCTCTACATGGGCATTTTACAGTCCACGTCATTACCTCAAGACACCAATCAAGTCATTGGAAAGTTGTCCGATTCCTTAGAATCAACCGAAGCCCTGATTTCTACCCTGCTCGAAATTGCTCGCTTAGACCAAGGGGCGATTCACCCCAAATTAGTGGACTGCAACTTACAAGACATTTTAGCGCCTATTATCGCGGAATTTGGCGTGATTGCAGAAAGTAAAAACATTCGTCTAACAACTTACCTACGTCCTTTTAGGGTACACAGCGACCCAATCTATTTGCGTCGGATCATACAAAATTTTGTCTCTAACGCGGTGAAATATACTCAAAAGGGCCGCGTATTGTTAAGCGTGAGACCCAGAGATGGCGTGGTTTATTTGCAAGTATGGGACACTGGCGTCGGCATTCCAGCAACCGAACAGAAAAAAATATTTGATGATTTTTACCGCTGGGAAAACACCCAAGAACCCGGCATGGGATTGGGCTTGGGGCTGGTGCGACGTATGCAAAAACAGCTAGGACTTGCGACACAAATTCGCTCTGTCCCAGGCAAAGGCAGCTGCTTTAGCATTGGTATTCCTTTAGCTCAGAGCAACCAAATAACCGATATTGCCGTGACGCCAACCACCAGCACACAGCATGAAAAACTGTCGCATTGTTATGTTTGGTGTATTGATGACGAGAAAAACAACCTCATTGCAATGCACACACTCCTGACCCATTGGCAATGCGACTGTCGCACTTTTAATCGTTTTAGCGATGCGTTAGAAGCGGAGGGAGAAGCGGAACTGCTGCTCGTGGATTACCACCTTGACGATAATAAAGACGGTGTTTCTTTGATCAAGGCCCTCAGAAAAAGAGCGGGGAAAACTATTCCAGCCGTGCTCATCACGGCATTACGGGACCCTGAATTAGTAGAGCAATGCAAACAGCAAAATATTACTTATATGGCAAAACCAGCAAAGCCCGCGAAATTGCGAGCTTTGGTTCAGCATATTCACCAGTTAAGAGAAGAAGCAAACGACGATGATTAATTCACACTTGTCGTTTAATGAGAATCCATTTTAGGGGGCTGCAAGCCGCAGCCCGCCAAAATAATGCCACTGACCGTATCGCCAATACGCTTTAGGTCCTCATCACCAAGTGATTCAATACCGCTTAGCGCCAGCACTTGCGCCTCAAAATCTGCGTAATGCTGTGTCGTCGCCCAAATCATGTAAATCACACTAGCAGGGTCACACGAACGCATCTTACCTGCGTCCATCCAACCTTGAAGCAGCTCCGTTCTCGACTTAAACCACGGGCGTAATTCTTCTTTTAAATAGTCGCCAATATGCAGCGCCCCACCGATGACTTCCATTGCAAAAAGTCGTGACGTACCGCCTTTTTCAAAGCTTTGTTTCAGTTTGACACGAATAAAACTGTCTAATACATAGGCAGGATCATCGTCTAACGTTGCACGATCGAATAAATCATTCCACCCAGTTAAGGTTTGATCAAGCACCTGCTTGTATAAGTTTGCCTTCGACTGGAAGTAATAAATAATATTAGGTTTAGGTAGTCCTGCACGCTCAGCGATGTGCTGCAAGCTAGCGCCATTGTAACCCTTTAGCCCGAATTCCGTTTCGGCCGCTTCTAGGATTTTTACAAAGACTTCTTCACGATGATTTTGACGTTTGCTCATGGGGGAGTTAGGTCCTTAGTTATATTTACTTCGAACAAAGCCGAAAAGACGAATCAGCATTGTCCGAAAAATCTGTACTTTTCCAGTATTAAGCCAACAATGCGGTCAATTCTTCCGCCGTCGATATTTTGCCTTCATCTTCAATATTAGGAAAAACAGCCACGGTGACATTATCCAGAGTAAGACTTGGCAACCATTCGGTTTTAAACGTCTCCAATGACACAGAAACAGGCTCGCAATCGTCCCAATCATCAATGGCCCACTGGCTCGCAAACTCAGCATCTGGCCATACCATGACACAATCGCCATTGTCTGTTTCGACCATAACGAAGCCTTCTTCGTTACTCAAACTCCACACCAATTGTGTCGCTTTCGCTTGCTCAACAAAATACGCCAAACGTTCACTGTCGGGCGCAACTAATAATTGAACGCGTTCATCCATTGATAACTCTTTCATCATTCACTCTCTTTTTTAAAAAGTAAGCCACTTCTTCTTCGGTCAAAGCGCGGAATTCTCCGGCATCCAGATCGGCGTCTAACGAAAGCGGACCAATCTGATCACGATGAAGCTCTTCCACTTTATTACCAACCGCCGCTAACATGCGCTTCACTTGATGGTATTTGCCTTCTTGAATCGTCAGGAAAATATCACAGTCACTAATACGTTCAGCAATCGCCGGTAACGTAGGCTGTGATTCGCCATGCAGCATCACGCCTTCTTCCAATTGTGCTAATGCATCGTCACTGATTGGGTCTGCTAGCATCATTCGGTAACGTTTGTTACATGCATTTCGTGGTGATGTAATTCTGTGTAACCACTGCCCGTCGGTCGTCAATAACAGCAACCCTGTCGTGTCCTTATCTAACCGGCCCACTATTTTCAGCTCTTGGCCTAAATGAGAGGGCAGCAAGTCCAATACGGTAGGGTGATCTGGGTCTTGAGTGGCGCAAACGTAACCTGCGGGTTTATTCAGTAAGTAGTACCCTTCCGATGGCCACGCCAAAAGAGTGTCATCAAGGCATACTTTATCCCCTTCTTGCACCGTAAAATTGGCTTTTTTAACCACTTCACCATTTACGGTAACACGGCCTTTGGATGCAGCAATTTTTGCCGCTTTACGCGCCAATTCGGTCACGTGGGATATATAAAAATCAAGTCTCAAGGGAATCGCCTATGGCTTTGTTTAAATTAAGAGAATACTTCGTGGGTGGTTTCAATTTCTTTGTAGAAGAACGTGGCATTATGCAACATACCGTTTGCACTGCGTGTGTATCCAGGTACTTCACCAAACGGAATATAGCCCATATTCACATACATGTCGTGAGCTATGTCATCGCTTCTTACTTCCAATATCAACAATTGTCTTTGCATGGCGGCGGCAACACGCTCAACACCTTGCATTAAAATGCCACCTAAACCATTTTCACGCGCTTGAGTGTGCACCATCAACTTTTCCACATCACAACGATGCAATGCATTGGCCTTGGGCGACATAGAGATTTGCACACTGCCTACGACTTTGTCGTCTTCTCGAACAAGCAACACTTGACGCGCATTTGCCTGTAAATCATCGTTAATTGTCTGCCAATAGGCTTTCGCTTCAGACTCACTCATTGGCGGTAAAAAGCCAATAGGCGCACCGGAATCCACGGCATCACACAATAATTCAACAAGATCGTCCAAATAAGGGTTAAGGTTGTCTACTTTAAGTAATTCCAAACTCTTTTCCTCTGACTTTTGGTTGTGCCAATGATACCTGAGCACGACACAGTTAGGAAACGTCAGACATATTGAATAGCAAGTAGGCATAAAAAAGCGACCGAAGTCGCTATTTTATGCTTTTTCACGAAGGCATTATCGCCTGTCTCTACACATTGCCCATGTAACGGCCAGGTTTATGATTTACAGCAATGATCATATTCAATGCGACGGCCCCAACAAACGAGATAATGATCAGGGTATAGTCAACAACAAAAACGGACAGCATCACAATCATGCAATCGACAATCATCTGAAATTTACCCATCGAAATGCCATATTTTTCGGCAAGATAACGCGCAAGAATGTTTAATCCACCTAAGCTGGCGTTATGACGGAACAACATCAGAAAACCGACCCCCATCAAGAACCCACCGGCCACACTTGCGTAAAATGGGTTCACATGATCAAACGTCACTAACATTGGCGTCACGTCGGCAAACACAGACAAACAGAAGACGGACAAGAACGTCTTTATGGTGAACTCCCAACCAAAGTGCATAATTGCCAAAATATAAAACGGCAAGTTAATCAAGAAAAAAGCCTGGCCAAAGCTCAATGGTGTTGAATATTGCATCAAAAATGCCAGTCCTGCCGAACCGCCGGTTAATAAACCCGCATGAGTAAAAAGGTTCACGCCGAGAGCAATAATCAAGGTACCAAGAATCACCGCTTGGGCATCTTCGAGGCGCGTGTGTTTATTGGTTTTTGGCAACTCGGCTGTCGACATGGTTTTCTCTCTACATAAATGACGGGATTAGAATGGCGTGGATTCTAGAGAAAAATAAGACTAAGACCAATACAGAAGCCGAAAGCTGTTTTTGGCCATTTTCAGGGAGTGTCTATTTTTATGTACACATCATAGATGTATACATTCATCCCTCAAAAATTTTTAACTGTAAAGCACGCAAATAAAGAAGGAGATTAAGTGCCGTTCAAAAAGACGTAACGTTATGACCATCTTAACAGCATCAGGACGAGCAGATTCGGCGTATTACTTTTCCTACAACACGACGTGGTGAAACCCATCCGATACGCTCAGACTGTAGGCTTTTATTATTTTCGCCTCCTAACCAAAGCTGACCATCTGGCGCAATATGTAGGACCTTTTTTATAATAAGTCCATACAATGCATGATCAACCACCACAATTTGACCAATTTTCAACTTACGATACCATCGACTGATACAAACAAAATCCCCATCTTGTAATTGCGGCGACATGTTCTCACCCTTTACTTTCATTAAGCGAAGCATAGACGCTCCTCCCTATAAAAACGCAAATCCATGAGCAACAGCACAATCCGCCTTTGCCGTTTTAAAACGCACAACCTTATCCAGTAACGCCACCACACTATGCATCATGATGCTCCCCTGTTGTTTCATAAACCTTTTACGACGAAGCCATTGTTTATAAACAAAGCCTCCAACTATGACAAAAACGCCAACAAAAACACCAATAGAGTGAAGTAACTCTCGCGTCTCATTTGACTCAAAAGGCCCCTCAGCGGCCAACCCTACTTGACTCATTAACAAGACCGCGCAAACGAATACACACTCAACCATCAATTTCATGCTCTCCCCTCAACTCATCACTAATGACAAACAAACGTATTAGATGTGGAGATAGCATGGGATAACGATTGCATTAATGCCTTACTCTGTATTGAGACTTCTCTGCGATAACTCTGGGTGAATAAATCCCACTCAAAACGAATATGAGTGGCGGTTCTCATAATAAGATCACGCTGCTCGTTATTCATATCTGGTCGGGACATCACACGCTGCAAAAAATTTACCGCGCATTCAAACTGCGTATTCGCCGAAACAAAATCGCCCAACGCCGTGTACGATTCCGCCATATTCAAAAAACTCACCGCCGCAGCCGCTACAGCCGACTCCGCATCACGATAGAAATCTTCATCAAATGAACGCTCAGCTTGGATTAAAGCTTGGCGATTTAAGTCGACCGCATCCGTGAAATCATGGTTTGAAAATGCCTTATTCGCCTGCCTTGTTAAACGTTCCCAGTTTTGCATTAGATCCCCCACAAGAATAAAAAAACTTAATGAGAATCATTATCGTAAAAGATCTTAAAAAAATCCAGCCAATTTGAGAATAAATCTCATTTAAATGCTTTACACGGGGACGTTCGAGAGCGCTAAGGAAGGAGAATTCATGGAAATAAATATAAACACAAGAGAAAATCGTTACAAATCAAGCAAGTAGCTCGCAAAGCGAACTACCATTCAATCCCGATTTGAGCTTTCACACCGTTTGCAAAAGCATGACGCTCGTTGGCAATTTTACTGTGAGTATCCACACTGTCCAACAGAACCCTTGGTGCGGTGCGACCAGTCATCATCACATTTTGATGAGCTGGACGAGCGGCTAATGCAGCAACCAAGTCCGCTTCGTTTAAATAGCCATATTTGTACATATAGGTAATTTCGTCCAGCAAAACAAAGTGTACGCTAGGATCAGACAACACTTTTTTAGCCAATGCCCACGCTTGTTCTGCGGCTTCTTTTTCTAATTCAGGGTTTCGGGTTTCCCATGTGAACCCATGGCCCATAACATGGAAATCAACCAAAGGATGAGAACCAAAAAACAACTGTTCACCGGTGGCTTTGCGCCCCTTGATAAACTGGATAACCGCACTTTTTTGCCCATGCCCCAACGCTCTCGCCATGGTGCCAAACGCACTGGAGCTTTTGCCTTTGCCATTGCCTGTTAATAAAATCGTAACGCCGCGTTCTTCGGTTGCGGCCGCAATTCGTTCATCCACAATGGCCTTTTTTTCAACAAGCGCGCTTCGTTCTTGTCCGCTTGCTCTACTGTTTTTCTCCGTACTTTTTAGCTCTGCGCTTGTTTTATCTCGAGTAGTATCCGTCATAATGTCTCTCTTTTAACCTGCTATTTTTCTTGCGCTATTTTTTCTTGTACAACAACCAACTTGGGTAATATAAGCCTTTATGAATTGCGAACACCCTCAGTATAAAGACTAAAGAGACAGCGTAAATCGAGTTAAACTCATGTGTGTCGGTACGTTTTTTTCAAGTAGTACAAGCAGTAAAGCCCCTAAAAAAGCAGGCGTTGCATAAAACTCACGCCCCAACACCAAAGGCGGACGATGGCTCAAGACATCACGAATAATACCACCAGCCACACCAGTAATGATTCCCATCGTAATGGCGATGGTTGGCGGAAAGCCTAAAAGCAACACCTTTTCGGTTGCCACAACAGTAAATAAAGCTAAACCAAACGAATCGGCATAATGAAAAACCGTCTGTCTGTCTTCAATAAACCGCACCGTAAAAAACGCCAATGCAGACGACAAAAACGCCACCCATAAATACGAAGTGTCTTTCACCCAATAAACCGTTTCGACAGACAGCACCGTATCACGAATCGTACCTCCGCCTAATGACGTCACCATTCCCAGAAACACAACACTAAATAGATCCATGTCTTTTTTGCCAGACGAAATCACCCCCGTAATGGCAAACGCAGCAATCCCAAACATACCCAAAAGATATAGCAACATTCTTATTCTTCTCGAATTAACCTAAGCAGAAACCCAATCGCCTGCACCCAGGCGCTTCAACACAACAAAATCGTCCAAAACAACAAACTCAGTCACGCTGGTAAAGCCCACATCAATGCGGTGACATTGCTCCAACGGCCACTGACACAACAAACTAACAAAGACTTTAATTACCCCTGAATGCGCCACCACCACACAGTTATCCATAGGCAAGTCGCGCACCGATAGCCACCACGTCCAAACGCGATTGGTCACCACCTGCAACGACTCTCCATGATAAGGTGCGCTATGGACAATATCACTCGCCCATGAATCGATTTCGGCTTTTGGGATATCCTGCCAACACAGCCCCTCCCACTGCCCAAAATCTAACTCTTTTAATGCATCAACCGAATGAGAACGTGCATCACTTATGTACTCAGCAAGCCTTGCCGCTCGAATTAAAGGGCTGTGAAAACACGCATTCGACGCATTATCAAAGTTTATACCGAGGCGAGCTTTTAAAGCCGCAGCCCCTGCTTCCCAACCGTCTGCTAACGGTACATCCATGTCGCCATAACACAAACCTTGCTTAACATCCGGTCTCGGGTGACGAATCAAATACAACTTCATGAATACGACACCAACAAACAGACAATGACAAAAATCTCACCAATCTGCTCACTCGCCCCCAATGTATCGCCATTGAAACCAGCAATTTTTTTACGCAGGTAAAAGCGAATCAATGCCACTACAACAAGACAAAACAGCAAGGTAACAAGAAGATCAAATAGACTAAATGCCACGATTCCAACCAGCAAACAGGGCAATAACGCGACCAACCAGTGACTGGACGTTAGCTTAGCAATCATACTCGACGCTTTACTTTGTCCCATGGTCACATAGTCCAACGTGTGCATTAATAACAATGGAAACACCCGCGCGATGACATGCACCACACACCAAGCGCTCAAGGTATAAATAAAGCCTAAAAATGAATTGGGAATACTGTCTAATAACTCAGTCAACAAGAGCCATTTTAACGACAAAGCAAACCAAATCGACAACGCCGCGTAACTGCCAATACGCGAGTCTTTCATAATCGCCAAACGCTGCTCTTTGTCCCAACCACCAACCAAGCCATCGCAACTGTCCATCAAACCGTCTTCATGAAATCCACCGGTTAATAGCACAGCGGTCAACAGCATCAACAATGCCTGCAACGCAGATGACCAATCAAACCACAATGGCCAAGCACTCAATAGTGCAACCACCAGTCCAATCCATGGTAAAAAGCACACCGCTGGGATGTGCTTTATCTCGTCACTCCAATCCACCTTCAGCGGAATTCGAGTATAAGTAACAAGGCTACGTTTAAAGCCTTGCCAATAGGGACCAACAAGAACGCCTTTCATAATGGGCTATGTTTACCTAATTATTCGTACGACTGATATTATTTAGAATCGGTGACGCCAGCGCTTTCAAAGCTCGCCATTTTATTCAAAAATGCACAGGCACTTTGGATCAAAGGATAGGCCAAAATAGCGCCAGAACCTTCACCCAAGCGCAAATCCAAAGACAAAATAGGCTCGGCCTTCAAATGACTCAGCAACATTTTGTGGGCTTTTTCATTTGATTGGTGCGCAAAAACCGCGTATTCACGCACATCAGGCGCCACTTTTTGAGCGAACAACAACGCGACTGAACAGATAAAACCATCCACCACAAACACCGTTTGACGCTGAGCCGATTGCAACATCGCGCCTGCCATAGCCAGAATCTCAAAGCCGCCAACTTGTTCTGCCAGTGTTTGCGCACTCCAGTCAGACATCAATTGGCCAGTTTCTTTTTCCGCACGCTGTAATGATTGCTCAATAATACGTGCTTTGTGCGAAACCCCAGCAGAATCCAGTCCTGTACCACGCCCAGCACTGTCCTCGGCGCTCACACCAATCAACGCCGTCATCATGCAAGACGACACGCACGTGTTACCAATGCCCATTTCACCGAACATCAATAGGTTCACGCCCTTGTCAATTGCCAAATTCGCTTCGTCAACGCCAGCTTGAAGGGCTTGCTCTAACTGTGTGCTCGTCATGGCTGCCTGTTGACTGAAATCTTGCGAAGAAAACGCCACTTTGCGAGCACCCAATAAAGGATGCGCTTCCAGCTCAGCATTCACCCCCACATCAACAATGCGCAATGGCACGTTATGTTGTTCGCAAAACACACTCACCGCCGCGCCGCCCATTAGAAAGTTCATCACCATTTGAGGTGTGACTTCTTGTGGAAACAAACTGATGCCTTGTGCTACCACGCCATGATCCGCCGCAAAAATGATCATCTGCGGTTTTGACACATCGGGCGTTGTCGTTTGCTGAATTTTGCCAAGCTGAAACGCAATGCTTTCCAACTCACCCAGCGCACCTAACGGTTTGGTTTTATTGTCGATTTTGTGTTGTAGCTCGGCTTCAATACGCACCGAGGGTGCTTGAATAGTAAACTGCTTAAACAAGGCTTTGTGCCCCTTAACCTTTGGCCTTAACAGCGCGCTGACGCACGACTTCGTAGAGACAAACGCCTGTCGCTACGGACACATTCAAACTAGAAACCACACCAGCCATAGGCAGCTTCACTAAATAGTCGCATTGCTCGCGAGTTAAACGACGCATGCCATCACCTTCTGCGCCCATCACAATCGCTGTTGGAATGGTTAAGTCTTGCTCGTAAATGGTTTGTGTTGCTTCGCCCGCGGTGCCAAAAATCCACACACCCTGGTCTTGTAACTTCTTCATCGTACGAGCAAGGTTCGTTACGGCATAAACAGGAATGCTTTCTGCAGCACCACAAGCCACCTTGCTGACCGTCGCATTCAGTGGCGCAGAGTTGTCTTTTGGCATCACCACAGCATGAGCACCTGCCGCATCGGCACTTCGCAAGCACGCGCCTAAATTATGAGGGTCGGTCACACCATCTAAAATAATGATCAGCGGAGTCTCATCCAAACCACCAATCAAAGTATGCAAATCGGCTTCGTTACCAGCCTTGTTCATCGTGGTGTAAGCCACCACACCCTGGTGAACCACGCGGTCTTTGCTGGAGGTAAACAATTGGTCTAAGTCTCGACGAGCAACCACGCTGTAACGCACTTTATTGGTTTTACAAAGCTGTACTAAACGTTGGTTTTTTTTATCGTCACGGCCTTCTTGAAAACGCACTTCTTTGATGCGTTCTGGCTGTTGGTTTAACGCGTTTTCCACGGCATGAATACCGTATATCCATTCTAAATCTGACATTATCTACTCTATTAATTTGGGGGCATACGCCCCCTTTTATTCATTTATTTGTTTATCTAGAAAGTTCAATTTTCAATGTCTGATCAATCTTTTGCTTTTGGCTTAGCATTGCTTTTTTCGGCTTCTTAGGCTTTTTCGGCTTCTTAACCGCCGCAGTTGGCTTACCGTTTGCTGACACCGTGCCCGATTTCTTCTGCCTAATGCGTTTGCCTTTAGACACTGGCGAACGGCGTTTTTTCTTTGCTTTACCGTCTGAACCTTTGCCGTCTTTGGAGTTATCCTCTTTAGAGGTTTTATCGTCTTTGGATTTATCTCCGCTTACTTTTGCTGCCGTCTTAGGCTTAGGTCGACCGCCTAATTCAATCGGTGGCAATTGCGCCAATTGCATTTCCAATTCGGTCATATCGTTGCGCTCCACCTTTTTACGTGGTGGTCGGCCGCCGTTATCATCCAAGCTCAAATCAATTTTGCGCTGTTCTAAGTTCACATTAGATACGCGAACTTTCAACGTGTCACCAAGGCGGAAGACACGACCTGTGCGTTCACCAACAATCGCCTGATGTTCCATATCGTGAACAAAATAATCTTGTCCAAGACCAGAAATATGCACCAAACCATCAACAAACAAGCCTTGCAACTCGACGAATAAACCAAACGACGTCACTGCTGTGACAACCCCGTCAAACGGTTCGCCCAAATGCTGTTCCACGTATTGGCATTTCAACCAGGCTTCTACGTCACGAGTGGCTTCATCTGCACGGCGCTCGGTCAAGGAACAAGAATCCCCTAAACCGTCCATATCCGCGTGGTTATAACCATAGATTTTGCGTTCTTTCAGTTCTGGGCTGCCAGCGACACGATGCGCCTGACGCACAGCCGGACGGCCTTCACCACGAATCAAATAACGAATCGCGCGATGAACTAACAAATCTGGGTAACGACGAATAGGTGACGTAAAGTGCGTATAAGCTTCATAATTTAAACCAAAGTGACCCAAATTATCGGCTTGATACACAGCTTGAGACATAGAGCGTAGCATCATAGTTTGAATACTACGGGCATCCGCTCGGTCTTTAATACTTTCAGACAAGGCCGCGTAATCTGCTGGCGTTGGTTTAGTACCGCCCGTTAGCTCTAATCCCAATAAACCAAGATAAGTGCGTAGCGTTAACAAACGGTCGTCTTTTGGCCCTTCGTGAACACGGAACAAGGCCGGCAAATCGGCTTTGATCAATAACTCTGCCGCCGCTACGTTAGCGCACAACATACATTCTTCGATCAATTTATGAGCGTCATTACGCTCGACAGGAACAATGTGTTCAATTTTGGAGTTCTCGTCAAACACCATGCGCGTTTCGGTGGTATCGAACTCCATCGCGCCGCGCTCATCACGCGCGCCTTTTAGGACCTGATACAAACCTTTCAAATCATCAATGTGCGACACAATGGACGCATAACGCTCACGCAGCTCAACACCTTGCTCTTCTGGCTCGTCTGCGATCATTTTCGCGACCTTGGTGTAAGTCAAACGGGCATGGGAACGGATCAAACCTTCATAAAATTTGAAACCACGCATCTTGCCTTTGCTCGTCAAAGACACTTCTGCAACCATCGCCAAACGATCTACGTCTGGGTTTAATGAACAAAGGCCGTTCGACAAAACTTCTGGCAACATAGGAATAACGCGACCGGGGAAATACACCGAATTACCGCGAACAATCGCTTCTTCATCCAGCGCTGTGTCTTTCTTCACATAATGAGAGACATCGGCAATGGCAACAAATAACTTCCAGCCACCCGGCGTTTTTTCACAATATACCGCATCATCAAAGTCGCGCGCGTCTTCACCATCAATGGTAACAAACGGTGTCTCACGCAAATCCACGCGATGCGCTTTGTCTTCTTCTGCTACTTCTGTGCTGAAGTTTTTGATTTGCTTTTCAACCGCGGCTGGCCACTCGTTAGGAATTTCGTAACGGTGCATCGCCACTTCAATTTCAACGCCCGGTGCCATAAAGTCACCCAAGACTTTCTTCACCAAACCTTGGGCTGGTTTACCGCGCTCAGCGTAGCTAACAATTTCAGCCAACACGTATTGACCATGAGTCGGCGTTAAACCTGATTCTGTAGTGATCAAGATATCTTGTGCGATACGTGGGTTTTCAGGTGTGACGAAAGCGGTACGGCTTTCTTCATAGTATCGGCCAACAAGTTGCGTGTGCTTACGTTCTAGCACCTCAACCACGACACCATCTAAGCGACCTTTAACGCTACGACCAGAAAGGCGTGCTTTGACTTTATCGCCATCCATCACGTTCTGCATTTGACGGGCAGATAGGAAAATATCGTCATCGCTTTGACGCAGCAAGAAACCATGACCTTCTTTATTGCCTTGGACGTAACCTTCGATCAGGTCACTCTCTAAAATCGGCGAGTATTCGTCATTTTGGTTGCTGGTCATTTGATTGTCTCGGCACATAGCGATGAGACGGCGACGGAGGGCTTCGATTTCGTCTTCGCCAGTCAGCGAAAACTCTTTGCATAAATCTAAGTGACCCATGCTTTTATTCTGGGTGGCAAGAAACTCTAGAATGAATTCACGGCTTGGTACGGGATTATCGTACTTAGACGCTTCTCGCTGCATGTGGGGATCGTTAATTTTTTTATTACTCAATGTATTTTTATCCTTGGTTTTTTCAATAAGACGCCCTTTTATAAAATAGAAATATGAACATCTCACTATTCAGAACGCTCGGTATTCGTTTGTCACGTCTGCCGAATGACGGATGCGTTCAATTAGTTGTCATTATAGAGCATATTCAACAAATACTCTCCCAGTTCACGCTGCTCTTAACATTATCTTCACACTCTCTTAGAGCGAATTTGGTAATTACACAACAAACAGGCATCTAAACCGGTGACTTCGTCACATTTATCTGACATTTGTAATGCCATTTTGAACTAACTGAAATATTTTTATGCCATTTTTGTGTGTTTTTCATGCAAAAAACAGGAATCCATCGAATAATTCGATTACTTCTCAGCATCCGTTCACTGTCTGTGCCGCACCAAATTCATTTCAGCCATCACTTTGGTGGAAATTTCTTCCACAGACAGTTTCGTCGAATTTAAAAATGGAATACGTTCTTGGCGATAAAGAGACTCTACTTCATCCACTTCATAGCGACACTGGCGCGACGATGCGTATTTACTCGCCGCCATACGACCGGTGCGAATTTCATGCAATCGCTGGGCATCGATGGTCAAACCAAACAGCTTTTTCTTGTGATCTTTTAAGACTTTTGGCAAACCTGGAGAAGAAAAATCGTCTTCGGTGATGGGGTAGTTAGCGGCTTTAATACCGTATTGCATTGCGAGATACAAACTGGTCGGCGTTTTACCGGAGCGCGACACGCCAAGTAGGATAATATCGGCTTCGGCAAAATTCTTTACCGACGCCCCGTCATCGTTCGCCAAAGCGTAGTTTATCGCGTCAATTCGGCCATCATAAACGCCCTCTTTCATACCATGCGCTTTCTGTGCGGTTGGCTGTGCTTTCACGCCCAAGGCTTGCTCAATCGGCGACAGTAAATCCCCAAAAAGGTTGTAACAATGGCAGTCACAAGACTCGATAATATCGCGGATCGCCACATCGGCAATGGTATAAAAAACCAACAAAGCAACCCCTTCCTTCATTTCCAGATTGATCTGTTGTTTTAGCCCTTCCGCCTGATCTTTTGTGATCAAAAAAGGCACACTTTTTGTCTCTACCGCCACATCAAAAAACGACAACATTGCCGAACCAAATACCTCAGCGGTAATCGCCGTTCCATCAGAGACAAAATACACTTTCATTCAATATTCACCTGTTTTGTTGTTATCTAACGACATTCGTTTTTTCGATTGAAATAAAACTACATCGAATAATCGATTTTATTCGAAGCAACGCACCTACATACAATGAACCCAGATCAAGTGCTTTGACAAGTACTTGGTGTACTAGGAAAAACTGGCTAAATACTATTCCTGCCATTCATTTATAAAAAAAAACTGGAGTCTCTAGTGAGCAAGTTTATTAAGTGGTTTAAAGATCTTCATATGGAAGATGTCGGTGAAGTTGGCGGCAAGAACGCCTCTTTGGGTGAAATGATTTCCAACCTGACAGACCTTGGTATTCAAGTACCAAACGGTTTCGCAACCACTTCCTATGCTTATCAAAGCTTCATCACTGAAAGCGGCCTAGACGAAAAAATCCATCAAGCATTAGATGCATTGGACGTAGACGATGTTCACGCCCTTGCTGAAACGGGCGTGAAAATTCGCCAATGGATCGAAGAGGCGACTTTCTCTGCCGAATTTGACCAAGAAATCGAAGCGGCTTTCGCAACGCTTTGCGATGACAACACAGACGACACGTCATTTGCCGTACGCTCTTCTGCCACCGCGGAAGATTTACCAGACGCGTCTTTCGCAGGCCAGCAAGAAACTTTCCTAAACGTGAAAGGCTTGGCAGACATCAAAGCATCGATCAAACGCGTGTTTGCTTCCCTCTTTAACGACCGTGCGATTTCTTACCGCGTTCACCAAGGCTTTGAACACCAAGGTGTGTCTTTGTCCGCAGGCATTCAAAAAATGGTACGCAGTGACATCGGTGCGTCTGGCGTCTTGTTTACCCTAGACACAGAATCCGGCTTTGACGAAGTGGTTTTCATCACCGCCGCTTACGGCCTTGGCGAAATGGTTGTACAAGGCACCGTAAACCCAGACGAATACTACGTTCACAAGCCAACACTGGCCGCCAATCGCCCGGCGGTTGTGCGCAAGAGCCTAAGCAGCAAAGCACAAAAAATGGAATACGCCGAAGCTGGCAGCGAAGAATTCGTTAAAATCGTCCCAGTAGCCTTGGACGACCAGAACCGCTTCGCCCTAACCAACGACGAAATCCAAGACCTTGCTCGCCAAGCCTGCATTATCGAAAAACACTACAAGCGCCCAATGGACATTGAATGGGCGAAAGACGGCATCGACGGCAAGATCTACATTGTTCAAGCGCGACCAGAAACCGTTCGTAGCCAAGCCAACGCCCAAAGCATGGAACGTTACAACCTGAAGAAAACCTCTCAGGTAATGATCACTGGCCGCGCCATTGGTCACAAAATCGGCACAGGCGCCGTAAAAGTATTGTCTTCTATTACCGAAATGGATCGCATCCAACCGGGCGACGTTCTGGTTACCGACATTACCGATCCAGATTGGGAACCCATCATGAAGCGCGCTTCTGCGATTGTTACCAACCGTGGTGGTCGTACTTGTCACGCGGCGATCATCGCACGTGAACTCGGTATTCCAGCCGTTGTTGGTTGTGGCGACGCAACAGACGTATTGAAAGATGGCCAAATAGTCACTGTATCTTGCTCACAAGGCGACATGGGCTTTGTTTACCAAGGCGAACTGCCATTCGACATCATCACCTCTGAAGTCGGCAACATGCCAGAACTGCCAGTGAAAATCATGATGAACGTGGGCAACCCAAACCGCGCGTTTGACTTTGCCATGTTACCAAACGCTGGCATAGGCTTGGCTCGCTTAGAATTCATCATCAACCGCATGATCGGCATTCACCCGAAAGCCTTGTTGAACTACGCAGACATGACACCCGCGTTGCAAGAAGAGATCAACCACCGCATCGCCGGCTACAACAGCCCAGTGGAATTCTACGTCGACAAACTGGTCGAAGGCGTCGCAACACTGGCTTGCTCTTTCTCTAAGAAGCCAGTCATCGTGCGCTTGTCTGACTTCAAATCAAACGAATACCACAACCTAGTTGGCGGTCCATTGTTTGAACCAGACGAAGAAAACCCAATGCTTGGTTTCCGTGGCGCAGCGCGCTACATCGACGACTCGTTCCGCGACTGCTTCGCCCTAGAATGTGAAGCCATCCGCCGCGTTCGTAACGACATGGGCTTAACCAACGTACAAATCATGATCCCATTTGTTCGTACCTTGGAAGAAGCCCAACAAGTCACCGAACTGCTAGCTGAACAAGGCTTGGCTCGCGGTGAAAACGGCCTGAAAGTCATCATGATGTGCGAACTGCCGTCCAACGCCCTATTGGCTGACGAGTTCCTACAATACTTCGACGGCTTCTCAATCGGCTCTAACGACTTGACTCAGCTAACACTCGGACTTGACCGCGACTCAGGATTGATCGCAGACAAATTCGACGAACGTAACCCAGCTGTGAAAAAACTGCTAAAAATGGCCATCACCGCCTGTCGTGAACAAGGCAAATACGTTGGAATCTGCGGCCAAGGCCCATCTGACCACGCCGACTTCGCCGACTGGCTTGTCGCCCAAGGCATCGAAAGCATGTCTCTTAACCCAGACACCGTCATCGAAACCTGGCTACACCTTGATGAAGTGCTAAAAAGCACCGAATTGAACAACAAAGCCATTTAACAAAACATTCCTGTTTCATCGACATGATTCAACAGGAAAACCCACTGCGTTTGGTGTTGTATTAAATAATACGGCACCGGATCAGAATGCTGTGTAACAACAGCGCGTGACTTTATCGTTGTCACTCCCTAGTTTTATAGCCCCGCTTTGCGGGGCTTTTTTTAGTCCCTTCCCCTTTCTTCAAGGGAGGGTTAGGGAGGGGTTTCTTTGGTTCCATTCAAACCCTTTGTATTCCCAACCTTTTGTTCCGCTCTGCTGAGCGGGTAACTTTTGCCCAGATCCACAAAAGTTACCAAAAAGTCTCTTTATCGGGCTATCGCCCAAACGTCTGATTCACACTGTTTATTATTAAGTTTGGCATCACGATTTACATCGTAAGGAATAGATTGTTTATTTGGTAGGAGATGGCTCGTCAAACAATGACTCTGAAACTCCATAGAGTCGCGCAATCGGGATTGCGTCGAACTGACTTTATTGGTATTTCAAAGATAAAAGGTAATGGTTACAAATCACCAAGTCCCTTCCCCTTTTGTCTTCAAGGGGAAGGCGGAGGATGGGGTTAATCTCTTCTTCGGGTTCCATTCAAACACCTTGTATTCCCAACCTTTATTCCGCTCTGCTGAGCGGGTAACTTTTGTCCAGATCCACAAAAGTAACCAAAAAGTCTCTTTGTCGGGCTTTCGCCCAAACGTCTGATTCACACTGTTTTACGTTAGCTTTAGCAAGACGATTTATATCGTAAGGCATAAATTGTTTATTCGGTGGGAGATAGCTCGCCAAACAAGGACTCTGAAACTCCATAATGTCGCGCAATCGGGATTGCGTCGAACAAACTAAATAAGACATTCTAAGAAATTGCTAAATTAAGCTATGGTGGAAAACCAAGTTTTTAAAATCTTATTAAATACTCTACTACATTCACTGCCTATCACTTAGCTTAACTTTTCTTAAAAAAAATGGCTGCCAATCCAAAGAAGCAGGCCCCTTGTCGCCAATAATCGGAGTTAGGTTTTTAGTTGCAATCCTTAGCTCACCCTTAATTGTATAAACGTAAATAATTATTTTAATAAGGAGGTCTTTATTCTGAGCATTTTCCATAAATAGTTTTGGTATAGGTATAGCCAAAAGTTCGCACCCACCAGCTTTTAAAGAACATGGAACTTCATTTAAATTCAATTCAGGATAAGCTCGATTAGAGGAATTTTCGGAAAAGTCAACTTCTACCGATTGAATTAATAAATCTCGATTTCCATTATTGAAAACTCCAATTTCGCAAATGTTGTCCAAGGTATTAGGATCTGGGTCATTAGTCCATTTTGCAACTGTAGCAACTAAGCTATGTTTATTATGAAAAAGCGTAAAATAAAAAGTTAATACAGAAATAATTAATGCAAAAACTGAAATCCCAATTGATATTGATTCTACCGTCATTATAACCTCCGCATGGCTTTATATATGGGTCAATGTACTTGCTCACATCATTCAAAACAATCGATTCCCCACGGTCTCTAGGCATCGCATTCCCCCACTTTATGAAGAAAAAAGAAGTTATTAAAGATCTTAAGCGAATTTTTGCTTCCCTTTAGACTTAAGTTCTGTGCGCTTAAAAAAAGTTACCCGCTCAGCTTTTTCCCGAATTAAAAAGCGGAAATAAAGGTCGGAAATACAAAGCGTTTGAATAGAACCAATAACCCCATCTTCCGTCTTCCCCTTGAAAAGGGAGGAAACTAAGACCTTAATAAAGCCAACGCCCTTTCCACACAAATAGCCGAATGCGCGTCATTCGCCGCATAGAGGATCTGGTTTTCTTTCAGTGGATACGCGCCCCAGTTGGATTTTTGGGCGCCTTTACCAAGGCGTTTTCCCAGCATCATGGCGACGGCGGCGCGGGCGCCGATGCTGTTTTTCTCTCCAGCAAGTTGCTTTAAGGTGACGGATAAGTCTTGCGTATTGGTGATGTCGATGTTGAGTTTATTGCGCAGTTCTTTGTTGTCGTCTTTGATGCCGAAGCCAATTTTTTTGATATTTTGGTTGGTCAGTATTTGCTTGGCAGCCGCTACCGCACAGGGAAATCGTGTTGGGAAAAGGAAAGCGGTTGTTTCCGTCGCTAGTTGAATCAGCGAAGGGCCGGGGCTAACTTGGCCTTTTTGGAAAATCGGTTTGCTTTCGGTGTCGAAGCCAAGCCGAGATTCCGTTAACAATACGTGCAAAGCGTCCATCGCCTGCTGCTCATTTTCAACGATGTAGATATTAGAAAGACCAAGGCCAATGTACAAAGGCAATGCGCTGATCTGTTCCTTGGTCGGACGTTCCATTCTGTGTCTCTTTTGTTGCGTTAGGCTTTTTTCAGATCAAACAATACGTCGTGAATCTCTGCCTTTAGTTCTTTGTCGATTATCTTGTTGCTGTGAATTTTAGCTTGTTCTAGGTATTCAATGGCACCCGCGTTGTCGCCAAGCTCTAGTTTCAATTGCGCTGCCGAAAAGCCGATGGAGGAAAGGTAATCTTTGGAGTTTATAGCGGCGGCTTTTTCTAAGGCTTTATCGTAGATGACAATGGCTTGCTCTAAGTCGTCGGTAAAGTCGCCTAGGGTTTCCCACTGCACTGGGTGGTCTTTGTCTGTGCCGTCGTTGTCATCACAGATGGTTTTTAATTCTTGGTAATACCCATCAAAACCCGCTTGGTCTTTTTTATTGGCGCAGGTCATTAGTTCTTTGGCGAGGTACAGGACTTCTTTGTATATTTTAGTGTTCATATTTTACTCAGCATGTAATCTTCAATAGCGTATTAGGGGGCATGGTAATTTTAATACGCTATTTATGACAGCTTTTCATGAATAATAAACGCTAGGCTCGACTCAGTTCCAGCGCTCCTGTTGGCATTTGGCTCCTTGAGAGACTTGTGGATACACCATTTTGTGTCCGACTAAAGACATCTTCTTCTAGCAAGCGTTGGCGCACTGCTTCGATGTGTTCTGGGTCGTCTTTGGCAATACGAGGAATACAGTAAACGTACTCTAGATAAGAAAAATATTTCTCGCACAGCTGAGTATTCATTTGCCAACCTTGCTGTATTTGCAGTAAACACTCCGTTAGCTGAGACGCTGTGTTTGCGTGTAATACCAACCCATCTATGTTGTAGCAAGCATCGCCAAGCGTAATAACACGTTGATTTAGTAAAAGTGATTCCATGCCTACTGTCGAGTTTATTGTAACAACCGCTTCGGCCTTACTCATTAATTCGACCGTTGAATTGCCATTGGCGAATTGTCCTATTGAGTCCTTATTATACAAAGACGAATAGTGCTTATGCCAAGAGGGATGTTCTTTAAAAACCACTTTTAACTCTGGATCATTAAGTGCTTTGACAGAAGATATCACTTGATCGTACAGCATCTCCATCGATTCAATCCAAGAGGAATAGCATACAATTTGCGTATCGTGGGGCACTTGAAATGGAACAAAAATAAATCGATCTGGTAGGTCTGCGCTTTGAAAATGTTGTCGTTTTTTTATATTGCTACGCGGCACAATGTCTGGAGCAGAAAATGCATGTTTGTTCTCTGGATCAAATGACAAATAGAAACTGGGATCCTGACTCAAAGACGAAGAAAAATTAACGCCTTTAGGATCTAGAGTAACGGTTTGTGGCAATAAACCATTTTCAAAGTAGAAAACCTTAATTCCCAAACTCTTAGCCGCCATCGCTATGGTGACATTAGGCAGTTTTCGCCCATTCCAGATAACAACATGGGATGGCTTTTTTACCGATAATACCGATAGGAATTTAGCGTACCTTAAACGCTCCACACCAAGCTGGACACGGCGATATAACGACATTAACAAGGTGTTTTTCCAGATAGGATGGTAAGCTTTTTTACGCTTCGTTTGCTGCTCAAGAACGTCACTAAAGTCGACTTTACAGGCTTCTTTTAAGAACGGCAGTGAGGATAAGGTCGGCATACCTGTAATGTATAGCTCACAATCCAACTTCAGGCGTTTCACTAAAATTTGATAATATCGGGAATGTACATTTTTTCGAGAAATGAATAAGTAGTCCATATTGTCGCCATACTTCTGTCTTGTTGAGGTATTTTTATAACACCGAAATAAGACATCAGTATGACGAGAGCGATCATCCTTAACGGTTAACGCCAAATCACCGATGGTCTCGCGAAATGTCCCTTTACCCTGTTAATGGGAAACATTCAGCGACAAGGTTTTTTTGTTGTCTAAAACCAAACTCACTCCCGCCAAAACAACCGCGCCGAGCACTATCCAAGACCCCAATACAACGCCGGTCCAACCGTTCGCTTGCCAAAATGGGTCTAGGTAGAATCCGCCTAAACTTGCCCCAAGATAATAGAAAACAAGGTACAAAGAAGAGGCGCTGGCTTTGGCGTGTTTGGCGTTTCGACTAACAAACCCACTGGCCGTTGAGTGACATAGAAAGAAGCCAAAGCTGTTTATGAGTAAGCCCACAATGATCGCCAATAACGAATTTCCAAGCGTCACCAGTGAACCAAACATAAAGATACAGGTGCCTAACACCATAATATTGGGCTGGCTCCAACGTTTGGCGAGTTTACCCGAGATCGCCGAGCCCAAGGTGCCAGATAAATAAGTTAAGAACAGCAAGCCGACGTACTTCGCAGTTAAGTTATATGGCTCAGCCTCTAAAACGAAGGTCACATAGCTGTATTGATTGATAAAAATGAAGAAGCTGAAGCCACCAATCAAATAACAGGTAAGTAATCGACGGTTTTGCAAATGGCTTTTCATATTATTCAATATATGACCAACACGAAGAGGCTTTGGCTCAAAGTGTTGAGATTTTGGTAGCAGGAAGAAAAAAGCGAGCAAACACATCAGACTGATGGCACTCATTACGGCAAAAGTGGCAGAGCGGCCCAGCCACTCCCCGACGAAGCCGCCAATAAGACGACCACCAATACCACCCAATGTATTACCGCTGATGTACAAACCAACCGCCACCAGTAACGCTTCAGGCGTGTACTCGTCTCCCAAATACGCCACCGCAATGGCTGGCAACCCTGCCAGAAAGAAGCCTTGCAACGCGCGTAATGCAAGCAGTGATTCGTAGCTTTGTACTAAGGACAAACAAAAGGTGGTTAAGGTGATGCCCACCATGGTCATCACCATGATGCCTTTTCGACCAAGAGCGTCAGAGATCGGCCCATAAAAAAGCAATGAAATGCCCAGAGTCAGTGTGGTAATGGTGAAGCTGCCACTGGCTTGCAGTGGGCTGATGGCGAATTCATTCGCGATCATCGGCAATAAAGGCTGTGTTACATACACATTGGCAAAAATCATGAATGAGCCAATCACCAAGGCCAAAGTGCCTCGCCAAAATACCGCACTGCCAACTTCAATCACACGCAACTCCGCTGGGTTAACACCCATAAAATGAAATAACAGTGCCACTATACGCCCAGTGATTTTATCAATAAAATATATCTATCTTATAGAATCCATAAGGATCTCTGATGGACATTAAACCATTGCGTTACTTTGTTGCCATTGCAAAAACCGCCAGTTTCACGAAAGCGGCTCAGCAGTTGAGTGTCGCTCAGCCTGCCGTGAGTATGGCGATCAAAAAACTGGAAGCCGATTTAGGTTTGACTCTCATCCATCGAGCCGATCGTCACGTGGGTTTAACGGACGAAGGTAAAAGGTTATTGGTTCATGCGGAAAAAATCGTTCAGGCAACCGATGACGCTCTGCTGGAAATGGGTGAACTACAGGGATTAAGTCAGGGCGAAGTTCGCGTAGGAATTCCCAGCATGTTGGGCTCGTATTATTTCCCCCATTTTGATGGCGTTTCGCCACAAATACCCTACCATTGCGCTTAAAGTCATTGAAGGCGGTACGTGGCAACTGCAACAAATGCTCGAAAATGGCGAGTTGGATCTGAGTGTGATCGTCGCGGAAACCCTGCCCGACGGCTTGGAAACTCAGGCATTGATTCGTGAAGAAATGCGAGTCACCATTGCGACAGATCACCCCTTTAGCCAACTAGAACGCATCACGCCAGACGCGTTTTTCGATGAAGAATTGGTGATGTTTAAAGAGGGGTATTTTCATCGTCGCATCGTCGATAAACTGGCCAAAGCGTGTAATAAACAACCTAAAATTGGCTTCGAAACCAATTTAATTCCACTAATCAAATCCATTACTCAACAAGGTTTTGGCATCTCAACCTTACTCTCTATGGTAATAGAAGACGACGACGAGCTAATAACCCGATCATTTGATCCACCCATTTGGTTAGACCTTGGCATTGCTTGGCGTAAAGACAGCTATCTGTCGAAAGCCAATCGCGCCTTTTTGGAGTTTGTGAGTGAACACGGTCGCTACAAACGCTGAAGACAAAAATGCCCGTCCTAAGTAGACTCAGAACGGGCATTTGCTATCGATCAACTGCGTTTAATTAAACAAACGCGCTTCAAACAAAGACGACTGTTTAAAACGGTGCAGGCTTTTCGCCCCAGCCAGAACAGCAAGGTCCAGAATAGGTTCAATCAGCACAACACTCAAATACGCGATACCAAACGTCGCCACAGAGGCCAAGTTATCAGCACCCATACCTTGACCATAAAATGCCCAGAACGCCACCCAAGCGACAATGCCGCCTTGGTAAGTTAAGGACAGTTTCAATGCCTGTTTATAGCTAATATCGACGTATGCCGTATTCTCCGCGATAGTGCGACGAGCCACCGCAGACATAGCAAACAAAGGCAACAATAACGTCGTGACGTTCATACCATATTGAGGCAAGTCGAATTGAGCAAAGAAAACACCTTGTGTTAATAAGCCTAATATCAGGCCTATAGATGCCGCGGCCGGGCCAAAAACAAGAAACAACGTCGACCCCAAGATGAGATGCACTTCCGATACGCCCACAGCCTGATGAGGCAGTATCTCAAAAAAAACAAAGACAAAAAGAGTGGTTAACGCACTACGACCGATCAAAGACAGCAAGCCGTCTTTTTTTATCATCTCGATGGACGCTTTAGCGGATAGACCAAGCGCGGCAAAGGCCGTCGCGTAACTTAAAACAATTTTTGCGCCGTCAACGACGCCCGGTTCAATGTGCACGATGTGCCTCCAAAATGGATCTCATACTCACCCGTATGATTCAAATTAACGTATTGGTTTACCCAAATACGAGTCAATGAAGGCCGGTCTCCGGACTCATAAGTGTGGGATCGAACTGTATTTTTACGTCTCTCGCCCCTTCCCATCCGATATCATTACGCTCACGAACAGTGGAAACGAGAAAAAATACATCACTTATTTACCGTTGCGGGGGCAGTACAGGGTTTGTGTAAGTCCACTCACCTGTTTCCCGTTTCACCAGTCAGACTGGCACCTTCACAAGAACGGTCAACCTCATTAAGTAACGACGTTGACCGAAGTTCGAAGCGTACGTTTTAAGTCCGCGTTAAGCAACAAACGAATTGCAAATTGCGCTTAGGAAGGCTTACGACCTGATAAAGAACTGCGTGCGTTCATTCTCGATTCAATATTTTTGAGAAGAGAAGTGCGATGAAAAACAGTACCGCCTATAATACCAATGGTGCTGCCAATGGAGATATCAACCAAACGGTGATGCAACAACACTTCTGTGCTCATGTTTGCGCTGGTGATTTCGGCCATGATGACGGTGAGCGGCGTAATAAAAATCACCGCGGCACCGTAGTTTTTTACGATCAATAATTCCACAACAAACTGGAAAAAGATCATGCTAAGTGCCAACACCCAGTAATTAGGTTGAAAAGAAAACAGCACAGAAGCAACGCCCATCCCTAATGCCGTTCCCACAATGCGATGAATGTTACGGTGCCAGATCATCCGATAAGTAGCGCCTTGCAAAATAGCCGCGCAAGAAATAGGCACCCACAATGCGTTTGGTAAATGGCACAACACGGCCACGAAATAAGCAAAAGCAATACAGAATGCGACCAGAGCGCCTTCTAAAATAATGGCGTTTACTTGAGGATCCGTCTCTATCTTAACGGGAGGTAAGTCATTTGCGTGCGTCATCAAGCTGTAAAAGAAAGCCAGTACACATGCCAACATGCCCCCCAACCCCACCATGCCAATGTTCGCAGACCACCGGCTCAAATCAAATGGCAAATAAATCGCAAGCGCAGACACAAGAATGAAGAAAAAACTGCCCGGTGGAGGAAGGCGATAATAGCGTGTAATGACAATGGCGCTAAAGGACAAGATCCCAAGCGCCAGCGCAGCAAGGTAAGGGTTAACACTGGCCAACGAGCCCACGCTAAAACACACCATAAATCCAAAAGAACACATGGCCAAGGTCACCATTCTATGGGCAATACGCGTTTTTGGTAGATACAAGATAACCATGGCGCCCAAGCTGGATAAGGTGGCAACAGCAAATTGATTGGTCGCAGCGCCGATCAAGGCGGGCGTCCCAACAGCGACGGCGGCTAAAACCGCAAGATGCCAAGGTCGCTTGATATCGCTCCATGCAAAAAGGTCTTTTATCTGAATCATCACAGACTTTAGCAAGTTGGTACTCCATACAAATGTTTAGTAGGACAACATTATAACACCAACAAGCACCATCAAAGATGAAAAATTCAGATCGGCGTTATCTAAAAATACGTTCAGACCAAACCGTTAGCCCAGCGGCAACACTGCCAAAGTGATCGCCATCCAAGACGGGGATATCACCAATACTGGCTTGAATCGCCTCACGAATAATGGGCGATTTGGCGGAACCACCTGTCATGTAGATTAAGTCTGGGGTGTCACCTGCTTGCGCAATCGCGACTTTCATCAGGTTAAGCATTTTTTCTAATGGGGAATCGATGGATTTTGCCAATGCATCCCGCGTAATGTCCGTTCCTAAGGCCGCTTCGATGTAATCCAGCGAGGCGGTATAGTGGAACGAGTCAGACAGTGCAATTTTGGCTTCTTCTGCGCTTCTTACAATGTGGTAATTGTGTTTCTCTTCTCTCATGCGCAAGAAACGCTCTATTAATTTGGGGTTGGCCGCGTCCAATTTCAGTTGCTCAATTTGCTGTTTGGTTTCCATACTATTAAAGGTTGCGATCGCGGACACGTCATTCGTGGTCACGGCGTTCCAGTAAAGCTGTGTTGGCATGGGCAACCCCGTTTTTAACAAGCTATTCATCCCGAACAGAGGCATAAAATGTCGGCCAGCAATTTGTATGTCCAAATCATTCCCGCCAACACGCTCTCCAGTATGAGCTAGAAAATCTTCACGACGGTCCGCTTTTTTTAGGTAGTCTGGCCCCATTCGCACCATGGCGCAGTCCGTAGTACCACCACCAATATCCACAACCAAGACTGTTTTGTTGTCTGGCAAGGTCATTTCAAAATCTAACCCCGCCGCTATTGGCTCATAAAGAAACTCAATTTCCTTAAACCCTGCGCGCTTGCCCGCCGTTGTTAGGATGTCTAAGGCTTGTCGGTTACTGGCTTCGGCATCAAGGCCTTGGAAGTTAACCGGACGCCCAATCACGGTATGAGTAATCTCTTGACCAAGGGACTTTTCAGCGCGCTGTTTGATGTTTTGCATCATCACAGTGACGATGTCTTCAAAAAAGTGAATATGCTCAGACCGTAAGCCTGCGCCACCAAGAAAAGATTTGGGAGATTTTACAAAATAGCCTTCTTCAGGCCATTGAAAGTATTCTTCAAATGCAGCGCGACCAAAAAATAACGTCTGATCTTCATCCGCGATGTCTTCTTCGTAACGAGCGCGCTTGGCACGAGTTAACGCATTTTGTCTAAGCTCTGCAAACGATTGTCTTGCATGAATATCTTGAAGGCCTCGACCAACGGCTTCGGTGATTAAGTCACGATCTAGAGCGTATAAAGTAGAAGGTAAAAAAGAGTGATCTCCTTCCAACGCGACTAAACGCACTGACGAATCTTGCATAACGCCCAACGCGCAATTGGATGTTCCGTAATCAAAACCACAAATCATCTATTTTTACCTATCAACACGAATAAAATGGCCGCGGACGATAACAGAAAGCCCCCGAAGTATCAAAAGCTGAAAAGGGCTAATTCCTAATAGAAAAGCGATGATAAATATAAGAAAATGGCGGCCATTTTGAAATACCTCTTATACTCAATGGAACTATCCGCTTTACGTGAACACGTAGGAGAACCAAGGATGCACTTTTCGTTACAAACTAAAATCACTCTTCAGTCTATTATTGTGGCCATTGTCATAGCACTTGCCATTGGTGGCGTCTCTTTTTATGAGTTCAAGACAGACAGCGATGCTCGCATCAAATCAGAAGCCAACTCTCAAGCGAATGCCATTTCAACGTACATCAACAGTTGGTCAGCAGATCGCGTAGGAACCATGCAGGCCGTTAAGCAAAAAATCGAAGCTTTACTAACGGCTCAGCCAAACGCGAATGAAAAAGAAATCCTCACTATTTTGCAGCAAGCGCAAACCAGTTTGAGTTTTGGCATGACGTTTTTAGGATTAGAAAATGGCGAGATGTATCGTCATGATCCTTCTTTAAACAGCGCTGACTACGATCCACGCAAACGCAGTTGGTATATAGATGCCAAAGCCAAAAACAGTGCCTACGTGACCGCGCCTTATGTTTCGGCTTCTACCCAAAAGCTCTCGATGACCTTTGTTGAGCCGATTATGGTAAAGGGGCAATTTGTCGGCGCCATAGGCGGGCTGGTTTTCCTAGACAGCATACTGGATACGGTATTGGCCATGAAAGTGGCAGGAGATGGATACAGTGTCCTGTTTGATGGCGACGGAAAAATCATTGCACACTCGGACAAAAAACACATATTAAAAGAAGCAACAGACCTTTCTCCCACCCTAACGCGCGACCTATTCCAACAAGTGCGCAAACAAGCAAAATTAGTCGACCTCACACTAAATGGTGAAGACACACTTATGCACGCCAGCAACATAAAAGGCAGCCCATGGGTGCTCGGCTTAATGATGAACAAAAGCGTGCTGAATGCGCCTTTATACAATTTGGGGGCCAATATCCTCATGTCGGTCGTCATTTTATTGTGTTTAGCCATTTTCATCGTTGTACAGGTGACGCGCTTTTTGCTCAGAGACTTACGTCGTGTATCAGACAGTATGGCGCAAATAGCCCAAGGAGATGGCGATCTAACACAGCGACTCACGGCCAACTCAAAAGATGAAATCGCCGTACTGGTTGGCAACTTTAACCAATTTGTTGCCCTACTTCATGGCACTGTGTCTCACTTAAAAAATGTGGGGCACGAGTTAGCAAAGCAAGCCAGTGCAGCACACAACTCATCAAGAAACAGCTCACTGAAGCTGGAAGAGCAACAGCACAATATTTCTATGGTCGCGACCGCTATTCACCAAATGGCGCAAGCCACACAAGAAATTGCTGGCAATGCTACTAATACAGCCATTAACGCCGATGAAACCGTTGCCGCAAGTACGGTAGGACAATCGCAAGTATTGAAAAGCCAAGACAGTATTCGAACGCTTGCCGTAGACATTCAAGGTGTGGCCGATGTGATCAATGACCTAAGTAAAAATGCTGACGGCATTAATACCATCCTGACCACCATCTCTGGCATCGCTGAACAAACCAACCTACTCGCATTAAACGCTGCAATTGAAGCAGCACGCGCCGGCGAACAAGGGCGAGGGTTTGCCGTCGTGGCCGACGAAGTCCGTGTTTTATCACAACGCACCTACAGCTCTATTGAAGAAATTCAGAAAATGATCGAATCGCTTCAAAAAATCACCAAAGATGCGGTTAACAAAATTCAATTAAGTCATAGCCGAGCAAACAGGAGTGTGGAAGATGTAAACATGGCCAAAGAGAGCTTGGATAAAATCCAACAGTCTGTCATGACCATAAACGACCGCGCGGCTCAGATTGCCACGGCAACCGAAGAGCAAACCAGTGTTACTTCAGAAGTCAATCAAAACACCGCGGACATTCAGCAAGGCTCTACAGAACTCGTAACCCTTGCCGCAGAAAGTGCCGCCAGAGCGGAAGAGCTTAAATCCTTGGCTGACGATTTGACAAAAAGCATCAATAACTTCAGAACCTAAACTTCAGAGCTTAAACGTCACCTAACCTTTTAAAACAGCAAAAAAATGCAAAAAAAAACCTATCAGATTAAAATCTGATAGGTTTTTTTATAGATTGGGAGAGCACTAAACCAATGGAGACACACCAATAATGGCTTGATGCAGATAAAACGCGATAGCAAACCAAGACACCATAGCAAACGCGAACGCCGCTAAGTCATATTGCACGCCAGATTCAAAGTCTCTAATGACACCAGCCTTCCGGTCACGACGACGATACACAGCAAAGCTCACAATAGACCACACCAAAAAGCTGCCAAACACCATCACATCGGCTAAAGAGCCATTACTAATCAAATGCGCAAATGCCCAGATTTTCACTGCAATCAGCATTGGATAGCCCATTTTCTTTTTCATTGTGGTATTAGGAACCAACGCGGAGCCGGCAAAGAACAACGCAACCAACACCAGCAATCCTGCCAAATGGCGAGTCCAAACGGGCGGGAACCACAACCAAACTGGCTCAACGCGCATTTGTAGATACCCCATCACAATAAACGCGGTCGACAATAGTGTGATCATCCCAAAGCGCATTTTCCAACGCATCGCGCCATGCTGCTGCATAATCGTCTCACGCCAATGAGGAGCCACCAAGCGAACAGAATGCAGACAAAAGAAAACCACCAACCCTATTACTAAAATCAACATACTAAGATGTTCCTCATACTCTTAAAAAATCATTTACCCGTGCGGCTTTGGCTTTTATAAACGCCGTGTATAGAACGACCAAAACCGCCATACCGTTGTTGAGCAGAATTATAAAGTGAAACAGACAATAGGCCTATTACTCATTGCAGCCAATTCTAAAAGTGCAATTCCTTATGCCACAAAATTTCAAGCCCTTAAAACCTCAAGGGAGTCACCAAAACGTCACAAAAAGCCCTGCAAAATAGCGTTTTTAAGCTAGAAAAAGCCCCCACCTTTGCTCTAGAATACACCGTTTTGACTAACGGGCAGGTTGCCATGATCAAGACACCATATTACCTCATTGATAAAGCGGCTCTTCTGAAGAATTTAGAGAAGATCGCCTATGTGCGCCAACAGTCCGGAGCCAAGTCTTTGCTTGCTTTAAAATGCTTTGCCACTTGGTCAGTGTTTGACCTGATGCAAGAGTACATGGACGGCACGACGTCTTCATCTCTGTACGAAGTGAAGCTTGGAAAAACCAAATTCAAGGGTGAAACTCACGCCTACAGCGTGGCGTATTCTGACGATGAAATTAGCGAAGTATTAGACCACTCCGACAAAATAATCTTCAACTCTATCGGCCAATTCAACCGTTTTAAAGACGCCAGCAAAGACAAAACTCGGGGGCTACGCGTGAACCCTCAGGTCAGTACATCTGAGTTTTTGATTGCCGACCCAGCGCGCCCTTTTAGCCGACTTGGCGAATGGGACCCAGAAAAAATTGAAACAGTGATTCACGACATATCCGGTTTTATGTTCCACAATAACTGTGAGAACAACGATTTTGATCGCTTTGATGACATGCTGAACCTGATCGAAGATCGTTTTGGTCATTTGATTCAGCAAGTGAAATGGGTAAGCCTTGGCGGCGGCATACATTTCACAGGGGAAAACTACCCTATCGATAAGTTTTGCCAACGCCTAAAAGCGTTTGCTGAGAAGTACGACATTCAAGTGTATTTAGAGCCAGGTGAAGCCAGTATTACCAAAAGTACCACGCTTGAAGTGACAGTATTGGACACGTTATTCAATGGCAAAAACTTAGCCGTTGTAGACAGCTCTATCGAAGCGCACATGCTGGATTTATTGATCTACCGTGAAAATGCTAAAATGGCACCGTGTGAAGGCGAGCAGGAATACATGATTTGTGGAAAATCTTGCTTAGCGGGTGATATTTTCGGCGAATTCAAATTTGAAAAACCCTTGCAAGTTGGTGACCGCCTATCGTTTCAAGACGCCGCAGGCTACACCATGGTGAAAAAGAACTGGTTTAACGGTGTAAAAATGCCGTCTATTGCCATACGCCAACTGGATGGCACTATCGAGCTCGTTAGGGAATTCGACTACAACGATTTTGAGCAGAACTTGTCTTAATCATAAGTTAATACGGTTCAACACTTTTTATTTTGGAGATAGCGTTACTATGAAAAAAAATGTCCTAATCATCGGCGGTGGAGGCGTGGCTCGTGTTGTGGCCCATAAATGCGCCCAACACAATGACACACTGGGCAATATCGCAATTGCTTCGCGCAGCGTTACGAAATGCGACGATATTGTATCCAGTGTCCTCGACAAAGGCAGCATGAAGGTAGAGGGCCGCATTCAAGCATTCGCCCTAGACGCTCTTGACGTGCCAGCAACGGTTAAATTGATTCAAGACACCGAATCTCAAATCGTCATCAACGTAGGCTCAGCCTTCATCAACATGTCTGTGCTTGAAGCCTGCATGGAAACGGGTGCCGCTTACCTAGACACCGCCATCCATGAAGACCCAGCTAAAATTTGTGAAACCCCACCTTGGTACGCAAACTACGAATGGAAACGCCGCGACGCGTGTAAAGAAAAAGGCATCACAGCCATTCTTGGCGTGGGCTTTGATCCAGGTGTTGTCAACGCTTACGCCGCCCTTGCGTACAACGATTATTTTGACAGTGTGAGTGATATCGACATCATCGATATCAACGCCGGCAGCCACGGAAAATACTTCGCAACCAACTTTGATCCAGAGATTAACTTCCGTGAATTCACCGGACGTGTGTACTCTTGGCAAGACAGCGCGTGGCAAGAAAATAAAATGTTTGAAGTCAGCCGCACAGACGATTTACCTGTCGTCGGCAAACAAACAGCCTACATGACAGGCCATGATGAAGTGCACTCCATCTCACAAAACTTGAATGTACCAAACGTGCGTTTCTGGATGGGATTTGGCGAACACTACATCAACGTATTCACCGTGCTTAAAAACCTTGGCCTGCTGTCTGAACAGCCCGTTAAAACCGCGGAAGGTTTAGAAGTCGTGCCACTTAAAGTGGTAAAAGCGGTACTGCCTGACCCTTCTTCTCTTGCCCCTGATTACACAGGAAAGACCTGCATCGGTGATGTAGTAAAAGGCATCAAAGATGGCAAAGAGAAAGAAGTCTTCATCTACAACGTTGCAGACCACAAAGACGCGTTCAACGAAGTGGGCAGCCAAGGTATTTCTTATACAGCTGGCGTGCCACCTGTTGCCGCAGCCATCTTGGTTGCCAATGGCACGTGGGATGCGAAAGAGATGCGTAACGTTGAGCAACTTGATCCAAAACCTTTCTTAGGTTTGTTGAATGACATGGGCTTGCCGACTCGAATTAAAGACGAAAACGGCGACCGCCCTTTCACACTTTAATAGCAATACCCTAAAGCCAGCCTGACTTTACATAACCCCGCTTTGTCGGGGTTATTTTTTTCCTGCTCATTCTTTACTCAAATCATGCACAATAATGCTATAGTTTCGACACTGTCTCTTTCTGTTTTATTTATGAACTGATCAACCGATAAGGAACTCTGTTATGAAAAAGGAACTCAAGCTAGCGTTAATGCTCACCACTATCACTTTAACACTGGCAGGTTGCGCCTCGAACCCTGACTCTGCATCGAACCTAAGCGAAGACGCTAAACAGTCTGAAACCATCAGTCAAATCAGCGAATTCAAAGCCTCGTTAGACCAAGCAGAACAGCAAGTCTCGAAAGGCGTCGAAGAAGAGCTAGACTGGTTTGCAGCAAAGCACATAGAAGAAGCCAATAAAGCACTGGCGGAAGCGAAAGAATATTACGCAAAATTTGAGTTTGACCCATCCGAAGCCAACAGCAGCACTGGGCTTTTTACTTCTACCACCAACATCGGCGCAGCCAAAGAAAGTCTTAATCAATTTAACAGCCGCATGGACAAAGCAAGAAGCTTAAAAGCCACATCCCTGTCCACTCTGTCTGAAGCCTTTGATTATCACGCACAGTTGAAAAAAATTGACGCTGAAAAATACTTTCCAAGTACAGTCAAAGAACTCAACACAGAGTTAAAAAAACTGGTTGATCAAATTGCAGACGAAAAAACAGGAGATGCCATTGCCGCTCAACCCGCGTTGGTCGCAAATCAGCGCGCTCTTGAAGTCAAAACCGTCAGTAAAATTTACTTAGCGGATGCTCAAAAAGAACTCGATCGACTCATTAAATCAGACATTTCACAACATGCGCCGAAATCCCTGTCTCAAGTATCCGCATCATTGAATGCCACAATGGCGTTCATTGCCGCCGATCCAAGAGCAATCGATGCAATTAAAGAAAAAGCAGATGCGGTTCTTTTTTCGGTGAAAAGAGCAGAGCGGATTTCGTTGACAGTGAAAAAGCTCAAAGCTTTGTCATCAAAAGATTATGAAGACTTCGTTACTGGCTACGAAAAAATTCTGTTTGAAATCAGTTACACACTTGGCACAGAAGACAAACGTGACCTGTCGTTTGAGCAGCAAGGAAAAGCAGTGGTTACTTTCATCAACACTGAAATGAAAAACCTAAATGAATCCGAAGACATTCAGCAACAACTTCGTAAAAAGCTGTCTAACCAAGTGGCGTACTCTAAACTTCTAGAAGAAAAAATTGAAAAACTAAACAAAGACTTAGCGGAACTAAAACAGCCGCTAGTAAAGAAAGAAACACAGGAAAAAGACGCCGTGGCGGCACCCGCTGAAACGGTAGAAAGTGAGACTAAAATGGATACTTCAAACTAATAACATTTGGTTAAACCACAAAAAATGCCAGCAACTTTACATAAAGAAGCTGGCATTTTTTTATCCGCAACGTCTGAATTACTTGTGGGCAAATGCGGTTTTCGTGCAATCACCGTCGATTTTGTCTTTCTCTTCTTCAAGAATGTCTTGTGTAAACTGCCCCATAAAACAACAACAAATCCCTTCACCAATCATGGTGCGTGGCCCCATTGGGTGGCCAATGTGCTTGTAAACACCATGAGAATGCCCATGATCATGTGAATGTCCGTGGCTATGACCATGACCATGACCATGACCATGACCATGACCATGACCATGAGAGTGTCCATGATCATGCGAATGTCCGTGACTATGATCGTGAGAATGCGGTTTAAGCACAGAGGAGTGAGACAACTCCCCCGAAGAGACAACAGCATGTTTAAGGTCAAAACTAGACAAGCCTTGCGTGTCGTCTTGTGGGTCAACAAACTCAGCGTGATGGTGGTGAACATCCACCTCACCTGCCGCCAAACGTCGCTTAAAAGAATTCATCAAGGTTTCTTCACCAGTCTGCCATTCCCCTTGCATGATTTCTTCCACACGATTTTGAAAAGCATCAATGACCCGCGGATGGTCATTTAGGTAAGGTGTTTGAATGAACTCAATACTTGGATTAGCTTGAGCCACCTTGTCGACATAACCTTGAATACGTTTGATCAAGCGACCAGTAAATAAGAAATATGGGGCAACCACTATGCGCTTGTAGCCTAGCTTCATTAGGTTTTCTAAACCAACCCCTACAGACGGATATGTTACGCCAGAGTAAACCGTATCCGCCCAGCCAAAGCCCATATTTTCGTTAACAATGCGCGTTAACTTCGCCGCTTCTGCGTTCGCAGACGTATCCGATGTACCACGACCAACGACGACCAACAGAGTGTCATAAAGGTTGGCTGGCGGATTTTCAGGGTCCAACCCCAATGATTCATAAATGCGCGCTTGGAAGGCATCGATCATGTCATCTTGTAAGCCTAACTCACGGCCATAAGTGATGTGCAAACCTGGGTGTTTTTCTTCGTAAGTGGTTAACACCGAAGGAATGTCGTTTTTCGCATGCGTTGCTGCGAACAACATGCCAGGCACCGCATAAATTTCTTCAACACCTTGGTCAACCAAGCTGTTTAAACCCATATGAATGTTAGGGGCAGAAAATTCCAAAAAGCCATACTCGACAGGTAAATCGGGAAAACGCTCTTTTAGTCCTTTTGCTACTAGACCAAACTCACGCTCTGCGTCTTTATCACGGCTGCCGTGGCCACAAATCATAATGCCCTTTTTGGCCTGTTCTGAATTTTTCATGCTTTCTCTCTTTCTGTATTCGACTTAGCTGACAATCAGTCAAGTGACTGCCAACAAGGTTACAAGTGACCTTCTGCCCAAGATCACAGGCTTTGTTCTTGTTGCTGATCCAAATCAAGCAACAAGGATTGAATGCTGTCTTTATAATCGCCCGCATTTTGCCACATGCCGCGCTGTATTGCTTCTAATAGACGCTCGCCCATTTCTTCTAATGCATGAGGATTATTATCTCGCATGAAGGCTTGGTTGTCTGGATCGAGCAACAACCTATCGGTGACTTGTTCGTATTGATAATCCGAGACCAAATCGGTCGTCGCATCATAAGCAAATAAATAATCCACAGTAGCGGTCATTTCAAACGCGCCTTTATAACCGTGCGTTTGCATGGCGTCGATCCATTTTGGATTCAACACTCGCGAACGTACGACGCGATTCAGCTCTTCTTTTAGGGTGCGAATTTTAGGCGAACTCGGGTTCGAGTGGTCACTGTGATAAACACTGGGCGCTTGACCACTAAACTCGGTAACGGCATTGGTCATACCGCCTTGAAATTGATAATAATCGTCCGAATCAAGTATATCGTGCTCGCGGTTATCTTGGTTTTGCACCACCGCGTCCAACTGCGACAAACGCGCCACAAACGCGTCTTTTGCCTCTACGCCTTCGCCATTTCCTTGATTGTCAGCCCCGTCGCCATAAGAACCATAAGAACCATAAGCGTACCCCCCCAGTTAACATAAGCTTCCGCTAAGTCGGCTTTGGTGTCCCAGCAACGCTCGTCGATTAAACCTTGCAAACCCGCGCCATAAGCCCCGGGTTTACTGCCGAAAACGCGATAGGTGGCTTGACGATTTGCCTCGGATTCACCCATGCCTTGAGCCAGTAATGTGCTTTTTCGCGCTTCCACATTGTCACGAATAACATTGCCTGTGCCCGGCTCTTGATAATCGGCAATGGCTTGCACCGCCGCATCGTAAAGCCGCATAACGTTGGCGAAAGCATCTCGAAAGAAACCGGAGACACGTAAGGTGACATCCACTCGCGGACGACCTAACTGCATGCAAGAAAGCACCTCAAAATCCGTCACACGATTCGAGCCCGGCGCCCAAATCGGCCGAACTCCCATTAAAGCAAACGCTTGAGCAATATCATCGCCGCCCGTTCGCATGGTGGCCGTTCCCCACACGGACAAGCCTAAGTCTCTAGGGTAATCACCATGTTCTTGTAAATGCCGCTGAATGAGCGCTTCAGCGGACTGCTGGCCAATCGCCCAAGCCGCCGGAGACGGAATCGCGCGGTTATCAACGGAGAAAAAGTTGCGCCCTGTGGGCAAGGTATCTAATCGGCCGCGCGTCGGCGCACCACTTGGTCCAGGAGGAATAAAACCGCCCGCCAAGCCCGTGATTAATGCCTGAATCTCGTCGTTTGCACTTTGCTGCAGCGCGACAAACAAGCGCTTTTTACTGTGAGCTAACAACGCAGCGGTTTGCGGCAAGAGTATGGCCAGCTCATCAATGGAAGCTTTACCAATCAAATGGCTCAGGACCAACGCCTTGGCCATTAGCTCCAAGCGCTCCTTGGTATCCGCATGAGTCCGCCACGTTAGTTCGCTTACAGACTGTAAACGCTCGGGCTTATTGCCAAGCCATAACGTTCGCTCACTTTTCATCGGATCAAAATCGTCTTGTTGCAACGATAAATCTTTGACTAAAGCGTGGAGAATCCCTTGACTGGTGATCTCACTTCCGCGCGGTAATCGCAATAATGCCACCAGCGTATCGGCCAGTTTATCGTCCTCGGGTAACTCCCCTAAGCGATGCAATCCATGACGAATTTGCGCCTCTTTTATCTCACATAAGTAAGTATCTAACCCTTCCAGCACGGACTCATCGTTGTCCGCTTCTATCCCTGCCAGCTCTTCAAGCAAATGTGTGGTTTGGACTTTTTCAAGAATCTGTTCACGCAGCCAAGTTTCTCGACGTACGTCCATGCCCATGGCTTGGTAATACTCATCAACTAAACTTTCTAACTCCGCCATATCGCCATAAGTTTCAGCGCGGGTCATCGGCGGCATAAGATGGTCAACAATCACAGCTTGGGTGCGGCGCTTAGCCTGCGCGCCCTCACCCGGATCATTCACAATGAAAGGGTAAAAATGCGGCATCGGCCCTAACGCAATATCTGGCCAACACTGATCTGATAATGCTGTGCCTTTGCCCGGCAACCATTCAAGGTTGCCATGTTTGCCCACATGCACAAAAGCGTCGACCTTATAGACATGGCGCAACCAAAAATAGAAGGCCAAATAACTGTGAGGCGGAATCAAATCTGGGTCATGATAATTCGCCGCGAGATCTAAATTGAAACCACGAGCCGGCTGAATACCGACAAACGTTTCTCCTAAGCGAATACCCGCTAGCATGATGCGACGTTGGCCGTTTTGCTCGCGGCATTTATGGTCTTCTTCCGGTGGCCCCCAGCGATCCCAAACGGCGTGTTGGCATTCCAATGGCAACTGATAAAAATAGTGTAAGTAGTCTTCCAAGGCGATACTTTGCCAACAGCCACGTTCATGTAAGGTATTGGGGTTATTGGTCACCGCGCCAAGTAGCTCTTCGATCAAAGCGTTGCCGTGGTCGGGAATATTCGCAATCGGATAGCCCGCCGATTCTAAGGCTTTTAATAGATTCACTGTCGAGGCCGGTGTGTCCAAGCCTACGCCGTTACCAATACGGCCGTCTTTGGTTGGGTAATTCGCCAGCACCAGAGCGATGCGTTTTTGATGATTCGGTTTGCAGGCTAAATTGGCGAAACGCTTAGCAAGTTGAGCAACAAAACGCGCACGCTCTTCTTGCAATTCGTAACGCACTAAATCGACTTGGGCGATGTCGTTGTAATGGCTTAACGCTTTGAAACTGACTGCACGAGTAATAATGCGACCGTCCATTTCTGGCAAGACAATTTGCATGGCCACATCACGACTGCGAAGCCCTTGAGTTTGCGCTTGCCAATCTTCTTCAGTACTTCCAGACAAGATCAACTGCAAAACGGGGATGGGCGAAGCAAAAGCCGATTGAAAATCCGTTGGCTCAGAAGCCAAATCTGGACTGCCCACGCGATTTGCCGCGAAACCTGTGGTGTTTAAAATCACCTTGGCTTGTGTGCGTTCCACTAACGATTCGATCAAGCCTACCGAGACATCGTCTTTTAAGGAGCTTACCGCCACTGCCAACGGAACCAGACCTTCTTGCTCTAGCACTTCGATCAAGCGATCAAACATCACGGTGTTGCCACTTTGAAGATGAGAGCGATAAAACGCCAAAATAGCGACCGGAGTGCCTTGCGCTAATTCATCGGAATAATGATTTTGCCACTGGGCAAAGCCAGCAGAATGCCCCGCATGATAAATCAAAGCACTGGGTAAAGGAGTAGGCTCTTGCCAAGCACACGGCGACCCAAAATAACGATCAATGAGGAAATAGAACAATTGCTGAGAGTTAACTTGGCCGCTTTCACGCAAATAACGCCACACTCGATGACAGTCTTCTGATTTTGCAGTGGAAACGTTCATTAGTGAAGGGTCTTGCGAATCGTCGCCCGGCACGATGATAAGCGTGCGACCTTCTTTGCCTTGTGCCCATTCTTGCAAGCGCTGAAAACCGTATGCCCAGTAATGCTCACCGCCTAACAAAGATACCACGACCACTTTAGCGTGATCGAGCACCTTGTGTTCGTACAAATCGTAAGCCGCGGGTTTGACTAACTGCATCCAATTGGCAAGACGAACACTCGGCAATCGGACGTTGTTCAATCCATCATGGGGACGATTGAGAGAAGCGACTTGATCAAGTGCACTGCCAAGTGCACCGAGCACACTGTCCGCCGCGGCCAAAATAACTAAGTCTGCTGGGGATTGCCCAAGATCGACAATCCCTTCGTCGTCAACAAAGCCACCCGGTTTGGCTGCTAATAAGTGCACGGTTTCTCCAGCTTCTTTCTTGTACTTACCCGTCATTCCCGCGAAGGCGAGAATCCATAGTTTTTTCATTACGAGCTTGGCATAGCCCTCTTAACCCTCCCCTAACCCTCCCCTTCAAAGATACAAGGGGAGAGAATGTCTAGCTCCTCCCCTTGCCAAGGAGGAGGCTGGGAGGGGTTAAGCACTCAAAGCATCATGTAATATATTCTCAACCTGCTCTTTACTAATGCCTTTACCGATAAATACCAGCTGGGTTTTACGCACCTCTTCAGGCTGCCACAAGCGATCAAAATAACGGTCTAAACGCGTTCCTACAGCCTGAAATACTTGGCGCATCGGTTTGCCATGTACTGCCGCAAACCCTTTTATACGAAAAATATTATGCTCTTCAACCAGCTGAGTGAGGGTTTCTTGCAAAAGGTCAGACTGCACTTCACCCAAGGTAATAACAAAAGAATCAAAGTGGTCATGGGCATGATCGTGGTGCGCGCCGTGAGCATGATGATGATCATGGTGGTTATGCACTTCGTCGATTCGACTTTCCGTTGCAGCATCAATGCCTAGCAACATATCAAGTGCGGCTTCTCCATTTTCGATGTACACGGTTTTCACCGTATTTGGCACTTCATGACTGATAATGTCTTGCACTCGTGCTCTCTCTTCGTCGTTCAATAGATCATTTTTACTGACAACAACTAGATCTGCTGCACTCAACTGATCGTCTAACAGCTCTTGCAAGCTTGGGTCATGGTCTAGACTCTCGTCCGCTTGGCGCTGTGCCTGAACTTTGTCTTCATCATGAGCAAAACGCCCTGCGGCTACAGCAGGACCATCGACCACAGTGATTACCGCATCAACGGTGCAATACTCTTTGATACCTGGCCAGTTAAACGCTTGTACCAAAGGCTTTGGCAACGCCAATCCACTGGTTTCAATTAAAATATGGTCTATGTCATCTCTGCGCGCCACCAGCTGTTCCATCACCGGTAAGAACTCTTCTTCTACCGTACAGCAAATACACCCATTTGCTAATTCATAGAAACCATCATCACCGCGTTGTCCAGTCGCTTCCTGACCTTCATCCGGGCAATCCAATGGACAAGAGCGCAGTAGCTCTGAGTCAATGTCTAGCTCACCAAATTCATTAACGATAACCGCAATGCGCTTTCCAGCAGCTTGCTTCAAAACGTTTGAAAGCAAGGTCGTTTTTCCGCTTCCTAAAAAACCAGTCACTATGGTGGTGGGGATTTTATTTAATTGCATGATTTAGTCCTTGTTGTCCGTGGCGATACAGACTGTGTCGCTTGTTGTTTTTTTATGTATCGGTCGAAAGATGTGCGCTTGCCCTTTGTCGTATAAATAAGAGTCAGCGAAATCTTCTGTATCTAATACTTTACCAACCAAAATGAGACTGGTTCGTGTGAATTTTTTCTCACGTACTTTTGCCACAATATCCGACAAAGTACCCACCACATAATCTTGGTCTGGCCAGCTGGTGCGATAACACACCGCCACAGGGCAATCAGCGCCATAATGTGGGATAAGTTCATCTACAATTTTGTGGATACGCGTCACCCCAAGGTGAATTGCTAAGGTCGCACCACTTTGAGCAAGCGCAGGTAAACGCTCACGCTCAGGGAAAGGAGTTTTGCCTTCGTATCTCGTCATAATCACCGTCTGAGAAACGCCAGACAAGGTCAATTCTTTTCTTAGCATAGCGGCGGAAGCCGCAACGGCACTAACCCCTGGAATCACTTCGTAATCTATATCTAATGCTTCCAATCGACGAATCTGTTCACCGATCGCGCCATACAGCGCGGGGTCTCCGCACTGCAAACGCGCAACGTCTTTGCCTTCTTGCGCCGCTTTTTCTATCACCGCGGTGGTTTCGTCTAAATTCATTTCCGCTGTGTCATAAATGGCTTCAGCAGAACCGCGAACACTGTCTATCACCTGAGGAGGAATCAATGAACCTGCGTACAAAACAATAGGACAACGTTCCATTGTTTTGACGGCTTTGATTGTCATCAAGTCTGGGTCACCTGGGCCGGCGCCAATAAAATAAACCGTCATATTGTGTCTCTTAATCGTATTAACATCTTGATTAACTAAAGTTTTTTTGAGTAACCACGTGGCGTATAAATCCACTGTTTCTCACCATTCACTATGTGTTTCGTATCCGAGTTACCAACACTCACCATGGTAAACATGTCCACGTCTTTTGCGTCTAATTTTCCCAGTGTTGTAAAAGTAATCTCTTCTTCTGGGCGTGTCAGTTGACGGCCAATCATGACTGGCGTGCTGACAGGACGGTATTGCAATAGGACATCACGCGCGTGGTTAAGTTGCCAATCACGTTTTTTCGACACGGGGTTGTAAAAAGACACAACAAAGTCGCCTGCGCCACAGGCATGCAAGCGCTTATCGATGGTTTCCCATGGCGTTAAAAGATCAGAAAGTGAAATGGTACAAAAATCGTGCCCTAACATGGCACCCACGCGGCTGGCGCCGGCTTGCATTGCTGAAATCCCGGGGATGACTTCAATGTCCACATCGAGCCATTCAGGGTGGTTTTCTTTGCCTTGTAATTGCATGTCCAGCAACTCAAATACTAAGGTTGCCATGGCGTAAATACCAATATCGCCACTGGAAATTAACGCGGTATTTTTGCCTTCTGCTGCAAGATCTAAGGCCAATCGAGCGCGACCAATTTCTTCACCAAGTGGCAAATTGTGGAAAGTTTTTCCTTCGCTCAGTTCGCCAAGCAAATCAAGATAATACCCGTAGGCAACCCAATCGCTGCAAACAGACAATGCTGCGGTTGCATTAGGGGCAACCAAACCCAAATCACCTGGGCCCATGCCCATGACAAATAGCTTACTCATACGTTCTCTACAATGGAATCATGCGCCCTAAGGCGCGAATGAAGCCATTGTACACGTATTGCAAATGTGACGGGATGAAAACACCACGATTTAAGGTGAACGCCCTTCAGGTGATCTAATTTGAAAGCTATTTAAGAGTCAACTCGAACAAGGTGACATTGAGTTTTTACGACACCTTGCTCAATTTCGGCTTCATCACCATGAATCCAAAATGACAAACCTTCCCCTAGATAAAAAGCACCAGAAGCACTGATGGCATGTGTCAGATGGTAGTTTTTATCCTTCCAGTTTACTTGGGCATTTTCTGCATGGAACAACACAGTTAAAAGCGTGTTGTTGCAAAGGTATTCAGCCGAGTTGGTTTGAGAAATATCTTCCATCTCATCACTTTCATTAAGATGTGTGGTGTCTTTATGAACCGAACTGCATGCCGCTAAGCCAAAAACAGACAGACCAATCAACACTCGATGCACAAATGTCTTGTGTATATTCACCATGTAAGACTCCATTCCAGACTAATATTCCAAGCTATTCGTTATAAACAGCGCGCTATTGTAACAAAACATTAAAATCTCTTAATAGTAATTTTATATCCAGCTAGACAAAAAGCACTACTAGAACCACCCCATTCTTGGTTACTTTTTGTTATCCATAAAATTGTCACAAAGTCACCACAGTTGAGGAAGGCAGACACTTTGACAGCCACCGGCAAAAACGAGTATATTTCGTCTGTCGGATGTATCCGACTTCGTTCTCGGGGCGGGGTGAAATTCCCCACCGGCGGTAAAGACCCTGTTTTAATCACAGTCTAAGCCCGCGAGCGCCTACAAGAAGTCTTTCTTTTAGGGTCAGCAGATCTGGTGTGAATCCAGAGCCGACGGTTACAGTCCGGATGATAGAGAGCGCGTCAGACAAAACCTCTAATGATGGTGCCTATTTTAGGCTCATCACGTTAAGGTATGCCATTTTATCGTGGTATATTTGCCTGCCCGTTCGCCCTGATTCACCTTAGATTTTTAGGATTAACACATGAATCAGAGCTCAACGAATAACACTGAATTTACTCCAGCAACAAAACGCATTGCGATTCTGCATGCTTCTTGGCATACAGACATCGTTTTAAATTGCGTTGAAGGCTTCACAAAAGAACTCGTTTCTCGCGGCTACGATGCGTCTTTGATCGACATCATTCCCGTTCCTGGCGGATATGAAATTCCATTACAAGCCAAACTACTGGCAAAGAGCGGTCAATATTCCGCGATTGCTGGTACAGCCTTGGTTGTAGATGGCGGCATCTACCGTCATGACTTTGTTGCTCAGGCAATTTGCAATGCATTAATGCAAGTTCAATTGGAAACAGAAGTTCCGGTTCTTACGGCGGTGCTGACACCTCATAATTTCCATGAACACGACGAGCATAAAGACTACTTTAGTCGTCATTTTGTTAAGAAAGGCATCGAATTGGCTAACGCGTGCGATCAAACCATTCGTTTGACCGAAAAAGCCAAGCAAATGCTTTAAGCCTTTGATTTAACACGTTTCAACGTAAAACGCCTCGCATTATTTACCCTGCGAGGCGTTTTTTTAGCAATTAAACGAAGCGGCGCTTGCTTAGCGAATCGTACAACACGCTTTTTTGCCCAACTTCGTCACACAAATTCAACATATCATCAATAAAGAAGCCCAAAGCGCGTTGCTCTATTTTTTCAATGCCACGCTGTTGCTGCTCCGATAAATTCGCATACTTTGATGCGGCACCAAAATCTCCAAACAAGATATGACCATCTTGATTGATCAAAGTATTGTGTGCATAGAAATCACCATGGCTGACTTTTCTCTCACAAAAATGCGCCACCAGCCGATCCGCCTGCTCGATAACATAAGCGATTTTTTCAATCGAGAACTCTTGCTCGTTCACAAACGTATCTCGGGTGCACGAGCCCAGACTCGGCGGTTGACCTAAATTTGTATAATGAGCAGGGATCAGCTCCATCACCAAAGCCGAACAGTTGGGCTCTGAGACTTTCGCCAAAGGCTGAACCAAATTGCTGTGACTTCCAACGGCCAAACACGCATCCAGCTCATCTTCTGGGTAGCCGTCACTGGTCACCTCACCTTTAAAAACTTTGACTGCCACAGAATCGGAAAAATCAAATCGGTTATGATGCCAGGTTGCCCATGAAATAACCCCTGACGCGCCTTGACCTAACACTTGGTGCAACGTCAAATCCGAAAAAGATACCGTTTTAAATTCATTATGCGGGTCACGCTCAGCGCAAAATGGGTTGCCCGAAAACGCCAACCAAGCTAAACGTGGCAAATGCAATAAGACATCTGGAAAAGCCTTAAGCTGATTGGCCGACAGCCGAACTAACTCCAATTTTTGGCAATTAACAAGAGAGTCAGGCAGCGCCGTTAAACGGTTTCCTGCCAACGCTAGCTTTTGCAAACGAGCTAAGCGTCCAACATCTTCGGGAAGATATTCAATTTTGTTATCAGTCAAAATCAGCCAACGGGTCAACGCGGGTAATGAATTAGAAGACACCGACATGATTTTATTGCTTTTGAAGCCGATCATTTCCAGCTGCGCACACTCGCCTAACACGGCGGGCAAATGCGTAAATTGGTTATTGGAGCAAAAGAGAATACGCAGTTTTTTGAGTCGAGATAAATCCGCAGGCAAAGAGCTTAGGTTATTATTCGATAAATCCAATATTTCTAAGCTATCGACAAGGTCAAAAATAGCGTCTGGAAACGTCGTTAACTCTTCAGACAGCTGCAGACGGACCACCCCTTTTAGCTCTCCACGATTCAGTTGATCAAGTGTGTGCAAAATAGTAAATCTTCTTAACAAAATAGGATGGCGGCCATTATAGCGAATGTAACAAGGCAAATGTCTACGTTACCGGCGAATAATGTTGGATAAGCAAAGTCAGAACTTCGTCCATTTTAGGCTTTAAAATGAAAAACTTAGCCGCCTTTTATGTTGTTTTTATCACGCTTATTTTGAAAGTCTTTCAACACAATAGACAATGCTTCTACGGCAACCTCGGGCTCAACTTCGTGTTCTTCCAATAGCTCAATCAAATCAACAGCAAGTTTAATGTGATCTGGCGCAGACTCTAAAGACATAGTAACCCCATATTCAAAATGACAGCCTCTGTATGTAAAAATGGACGAAAGTGGCAATGAAAAGTCACCGCAGATGTCTATACTAGCCTTGACCTAACTGGAAAATCCAATCACCTAATTCCACCGTTTAGGATAAGACATACAGAACTTTAAACAAGCCCACATTTAATGAGGTTATCGTGATTACAAATGAATTTTGGCTAGATCGTTGGAAAACGGGCCGCATCGGTTTTCATATGGAAGGCGTAAACCCTAAGCTCGTAGAATTTTGGCCCACATTGCCTAAAAGCAGCCACGTTCTGGTGCCTTTGTGCGGTAAATCCAATGACATGATCTGGCTCGCAGAACAAGGCTATCAGGTGACAGGCGTTGAGCTTTCGTCTTTGGCTGTCGTGCAATTTTTGGGGGATAACGACTTCAGCTATGACACTCACCAAGAGGGTGAATTAAAGATTCATACCGTCCATGATTTGCCTCTGCGCATTGTCGAAGGCGACTATTTTCAATTTAACGAAAGCCACTTCGATGCCTGCTATGATCGCGCTGCCATGGTCGCCATGCCAGACTCAAAACGCGCCGAATATGTGCGTCATACACTTGACCGATTGTCCCCTTCAGCCTGGGTACTGCTCATCTCATTGTACTATGATGGTGAGAACCAAGGGCCGCCTTTTTCTGTTGAGGAACACAGCATCACATCCATGTGGGGAGAAAAAATTCACAAAATCGTCGCCGAAAATTTGGCGCCAACCCACCCACAATACAAAGAGAAAGGACACTCTGTTTTTGAAGAAAGTGTTTGGCGCATTCAGCCATGAATAAGAAAGCGGTAAGGTACACAGATTACACTGTCTACCCTTACCATTTTCTGGGATAATACGGCACAATTTTTCACCGATAATCCATGTATCCTCGTGATCGCAGCGCGTATTGCATCCGATACCAAGAGTAGACAATGATCAAACGACATAAAACCGCCAAACAACTTTTCTCTTACCCATTGTATTGGGCAGAATGTTACGGCGTTTCTCCATTCCTACCCACCACCCGAGAGGAAATGGACGCTCTTGGCTGGGACAGCTGTGATGTGATCATAGTGTCAGGAGATGCTTATGTGGACCACCCAAGCTTTGGCATGGCGGTATTAGGTCGATTGCTTGAAGCTCAAGGGTATCGCGTTGGTATTATCGACCAACCAGATTGGCGCAATACAGACGACTTTATGCGTCTTGGACGGCCTAATCTGTATTTCGGTGTCACGGCAGGCAACATGGATTCGTTGATCAATCGTTACACCGCCGATTTAAAAGTACGCAATGACGACGCATACACGCCATACGGTGTGGGTGGGAAACGCCCCGATCGCGCGGTCATTGTTTATTCTCAGCGCTGCAAAGAAGCTTTCCAAGATGTTCCGGTTATGATTGGTGGAATTGAAGCCAGCCTACGCCGCATCGCACAATACGATTACTGGAGTGACGAAGTTCGCCGCTCGGTGTTGATCGATTCCACCGCCGACATTTTGCTTTACGGTAATGCGGAACGGGCTATGATCGAAGTAACCCACCAAATGGCGATGGGCAAAACCTTAGACGAACTCACCGACATTCGTGGTACGACCATTGTGCGTAACGCGCCGCCAGGTGGCTTCACTGAAATCGATTCAACTCGGGTAGATTGGCCTGGCAAAGTAGACCAAATCTACAGCCCATATGAATACATCCCAGAGGGTAAGTGCCAAACTAAAGACGAAGAAGAATCGGACGTCATGCCCATTCGCGTTATTCCTGCGCCTTTACGTCGTGGCGAGAAACTCGATCCAGAGAAAACCTACATTCGCTTACCTTCTTTCGAAAAAGTCTCCAAAGACCCTGTCTTGTATGCACACACATCGCGTATTTTACATCTTGAATCAAACCCCCATAACGCGCGTGCGCTGATTCAAAAACACGGTAAAAAAGAAATCTGGGTAAACCCGCCGCCAATTCCACTCGAAACACCTGAGATGGATGGCGTCTTCGATTTACCTTATGCCCGAGTGCCGCACCCAAAATACAAAAAAGCCCGCATTCCTGCTTATGACATGATAAAAACATCGATCAACATCATGCGCGGCTGTTTTGGAGGCTGTACATTTTGCTCCATCACCGAACACGAAGGTCGCGTCATTCAGTCCCGTTCACACGAATCTATTTTGAACGAAATTGAAGATATTAAAGCGAAAGTACCTGGATTCACTGGACACATTTCCGATCTAGGTGGCCCTACATCTAACATGTACACCCTGAACTGTAACGACGATGAAGTTCAAGCGTCATGCCGCAAACTGTCTTGCGTCTATCCAACCATCTGCTCTAACTTAAACACCGATCACAGCCCAACGACGGAACTGTATCGTAAGACCCGCGCAATAGAAGGTATTCACACTGTGTCTATTGCCTCTGGTTTACGTTATGACTTGGCGGTGGAAGACCCAGAATACGTTCGTGAACTTGTTACACACCACGTTGGCGGCCTATTAAAAATTGCGCCTGAGCACTCAGAGCAAGGCACATTATCGAAAATGATGAAGCCAGGCATGGGGACGTACGACCGCTTCAAACGGATGTTCGACAAATATTCCAAAGAAGCGGGGAAAAAGCAGCATTTAATTCCGTACTTTATCGCCGCTCACCCAGGAAGCTCAGACGAAGACATGCTGAACCTCGCGGTATGGTTAAAAACTCATGATTTTAAACCAGACCAAGTACAAACCTTTTACCCGTCACCGATGTCATTGGCCACCGCCATGTATCATTCGGGCAAAAACCCGCTGAAGCCGGTAACGTACAAGAGTGAAGACGTATACACCCCTAAAGACGCCAAACAGCGTACCGTACAAAAAGGGTTTTTACGCTATCACGATGCCAGCAATTGGCAAGATTTACGCAACACCCTAATTAAAATGGGGCGTGCTGACCTGATCGGCCATGGCGACAACAAATTAGTACCTGCGGAAGAAAAAGACAAACAGATTCACCGACGCCCTCAAAAAGCCAAACCTGGCCAAGCAACCGGTGCTTCTCATTCTTCAAACCGGCCAACTCTTGAGAAAAATACGGCAGCAGAGAAAGCTCGCCGAAAAACCAATAATGAGGCTAAACATTCAGCGGGACGCTCTAATAGTGGCACAGCGCCTTCAGCGAAGCGCCGTAAGCCAAAGGTTAAGTCTCGCCAATAACTTAACTGTATAGGCTAAGACAATAAGCCCAAAAAAAGCACGCCATCGTTTTAACATGGCGTGCTTTTTTGTTGTTGAACATCCGTTCTTTACTTTAAGGCGAGCAACTCACGATGGCGTCGACGGCAAACAATCACCAATTCCACGGCTGAGATTAAAATCAAAGTGTAACCTAGGGTCTCAATACCCTCTTCCACTATATTTTTTACGATGCGCATATACGAATCGCCCATTACCGCTTGCCAAAATGACGCTCTACCCATGAGTCTGGAAAAGGCCAAAATGGCCACAAAACCCGCTAAAAAAGTACCGAAGCTTGACTGTTGTGAATACGCCTTTAGCGAGGCATATATTGACGAAAACCGCCCCCATAAAAAAACAATGACACAAACAAAAATAAGGCCCACTAGAGCTTGCCAAGCCCCATCAAACACATAGTTATCTAACAGAGAATCGGACTCTCGAACGAACATCATCGCCAATAAAGCCGCCAATAGTGTCGACGCTATATTCAGTTGTGCGTCCTTTCTCGCGACATAAAGAAACAATAAGCAACTCAGAAAAGACATCATATCTTGCAAGTGTTCTGTAAGAGAATGCTCACTGTATTCTGCAACAGAACCCGACTGATAGCCTTCTAAGGAAATAAGCTGCGCAACAACAGCGACAGTAAAAAGGTAAATAACACTACGAAGAATGAACATGAAAAACCTCAACATTTGATGCTGAGATTTTAATGAAAAAAAGTGTAATAACGACTTAACGGAATGAAATGACACCGTCATTTCTTATTGTGTGCTGACCTAATGCAACTTATACAAAAAATAGCATGAATCCATGATTTAAGACGATTTATAGTCAATTAAACTCAGTGAAGCTTCACTGTCCATTAGCTCATCCTGCATGCTTTCAACATGCCCTGCCACTTCATCAGGAGAAGTAAAGTGAGCAATATGGTACATAGCATCGCCTTCTTGCACTAATGGAATATTTTGCTTACCGATAATAATACCGCCATTTTTGCACAATACTTTATCCAAGATATCGCCATAAGGGTCTTTTATTTCAGCCAGAACATCGCCTGTTTCAACCAAATCACCCAGCTCTTTGATGTGTGTGGTAAAACCACTGTCCGTAGCCCTAATCCAACTACTACTGCGAGCAATCCTTGGTTCAGACAGTGACTTTTTGCTGCGCGATTTAGGCAACATACTCAGGTGCCTCATCACCCCAACAATCCCTTTTACGCCTGCTCTTATTGATAGCTCATCAAACCGTAAGGCTTCTCCTGCTTCATAGAGTATTACCTTGGCACCAACGTCATTCGCGCACTCACGTAATGAGCCATCACGAAGGTTAGAGTTCATCAGTACAGGCACCCCAAACGCCTTGGCAATTGACAATGTTTCAGGGTCATCCAAATTTGCTCTTACTTGCGGTAAATTCGTGCGGTGTAAACTTCCGGTGTGTAAGTCTATGCCGTAATCTGCCTTAGCAACGATTTCACTCAAAAAACGATCCGCAACGCGCCCTGCTAAGGAGCCTCGTTTAGAGCCGGGAAAAGAACGGTTTAAATCGCGGCGGTCAGGCAAGTAACGACTTTGGCTCAACACGCCATACCCATTAACAATGGGCACAGCGATCAAAGTCCCTTTCAGGTTTTCAAGGTATTTACTTTGAATAATACGGCTAATAATCTCGATGCCATTTAACTCATCACCATGAATAGCAGCACTAATAAACAAGGTCGGCCCTGAGCGCTTACCACGCTTTACAAACACAGGCATCGACATGTTAGTGTCGGTATACAACTTCACCATTGGTAGTTTAATGCGAGCTGTACCACCCAATGGGATGTCGACACCGCCAATGGTTAAAGTTGATTTGCCCATTAGCCTTTTCCTTTCGTCTTTGTGCTACTTTGCAACGCGGTTTTTTCGATATGTTGAATAATCATCGAAGCCACATCCTTTCCTGTTGCGGATTCAATTCCTTCCAGACCAGGCGAAGAATTCACTTCCATAATCAATGGGCCATGATTAGACCTTAAAATATCAACACCACACATGTTTAGGCCCATCACTTTCGCAGCCTCTACCGCCGTACGGCGCTCTTCTGGTGATAATCTAATTAACGATGCCGTGCCACCACGGTGAAGGTTTGAGCGAAACTCTCCTTCAGCACCTTGACGTTTCATTGCCGCGATCACTTTACCGCCCACCACAAGACAACGTATGTCTGCGCCACCTGCCTCTTTAATGTATTCCTGCACCAAAATATTGGCTTTTAGCCCCATAAAGGCTTCGATAATAGATTCCGCTGTTTTATTGGATTCAGCCAGAACCACGCCAATTCCTTGCGTTCCTTCTAATAATTTAATAACAACTGGGGCTCCGCCGACGTTTTTCAACAAGTCGCCGATCTTATCCGGATGGTGTGCGAAACCTGTTTTAGGCAAGCCAAGCCCTTTACGAGACATCAATTGCAAGGATCTTAACTTATCACGAGAACGGCTAATGGCGACCGATTCATTGATGCTGTACGTCCCCATCATTTCAAACTGTCGGACCACCGCCGTTCCATAAAACGTGACGGAAGCACCTATTCTAGGAATAACCGCATCGTATTTAGGCAGAGGTTTACCATCATAACGAACGGAAGGGTTGCTGCTTGTAATGTCCATATAGCAGTGCATCGTGTCAATTACATCCACCTCATGGCCAAGCTTTTCACCAGCCTCAACCAAACGACGAGTGGAATAAAGTCGAGGATTACGAGAGAGAATTGCGATTTTCATAGATGTCCTTTGAACAAAAAAAGAAAGCAAACGCAAAAACGATGCTTAGAAAATAAGGCGCATATTTAAAGGTTAACGCCATTGGCGCGAGAATAGTGAATAACCTTATATTTAGAAAGAGATTTCATTCATTTTACATAAAAAAATCTCCAAGTCCCCATGTAAAACACAGGCACTCAGAGATTCTTAGACACTCTTATAAAAAATAGTTGTTATTTCTTAGGAGCGAACGGGTTCTCAGAAGATTTGAACTCGAAAATAATTGGCGTACCCGTGATGTTTAACACGGTTCTGAACTTATTCTCTAGATAACGCTTATAGCTACCTGGCAATGAATCTGTCTGATTACCATGCACAACAATACGCGGCGGGTTAGATCCACCTTGGTGCGCGTAACGTAATTTAATTCGACGGCTATTAACCATTGGTGGCTGATGCTCAGCCACAGAGTCTTCAAGAATACGAGTCAAACGGTTGGTCGACCACTTCGCATAACAAGATTCATACGTACTTTCTATCGTATCGTACAAGTCACCAACACCTGTACCGTGCAAGGCCGAGATGTAATGCACCTTAGCATAAGGAACAAAACCCAAACGACGTTCAACCTCACTCTTAATGTGCTCACGATCGTCTTTCTTCAAACCATCCCATTTATTAATGGCAATGATTACGCCGCGACCCGCATCCAACACATAACCAATCATATGAAGATCTTGTTCAACCAAATCCTCATGGGAGTCGATGACCACAATAACCACATTGGCGTCTTGGATAGCCTGCAAAGTCTTAACAATAGAAAACTTCTCAACCGCTTCTTTTACATGCTTACGACGACGAATCCCTGCGGTATCAATAAGTGTGTATTCTTTATCGTGACGAACATAAGGAATGTAAACACTGTCTCGTGTCGTACCAGGCATGTCATATACCACAACACGATCTTCGCCCAACATTCGGTTTACCAATGTAGATTTCCCCACATTCGGACGACCGACCACCCCAATACGAATACCACGCGATTCAAGGTTAATTTGATTCTTCGCTTCTTCGACACGCTCGGCATACGGCAACATTACCTTGTCAATCAAGATATGTACGCCTTTACCATGAGAAGCTGCGATAGGGTGAAGTTCACCCATACCCAAAGAATAAAAATCCGCTAACGCGATGTCTTCGTTAATACCGTCCGTCTTATTTACAACAAGAGAAACCGGCTTATTGGAACGACGTAAGTGATTCGCAATCATTTCATCGGCTGGGTTCAATCCATGACGTCCATCCACCAAAAACAAAACGGCATCCGCTTCTTCTATTGCCAGCAAAGACTGGCGAGCCATTTTTTCGTCAATACCTTGTTCATCACCACTGATACCGCCAGTATCAATAACAATAAATTCATGCTCACCAAGCTTTCCATCACCGTATTTACGGTCACGAGTTAAGCCTGGGTAATCGGCAACCAAAGCATCACGAGATCTCGTCAACTGATTGAAAAGCGTTGATTTGCCAACATTGGGTCTACCTACCAATGCAATAACTGGAATCATTTTTTTACCTATAAAAATACAAAGTGGCCACCATCTCCATAGGGGGATGGCAGCCGCTTCTAAAATTCGCTACAAAAATCAGAATCGATTTCAGTAGCTCAATGCCGTCACATTAGCGTTCGGCGTTAAAAGAAATAATTGCTTATCTTTTGCTACCATACGACTACCAGATGGAACACTATTATCCGCTAATCGATGCGCAGCCACTTCACCTGTTACCAAGTCAAGCAAATGAACATAGCCGCCACGATCCATCACAGCAACATAGTCTCTAAAAAATTCTGGCGTAATCAAATCTCGTTCAATAAGATCTGAGTTTTCCCATATCTCGGTGCCATTTTTTGCGTTCAAAGCAACCACTTTGCTCTTCATATCAACCGCAACCAATAGCTCCCCTTTGACGGCTACCCCTACGGAACTAGAGATACTACGCTGCCAAAGTGGACGACCATTCTCAATAGAAAGTGCGACTAAGGTGCCGTTATATGCAACCGCATAAACCACCCCATTTGCGACAACCAATCGACCATCAATATCGCTTAACCGCTCTATTTCGTAACGCCCTTCTGGCTTGCCAACTTCATAGGACCAAACTAGACTGCCCGTTTGAAGGTCATACGCTTTCAACTTGCCATCCGCAAAACCTGCAATGACCTTGCCATTTGCAATAATAGGCGCGCTTGTACCACGAACAGTCAATGAAGGCAAATCTTCTTTTGCTCGCCATTGAGTATCACCTGTACTGGCATCCAATACGCTCAGCCATCCATCGGCCGTCTGAATCGCTAATTTGCCGGCCGCGTAGGCTGACTCAGACAAGACTTCAGAACTAAGCGTCTTCTCCCACAAGATGGACTTGCTCGACATTGACGCAGCTACTAACTGAGCATCATAAGTACCAAAATACAAAACGTCATCATGACGAGTCACACCAGAGCTTGCTCTGTAAATGGTCTCAAAGGCGTCATTTTCTTTACCATCCTCCTGATTAAGTTCGTACAGCGTTCCCTTATCAGTGACAAAGAAAAGAGAACCGTCTTCTGCCACAAGATTAAAACGCTCGCTCGATTCGCCGAAATTACTGTCGACGCCAGAGCGCCACGACTTTGACAAATCCACTTTATTCTCTAAAGACGGAAGATCTGGCAATGCAGGACGAGAGTTAGAACACCCTTGAAGCACAAGTGTGGCACACACTATGATGAACAGAGACGACTTACGCATAGTTATCCCTTCACCAAATCCTTCAGTTTTATATCAAGCAATGGATGATTGACACCGACACCTAAAGCATCGCTGGCTTTTTGATACGCCAATCGAGCCTCATCACGCTTTCCTTGCTGTATATAAATATCGCCTATTAACTCTTGTTTTTGCGCATCAAACTCTTGCTCAGTCACTTTTTCAGCACGAGCCAAGGCACCACTGAAATCGTCTTTTTGCAGCATCAGTTGCGCAATTCGCAAATCAGCAATGGCAATAAAAGAAGCGTCTTCTGTTTTACCTATAGCATTTTCTAGATCAGTAATTGCTTGATCATACTGGCCTTTTTCAGCATCGACTCGAGCTAAAAATAATTGCCCAAACATAGCATAACCCGTATCGCCATAATCCTCAGACAATTGCTTGGCAATAAAGGTAACTGTTTTTTGATTATTCTCATCACTTAAATCTGCGGCTGCCTGAACCAAGTTTTGATACAGTGCAGACGCTTCACTGGTGTAATTCGCTTGACTTGTTTTCCAAGCCTGCCAGCCGAAATAACCACCGACAGCAATAGCGACAGCAGCAACGGTCATCAGACCATTTTTCTTCCACCAAGATTTAAATGCTTCAATTTGTTCTTCTTCAGTCTTTAGTTCAGACACTTTCTTTTCCTCATACAAGGTATACTGCCAAATAATTTAAAGGCGCACACTGTTCAATTCAATTACAACGCAGCATTGATAAAAGCAGCAACATCATCAAAAGGAAGCGCTTTTTGCTCGCCCGTTGACATATCTTTAACCTGACAAATACCTTGCTCCACTTCGTCTTGACCTAAAATAATCGTAAAGCGAGCGTCGGACTTATCCGCTTTTTTCATTTGGTTTTTAAAATTACCACCACCACAATGGCGCAATATCACCAAATCAGAATGTTCTTCGCGCAAGGTTTCGGCCAGAACAAAGGAGGCTATCTCGGCATCGTCTCCCATACTGATAACAAACACATCCGTTGAGAATTTAGCGTCCTCTGGGATTAGGTCTAATGTCTCAAGCAATAACACCAAACGTTCAATTCCCATAGCAAATCCGACCGCTGGTGTTGGCTTGCCACCTAACTGCTCAACCAAACCATCGTAGCGACCACCCGCACAAACGGTTGCTTGCGAGCCTAAATGAGTCGTCACCCATTCAAACACTGTCTTACCGTAATAATCTAAACCACGAACCAAACGACGATTGATCACATAGGAGATCCCATTCGCCTTCAGTGCCGCCTGCAAACGGTCAAAATGCGCTTGGGATTCTTCCCCAATAAAGTCTTCTAAATTTGGCGCATTTTTGAGAACAGCTTGAGTTGCTTCGTCTTTAGAGTCCAAAATTCGTAGTGGGTTAGTGGTAAGACGACGCTGACTGTCTTCATCAAGCTGATCTTTATATTGCGTTAGGTAATCCACCAAAGCGGCTTTATAAGTCTCACGCTCAGAAGCCAATCCAATTGTGTTTAATTGCAGTTCAACATGCTCTAAAAGACCGAGCTTTTTCCATAAGCGAGCAGACAAAATAATCAATTCCGCATCGATATCCGCCGATCCCATACCGAAAGATTCCACGCCAATTTGATGAAATTGACGATAACGACCTTTTTGCGGACGTTCGTAACGGAACATAGGACCGGTGTACCACAAGCGTTGTACTTGGTTAAATAGTAGGCCAGCCTGATCGGCCGCACGGACACAACTCGCCGTTCCTTCAGGGCGTAACGTCAACGACTCGCCATTACGATCTTCAAAGGTGTACATTTCTTTTTCAACAATATCCGTTGTCTCACCAACACCGCGCTTGAACAAATCGGTATTTTCGACAATAGGAAAACGGATTTGTTGGTATCCATAAGACTTAACAACACTCGCTACTGTTTTTTCTAAATATAACCAAACAGAGGACTGATCAGGCAAAATATCGTTCATTCCCCTGATTGCTTGAATTTTACGAGCCACAATGGATCCTTAATTTTTTACAATAATATTGGCTAATTCCTGTTCTTTCAGGAGCGCCTTTTTACGAATCATGTTTTCCAAATCATCAACAAGCGTTTCATTTTTCGTCTTGCTGCTTGGTTTACCATCTTGATAAATTAAGTTATTTGGCGTGCCGCCAGCCAAGCCGATATCCGCTTCTTTTGCTTCACCGGGGCCATTAACAACACAACCAATAACCGCCACGTCCATCGGAATCGTAATGTCCTCTAAACGCTCTTCTAACTCATTCATCGTTTTAATAACATCAAAGTTCTGACGAGAGCAGCTTGGGCAGGCAATAAAGTTGATTCCCCGATTGCGCAATTTCAAACTACGCAACATATCCCAACCCACTTTCACCTCTTGAACTGGATCTGCCGCCAGAGAAACGCGTAGCGTGTCACCGATACCATCCATCAAAAGCAGACCTAACCCGATAGAAGACTTTACCGTTCCCGAGCGTAATCCGCCCGCTTCTGTAATACCCAAGTGCAAAGGGTTGTCAATTTGGCTAGCAATTTTACGATAAGCCTCGACCGTCATAAAAATATCGGACGCTTTCAGACTTAATTTGTACTCATGAAAATCCAATTCATCGAAATACTGAATTTGGCGAAAAGCCGATTCCACCAACGCATCGGGTGTTGGTTCACCGTACTTTTTTTGCAAATCTTTTTCTAACGATCCAGCGTTCACACCAATTCGAATCGGAATATTCTTGTCTCTTGCACAATCAACAACGGCACGAACACGGTCTTTATTGCCGATATTGCCTGGATTAATACGGAGACAATCTACCCCATATTCAGCCACTTTTAATGCAATTTTATAGTCAAAATGAATATCCGCAACTAACGGTGTGGACACCGCTTCTCGTATTTTCTTAAACGCTTCTGCTGCGTCCATAGAAGGAATCGATACTCGTACTATGTCAGCACCGGCGTCCGCTATGGCACGAATTTGCGCGACCGTGGCATCCACATCGCAGGTTTCAGTATTCGTCATACTCTGAATACTAATTGGCGCTCCACCGCCTACCGGCACATTCCCGACCATAATTTGACGAGAATGGCGGCGTTTTATAGGTGATTCAAAATGCATAGAAGTCTCTACTTGAGCTCAAAGCGAGCCAAATCTTTACGTGTAAAAGAAGAAAAATCGAAATCTTCACCTTTGTATTTCAAGGATGAAACACCTTTGGCATAACCTAATACCACTCGGTAAGGCGCTTTTCCTGTCAGTGTTAATTCACTGCCAGCGGATTTAACACCAGAGAATAAAATTTTGCCTGATGCATCACGGACTTCAGTCCAACAATCCGCATCAAAGGTAACAACCACATCGTTCGAATAAGAAGGTGCTTTTATTTCAGTGGCCAATTCTGCTGGCACTTCAGCGGCTGCTCTCACAACCTCTTCAGGACTCACACCAGCTTCTTCTAAAATGGCCATTGTCTCCGCTGACAATCCAGTCACCACATCACCTTGTTCTAGTGATTCTTCGGTAAGTTCGCTGGTTGCTTGTGGCTGCTTGTCAGATACGACCTCAGCAATCACTTCAGGCTCATTAGCTTCATTAGACAACACTGGCGCTTCGCGCTCATCATTAGCAGCCGACGCGGTATTCTCGCTTGAGGCTTCCACATTCGTTCCAACCGCTTCAAAGTCTTTATTCGATTGCGCTGGCCACCAGAACACCAAAAACACCAATACAGCAACAATAACCACTGAAACAAGCATCACAATAGGATCCCCTAGGTGCGTTTGTTTATTTACCTTATCAACGGGTTTTATTGTTGGTTCTGCATCGGCCAATTCTGCATCAAATGCATTCAATATTTCGGACGGCTCAACACCGAGCAAACGGCAGTAGCTTTTTAGAAACCCACGAGCGAATGTCGTGGATCGAAAATATTTAAAATTATTGGACTCAAGGGCGCGAACTTGATCAATAGGAATTTTTAACTCTGTTGCAACATGTCTTTCATCAAACTCTAGTTCTAATCTCTTAACTTTAAGTCGCTTACCAATATTAATCGTGTCTACATTTACTTTACTTACAGAAACATCAGTTTGAAATTCAGTTGTCATGTCAATACCTTGAGCCATTCAGGCATGTAAAATTACTCGCAGATGAGGACAGTGTAGGGTCAGTCTCGCGTGCAATTAAATGCCGCGACAGACAGTTGTACTCATCAAAATGCACCGATCCTCGGGCAATTTGCTTATTCGCCTGGATATTATTAAAAATTAAGCGAGCTTTGTCATTACTACCTTGTATTAAAACAAGATTGAGCTCTGTCATCAAACCAATCAGAGGCAAATCCGCAATTTCTTTTGCCTGTTTCAGATAGATACTCGCTAAATTTACGTGATTCTGACGTATTGCACATCTAGAAAGATTAATCTGCACTGATTGACGTTTAGAAAGGCTGCTTTTGTCCGCTTTTTCGAACACTTCACATGCCTGCCTCCAACGCAATTTATGCCCAAGCAGTACACCGTAGTTGTTCAAAATAAAGTCGTCTTCTGGATATTTTTCTAAGGCATGCTCATAGACTAAAAATGCGCGCTCGTACTCTTCAACACTCAACCAATACAAACTTAATAAGCGCCAATATTCACGTCCCTGATCTGCAACACTCACTTGATCTAACTGTTTTTTTGCCAGCGCCCATTGCCCAAGCAGCAAATGCGCTTGAATAACAGACAATCGCTTAGCATCAGAAAGTGAAGGTCGAGGCGGGGAAACAACTTGATAAGCACAAGACGCGTTTAATAAGCAACACAGCAAAAGTGGTAAAAACCAAAATCGCATACTGACATCCTTGTCATACACAGAAAATTAATTCAGAAATTAATCTTTTACTTCGCGTAACTCAATGTACTTTTGGCTGCGACGAGTTTTGTCATGAAAATCGCCCACCAGCTGACCACAAGCCGCATCAATATCATCACCACGAGTCGTTCGAACGGTCACAGTATAACCAGCATCCGCTAAAATCTTCTGGAAACGACGTGTTCGATTATTAGACGGTTTCTCATAACCAGAATGAGGGAAAGGGTTAAATGGAATCAAATTGATTTTACATTCCAACTCTTTAAGAAGCTCAGCCAACTCATGTGCCTGCTCTTCATTGTCATTCACCCCAGACATTAAGGTGTACTCTATCGTAATGTGACGTTTATCAGGCAAATTGGCCAAATAAAACTGACAAGACTCAAGCAATTCAGCGATAGGATACTTTTTATTGATTGGCACAAGCTCATTTCGCAAAGCGTCATTTGGCGCATGTAATGAAATGGCCAAAGACACATCGGTACGTTTTACCAATTCATAGATTTTTGGCACGACACCGGATGTGCTTAAAGTAACTCGACGCTTGGACAAACCGTAGGCATGGTCATGCATCATCAGGATCATAGCATCAACAACGGGTTCGAAGTTCATCAGCGGCTCGCCCATCCCCATCATTACCACGTTGGTAACACGGCGAGGACCATTTGGATCCATAGGACCAAACGACTTAATCGCAATCCAAACCTGACCAATAATTTCAGCCGGTGTTAAATTACGATTAAAACCTTGCTTACCCGTTGAACAAAAGCTGCAATCCAAAGAGCAACCAACCTGTGAAGAAACACACAAGGTCGCTCTGTCACCATCTGGAATCAAAACCGTTTCTACGCAATCGTTCTTACCACCTTCGGTACGGATGATCCATTTACGTGTACCATCGGTAGAAATATTCTGTGACACTACTTCAGGCCCACGAATTTCACAGATTTGTTCCAACTTAGCACGCAGCGCCTTACTGACATCGGTCATCTCATCGAAGCTCTCCGCTCCCTTTTGATGGATCCATTTGATTACCTGAGTGGCGCGAAACTTCTTCTCACCAATGGATTCAAAAAACTCAATCAGTTTCTCCGGAGATAAACCCAATAGGTTTACTTTTTTGATGTCAGTCATAATTCAATGTCGCTTGCTATGGTTAGCATTAAGTGTAAACGAAAAAAGCCTCTGAAAAGAAAAGTCTTTTCAGAAGCCTCTGTAAAAAAGCGGGCTAGCGCCCGCTTTTTTAAAACAGATCGGACACGAAAGTCCTAGCTGTCAATTACTTACCGAAGAAGTAAGCAATTTCACGAGTTGCAGATTCAACAGAATCAGAACCGTGAACAGCATTCGCATCGATAGACGTTGCGTAATCTGCACGCAAAGTACCAGCAGTCGCTTCTTTAGGGTTAGTAGCACCCATCAGTTCACGGTGACGAAGTACAGCGCCTTCACCTTCAAGAACAGAAACAACAACAGGGCCAGACGTCATGAAAGCAACCAAATCTTTGTAGAAAGGACGCTCTTTGTGCTCAGCGTAAAAACCGCCAGCCAATTCGTCGTCTAGTTGAATCATTTTAGCTTCAACGATTTTAAAACCAGCACGCTCGAAACGAGTGTAGATTTCGCCGATTACGTTTTTAGCAACAGCATCTGGCTTGATGATAGATAGAGTGCGTTCTAACGCCATGGTATAACTCCAAATTAAATTTTAAAGGGCGATGCCATTTGCATGACCCAGGACATAAAAGTTCAGCGCGCGTATTATACGCATCAATTTATTAAAATTGTATGATCAAAAGAACATTATTTATTCAAATAAGAATAAAAGCACCAATTCTCACGCCTAACCCATCGAACGAAGACGAGTTACCGCATTTTTGATGGTTCCAGCAGCAAAATCCACCTCTTCTTCTGTCGTAAAACGCCCAACAGAGAGACGCAAAGAGCTGTGTGCCAGATCATCGGCCAAACCAATGGTGCGCAAAACATAAGACGGTTCTAAGCTTGCCGATGTACAAGCAGAACCCGAAGAAACGGCAACATCACTCAAGGACATCAACAAAACTTCACCGTCAACATCTGAAAATCCCACATTCAATACACCCGCAACGCGACTGTCAGCATCACCATTAAGATGTACACCAGACAACTCTGTTAACGACGCCCACAAACGCTCACGCAAAGCTTTGATGCGAGCACAATCTTGCTCCATTTCTTCACCCGCTAAACGAAACGCTTCTCCCATACCGACGATTTGATGAGTGGCCAAGGTACCAGAACGCATACCGCGTTCATGACCACCACCGTGAATTTGCGCCTCTAACTTCACTTTCGGTGAGCGACGCACAAATAATGCACCAATGCCTTTTGGGCCATAGGTTTTATGAGCCGTAAGCGACATTAAATCCACTTTCATGGCATTAACGTCAATCTCAACTTTGCCAGTGGTTTGTGCGGCATCTACATGAAAAAACACGCCACGAGAACGTGTTAACTCGCCAATCGCCGCAATATCGGTCAACACACCCAGCTCATTATTGCCATGCATCAAGGAAACTAAAACAGTGTCTTCACGAAGCGCGTCTTCCACTTGACTCGGTGAAATCACGCCATGAACATCTGGCTGCAAGTAGGTCACTTCAAAGCCATCTTTCTCTAGCTGCTTACAAGGGTCCAAAACCGCCTTATGTTCAATCATAGACGTAATTATATGGCGGCCTTTTTGACGATAAGCGTGAGCAACACCTTTCAGCGCTAAATTATTGGCTTCCGTTGCACCTGACGTCCACACGATTTCACGGGAGTCTGCGTTGATCAAACTCGCCACCTGCAACCTAGCTTCTTCTACCGCTTCTTCTGCTCGCCAACCAAAAAGATGAGAACGCGAAGCAGGGTTTCCAAAATTACCGTCCTGCGTTAGGCACGCCATCATTTTCTCAGCCACTCTTGGGTCAACGGGTGTGGTGGCAGAATTGTCTAGGTAAACCGGGGTGTTCATTTAACGCTCTCCAATAAAAAATTAAGCAGCAGCCTGCGCGATACCTTTGATGCGGCCCACAATAGAACGCAAGCCATTGCCACGGGTCGGGCTCAAATGTCTCTCAAGATCCAGCTCTTCAAAATACGCTGTAATATCAAAATCTAAAATTTCTTGCGGTGTTTTATGATCCAATGCCGCCAACACCAAACCCAGTAAACCGCGAACAATAATCGCATCACTGTCGACAGAAAAAGTCAGCACTTCACCTTTTTCTGTATCCTGCTCACTGCCAGGTTGGATCCAAACGCTGCTCTGACAACCTTTCACTAAACGTTCAGGCGTGCGCCACGCATCATCAAATGCGGGCAAAGATTTACCTAAATCAATAATGTACTTGTACTTATCTTCCCAATCGTCAAAAAACGACAGATCGTCTACGATGTCTTCCGTACTAGGTAAAGCCATGACTACCCTCTTTGTGCACTAAAGCCTATTAAAACAAAAACGGCTTTGGCTAAGCGCCAAGGCCGTTTCCTATTGTATTCGATTTTAATCGATGACCGAAGCGATCAAAAGAAAGTCATTAGAAGAAAAGACCAGCTTCTAATTGCGCTTCTTCACTCATCATTTCTCGTGACCAAGGTGGATCAAATACCAAATCCACTTTGACAGAATCAACATTCGGTACTTTCGCCACTCGATACTTAACATCACCAACCAAAACAGGCCCCATTCCACATCCCGGCGCGGTTAATGTCATATCAATCAAAACCGATTTTGCTTTTTGATCTATCGTCACTTTGTATACCAAGCCTAACGACACCAAACTGATAGGGATTTCAGGGTCGTAAATGGTATCCAGCGCCTGCCAAACTTGTTCTTCGTTTACTTCGCCAGTACCAAGATCTTCGAAATCCAAAACCTCAGGTTGCTGACCAATCGCTTCAGCGTCTGTGCCATCAATGCGCAGCATATTGCCTTGCCACGTAACAGTGTAATTGCCGCCCAAACTTTGGTTGATTGTAATAAATTGACCTTCAGGAATACTAATCGGCTCGCCGCTTGGAACTCGTCTTGCAGGACAAGCACGATTTGTTACTACCATTTTTTGCATGAAGTTAACTCACACTAAAGCTTTCGCCGCAGCCACATTCAGCTACAACGTTAGGATTTTTGAACTTCACAACTTCGTTAACGCCTTCGCGTACCAAGTCAATCTCCGTGCCTTTCAGCATGGCTGTCGACTGAGAATCAACCGCAAGCGTGACACTGCCAAATTCTAATACCGTGTCTTCATCTGACGCCGCATCAACAATATCCAGCACATAAGAAAACCCCGTACAGCCACTTTCTTTGGTACTCAGTCGAATCAGCTTGCCGGGCTGTTTTGTCAATTTCGAGGCAAAATATTTCTGCGCAGAAGCGGTTAAGGACACGCTAGAGACAGGATCAAATGTTGTTACTGTCATTGAAACCTCCTAAGCCAGCATTGTTCGCACTTTTTTCAGTGCAACAAACAACGCGTCAACTTCTTCTAATGTATTATAAATCGCGAACGAAGCTCGCGCCGTACCTGGAACACCAAAGCGCGCCATCAGTGGCTGCGCACAATGATCTCCCGTACGAACGGCAATACCTTGTCGATCCAACAAGAAACCAATATCCGCAGGATGCCCCTGATCCATTACAAAGCTCAGCACACCAATTTTTTCTTGGGCCGTACCAATGATGGTTAAACCTTCAAATTGCTCAGCAAGCTCAGTTGCTCGATCCAGTAACGCTTTTTCATGGGCCGCAACAGCCTCTTGATCCAAGGCACTAAACCAGCGAATAGCCTCACCCATTGCGATAGCATCGCCCACATTAGGCGTGCCAGCTTCAAAGCGATAAGGCAACACATTCCACGTCGCATCTTGCAGTGTTACGGTAGAAATCATCTCGCCGCCGGTGCGCCAAACAGGCCAAGTAGACAGTACCGATTCCTTGCCCCACAATGCACCAATTCCCATTGGGCCATAAATTTTATGTCCCGAAAGTGCATAAAAGTCGCAACCGATATCTTGCACATCTACGTAGCCATGTGCGGCGCCCTGCGCACCATCCACTAAAACCCAAGCACCAACCGCTTTTGCTTTCGCCGTCATTGCTTTGACTGGATTCACTGTGCCCAATGCGTTAGAAACATGCGGAAAAGCCACAAACTTAGTACGCTCATTTAGCATGGCATCATAAGCCGCTTGATCTAATTCACCCGCATCGGTCACAGGGATGGTTCTTAGAACCGCCCCAGACGCTTTGCAGGCTTGCTGCCATGTCACAAGATTGGCGTGGTGATCCATTTCTGTTGCGATAATCTCATCACCCGCAGACAACAAAGATCCCAAACCATTGGCAACAATATTAATGGCCTCTGTGGTTCCCGTTGTCCAAATCACCTCTTCGCGTTTCGGCGCATTGATAAAGTCTTTTACGATGTCGCGTGCGTCTTCAAAACGACGCGTTGCTTCATCTGCAAGACGATGGGCTCCACGATGCACATTGGAATTGCATGTCGTGTAGTAATCCACCGAAGCATCAATCACACATTGCGGTTTTTGCGTTGTACGCTGCATTATCGAGATAAATAAGCGGATTACCGTCAATGACGCGCTTTAAAATCGGAAATTGCTCGCGGATAGCCGCTACATCAAAACTCATTCGATTCTCGCTTATTTCACTTCCATCTGCGCAAAACGTTCACGGATAATCGGACGAATCCACTCCGCTAGCGCCGCATTTGGCATTAAATCAATTAACTCATTAATAAAACCAAAGTTAAGCATCACTTGCGCCTTCGAACGGCTCACACCGCGAGTCTGCAAGTAATACAAAGCTTGCTTGTCAATCTGAGCAACCGTCGCACCATGAGCACACTTCACATCATCAGCGTAAATTTCTAACTCAGGCTTGGTGTTAATCTCAGCTTTATCCGATAACAATAAGTTGCGGTTATTCAGCTCTGCCAAGGTTTTCTGCGCATCACGATGAATATGAATACGGCCATTGAAAATAGCGCGAGAACGGTCAGCAACGATGCAACGAACATTTTCTTCTGTTTTACCATTAGGCATGGCGTGCTCAACGGTCGCATGAAGGTCGAACAACTCTTTTCCATCCAGCAAATACATAGCATTGAGCTTGGCATCTGCAAACTCGCCAGCATGGATAATGTCTGTATCCAAACGAGACAACCTCACTACCAAAACCAACGATCGTGCTGTTCATTTTCGCATGGTCATGCAAGTTAAAATGACTACCGCCAATAGCAACATTACTGCCTGTTTGCAGGGCAAAACGGTAATGTTCTAAACGGGCATTGGCGGCCACATTGTATTCAACAAACGCGGTATTAAAGCTATCACCTTGCGCTTGAACATCTTCAATCACGGTTAATTTAGAGCCTGCAGCTAGAGCAACTTGAACACGTGTATGAGATTCGGCACCTGAACTCAACAAAGAACTAATACGAATCGGCTCAGCAATCTCAACACCTTGTGCAACCGATACAACCACCACATCTTTTGCCAATGCATCGTTTACCAAACCAAAGATATGACGCTCAGGTTTAATTGTTGAAAAAACGTTTAACGCGTCAACTTGTTCAGCTGAGCCTAAATCACTGCCCAAAGCAATAGACAAACCTTCCGGCAAGGTTTGCGCTAATTGAGTTTGATCAAACTGACCGTTCACAAACACCAATTCAATGGCAGATAATTCCGCAATAGCGACAGGCGACAAATTCACTTTGTCAGCCATTACTTTCGCTGCTGTACGTTCTACTGGGCGAAGCGGCGTGTAACGCCATGCTTCGGTTTTGCGATTTGGCCATTTGGTATTCGCCAATAAATCAAGCGCATGTGCTCGTTTTGGGGCCAACCAGTCATTAATACCTTGCGCTCGAGCAATGGCGCTTTCTAACCATTCACTCATGCATTACCCCTCAAGTTCGTCTTCAGCAGGCTCTTTCTGCAACCAAGCGTAACCTTGAGCTTCTAGCTCAAGAGCAAGAGATGCATCGCCGCTCTTAACGATTTTACCGTCAGACAAAACATGCACGAAGTCAGGTTTGATGTAATCCAATAGACGCTGATAATGCGTCACGACAATAAAGCTACGATCTGCAGAGCGTTGGCTATTTACACCTTCCGCAACCACTTGCAGCGCATCGATGTCCAAACCTGAATCTGTTTCATCAAGGATGCAAAGCTTTGGCTTAAAGCAACAACATTTGCATTAGCTCATTACGCTTTTTCTCACCACCAGAGAAACCTTCGTTGACACCGCGTTTCAAGAAAGCCACTGGCAAGTTAACTTGTTTACAAGCCGCTTTCGCTTCTTTTAAAAAATCAGCAGAGGTAATCGCATCTTCTCCACGCGCTTCACGCTGCGCATCGACAGAGGCTTTTAAGAACTCCAAATTACTCACACCAGGAATCTCAACTGGGTATTGGAACGCCAGAAACAAACCAGCGCGAGCGCGGTCTTCTGTTTCCATGTCCAATAAATCTTCACCATCAAGAGTAACGCTGCCGCTTTCGACACTGTAACCATCACGGCCAGACAAAACATAACCTAAGGTACTTTTACCGGCACCGTTTGGCCCCATGATCGCGTGTACTTCGCCCGGTTTGATCTCTAAATCTAACCCTTTGATGATTTGTTTTTCTTCCACGCTGGCGTGCAAATCTTTTATCGTCAACAAACTGTTCGTGTTCGACATTTCTATAATTCCTTAACCTACTGAGCCTTCAAGGCTTATTTCTAGTAACTTGCCCGCTTCAACGGCAAATTCCATTGGTAATTCTTTAAATACTTCCTTACAGAAGCCATTCACAATCATGGACACGGCTTTTTCAGGATCAAGACCACGCTGACGACATAAGAACATCTGCTCGTCGCTGACTTTAGACGTCGTCGCTTCGTGTTCCACAATAGCGGACGGATTACGACTTTCTACGTAAGGGAACGTGTGTGCGCCACACTGATCACCGATCAACAAAGAGTCACACTGAGTGAAGTTACGAGCGCCTTCTGCGCCTGGGTTCATGCGAACAAGACCACGGTAACTGTTGTTACTTCTGCCTGCTGAGATGCCTTTAGAAATGATGGTAGACTTAGTGTTTTTACCAAGGTGAATCATTTTCGTACCCGTGTCGGCTTGCTGACGACCGCGCGTCAAAGCAACTGAGTAGAATTCACCAACACTGTTATCGCCTTTCAAAATACAGCTTGGGTATTTCCAAGTAACAGAAGACCCTGTCTCTACCTGCGTCCAAGAAATTTTGGCATTCGTATGGCAAATACCACGCTTGGTGACAAAGTTGTAAATACCGCCTTTGCCATTTTCATCGCCTGGATACCAGTTTTGGACTGTTGAGTATTTAATCTCAGCGTTATCCATAGCAACCAACTCTACAACAGCAGCGTGTAACTGGTTTTCATCACGCTGTGGCGCTGTACAACCTTCGAGATAGCTAACATGGCTACCTTCGTCCGCAATGATCAAGGTACGTTCGAATTGCCCAGTGTTTTGTTCATTAATACGGAAGTAAGTAGACAGCTCCATCGGGCAGCGAGTGCCTTTTGGAATATAGACAAAAGAACCGTCAGTAAACACGGCGCAATTCAATGCGGCATAGTAGTTGTCTTTCTTAGGAACGACACTGCCAATGTATTTTTTAACAAGATCTGGGTATTTGTGAACCGCTTCTGAAATAGGGCAAAAAATAACGCCCGCTTCTTCCAATTTTTCACGGAACGTCGTCACCACAGAAACCGAGTCAAACACCGCATCAACGGCAATACCAGCAAGCATTTGTTGCTCGATAAGAGGAATTCCCAGTTTTTCGTATGTACGCAACAGCTCTGGATCTACCTCGTCTAAAGACTTAGGCTTGTCCTTCATGCTTTTAGGGGCTGAATAGTAAGAAATGGATTGAAAGTCTATCTTTGGATAATCCACCAAAGCCCACTCTGGTTCTTCCATTTCTAACCATTCACGGAATGCACTTAAACGCCACTCGAGCATCCATTCAGGTTCGCCTTTCATTCCAGAAATACGACGAATAACATCCTCATTCAAACCAGGTTCGAACGTTTCTGATTCCACATCAGAGACAAAACCCGCTTCGTATTCCCGTGCCAGCGCCTTATCAATCTGCTCAGTCATATAAAAACTCACTCAATTATAGTCACTAATACACCGTGAATCAGTGCATTAAGTTCTACTAATTTATTCTCTATTTAATCAACAATGGCCGCGCTAATTTTGTCATTTTCAAGACAACGTTGACGGCTTTCGAATTCTTGTCGCTCTGCGACTTGTCGTACATCATTTCGACGTACGAGTTGATCTAGGCTAATTTGATTTAAAAAATCGTGAATTTGATCGCTTAAATCACACCATAAATGGTGGGTAAGACAAGTATTGCCACTTTGGCAATCACTTCGTCCTTTACAACCTGTTGCATCGACAGACTCATTTACGGCGTCAACTATCTGTGCAACATAAATTTCGTTGTTTGATCGGCTCAAACGATAGCCACCACCTGGACCTCTAACACTGCTCACCAACGCCTTCTTACGAAGTTTCGAGAACAGCTGCTCAAGGTAAGACAGTGAGATCCCTTGTCGACTTGAAATATCAGATAAAGACACCGGACCTTGATCTGAATGCAATGCTAGATCAAGCATAGCGGTTACCGCATAACGGCCTTTTGTTGTCAGGCGCATAAGTTATCCAATCTAGATTATTCTGTGAGAACAAATAGTACACAAAACCTACTATTTCTATCAAGTATTTACCTGACTATTTTAGTCGGTTATTGTGCATCTTAAATAATCAGCGCGTATTTTACGTGTACTACAAGGAAAACAAAACCGCAGAATCAATCTGTGAACAAATGTCGAGCATAATCGGCAACACACAACAAAGAAAAAACCACAGAACATTACAGTAAAAGGTCGAGTCTATATTTAACATAAAGCTCATCAATCACTTTTTATGGATTTACACACCACCGACATAAAAAGGAGAGGAAAACACCATGCCAACGAAAACCAATAACACACCAAAAAAAGAAGAAGAGATCAGCACACCAAAGAAGAAGCCCAAAACGTTGCTAATCACTTTTTTCGCCTGCTTCCTACTCAGTGTCGGCAGCTCTTCTAGCATAACGTTTTACTTAATGCAATCCCCCTCTACAGAGGAATCAATCGCAACTAACCCTCTTGTTGAACAAAGCAACACAATAGACCTTCTGCAAAAATCATTGTCACAACAAGAAGAGAAAATTCAAGCCATGGAACAACAAGCGGAAGTACTAAAGCTTTACCTCAGGCACAGTAGCTCTACCGCGTTAAAAAACATTTTAATAGACCAAGAACAGAACATTCAGGCGTATTTGAAAGTCATGAAATCTGCGATGGCTGAGCTGTCCGTGTTGAGTTCAAGAACCATTGACTGGAACGAAAAATACCAATATCAGCTCGACTTAGCATTGAAAGGCAGTTTGGAGAGAGAGGACTTATTAAAACTACTAAAAACAGGGGAACCAAATGAGCAGCCTTCCCCTTAAAAGGGCGATATAGGCTGCTCCAAAACAGACATATGAATTCTAGCCTTATATGGTTGAGGCCAGAACCGTACCTTGCTTTATCGCTCGTTTGGCGTCTAACTCAGAAGCCACTGATGCCCCTCCTATAAAATGTATTGGTTTGTCGACCTCGCTCTCTAATAACCTATTCGACTCTTGCCCAGCACAAACAATAATCGTATCAACGTCAAGACAACGAATCTCGCCGTCTATATCAACATGCAAGCCAGAATCATCTATGCGTTGATAATCGCAACCAGACAAAAATTCCACGCCTTTCTTCAGCAATTCCGTGCGATGAATCCAGCCTGTGGTTTTTCCTAAGTTGGCACCCACCTTACTTTTTTTTCGCTGAAGCAAAAACACCTCACGCTCCGCTTTTTTAAAAGTAGGCCTCACTCCCTCTACTCCACCTCTCGATGTAAAACTCATGTCTACTCCCCATTGCGACATAAAACTGGGAATATCATGCTCCTTGTCCGTCGAAGAATGAATGATGTATTCACACACATCAAAGCCAATTCCGCCAGCGCCAATAACGGCAACACGCTGACCAACAGGATGACCACTCATCACCTCCAAATAACTAAGCACTTTAGGGTGATCAATCCCTTCGATATCAGGTTTTCTCGGTAGGATCCCTGTCGCCAACACCACTTCATCATAGCGTTTCTGCTTCAGTAAATTACCATCCACGCGTGTATTCAGTTGAAGGTTCACACCGGTTAGCTCTATTTGGCGAGCAAAATAGCGCAGAGTTTCATAGAACTCGCTTTTTCCAGGTATGCGTTTCGCAATATTAAATTGTCCACCAATTTCATTCGCCGCATCATATAAAGTCACTTTATGGCCGCGCTTCGCTGCGGTTGTGGCAAAAGCCAACCCTGCTGGTCCAGCCCCCACCACGGCAATGTGTTTGGATTCATCCGCAGGAATAATCACCAACTCGGTTTCGTGACACGCTCTTGGGTTCACTAAGCACGATGTCATTTTGTGATCAAACACATGATCTAAACAAGCCTGATTACAGGCAATGCACGTGTTAATTTCATCTGCTCTATTTTGCATGGCTTTGATGACAAACTCAGGATCCGCCAGAAAAGGCCTTGCCATTGACACTAAGTCCGCGTCTCCCCTTGCAAGCACTTGTTCAGCAACATCTGGCATATTGATTCGATTCGAGGTTATCAAAGGCACATTCAAAGACTCTCGTAATTTCGCCGTCACCCAAGTAAATGCTGCCCTAGGCACCTTTGTGGCTATCGTTGGCACTCTTGCTTCATGCCAACCGATACCGGTATTTATGATCGTTGCACCGGCCTTCTCAATACCCAGCCCAAGAGTAACCACCTCTTCTAGCGTGCTTCCTTGCTCAACCAAGTCCAACATAGACAAGCGATAAATAATGATAAACTTCTCGCCAACGGCCTCTCGAATACGGCGAACAATTTCCAATGCCAAACGGCTCCGATTATCATATTCTCCTCCCCACTCATCCTGTCGTTGATTGGTACGAGACACAATAAACTGATTAATTAAATAGCCTTCTGACCCCATGACTTCTACGCCATCGTAACCGGCTCTTTTCGCCAGCACAGCAGCACGGACGAAATCGTCTATTTGCTGTGAAATTTCATCATTTGTTAGCTCATGTGGCATGAACGGGTTGATCGGCGCTTGCAATGCGGATGGAGCCACCAGTTTGGGATTGTAAGCATAACGCCCTGTATGCAAGATCTGCATGCAAATCTTTCCTCCTTCAGCATGGACCGCTGCGGTTACCTGACGATGGTTTTCGACATCTTGCTCACTCACCATCAATGCCGCCCCAGCATACACACCACCTTCAGCGTTAGGGCCAATACCTCCCGTGACTATTAAGGCTACCCCACCCTTAGCCCTCTCTGCATAAAAAGCCGCCATCCGAGGAAAGCCGCCTTTAACCTCTTCTAAGCCCAAGTGCATGGACCCCATAATGATTCGATTTTTTAATTGAGTAAAACCAAGGTCTAGTGACTGAAAGAGGTGAGGATAAATTGACTGACTCATACTTGGACTCGCTTGTTTATTATTTTTTTAAAGACAACGAAAAACACAGTTTATTTTGACACTGTCAAGATAGAATCTAATTTTGACATTGTCAAGATGAAGAGATTTAATACCGCCATGACAACACTCAATAAAAAACATTATCATCACGGTGATTTAACAAAGTCACTGCTTGAATCGGCCTCCGCCATTATTAAAGATCACGGAGTCGAAAGCCTTAGCATGCGAAAGCTAGCGGATATCGTTGGCGTGTCGAGAACTGCGCCATATCATCACTTTAAAGATAAAAATGCCCTACTGTGTGCGTTGGCAGAAGAAGGTTTTTATGAACAAGGAAAAATTCTTGGCCGCTTACGAGCTGAGCAAAATACCGCTCAAGAAAGCTTTAAGAAATATGTTAACGCGTATTTGGAATATGCGTTACAGCACAGTGAAATCTACGACTTGATGTACGGCAGAACATTATGGAAAGCAGGGAACCCAAGCGACTCTCTAAAAGCAGCATCAAAACACACTTTTAAAAGCTGGATTGAATGGGTTGAAGAACTACAGCATCAAAAGATACTACCTAATAACAACACCCCATTAAGAATTGGACAAACAACATGGGCAAGCCTACATGGACTTGCACGATTGTTTATCGATGGTATCTATTTAGACAAAGCTGATTTATCTGAGATGATCGAACAAATGATCGAAAATGTATGTACTCACACAAAGGCTTAACCAGCCCCTAAACTAGACCGAGTATTTGTCAAAGATTGTGACTTTCGTAGTCTTCTAATGTCTCGGTGACTTAGGTAAAGCAATGGAGCAATAACGAAAAAGACCCCACAAATACCCATAAGTCCGGTGTATCACCAAATATCCACCACCCAAGTAAAAAAGCAAAAACCAATCCTGAGTATTCCGCACTCGTCACTTTACTCGACTCAATAAAGCGATACCCAATCAGACAAGAGACGCTGTATAAAATAGAGCACATTGAAGAAAGCACAGAATACATTAAAACATCTAGGTCAAATTCTTGCCCTTCCCAAAGCGCCAAACTACCAGCCAAAGGTAAGGCAAAAAGCTGAGTAATGAATAGACCATAAAGCATACTTTGCTCTTGCGGCAATTTCTTAATCAATAAACTATTCGCCGCCAGAACAATAGCAAAAGCAATTGCGCTGATCATTGAAAATGATAACGCCGTTGGTCTCAAAATCACCAAAATACCGATGAACCCCAATACGGCAGCAAAGGCAATATCTATAGTCAAACGCTCTTTATAAAAAACAGCACCAAACAGCATGATAAAAATCGGGGCGGTATAAAATACCGCGTTTGCAGTAGCCAAAGGCAACTCAGCCAAAGACACCACTAACAACAATGCGGCCAAAACCCACAAGTTTCCTCGGATAAAATGCAATTTAAGCCCCTGCATTGCGCTCACTCTAGAAGAACGCAGGAATTGAACGAGTGCAATAGGAGAAAGGATAAGACACATAAAGACAGCTCGCAGAAAAGTAAACTGAAAAATAGCGACATCAGCACCCGCCATCTTGATAAACACGTCACATAAGGTGGCAAAAAAGCTGCCTAATACCAAAATGAAAATAGCGCTGCTTACTGTTTTTCCTGACACTCTCTTATTCCTTTACAACTAATATGCATCTTACTAGCTTAAACAATTCAATATATTAGATAAAATGATATATTTTCTTTCATTATTAGTTATTTGGATAAATAAAATGCTACCGCCCCTAAAAGCCCTTCCTGTATTCGAAGCCGTCGCAAGACTAAATAGCTTTTCACTTGCCGCTAACGAACTTAATGTGAGCCAAAGCGCCGTATCTCACCAAATACGCCTACTAGAAAACCATTTAGGTGAAAGCCTTTTTTATAGACAAGGGCGTAACGTAGAGCTGACAAAAGAAGGCAAGCAGTATCTGGACTCGATCAGTAACTCGCTATCATTAATCGAAGAAGCAACCAATAAAATCAAAGGACAACAAAAAACCCACATTCGACTGGCCGTTTATAGTTCATTTGCCGTGTACTGGCTAATCCCAAGGCTCCCTAGTCTACGTTATCTGTATCCTAACCTAGAACTTAGCATTGAAATGAGTCACGGCACTCCCGATTTGTCAGACAAAACAGCTGACTTTTTTATCACAGTAGAAAGAGAAAAAAGAGGCTTTGTCTTTGAAACCCTATACCAAGAAGAACTATTTCCGATATGCAGTCATGGCTACTTTGAGACTATAAAGAATAAGTTAGGAGTAACCAGCTACCAAGACCTTCAAAGCAAGCTGAATGTATCACCAGAGAAAATAGCCGACTTCCCTTTAATCACATCTCACAGCATTTACGACAGACACACAGAAGACTGGAAGCGATGGTTTTCAAGCCAAGGTAAACTTCTACCCGAAAATGCTCAATTCCATCGATTTAGTCACTTGATGCTGGCTTATGAAGCCGCGAAACACTCGCTTGGAATCGCTCTTGTAAACGACTACATGATGAATGAAAAAGAAAATGAAGTAGCCTTGATTAAGCTTCCATGCCCAGCTTTTAAAACAGGTGATAATTTTTACTTGGCTTATAAAGAAAGTCGAAGAAATGAAGAAGCCATAGGATATTTAAAGCGTTGGGTAAAAGAACAAGCAAGATCTTTGACCAAAACAATCACATAAACCAATTACTATTTTAAGATAATCTGGTGGTTATCTTAAAATTAATAAGCCTTCCCCATA
>NZ_JAODTL010000037.1 GCF_026191375.1 Marinomonas pontica | reverse complement strand
CGCGACCACCAGCCTTAAACGGCGCTGCCGCAGATAAAATAGGCAAGCCTTCATAGGACGTACCGCGAACAATATTTTCCACATACCAAATCTGCGCATTGTTGACGATCTGAATAGATGGATCATCTTGCACCAACGCAAAGAAACTATTGATATCAGCTGTCGATTCACCGACTTTGCGACGCATGTACGCCAACGTACCTTCGTGCTCAGTTTCTACCGCTTTATTAATATTCGTATCCGCTTCCACCAAAGGTATCGTGGTTCGGCCTTCACGACGAGAAATAGCACGCACTTCAGCTTTGCCATCCGCCACTTTCCAACCATTGCCAGCTGGCTCAAGTTTTAAATCAATCACCCCAAGGTGAGAACCCCAAAAGCCGGGCATGGTCGCAGGCTTACCAAGTACCGTACCTTTTTCGCCATCCACACCGTCAAAGACGTCTAAGGCTTTATCGCCTGGAAATATTCGATGCGAGTGACCAAACAAAATCGCATCAATGCCATCGACTTTCGCAAGATGATAAGAGGCGTTTTCTTCGCCTTTCATATAAGGCGAATTCATCATGCCACTGTGCGGAATCGCGATAATCACATCCGCGCCTTTGGCTTTCATTTCAGGAATGTATTTGTTGGCGGTTTCGATAATGTCTTTGGCGATGACTTTATGGGTTAAATTGTCTTTATCCCACGTCATAATTTGTGGTGGCACAAAGCCAATGTAACCTACTTTGACCGTTTGTTCTTTGCCGTCAGAATCAACGAAGGTTTTGTCTTTAATAATATAAGGCTGGAAATAAGGCTGATCGTTAGACGCATCGTTGTCGCCATCGTCCACATAGACATTCGAGTTAATGTATGGGAAATTCGCGCCGCTTAAGCTTTTCATCAAAAAGTCTAAGCCATAGTTAAATTCGTGGTTACCGATATTACCCACATCGTAATCCAACAAGTTCATCGCTTTAAACGCAGGATGCGTCTCACCAAAGCGCAACACGCGACCTTTCGCTACATAATCGCCCAACGGCGTGCCCTGTAATAAATCACCGTTATCCACCAAGACAGAGTTCGTCACCTCGGCACGGGCCGCTTTAATCAAGGTTGCCACACGAGACAAACCCACCGCATCGCTTTGTTTATCGCCGTAGTAATCGTAATCCACCAGATTCATGTGAATATCCGTGGTTTCCATGACTCGCAAGTCAATGGTAGAAGCCTGCGCCATCGCCGCAAACAGCAAAGAAGAGGCGAACATCGTCGCGCCCTTAGGAACAAAAAACGTCATTTTCTTTTACTCCGCTCAATTGGATCATCTTGTTATATTAAAATACTAACCAAAAAGTCAGCTTTTGATAGTAAGACGATTTTATGCGAAGTTCATGCCTTTTTTGTGACAAATTTAGAGAAGGCTTTGTGTATGCGAGTCATGTGGAAAGACAAAGCGCTACCGCTTAAACCAACGCCACACGAGGAGTACTTTGATTAACGCGGCGGCGACGTAAGTCATGGCGCAGGCGGTGAGGATTTTCTTCACTTTAGGTAGGTCTTCCTGTGGGATATAGTGGCCTTCTCTCAAAAGGGGGAGCGCTTTGTTAAAACTGGCGTCCCACTCTTCGGGCAAGATAACCACTTGTACCAACACAGCGAGTAAACCCGATAAGCCAACCACGAGCGCATGCAAAGGTACGGCGTAAGGCAAGTGCAACATCACCGAGATCAGTGGCCACCCCAATAATAAGCCTGCCGTCACGCGGCGAAGCCCATGTGCCAAAGGCAAATAACGTGTGCTAAGTCGCGCAATTTTTTCTTTTTTTTCATGGGCTATGGCGTGCCCAACTTCATGCGCTGCAACCGCAACCGCGGTTAAAGATCGTCCATTCAGCACACTTGGGCTAAGCCGCACAACATGTTGGCCATAATCAAAGTGGTCACGGCCTTCTTGTGTCGCTTCGATTTTTACCTCGCTCAATTCGAAACGCTTTACTAAATGTGTTGCCAGTTCGCCACCCGTTCCGGGTAAATCTGGACGATCGGCCGCATAGCGCTTCAAGGTGAATTTTACCCACGCACTGGGTCCAACGATCAACAAAACAACCAACACAATTCCAATGATCCACAACATAACTTTGTCTTTGACACTATCCCGTTATTAAAAAATACCCGTCGCAACTTTGACCCTTTTCAGGTTCGTAACATACACTGTAATCAATAAATGCCTAAGCAGACGAGACAGATATGAAAAATCCTTTAGTCGGCCCGATTCTCGCGATTCTGAAAAACAATCCAAATGGCATCAGTGAATTCGATATTCTCAAAGCGCTAAAAGACCAATTGCCCGAGTTCAGTCAGCTGGCCGACGACGTCAATCTACAACTTTTTCGCCAACACTTTCTGATCATGAATGCGTTATACCAATTACAGCGCAGTCTTTGGCAAGAAGAAAGCCTAATGCTAGACATCAGCGCGCTGCGGATCAATCTTCTCAGCGCAGCGCAAATTCAGACCGCATCCGGAACCCATGTCAGCGACAGTGTCGACGCAAAACTGGCGGCTTATTATCTCGACTGGGAAGAATACGAAAAAACCGATGCAGACGAAGTCTCTCGCTTGCTCGACAGTTTTTACAAAGGTATCAGCCTGCCGGGCAACCGTGACTCGGCGCTCAAGACCCTACAAATAGACAGCCGTAATCCCACAAAGTTAGTGATCAAACAACAATATCGAAAACTCGCCCAGCAGCATCACCCAGACCGTGGCGGCGACCAAGATGTGTTTATTGGGTTACGACAAGCCTATGAATTTCTCATGTTTTAAATGGCATAAAACAACGAGCTGAAGAGTGTAAAGCTCCATTCCAAGCATTGCTTTCACCACTATAAAAACTCAAGATGAACCTCGCTCTGCGCTTGTGGTCAAAATACCGCAATGCCTACTTTATCGATTCATTTTATAGAACTGGGGCTTATGACTTTTTCTTCTTTTTTAACGTATTTTTCACCCTCAAAAACACCCGCCCGTTACTTGCTGCGCCCTCTCTGTCTGGTGTCTTTTGCCTTGTTGACCAGTTGCAGCTTAACGGAAATAGACAGCTCGAACGATTTTGCCAACAACGGTCGAGACACCACGGCACTCAAACGCGATACCTTATATTTAAAAGAAAGCCTGCCGCCTGGGCTGCCTTTACCGGATGCCAGCTTTCAAGCTGGATTAGAGCAGCAAATCGCCTATCTAAACCGCCTGCAAGACAAACCCTACCTGCTGGAAAACACCCAAACCAGCGTCGCGGATCTGAAACGGGTCGCCTCCGAAATCAACGATTGGCTACACAATCCAGCCCAACAACCACAGTTAATCGCACATCAATTGGCAGGACAAGACCAACGCGGCAACGTACAAATAACGGGCTACTACGTGCCTATTCTGCCTGTTCGCCATACCCCCGATGACGTCTATCGCTACCCTCTTTACCGCAAGCCAACCCAGCGCAATGCCGAAGGAAAATTTCCCTCACGAGAGGAAATTGATTTTGAAAGCGCCTTAGCTGGACAAGGCTTGGAAATTGCTTACACATCCAGTTTGGTCGACAACTTTTTCTTGCATGTGCAAGGTTCTGGCGTGGTGGAATACGAGAATGGCGAACGCAAGCTGTTATCGTGGGGTGGCGTCAATGGTCATGCTTATCGCAGCTTAGGGAAAGAGTTGATTGAGCGAGGCGAGATCGACCGCGCCCATATTTCCGCGCAAAGCATCCGCCAATGGCTAAGCGATCATCCAGATCGAAACCGTGAAATCCTATCCACCAACCCCAGCTATTTGTTCTTTAGTGAAGGGCCAGAAAACCCTGTAGGTGCAGCGAACGTTCCATTAACACCGTTATATTCGGCGGCGGTTGATCCTAGCGTGATTCCGCTTGGCTCTATTTTATTGGCTCAGGTACCCAAGCTCGACCCCTATGGGAATTTGATTGGTCATGAATTTCGCCTGTTGTTGGCGCAAGACAAAGGCGGCGCAATAAAAGGCCCTGGACACATAGATTGGTATCAAGGCATTGGGGAAGAAGCGCACTTCCATGCAGGGCAATTAAAACACTTTGGTAAAGTGTGGTTGTTACTGCCAAAGACCCCCGCCCCACAGATCTTAATTGCCCAATAACAAAAAAGCGCCATGTCTACGATGAGATATGGCGCCGATTTTTTGCGTTATCGTGTGGACTAGCGGTAATCGCTTAACTTAAACGATACGGGCAGATTTATCCTCAACTCGCTTTCTACCATGCCTTTGGTAAAGACTGGCAAGGGTACCGAGCGTTTGATCATGTCTAACACCGCGTTATCCAGACGTTTGTAGCCAGAACTCTTAGTGATGCTCACATCAGACACTGAACCATCCGCATGCGCCACAAACGACAGAGAGACAACACCTTCTTCGTTACGGCGGCGCGACGCTCTTGGGTAACGTTTATTGTGCGCCAATACCGATTTAAGTTGCGTAAAGTAGTTTGCTTTAGCGCCTGGGTTGCCACCACTTGTTGCGGCATTTGAGCTACCGGTTGTGGCTTTTTGGTTCGCGGCTGACGGTGGTGCTACCTGTTTGGGCGTTGTTTTTGCGACGACAGCCTCAACTTTTTCGGTTTTGGTTTCGGCTCGGGCTTTGGTTTTGGCTTCGGCTCGGGCTTTGGTTTTGGCTCAGGCTTTGGTTCTGGTTTTGGCTCAGGTTTCTTTACCTCTATCGGAGAAACTTGCTTTACCTCGACGGGCTCTGGCTCCTTCACGATTTCCGGTTCCATCACGGGCTCAGGTTCAACAATAGGTTCAGGCTCTGGCTCCGGTTCGACAATAGGCTCTTCTACCACGTCGGGCTCAACGACCTCTTGAACGTCTTCTACGGGGTCTTCTATGGCTTCTTCAACTTCTTTGACCTCTTCCTGGGCAACCGTTGTTTGTACGGATGCACCGAGATCGCCCACCATTCCCAAATCAAACTCAATGCCTTGAGAGCCTGCAGATTGACTGCCTGCCGTTGGCGCATAAAATGCCGCGTAGAAAGCACCAGCGTGTACCGATACCGCCAAACCACCCGCGATAATCCAATGACGCGTGGAAATCATTCGTTCCCTCGCTCTAACTGTGTTGCCAAACTCACTTTCGTCAGTCCTGCCAGGCGCACTTGATTAAACACTGGACGTAGCTTTTCCAAAGAAATCGCACCGTCGGCTTTAATTTGTACCCAAAAAGTGTCTTTATCGACTGTTGCAGCAAACTGTTTTTCTAAATAAGCCTGAACGTCATCCATTACGAACAAGACATCGTCGACATAAAGGCTGTTATCCGCGCCTAATACGATTTCAATATTCGGGTCTGTTTCGGCTCGATTGTCATTCACAGACTGAGGTGGAATCACCGCAATAGGGTCGGCTTTTTGAATCTGTCCTGCGACCATAAAAAACACCAACATCAAAAATACCACGTTGATCAGTGGCACCATGTTGTCATCACTGCTGGTGTTTCTCGCGGCGTATTTTGCGCCTATTTTCATTTCGTCTCCGGCATAGCAAACGCATTCGCAATAGATACTGTTTTGGCGCCATTTAGCTTCAAACGATCCGCCAGGTGCATCAAGGTTTGCAGCGTTACCCCTGCGTCGGCCTGAATGATAAATACACCTTCGTTATGTTCTTCGATCAAGGCGTGAAAGCGGCTTTGATCGGAAAAACGAATGACTTGATCATTGACCCAAACCTGATCGTCGTTGTGTTTTAGCGTCAGAATAAGATTGGCTTTTTCTTCAAGCGGCTTCTGCTGATCCGCTGCAACTGACAAAGGCGTGTCCACAAGGCGCCACGGCACAAAGGTCGACGTCAGCATGAAGAACAGCAACAAGATAAACACCACATCAATCAATGGCGTTAAGCTGATCGCGTTTTTACGCTTTGGCTGGGATAGGTTAAGCGGCATGCAACATCTCTTTTGCGGCCTGCTCAACCAAATGCTTTGCTTCTTTGCTGGTGAACACTTGCGTAACCGCATCGTTCATATTGTGTGCGATGCGCTCCACTTTGCGCTCCAACCAGCTTTGTAATGTCACCACTGGGATCGCCACGGCCAAACCGACTGCGGTGGTAAGCAACGCTTGCCAAATCCCGCCCGATAATACGGATGGATCCACTTGGTTGCCCGCGCCTTCCATTTGTTGAAACGCTGTGATCATGCCCAATACCGTACCGAGCAAACCCAGTAAAGGGCTCAACGTGGCAATGATTTCTAACGGGCGAAGATAAGAGCGAAGTTGGTTTAATTGATTCATCGCACGGCGTTCTACTTCTTCACGGATCAAATCCGCTCTCGTATTGGTCGCCAACAAAGCTCGCATGGTATAACCCACAAGCGCATCAATGGGACGTTTTTCATTAAGCGGCTCAAGGGCGCGTTCCCCGCCGTTTTTGCGCCACTCTTCTAAAGCCAAGTTGGCTGTCTTTAGGCTTTCCGCACGCAACGAAGACAGCTGCCATAGCTTTAATAGAACGATGGTGAGTGCGACGACAGAAAACACCATCAATATCCACACGACAGGCCCACCGACCTGCAAAAAGTCGACTATTTTCTGCTGTACTGAATTTTCCACGACACACTCCAATGATTTTAGAAAAACAATATATAAATGGTAGTCATTCTCAACACTATTTACAATAATTAATTGGAGCGCAGTAAGGAGTAAAATAAGCGAAAAACCATGAAAAAAAGGATAAAAACTATAATTAACAATAAGATAGGACGATCACAATGAATTCATTGTGATCGTTGGTAGAAATAAGGAAATGAATAAGAGGCGTTATAGCCAACCGCGGTGTTTGAAATACCAGTAAGGCGCAAACGCAGAAAACACCATAAGCCCTAACGCGGCAGGATAACCAAAGTCAAAACCCAACTCTGGCATGAGTTTGAAATTCATCCCGTAAATACTGGCAACCAAAGTAGGCGGTAAAAATACCACAGACGCGATGGAGAAAATCTTGATGATTTTGTTCTGTTCAATGTTGATAAATCCCTGTGTTGAGTCCATCAAAAAGTTGATTTTATCGAACAAGAATGTCGTATGTGACATCAGAGTTTCCACATCACGCATTACTTCGCGTAACGTTTCCGAGTAATCTTGTCGGTTAGGCAAGTGACGTAACAAGAAGGAAATATTGCGTTGCGTGTCCATCAAACACAGACGAATTTTGCCGTTACTGTCTTCTAGACGCGCCAACTTTTCAATGATCGTGTCCAGCTCTGTTTCATCATCCTCTAGCACCAAATGACTGACGTCTTCCAACTGGCGATGAGAATCTTCCAGTGTGTCCGCGTGGTTCTCTACTTTGTTCTCCAGCAAGGTCACCAACAAATGCGCAGGGGAATCAACAAGGATGTGACCTCGGCGAGCGCGCATTCGCAACAACCTAAAATCCGCCAGCTCTGTTTCTCGAATGGTAATTAGTCGATCTTGCTGCAAGATACAAGCAACCGTTGACGTCTTGTGTCGGCCTTCCGTTTGGTTCAAGAACAAAGAGTGAACATGAATACCAGCTTGGTCGACAAAACAGCGAGCCGATGCTTCAATCTCTTCTACGTCGTCAGACTCAGGAAGGTCAGTGCGTAATAACGCCTTTAGTTGCAAGCGCTCTTCGTCATCCGGTTCAGCCGCATCAATCCAATTCGCTTCTTTTTGAAGCGTGGCAAAATTCTCGTCCTCTTTTTTAATCTCTTTAATCAATCCATTTGTGATTTTGAAAAATCTTAACATGCTACACCCTCGATATAATCAGCATCTTGTGGCCATTATACCTAGGTTATGTCTCACGTCTGTGACAAATCAAATCCATTAAACACGTCTGGTCTTAAAGCCATACTAGAAAACAATAAACCGATATGCCACATAGAATAACAACAACGCCATGACTCGATTCACCCACACCATGACGACCGGATTCATCGCGGCTTTTTTCAATCGAGAACCGGCCAACAAATACACGCTTGGCGCGCCACACGCCATCATCGACAGCACCAACGACCAGACTGCGATTTGCGTGCCTTCTACCGGTATTCGAGGAAATTGCACCGTCACAATGGGCACAATCGCCACCAAGGATTTTGGATTACAAAGCTGCAGAATCAGCCCGGTTCTGAAACTCACCGTGGTGTTTTGGGCATGAATTGAGGTCTGCTGGAAACTGGCTTGAAAGATTTTCACCCCCAAATACGCAATATAAAGCCCACCGATCAAGGCAATCGCAGACTGATATTCTTCGGGAATAATGTCCCCGCCCACATACCCGATCAGTAAAAACAAGATCAACATGGCCACGCCAACCCCCGTGCAATACAAAAAAGCGCGCCAGCCTTGCCCGTTTACACCCGCCAATAACGCCAGCATGTTTGCCGGCCCAGGGCTGTACATGACACCAAAGGCGTAAATGAATATTTCAAGCATAGAGAACCCTCAAAAGACAATTTGATCATGTTTAAAAACAGAAGAATGGGAATAGTTAGTGACTAAGTACGCTGTAAATGGCGTCTAAACTGGTAAGGCGTCAGCCCAAACATCGGTTTAAAGCGACGATTAAAATAGCTTAAATCGGTAAAGCCGAAGGTGAATGCGGCATCCGCGGGCGTCATGCCCAGCTCAAGCGCTTCCTTGGCACGGTTCATTCGATAGTTTTGCCAATATTGATGAGGGTCATCCCGAAATAATCACGAAAACAACGCAATAAGTGGTATTTCGACAGATGCGCCACTTGGCTGAGCGCATCGAGCGACACCTCTTCACTGACATGAGCATGCAAATAGTCACGCACAAGCTCAAAGACAGGGTCTTTCTTACGGACATTGGATTCAATGTGAACCCCTTTTTGGCCAGCAAGGTATTCGGCAAATTCAAACAACGCCGACGAATATTCCAACGCCGATGTGCTGTTACTTTCGATCAACGCCGCAAGCCGTAAAATATGCGTCTGCAATACGGCGTCTTGCTGTACGACTTGATCAACACGAAAGTGATCCGCGTGGCGAATACCCGCACTTTGCAGCATTGGCATCAGTTGATCTGGGTGCACATAAAGCATTTTGTAATGCAACGGATCGGCCACACCGGAATGACCGTCGTGCGCGTCTTCAGGGTTGAACACAATGACATGATTCGCGTGGCTTTTATGATGCTCGCCCAAGGCAAAAAAGTCTTGTCGACCCGACAATGTCACACCAAAAAGAAACTCCTCATGCGCATGAGTGCCGTAGGAAAAGTCGTTCATCGACGCTTCCAGCAGCATCACCTCATCCAGGATCGCACTCTTGGCAAATTGAAAACGGTTTTCTGTCGACATCATACCCTTCTACCTCTAACCCAATAACAATAGGTTAGCTGATGATCAATCAAAAAGATTGGACGATATTGCGGAAGTATCCTCTTTACTAGGTTTATAGATTGGCTTCCACCTTGGCCAATGCGCGTAAATACATGCGCCAAGCACACCAACCAGCCAGCACATTGCCAACAAAAACACCCATAAAAATGCCCGTTAATCCAGCCAGTTCAGAACCAATCCACAAACAAGGCAGAAAGAAAGCAAACAGGCGTAATGCTGAAATCGTCAGCGCGGTGTAAGACTTACCCAAAGCATTGGACACAGACACCATCAGCATGCAAATTCCCAACGCCCCGAGGCTCACCGGCACCAACAACAAATGCCACTGCAAGATGTCAGACACCTCCATTTCGCTGGTCATAAGGCGAGAAAGTGGGCCGGATGCCAGCAAAGTAGCGATCGCCACCAACAGCTGAAAAGCCAAAATAAAGCGACACGCAATGGACACAACCTGACGAATATCATCGGTTTTTTTCGCGCCTAACAAACGCCCCACCATAGGCGGCATAGACATCGTCAGCGCCAACACCGCCACAATTGAGAAAAACTCAAAACGCGAACCCAGCGCCCAAGACGCCACCGCCGCCGTTCCAAAACCCGCAATCAATTTTGTTGCCAAGACAGAAGACACAGGCGGCAACAACTGACTGATCATCGCGGGTCCCATAATATGACCAATCGATGCCAAACTTTTACCAATATGCAGGTCTTGCCAATCGAACGTCACCCAGTGTTTGCGAGCCACTTGCGGCGCAACAATCAACACACCCAAACCAAACGCCACGGTCGTCGCCATGGCGGCACCGTTCAACCCCAAATCAAACGTAAAAATAAAAATAGGATCCAACACCAAGTTCAGCACACTGGTCACTATCATCATAATGCCGGGCAGCATAGTGTTGCCATTGGAACGGCAAATGCTGTAATAAAAATAGATCAGCGCGCCAACCCAAGCGCTGAGCAACCAATGAGGCCAATAAGCATCGATAACAGGGTAAACCGACTCTGGCGCGCTTAATAACGCTAAGATGGGATGACGGCAAAACCAAATGACGAGACTAAAAAAGGCAATACCAACACTGCCCATAACCAAAATCAGTCCACCTAATTGCTTGGCGTAACGTCTATTTTCAGCGCCCAAGGCTCGGGAAATAATCGCCGTTGTGGCAATTCCTAAGCCGACTTGCAGACCAATCACAATCATCTGAATCGGCAAGGTAAACCCCTGCGCCGCCAAGGGCAAAATACCCAACTGACCAATAAACGCACTGTCCACCAGCTGAAAACTCATCAACGACAAAATGCCAAACATCATTGGCCATGTCATGGAAAAAAGCTGTTTTGCTAACGAATCAGACTGAGATATTTGAGAGGGCATACAGACGCTCATGCTAAAAAACTGAACGCCCATTCTACCCTATTTTGTTGAAGGCTGGATGACACTCACTACCGCCAAATACAGGATGCGATAAAAAGCCTTATTCGTCGGTCTGACGCAGACTGTATTGATGTCCATATTTCAGCATCAGCAAAGCCACGATAGAAAAAATCACAAAACCACTCGCCAATGGTGTAACCGTAAAATGATAAAACTGCCCTACCAAAGTCGACAAAATAATCGCCAAAAAACTCGACAACGAAGAGATCAAAGACGCACCCAAGCCCGCCATGTTACCTAACGGCTCCATCGCCATGGCGTTAACGTTACCAAACACCATACCGAAGCAAGAAAACATCACCATGCCCAAGCCCATAAACAGCACAAAAGGCGGCACACCGTCAAAATACCACGTGGCTAACAACAGTAAAAAAGACGAGCTTAACAATACCGCCAATGCGCCAATCACACAGCGCAACATACCCACCCGCAGGACAATTTTTCCATTGGAGAAGTTAATAATCGAAGAGCCAATAGCGAGCATGGCAAAGAACAACGGGAAGCGATCACCCGTTTGATACACATCCTGAAAAAGCGATTGCGCAGTACTGATGTGCAGCATCAAGCCAGCAAAAATACACCCCAACAGCACCGTAAACGCCATGACATCACGACGCGCTAAAATGATTCGCACATCGGCCATTAAGCGCTTTCGGTTCAACGGAATACGGTTTTCTTTGGCCAGCGTTTCAGGCTGACGCAACAACAACCAAACGCCAGCAATGGTGGCTTGCATCATCAACAAGCCAAAAATCCAGCGCCAATCAGCCACTTGCAACACCAGCTGCCCCACCGAAGGGGCCAACAAAGGCACCAAGATAAACACCATCATCACAAACGACATGATCCTCGCCATCGCCGCGCCTTTGTACATATCACGAATCAAGGCACGGGACGCAATTTTCGGCCCTGCCACACCAAACCCTTGGATCATACGCCCCAGCAAAAACATCTCGATCGACGACGCCATCAACGCCACCACAGAACCGACTATGTAAACGACAATACCAAACAAAATACTTTTCTTGCGACCGATGGCATCCGACAAAGGGCCAAAGAAAATCTCACCAAACACCATCCCCAGAATCATCGCAGACACAATCCACTGGGTTTTCTGGTAATCCACAATGGCCAACGACTCAGCAATAAATGGAAACGCTGGCAACATGGCGTCCATACTCAACGCCGTCAGCGACATCATCAAAGCAAACAACGCCACCAGTTCCCTTTCAGGCAATGGTTTTACAGAAGTATGGGAAGGTGATCGAGTGTCTGACAGAGACATCCTTTTCCTTAACATTGAGTCAAATGGATCAATAGTCTACTCGCCTTTTTTCAGTATCAGGCAATCAATTAAAAGCTACTGCGAAGAGCGCATAAATTTCGTATGATGATTCTTCCCCTTGTTACCTTACCCAGCCAAACAGAAGGATTATATGGAATTTATTTGGATACTGTTCGCATTTGCCTGCGGACTGGCCGTGAAGCTTATTAACTTGCCGCCGCTGATCGGATTTTTATTAGCGGGCTTTTTATTAAATTACGCTGGCTTAGAGCCAAGCAGTACGCTGGATTCACTGGCCAATATTGGTATCACCCTGATGCTGTTCAGCATCGGTTTGAAACTGCATGTAAAAGACTTACTGAAACGTGAAGTCTGGGCGTCAACGTTAAGCCACATGGGAATAAGCACGCTCGTTTTTGCGGGTATTGCCCTTGTTCTAGGCACATTAAGCCTGCCTTATTTTGGTGTGTTGGATTTCAAAACCGCGGCCTTACTTGGCTTCGCGCTGAGTTTTTCCAGCACGGTTTGTGTGATGAAATTGCTCGAAGAAAGCAGTGAACTTAAAACACGCCACGGCCAACTATCGCTCGGCATACTGGTCATGCAAGATATCGTCGCAGTGATTTTCCTTGTTGCGGCAACGGGTAAAGTGCCATCTATTTGGGCACTCGGATTGTTTGGTTTATTGCTCATTCGCCCCATCATCAATAAAGTCGTGGACAAAGCCGGACACGGTGAAATGCTGCCATTAACAGGTCTTTTCCTTGCGATTGGCGGTTATGAGCTGTTTTATCTTGTCGGCGTAAAGGGGGATTTAGGCGCACTGATCTTTGGTATTTTATTGGCGTCCCACTCTAAAGCCGCCGAAATGAATAAGTCGTTGATGAACTTTAAAGACTTGTTCTTAATTGGCTTTTTCTTATCCATCGGTTTCACTGCATTGCCCACGCTCAGCATGATCGGCATCAGTTTGATCGTCACCCTTGTGATTTTGGCCAAATTCGCACTGTTCTTCGTGCTGTTAACCAAAATGAAACTTCGTGGACGAACGTCGTTTTTATCCTCTATGATTCTGTCCAACTACAGTGAATTCGGTCTTATCGTCGTGGCGCTGAGCGTGGCTAATGGCTGGTTAGAAAAAGAATGGCTGGTTGTTTTGGCTCTCGCCGTGTCGTTCTCTTTTGTTATTACCAGCGTGCTGTATCGCAATGTGCATCGCATGTACCGTAAAAACAAAGACGTGATTCGCCGTTTTGAAAGCGCTGATTGCCTTCCGGAAGATCGTTTCGTGCAACCGGTCAACAGCGATATTTTGGTGGTCGGATTGGGTCGAGTTGGACGCGGGGCGTTTGAGTCATTGAAAGGTTTCGTGGGCGACACGGTGGCGGGTATGGACGCAGATCGAAACCGTATTAACCAAATGCAAGCCGACCAAGAAAACGTCTTTTACGGCGACGGTGAAGATGCCGACCTATGGGAACGCTTAGACACCTCCAGAATCGAACTGGTTTTGTTGGCTTTGCCAGCGGCAGAAGATACTACTAATGTCGCCATACAGCTGCGTAAAGCCAATTACACAGGTCAAATCGCTGCCATTGCGCGTTATCAAGATGAAAGGGAAATCCTCATCAATAGCGGCATAGACAACGTCTTCAACTTCTATACAGAAGCAGGTACAGGCTTCGCTGAAGAGAGTTTAGGGCTGATTCGGCCAATGGAAAACGCTATGCCGTCTTAGTCATTAAAAACGCGGTGCCGTGTTCCTAGCGCCGCGTTTTTGAACCAATTTATGCCGACCGAGCTTCGTCTATTTTGGCTTTCACCGCTTCCGCTTTTTCCGTCAATTCTGAATACAAGCGAATATCACCGCCACGTTGGGCTTGCATGGCTTTTTCCAATAATTCGCCATATTCTTTGTCGAGTTTTTTGATCGGGTCGGATTTAAGAAAAGAAAACATAATTAGCCTGTTATTGTGAGTGGATAGAGTTGATACGGCCGGGACTGAGATTTAGATCGTTTTCCATACCCAGTCACCAAAACAAAAGCGCCAATCAGATTGCTCTGATTGGCGCTTTGACTTAAAACTCAACAAGGTCGCGAGCGAAGCCGTCGCGTTTACACGTCTAGGAAATCCATAATCCCTTCCGCTGCCTTACGACCTTCATCAATAGCTGTTACCACTAAGTCAGAACCACGCACCATGTCGCCACCAGCAAAGATCTTCTCGTTGGTAGTCTGGAACATGAATTTACCTTTCTTCGGCGCGATAACACGACCACGAGCATCAGTCTCGATGCCGAATTTCTCGAACCAAGGCGCAGGGCTTGCTTGGAAACCAAAGGCGATCAATACCGTATCAGCAGGAATGATTTGCTCACTGCCTTCCACAATCTCCGCTGTGCGGCGACCGTTTTCGTCTGGCTCACCCATTTGTGTTTCGACCACCTTGATGCCTTCTACTTTACCATCACCAATGATTTCCACTGGTTGACGATTGAAAAGGAACTGTACGCCCTCTTCTTTGGCATTCTGCACTTCTTTACGAGAGCCTGGCATGTTTTCTTGGTCTCGACGGTATGCACACGTTACGCTTTTCGCGCCTTGACGAATCGCTGTACGGTTACAGTCCATCGCCGTATCACCACCACCCAAGACAACGACTTGCTTGCCTTTTAGGTTCACGTAGTCCGCTTCGTCTTCTTCGAAGTCTAGGCAATGATTAACGTTAGAAATCAGGTAATCCAAAGCATCGTGAACACCTGGTAAATCTTCACCTGGGAAACCGCCTTTCATGTATTTGTAAGTACCCATGCCAAGGAACACGGCATCGTACTCTTCCAATACATGCTCAAATGGCACATCGTCACCAACAGACGTTCCAAGTACAAACTCAACGCCCATTTCTTCAAAAATTTCACGACGGCGTGTCATAACGCTTTTTTCCAGTTTGAATTCTGGAATACCAAACGTCAGCAAGCCGCCGATTTCTGGGTACTTATCAAATACGACTGGTTTGATGCCGTTACGCACCAAGATGTCGGCACAAGCAAGACCGGCAGGACCTGCACCAACGATCGCCACGGTTTTATTAACCGGTACAACGTTGGACATATCTGGACGCCAGCCCAAAGCAAACGCGGTGTCTGTGATGTATTTTTCAACAGAACCGATTGTCACCGCACCAAAACCACCTTCGCCAAGTGTACAAGCGCCTTCACAAAGACGATCTTGTGGACAAACTCGACCACAGACTTCTGGCAAGGAGTTGGTTTGATGGCTCAACTCGGCCGCTTCTAAAATGCTGCCTTCACTGACCAGCTTCAGCCAATTTGGAATGTAGTTATGTACAGGACACTTCCATTCACAGTATGGGTTGCCGCACTCTAAGCAACGGTGAGACTGATCTTTCGCGTTGGCTTCTTCAAAAGGTTTATAAATTTCGACGAATTGCGCCTTACGTGTAATTAAAGGCTTTTTCTTCGGATCTTTACGATCTACTTCGACGAATTGAAATACGTTGTTCAAGCGCTCAGACATAAGCTGCTATCTCCTTGGCTGCTTGCGAACAAGCAGCGCTTCTCTCAAATGGGTCAGACTGATTCGTGTACCGCGCTTGGTAAGGTGCATTCTTGAGGCCACCTGACCAAGCGCCATAACAGCGTGTTTTATTCCGGACGTTGACGAGTGTTTGCCAATAGCGCGCCTAAGCTGGCGGCTTTTGGTTTGACTAACCAGAACTTGCCAATGTAGTCATAGAAGTTTTCTAAGATCTCTTGGCCCCATTCGCTGTCAGTTTCTCGGACGTATTCTTCGATCACAGAGCGAAGGTGTGAACGATATTCTTCCGTCAATTCCGTACCGATACGGTGAATTTCCACCAATTCGTGGTTGTACTTATCCACGAAAGTACGGTCCAAATCGAGTACGTAAGCGAAACCGCCTGTCATACCCGCACCAAAGTTGTAACCTGTATTACCAAGCACAGTAACCATACCACCCGTCATGTATTCACAGCAGTGATCGCCTGCGCCTTCGATAACGGTGTGCGTACCGGAGTTACGCACGGCAAAACGCTCACCCGCTGTACCTGCCGCAAACAATTTACCGCCCGTTGCACCGTACAAACAGGTGTTACCAATAATGGCAGAGTTCTGTGACTTGAAGATCGAGCCTTTTGGTGGGCGAATCACCAGCTTACCGCCGGTCATACCTTTGCCCACGTAATCGTTGGCATCGCCTTCTAGGTACATGTTCAAACCACCCGCGTTCCAGACGCCGAAACTCTGACCCGCTGTACCGGTCAGTTTCAATGTAAGCGGCGTATCAGACATGCCTTGGTTGCCATAACGCTTTGCAATCTCACCTGACAAACGCGCACCGATAGAACGGTCACAGTTGGTGACGTCAAAAGCAAACTCGCCGCCTTCTTTTTCTTCCACAACGTCTTTTACCGTGTCCCACATTTTAATCGCCAATAGGCCTTTATCGTGTGGTGGGTTAAACGGTGTTTCACAGTATTGCGCTTTGTCTGCTGGGATCGCATCGTTTTTCAGGATCGGAGACAAATCCAAGTTACGCTGTTTGTCCGTTTCACCGGCCAAAATAGTCAACAAGTCGGTACGACCGATCAAGTCTTGTAAACGAGCCACGCCCAATTTCGCTAGCCACTGGCGCGTGTCTTCAGCCATAAAGCGGAAGAAATTTTTGATCATTTCAACCGTACCGATGAAATGCTCATCGCGCAGCATTTGATCCTGAGTAGCAACCCCCGTTGCACAGTTGTTCAAATGACAAATACGCAAGAACTTACACCCCATGGCGACCATTGGTGTGGTACCAAAACCGAAACTTTCCGCACCCAAAATCGCTGCTTTCACTACATCTAGACCGGTTTTTAAACCGCCATCTGTTTGTAGGCGAATTTTGCCACGAAGGTCGTTAGAACGAAGCGCTTGTTGCGCTTCAGCCAAGCCTAATTCCCAAGGTGAACCCGCATGGCGAATCGAGGTGATTGGCGACGCCGCTGTACCACCGTCATAACCAGAAATGGTGATCAAATCCGCGTACGCTTTCGCGACACCAGCGGCAATCGTGCCAACACCCGGTTCAGAAACCAGTTTCACCGACACCAAGGCGTCTGGGTTCACTTGTTTCAAATCGAAAATCAACTGCGCCAAATCTTCGATCGAATAAATATCATGATGCGGTGGCGGTGAAATCAAGGTCACACCCGGAACCGCGTAACGTAGACGAGCAATTAAACCGTTTACCTTACCGCCAGGTAACTGACCACCTTCACCGGGTTTCGCACCTTGTGCCACTTTAATTTGTAGCACTTCTGCGTTGACCAAATATTCTGGCGTCACACCAAAGCGGCCAGAAGCAATTTGCTTAATCTTAGAACGACGCTCTGTACCATGACGAGCTGGATCTTCACCACCCTCGCCCGAGTTAGAACGACAACCTAGTTCATTCATCGCTTGCGCTAGCGCTTCGTGAGCTTCTGGAGACAAAGCCCCCAAAGACATGCCTGCAGAGTCGAAACGAGGCAAAATTTCCTCGACCGATTCCACTTTGTCCAATGCAATCGCTTTGGCTTTATCAGACAAAGTAAACAAATCACGCAACATAGACGCTGGGCGGTTATTCACAAGCTCGGTGTATTTGGTGAAATCCTCAAAGCGCCCGCTGCCCACTGCCGTCTGCAAATTACGAACCACATCTGGGTTAAACGCGTGGTACTCCGCTTCGTGAACGTATTTTAAATAGCCGCCTTGCTGGATTGGTTTACGCAATTTCCACGCGTTGTTCGCAATACTTTGCTGATCCTGTTGGAAATCTTCAAAACGTGCGCCTTTAATGCGACTTGGCACGCCTTTGAAACACAGATCAACCACTTTCGTATCCAAACCAACGGCTTCAAACAATTGCGCACCACGGTAAGACGCGATGGTTGAAATCCCCATTTTGGAAATGATCTTCATCAAGCCCTTGTTAATGCCTTTACGGTATTTCACGTGGCACGAAATTGGGTCGCCCAACACTTCGCCTCGATCGATCATGTCGTTGATTAAACGATAAGAAAGATATGGGTACACCGCCGTCGCACCAAAGCCTAACAACACGGCAAATTGATGAGGATCACGAGCAAAGCCCGTGTCTGCAATGATGTTGGAATCACAACGTAAGCCTTGTTTAGACAAATGATGGTGTACCGCACCAACGGCCATTGGGGCAGGAATCGGCAAATGGCCCTTTTCAATGTCTCGGTCCGTTAGAACCACAATCACCGCACCATTACGAACTACTTCTTCTGCTTTTAACTGCAGGTCTTTAATCGCTTGCTCAAGCGATACATCAGCAGGGTTGTAGTTCGTATTCAATCGGATCAAACGGAAACGGTGGTCATCCAGAGCCAACAAACGGCTGTATTTACGTGCCGATAACACAGGAGACGACAAGATAATACGGTTTGCATGCTTTGGCGTTTCTTCAAATAAGTTACGCTCAACACCAATGCAGGTTTCCAACGACATCACCACAGATTCGCGCAGCGGATCGATAGGTGGGTTGGTAACCTGTGCAAATTTCTGACGGAAATAATCTGTCACTGGGCGAGTCTGACTCGACATAACGGCCATCGGTGTATCATCACCCATAGAGCCAACCGCCTCATGACCACTTTCTGCCAATGGACGGAAAATTTGCTCACGTTCTTCAAAAGACACTTGGAACATCTTCTGATAAGTCAGCATTTCTTCTTTGGTGAACGGTTCGAACTCCAGAGACGATTCTTCTAACAAAGACTCGATACGAATCGCTTCCTGCTTCAGCCATTTTTTGTATGGGTGCATGGATTTAAGACGGTTATCGATGTCATCCGTGTGCAACACTTGGCCGTTTTGTGTGTCGATCACCAGCATTTGACCAGGACCTACACGGCCTTTGGATACAACGTCTTCTGGCTTGTAGCCGTAAGTACCCACTTCCGACGCCAACGTAATAAAGCCGTTTTTAGTAATTACCCAACGCGCAGGGCGCAAGCCGTTACGGTCAAGCATACAGATAGCATGACGACCATCGGTCATTACCAAGCCTGCTGGGCCGTCCCAAGGGTCCATGTGCATCGAGTTGTACTGGTAGAAAGCACGCAACTCTGGGTCCATGTTTTCAACGTTTTGCCACGCCGGTGGAATGATCAAACGCGCAGCACGGAAAATATCCACACCTCCGGTTACCAAGACTTCCAACATGTTATCCATGGAAGAAGAGTCGGAACCCGTCAGGTTAACAATTGGCTGGAGATCTTGCAGTTCAGGAATAAGCGGCGTGCGTAGTTTACTGCTGCGCGCCAATGCCCAATTACGGTTACCTTCAATGGTATTGATCTCACCGTTGTGCGCCAACATGCGGAAAGGTTGTGCCAAAGGCCACTTAGGCAGTGTATTGGTAGAGAAACGTTGGTGGAAAACACAAATCGCGGTTTGCATTTTTTCGTTGCCCAAATCTTTATAAAAGAAAGGCAAATCCACTGGCATCATCAAGCCTTTGTAGGCCAACACTTTATCGGACAAAGAACAGATGTAGAAATTTTCGTATTGCGCTAACGCGATTTCAGTTTGGCGACGAGCAACAAACAAACGCGTAGCGAAGGTACGAGCATCCATACGGTTGCTATCAACAAAAACTTGCTCGATGCGAGGCAAGCAATCCATCGCAATCATACCCAAGCAAGACGCGTCGATCGGCACTTCACGCCAACCCACTACGTTCAACCCTTCTGCGGTAAGTTTTTCTGTTAAGACCTTGCGCTGTTCGCTCGCTAATGCTTCGTCTTGATCCAGAAACACCATGCCGATACCGTAAAGGTCAGACAAGGTGTGATTAAATAAAGCGTGTGCTTCGCCACGTAAAAATAGATCTGGCTTTTGGATCAGAAGACCACAGCCGTCACCTGTTTTGCCATCAGCGGCGATGCCGCCACGGTGTGTCATACATGTCAAAGATTCAATGGCGGTTTTCAATAATTCGTGGCTAGTATTGCCTTCCATATGCGCAATTAAGCCAAAGCCACAGTTGTCTTTGAACTCGCCAGGACGATAAAGGCCTGCATTCATACACCAACTCCCACAGTTGAAACGTAATAATAAAAATCAGATATAAATTCGACTATTAGATGGCAGGGTTAAAAAGCGAAGTGTTTCAGATACAGCTTCGAGAATGACTATCATCTACCCTAAATACCATCGAAATGGACGATCATACTACCCTGCCGATGCAGACTACTCAAACTGGCCTAAGCCTGTTTTATGTTATTTTGGCGTTTTTTAAAGGGGTTTTAGCGGCAATTAACGAGGACTTAGAGAATTATCTATGGCTGGGGTTTTTTCAAACAGAAAATTCCACTGTTCATTCATGTTTTTCAGGGAATTACAGTGATTTTTACTAAATTTAGAGATTTCCCATACAAAAGGCTCATGAAAAGCGCTTTTAGTGAGATTTTATACACCGCTTGTAAGAGAAAAATGCTTCTAATAGAAAATACAGCAAAGAAAAGCGCAGTGAATTCTACTGCGCTTTTCTAATATCGTCTTGAATGCCACGGGCGCTTCTTGCCCAAGGGTTCAAATCGCGAATGTCTCTTGGAAGCGTTTCAGCGGCGGCAATGGCTTCGCTGCGATTTCGATACGTTCCGTACACCACCACGAACCAGTCTTTACCATTATGCTTCGACTTAAAGTAACCAAACGCCTCCACACCACCTTGGTCACGAATAAAGTCCTGCACCGTCCCGCGATTATGCGTGCCCAAAAGCTGCAAGGTATAACGGTTAGGGTTTTGAGAAAGCCACCACTCTGTTTTATCAAATGGGTCTTGGGTGACTTTTAAGTTGGCTTGCTCCGTTTTAGGCGCTTCGACTTCTGGCGTCTCCACTATGGGAGCCGGCTCAGCGATAGGCGCTTCCGAGCGAATCGGTGCCGTCGATATGGCGGGTGCCGTCATGGATGGCGTATTGACTGGCAACGCCCTCGAAGTACTGATAGCGGGTAAAGAAGTGCCAGCAGGAATTGGCGGTAATATAATGTCACCTTCTTGGCCAATTTTACGCTGCATTGCATCAATTCGAGCGATGGTTTCCGCTGAAGACTGCCCCTGCCTTGGGCTTAATGGAATCACATTGCTAGTTCTGTCTGTCGTTGCGTTAGGGGGTTCAGGCTTATCTGAAAACAACACCGCCACCAAAATCCCCAGCATCACCACAGACAGCAGCGCCATGTGCGCCAATGGAAACCCCATCGCGAGGTTAAAACGCATTCCCGATTTCGCAGGCTTAGTGCCATTGCCCATCATCGTTTGTGCTGATTGATTGATTCGCCCAGGATAGCCACCAGACTCTTGATGGATTTGTTTCACTTGTTTGTCATTAAATGGCAAATTGATTCCGCCACCCACCGCACGCACTCGATGCAATAAATACGCTTTGGTTTGCTCCAAAGAATAAGGTGCTAACGTAAACGAGTGGCTAAGTTGTTCATAGCGAGAGCGCTGATACGCATCGAGATTTCTCGACAAGGAATATTCACTAAATAACACCACATGAGGCACGGTTTGGCTTTCTGTGGCTAATGACATCATATCCAGCAACATACTGACGGCATCGGTATTCAGTTCTTGGGCGTTATCAATAAGCACCAACGCGGCTTGGCCTTTTTCCTCTAAGTCATGGGAAAACTTAAGCAAAGGCCCAAACGTAGTTTCATTAGGAGGTTGGGTAAAATGACTGGAAAAGCCCGCATAAATGGCTTGAAGCAATTGACCTGCTGTCATCAGCATAGTGCCTTTGACGTGACTGACGACGGTGGTGTCATCTTGGTGGCGGGCAAACTCCATTAAGAAACGACTTTTGCCACTGCCCTGTGGCCCTTGTACGACAGACAACAAATTGCTGTAGCGACTCAAATGCTCCAGCAAAGCCAATTGTTGATTGCCCTCTTCAGAGGCAAAATAAACGGATGCGTCCTTCGAGCCAAAAGGGTCCCTCAGCGTTGCTTTTGGCGGCTGATTAAGCGCGTCCTCTAAATCAAACTGAAAGTCTGGCTTTGCCATAAGGATCCTTTTAACAATAAGTGGCTATCAAGAAACAGCAAGGCTCGCTTGTTTGCTCGCTTCCAGTGCGTCCAAAAGGCAAGCATTGAAGTCTTCCATGGGAAAATCGGATGTGACGATCGCCTCACCCAATGCCCCCAATAATACCAAGCGCAAACTGCCATCCAACACTTTTTTGTCCAATGTCATGCGCTGTGTAAAGTGGTCAAGTGTCATTTCGGCAGGCGGCAATACGGGTAAGTTCGCCGCCTGAAACAAGGCCACGGAACGACTAAAGTCGCCATCTGTAACATTACCCATGCGCCAAGAAAGGTCCATTGCTAACACACTACCAGCGGCAACCGCTTCACCGTGTAACCAATTACCGTACCCCATTTGCGTTTCGATAGCGTGACCGAAAGTATGACCCAGATTGAGAATAGCGCGGATACCGCCTTCTCTTTCATCTTGAGCAACCACGGTCGCTTTTGCCAAACAAGAGCGGTAAATCGCATCACTGATTTTGTCATTATCCAATGCCATTAACACAGGCATTTCTTGCTCTAACCAATCAAAGAACGGCACATCGCAAATCAAACCGTATTTAATGACTTCCGCCATGCCCGCTGACAGCTCGCGCTGCGGTAAGCTCGACAAGGTATCCGTATCAATAATCACCGCTTGCGGTTGATAAAACGCACCGATCATATTCTTACCAAGCGGATGGTTAACGCCCGTTTTTCCACCGACAGAAGAATCCACTTGTGACAATAAGGTTGTTGGCACCTGAATGAATGGCACTCCACGCTGGTACGTGGCCGCCGCAAAACCTGCCATATCGCCTACCACACCACCACCTAAAGCAATCACCGTCGTGGTGCGGTTATGTTTTGCTTCCAGCAATGACGTCATGATCATGCTGTAGGTCTCTAAAGTTTTGTACACTTCGCCATCTGGCAGAATACAGGTATCGACTTTATAGTCTGCTGACAGCATGGTCACCATGGCATCTAGATACAAAGGCGCAATGGTTTCATTGGTGACAATCATGACCTGTTTGCCGCGAATGGCATCGTCAAACAGAGCTTTCTGCTGGCGAATACCATTGCCAATATAAATCGGGTAGCTGCGATCACCTAGATCAACGGTTAATGTACGCATTAGGATACAGTGGTCTCCTCTTTCAAATGACGTTTAATGGCATCAAGCACTTTATTCGCGACGGAGCGTGGATGGCGAGCGTCTGTCTCTATGATCAAAGTCGCCACATCTCGATAAAGAGGATCGCGGACTTCAAACAGCTTCTTGAGCGTTGCTTTAGGATCGCCAGTTTGTAACAGTGGGCGATGGGTACTTTTAGACGTGCGATACAATTGCTGAGCAATGGAAGCGTACAAATACACCACCAACGCATTATCGCGAAGAATCTCTCGATTCTCTTCACGCATCACAATGCCTCCGCCCGTTGCCAAGACGCTATCGCCCGTATCGGACTGAGCAATGGACGCTAACGCTTGGGTTTCGCGTTTACGAAACCCATCTTCGCCTTCCCGTTCAAAAATCCAAGGAATATCGGCGCCAGCATTGTCTTCTATGACTTTATCAAGATCATAAAAGTCTTTGCCCAGCGATTGTGAAATCAAACGGCCTATTGTCGTTTTTCCTGCGCCCATCGGGCCTACTAAAATAATATTGGGGGCTTTTATCATTGTATTCAATTACATCGGAATTATGCAGATTTAGACTGCGGCCTAGTTAACTGACATTTGTAGCAGCTTTGGCGTAATAAATACAAGTAATTCAACCTTTTCTTGCTGTTCTGATCGCCTTTTAAACAGCTCCCCCAGCCATGGTATCGCACTCAAGAAGGGCACCCTGCTCTCATATTCAAAGCGCTCTTCACGAAAAATCCCCCCTAAAACAAGCGTTTCTTGGTTTTTCACCACCACCTGAGTTTTTAAGCGGTTGGTTTTTAAACTTGGTACGCCGTTAATCAAGTCTCCCACAGAGTCTTGATGGATCGTTAACGACAATAAAATATGCTCGCCGTCTTTTACAAAGGGGGTCACCTCTAACATCAGCGCAGCTTGACGAAACTCTATACTCACCTTGTCATCATTGACCGTTTGATAAGGAAACTCCGTTCCAGACTCAATGCGTGCAGGCTGCCCTTCCGACGTGACAATTTTTGGTTTCGACACCACGTTTGCGTAGCCTTCACTTTCCATCATATCCAACGTGAGCGCCAGCAACCCAGAACCGCCCGAATTTGAAAAGCTCACACTGGTCGACGGCGTTAATGCGCCCAAGTCCACCGCACCACCAAGGGACGAACGCACACCATCGGACAATGAGGTTTGCCAGTTCACGCCGAATTGAGATTGTGCGGTGCGACTCACTTGAGCGATTTGTGCACTGATTTCCACCTGCCTAAGGGGGGCGTCCAACCACGCCAAGGTGTCGAGAATCCCATCGAGCGAATCGCACGTCGAGGCGACGATGGAGTTTGTTCGTTTATCAACAATAAGAGAAAGCGATGGGTATAAGGTTTGCAAGTGCTCACCCACAATGTCCGCTTTCGCATGTTTTAGCAGCCAATACGCACGCTGGCACAACGCTTCTTGAGCGTCTGCGCTCACCTCATCGGTTATTCGATTCGGCATCAGTACCGCCACCGAACCTTGCCACTCGAGCCGCAAATGCGGTTGCTGGGCAATGGCCTCCATCACGTCTTTCCAACTCGCGTTTTTGATCGATAACGTCAACACATCCTGTATGTCGGGGCTGATAATCACGCTTTCGTTCATTTGTGACGCCAACCATGGCAGCACTTCTTGCAACGAGCGCGACTCAAAATACACATCCATAGCACTCACAGAACGCCCGATCATCAGCATCAAAAGTAATAGGCTCGCTTTGATAAATTTACTCACCAACACCTCCGAAATCGCGAATCAACAGCGTTTGCAACGCACCGCCTTTTTCCACCAATGTCACCTGACCCAGCGCCACAGAACGAACCGACAAACCAGCATCCGGTAGCCAACTGCCGGCTTGTACCCAGTGCCGCCGATGTTTGTATTCAATCAATGCGGAAGTGCTTTTCGCTGTTCGCATGGTCGACAGCAGCAGCCAATCCGCTGGAATAAAACGCGTATCGTCCAATCGTGTAGGCAGCCAGTTGTGGAAACTTCGGTTCGCCTTTGGGGCTTGTATAGCGAACCGCAACACGCCATGCCACTGCGCGTTTTTCTCTCGTTCCCAAGAAACCGTTAACACACTTAACGAAAACCGACGCTGCACCTCCTCCAATAAAGATCGCCATTGCACCAAAGTCTGTGACCCTTCGATTCTCCATTGCGTCGCCACATTCGCTTTACGTGCAACAATTCGGTGTTCTAGCCAGGCGTACTCGCCAAAGCGAACATTTTCCAACGCAATGGCTTGCCTTTGTATCGCTTGCCATTCGCTGACCGCCTGATTTTTCAACCTCGTCTGACGACGAATGTCATCATGCGCTTGAGATAACCACGGGTACCAAAGTGATATCTGCAACAGCGATAACAAGGCCACTGTAGAGTAGCGTAGAGCCGGAAGAGGACGCCTTTTAAGGCTCAAAAACATGGATTGAAACATCGACCACCTCCGTTCGATTCGAAGCAGAAACAACGGTTGATTCTATACGCCATTGCCATGTGGGCGTTTGGCTTTGCCACTGATTCAATAGGTCCGTTAACACCTGCTGCGGTAACGTCATCAGGAGTGTTGCATTGGCATCAACGTGGGTCATAGACACGATCCGAACTGAGCGCGGCAGAGATTGAACCATGGCCAACAATGTTTCAATAAATGGGTGGTCGACACGCGACGAAGACCAAGTCGTTTGCTGGTTTAAGATTTGCTGACGTTCAATCAACGTCTGTGCTGATTGTTGCTGTAGCGCCAGAAAATACGCAGAGGCACTTCCGTTAATCAGCACGCTCGCCATCAATAGACTCCACCACAATAAACGATTCACTCGACGCTGCGGTTTATCCGGCTGATAAGTAGCCAGGGCTTTTTTTGGCATTGAGACCAAGAACGCGACCTCTCGGACATAGAATTCCACTGACTGAAGGGTATGAGAAGGCACTGATGTGAGGGCCGTTTAAAGGGTTCGCAAAGCTGTTTACGCCATTCATTGGAGCAGGCAAAGATCGCCAATTCCGCGAATTTATTAGGCAGAGAGTGTTGCTGAAAGCTAAAACTCAAGGTTTCTGGTGGCAAGAAAGTGGTTTCTACTGCGTAGCTTAGCGCCGCCAGTGGCAACAACGAAACGGGCACCAAATGATCGATCTGGCATTGCGATGTCGACAGCCATGCATCCGGAACCAATACGATGAGACGAGTCGGCTTGTTTTTACGTCTAGTGACGATAGTGGATTGAATTAACGCCAATTGATGGGAGTCAGGGCGTATGTCCTGCGAGAAGAATGGGTCTAATCTCGCCAGAGCTGGCGCTGTAGACGATTCATAAAACGTACAATATTCTGCGTGGTACACAGCCACAGAATAGGCAGAAGTGAGCCTCATTATTCATCCTTGAATGGGTAAGCTTTTTTGATTTGACGTCCATGCCAAATTTTTCTCAAGATAACACGATTTGATGCAAAGTTAAGCGCCTATTCTCTGATCATCTTAGGTATAATGGCTTTTTTCACTCAGTACTTATTAGATTCATATGGCCAAGACACTCAAAATTCTCTTCTTTCTCGGTCTTTTTGGGGCGCTGAGCGCTGCAGGAATAACCTACGCGATTTACTACAGCGTAAAAGACCGCATTCCAACCGTAGAAGAACTAAAAGACATTGAGCTGAAAATACCGTTACGCATTTACACCGCCGACAACCAACTCATCGGCGAATTTGGCGATCAGCGCCGTACCCCCATCAATTATGCTGAGATTCCACAAAATCTAGAACACGCTATTCTAGCCGCCGAAGACACCAACTTTTATCACCACCCAGGCGTCGACATTTTGGGCTTAGGTCGTGCTGTCGTGCAACTGATTACCACCGGACAAAAACAAGGTGGTGGCAGTACCATCACCATGCAGGTCGCTCGAAACTACTTTTTGTCTTTCGAACAAACCTTCACGCGTAAATTCACAGAAATCTTCATCTCTTTAAAGATGGAAAGAGAACTCAGTAAACATGAGATTCTTGAGCTTTACGTCAATAAAATTTATTTAGGAAACCGCGCCTACGGCTTTGAAGCCGCCGCCCAAGTCTACTATGGCAAAACACTGAGCGAATTAGACCTTGCTCAACTCGCGATGATTGCCGGCTTACCCAAGGCGCCCTCTCGGTTTAACCCTGTTGTGAACCCATCACGCGCGCTCATTCGCCGCAATTGGATCCTACAACGCATGCTGTCTTTGGGCATGATCGATAAAGACGCGTATCAAACCGCCGTAGAAGCCCCGATCACCGCAAAAAACCACGGCGTTATGCCTGATATTGAAGCGGGCTATATTGCTGAAATGGTGCGTTCAGAGCTCTACAACACCTTCGGCGACGACTTGTACAGCACCGGAATGACCGTCTACACCACCATCGACGCCTCCCGCCAAAAGGCGGCTAACGCAGCGGTTTTTAATGGTGTATTGAGCTACGACATGCGACACGGCTACCGCGGTTCGATTGAAACCCGTACCGACTTGGTTGATGCGCCATTGGAAGAACAAGAAAAAGCCCTACAAGATATTGAGCGTTTCTCCGATTGGCAAACCGCATTGGTCATCACCACCAGCGATGTCAGTGCAGACGTTCGGCTTGCTAACGGCAAGCGCGCCACCCTTGCATGGGAGGCTATCAAGTGGGCTCGCCCTTACATCGACGAAGATTCGCAAGGCCCCGTGCCGTCGAACGTTGCCGATGTGTTGGTACCGGGCGACATTGTACGTTTACGCCCTGACACGCAGCTTGGCTGGATCTTGGCGCAAAAGCCTACAGTACAGAGCGCGTTAATTTCATTGAACAGCAAAGACGGTGCGATCCAAGCATTAGTCGGTGGCTTCAACTTCTATGAAAATAAATTCAACCGTATCACGCAGTCCAAGCGCCAACCGGGTTCCAACTTCAAACCCTTTATTTACGCCAGCGCGTTAGACCGCGGTTATACCGCCGCCAGCATTATCAATGACGCCCCTGTGGTATTTAACGATACCAACCTTGCTTCTGCATGGCGCCCTACTAATGACGGTGGCAAGTTCTACGGCCCGACTCGTTTGCGTCAGGCATTGTATCGCTCTCAGAATATTGTCTCGGTTCGCTTGCTTGATGAGCTGGGCATTCGTCCCACACTCAACTTTTTGAGACGTTTTGGTTTTGATCCAAACGAGCTGCCGAATAACTTGTCCTTGTCTTTAGGCAGCGCCAACTTGTCTCCATTGCAAATCGCAACAGGCTATGCGGTCTTCTCTAATGGCGGCTACCAAGTTCAGCCATATCTGATTGATAGAGTCGTCGATAGAAACAACGAAACATTGTTTCAGGCCAATCCGATTACCGTTTGTGTCACCTGCACCTTATTGGAAAAGACACAAGACAACGAGCCTCAGATGGGGTTATTCAACACCCAAGAAGGCATTCGAAGCTTACCAGTTGCACCACAAGTATTGGACCCAGAAGTGAATTACATCACTTACGATATGATGAGAGACGTCATCAAATACGGTACGGGTCGACGAGCTCGCGTTCTACAACGTGATGATATTGCAGGCAAAACAGGCACCACAAACGATGGCCGCGATGCGTGGTTCTCGGGCTTTAATGGCGAGATTGTGACCTCCGTCTGGAGTGGCTTTGACAACTCATCATCATTGGGTCGCGGTGAATGGGGTGGGTCTGTGTCGCTACCGGCTTGGATAGATTACATGCGCGAAGCGCTAAGAGGCACAGAGCCTTCGTATGTGTATAAACCGTCCTCTTTGGTCACCGTCAGAATCGATCCCAATACAGGAGAGCGCGCGTTGCCGGGACAGTCCAATGCCATTTTTGAAATATTCAGAAAGAACCATGTGCCACCACAACGCGACCTAAACCTACCGGCTTCCAACAACAATTCGAGCAACGATGCACAAGTTGAGAAGCAAGAAAATAACGTATTAGAAAACTTGTTCTAAGCACTCTCACAGCAACAAATGAACATAAAAAAAGGCGACTCCCGAACAAGGAGTCGCCTTTTTATTGGAACTTAATTCGATTAAGCACCGAAGTGGTCAAGATTCTCTAGTGGGTAGAAATCTGGGTATGGAAGCATTGCCACACCAGAATCAACCGCTGCACGAGCAACCGCTGCAGACACTACGTTCAGCAAACGAGAGTCCATTGGTTTTGGCAAAATGTACTCTTTGCCGAAGCTCAATGGTGCGCCGCCGTAGGCCGCGACAACGTCTGCTGGCGCGTCTTCTTTCGCAAGATCTTTAAGCGCATGAACCGCTGCCACTTTCATTTCTTCGTTGATCTTAGTCGCGCGAACGTCTAATGCACCACGGAAGATGAATGGGAAGCCAAGAACGTTGTTTACTTGGTTAGGGTAATCAGAACGGCCTGTTGCCATGATCAAGTCATCACGAGTGGCACGAGCAAGCTCTGGATTGATTTCTGGATCTGGGTTTGAACAAGCAAACACGATTGGGTTCGCCGCCATTTTAGCCAACTGGTCAGCAGACAATAGATCTGGACCAGATACACCGATGAATACATCAGCGCCATCAATGGCATCGTCCAAGTTGCGCTTATCTGTATCGATCGCAAACATGGCTTTAAATTGGTTCAAGTCTGTACGACCAGAATGAATCACACCGTTACGGTCAAGAACGAAAATGTTTTCGCGTTGTGCACCACATGCAATGATTAGCTTCATGCACGCTGTCGCCGCTGCACCAGCACCTAGACAAACGATTTTCGCATCAGCAATGTTTTTGCCTTGCAGCTCAAGGGCATTCAAAAGACCCGCTGCGGTTACGATTGCAGTACCGTGCTGGTCATCGTGGAACACAGGAATAGAACAACGCTCGATCAATTGACGTTCGATTTCGAAACACTCAGGAGCCTTGATGTCTTCTAGGTTGATGCCGCCATATGTGTTGGCAATACGGGCAACCGTGTCGATGAACGCTTGTGGGCTTTCAGATTCTACTTCCACATCAACAGAGTTAATGCCGGCGAAGCGCTTAAACAACAAGCCTTTACCTTCCATAACGGGCTTACTGGCCAATGGACCTAAATTGCCCAAACCAAGGATCGCAGAGCCGTCAGAGATAACCGCTACTAGGTTACCTTTACCAGTATAACGGTAAGCATTTTCTGGGTCTTTTGCGATTTCACGGCAAGGCTCAGCCACACCAGGGCTATAAGCAAGAGAAAGGTCACGAGCGGTTGCTGTCGGTTTTGTGATCGTTACGCTCAATTTTCCTGGAACTGGATATTCATGGTAATCCAACGCCGCTTGTTTTATATCTTCAGCCATTATTATGTTTCCGTCTATTTGGTGTAAGTAATTAGTTTTATCATAGCCAAACTGGGCCTTGTTCCCAAGCCTACAAAAGCTTCGAAAGTGGCACCTTATAATTTTGAGTCGCCAGAATAATCGATCTACCCCGTACTTTAAAGCGTAAAACCATAGGAATATTCTATCAATCAACTATTGAAAGAGTCTTTGATTTCAAGCAAATCATTCGGATGCTTTACAGAAAGAACCCAAGATTTAAAGTCAGAGTGACGACTTTTCCTTTGATGCTGCCAACCTCGCACTTCTATTGTTTTGCCCTCAAGTGAAAACACTTTTTGAGCAGGCCAATAGTCGACCGCGCTGGATGGCAAGTTGATTACTAGATCCTGATCGGTTTCTAGCCACCAACCACCTCTGTTTTGAGTAATGGAAGTGATGTTAACACGAGAGATTGCAAAGCCAGCTTTTGGCTGCCAGTGCAAAGGTTGCTGCCATAATTTCTTATGGGCACTGCGAGCTGAGTTCTCAGCCGCCTCAAAACAAGCTTGATACGCAAGATTTGGAGGGATGGCAATTCGATAACCAAGCCCTTCGGATAGTAACTGACTTGTCAGTGAAAGACGATCTTTATCGAAGAGATAGTATAATTTTCGACCGTATCTATCTTGATCGTTTTTTGCTCTTTGTAGGTAAACAAATGACCCAAGGCGTGCACGTAAGAAACGGGTCGCTTCTACCGCATAGCCTTCATGGTTGCCTTTTTCATGATCAAGCTCTGGTGTATTGATACCCACCAGCCGAACTTTTCGGCCATCGGCAAGGTGAATGGTATCACCATCGACCACTCTTTTTATCTGAGCTTTTTCCAATGCGCCAGTCGCTTTACACAGTTCGCTGGCTTGAATGGCACAGGACAAAAACAAAAAAAGCGCCAAGAAAACTTGGCGCTTTTTTAATCCGATCACAGTCATGCCACCAATTACTTAGTAGTACGACGCGCTCCGAAACGCTTGTTGAAGCGATCAACACGACCACCTGTGTCCAACATTTTTTGTTGGCCAGTGTAGAATGGGTGACAGTTGCTACATACGTCGATGTGCATGTCTTTACCGTGTGTTGAGTTTAGGTTCAGAGTGTTACCACAAGTACAAGTTGCAGTAAGTGCAGAGTAAGTTGGGTGGATATCTTTTTTCATCGTAGTTACCTTAAAGTTTGGTGTGCCGCCACTTGATCAATATTAATGGGCTATTGCCTTGCCAAGCACCGCACGTTTCGTTGTACAGACATTGTACAGTGGATCCAAGAGTGGCGTATTTTAGGGATCTATGACCTAATCAGCAACCTTTTTATCGCGCTTTGCCTATAAAATTGTGGCTCGCGCCAACCCATCACTCTGACGTACACTTAGTCATTATCTAAGATCTCTACTTTTTGCTTTACTAAACAAGGTTTAACCTAACGCATGTCTGAAGCGCTGCTCACACTTCACCCATACATCAAAGTCGCTCTACCTGTGCCGATGCGGACATTATTTGACTACAAAGTTCCGAAAGCCATTGCGTTAAGGCACGAACTCAAACCGGGTATGCGAGTCAAAGTACTGTTTGGAAAAAGCAGCCGATTGGGCGTCATTGTCGCACTGAGTGACACCAGCGATTGGGACCCAGAGCAGGTAAAGCCACTGACATCGCTACAAGATGAAAGACCCGTTATCACCCAAGAGTTGATGGCATTGTGCGAATGGGCTGCCCGCTATTACCACCACCCAATTGGCGATGTGATTTTTCACGCTCTACCCGTTTTGCTGCGCAAAGGCGAAAACGCCGAATTTCGAACCGAAAATTGGTGGTTCACGACGCCACAAGGACAACAACTGCCGCTTGAACAGCTCAGCCGTGCGCCTCGCCAGCAAGATTTTTTAAAAGCCGTACAACAACACCCTCATGGCTTGAGCCAACACGCGGCATCGGTACTGGATCTTGCGCCAGCAGCAGGCAAGACACTAGAAGAAAAGGGCTTGTTGCGCAGAGAACCTCGTTCCTTCAACAAAGGCGGTGAAAAACACGCACATCAAACACAAGTACCGCCCACACTGAACCCAGAGCAAATGCACGCCACCGAGCATTTACTCGATCATCGCCATGAATTCAATGTGGCCTTGTTAGACGGCGTGACGGGCAGCGGCAAAACCGAAGTTTTTTTACGCGTCATGGCGCGTTTGATCGAAGAAGGCAAGCAAGTGCTGGTCATGGTACCGGAAATCGGCCTAACGCCCCAAACGCTAAAGCGCTTTGAAATTCGTTTCAATACCGACATCGTCCTCATGCACTCCAACATGAGTGACCGCGAGCGTCTGGACGCTTGGTTATTGGCCGCAAGCGGTCACGCCAAAATCATCATAGGCACTCGCTCCGCGGCGTTCATTCCGGCACCAAACCTGGGCATGATCGTCATTGATGAAGAACACGACACCTCTTATAAACAGCATGAAGGTTTCCGCTATCACGCTCGTGATTTGGCGATTAAACGGGCGCAAGCTTTGAACATTCCGGTTCTGCTTGCCTCAGCAACACCGTCCTATGAAAGCTTAACCAATGGACTACAAAAGCGTTTTGCTTGGCTCAAACTGCGTCAACGAGCAGGCAATGCGCACATCCCAGAAATGGAAAGAGTTGACCTTCGCGGAAAAACGCTCGTGCATGGTTTCAGTGAACAGGCACTTGCGAACATGACGTTGTGTTTAGAACGCAAAGAACAAGTGCTGATTTTTTTAAACCGCCGCGGCTACGCCCCCACCTTGATGTGCCATCAATGTGGCTGGATTGCTGCGTGCGACCACTGTGACGTCAACCTCACCGTACACAAACGCGCTAATAAGCTGCATTGCCATCATTGTGACACCCAAAAAGCACTGATCCATACTTGCCCTGAATGCCAGTCAGAAGAGCTGTTTACGGTCGGAGAAGGAACGGAGCAAATAGAAACGCAGCTCAGTACTTTGTTCAAAGATGTGCCTATTTTACGCATCGATCGAGACAGCACACAGCGTAAATCCGCCATGGCAAAACTCACGCAAAAGATCCACGAACATGATCAAGCGATTCTCATTGGCACGCAAATGCTGGCAAAAGGTCACCATTTCCCCAATGTCACCTTGGTCATCATCATGGACGCCGACGCTGGGTTGTTCTCATCCGATTTTCGCGGAATGGAGCGCACTGCCCAGCTAATCACACAAGTTGCGGGGCGAGCGGGGCGCGCCAAAAAGCCGGGGCACGTACTGCTGCAAACCTACCATCCAGACCATGCGGCTATCGAATGTTTATGCAACCTCGGTTACGAGCATTTTGCGATTGATGGCTTAGCAGAACGGAAATCCCTATCACTGCCGCCGTTTTATCATCAAGTGATCGTGCGTGCCGAATCGGGAAATGAGCATGAAGCCATGCAACTTTTGGCGGCCATGAGAAACGACCTTGAGCCATTGTTCTCAAAAGACGTGTATCTGGTTGGCCCCTATGCGGCCATCATCGTTCGCAAAGCAGGACAACACAGGGCGCTCATTTCCATCAAATCGGCTCACCGTGTGCCCCTACATCAAGCCACGCAAATGATGAGCGACTGGCTGGAGCAATCAACACGTCAACATCGGATTCGATTCGCTATCGACGTCGATCCACTGGAAACTTACTGATCTTGCACGCATAATGTGCACACTCATTCAGCGCCCTATTTATACGATACCCAAAAGCCCAAATTATGTTTAACCCGATCCAGATTGCAGCAAAAGGAAGTCGCCCAAGAAAAGGGGCGACACGAAGAACACCCCCACCACAAAAACGCAAAACAGCATGGTGGTTGTGGCTGCTGGTTCCCGCGATTTTGATTGCATTTATTTACGCACTCACACAGCTCAATCAAGTGGCCCCCAAAGCGGCACCCGCACCGGTAGAAAAACCCAAAGTCGCACAAAAGCCCAAACCAGCAGCGCCAAAAAAAGTCGAAGAAACCACAAAGGGCGTCCCTAAGAAAGACACCTTTGAGTTCTACCAAATACTGCAAAACAGTGAAGTGGATACCAGTCATGTCGATGCTTATCAATCCACACCTCGTGGCGAACAAGACTTCTACTACATGCTACAAGCTGCTTCATTCAGAAACCCAGAAGACGCCGATCGCATGCGCGCCAAACTGATTCTGTCTGGCATGGTTGAGACCAATATTCGCAAAACCATTGGCCAAGGTGATCAACCTTGGTATCGCGTCGTGCTTGGCCCTTATGAATCTCGTTCGAAAATGAACCGCGCGGAAGACAAACTCGTGTCCATGGACATCTCGTCTTACTCCTATAAAGTCAAAAAAGACCAATAACCACTTTCAGATAATCGTCCAGATTGCATACAGAAAATGAAAGCCTTCTCTGTGTGCAATCCTCGCTTGAAATCCGACCGCTCGCCCCCATTTCGTTAGTATCGAAACGGGAGTAGACCATGACAACGATTCTTACTGTACGCAAAGGCAACCAAGTCGTCGTAGGCGGCGATGGGCAAGTATCTTTAGGCAACACTGTGATGAAAGGCAATGCACGTAAAGTGCGTCGTTTGTATCGAGGTGAAGTCATTGCTGGCTTTGCTGGCGGTACAGCCGACGCATTTACACTGTTCGAACGCTTTGAAGGCCAGCTTGAAAAGCACCAAGGGCATCTTGTGCGCGCCGCGGTAGATCTCGCTAAAGATTGGCGATCCGACCGCGCGTTACGCAAATTAGAAGCCATGCTGATCGTTGCTAACAAAGAAAGCACGCTGATCATCACGGGCACTGGCGATGTGGTTGAGCCACAACACGGCGCATTGGCCATTGGCTCTGGTGGTAACTTTGCCGAAGCGGCCGCTCGCGCCTTGATTGATAACACAGAGTTATCGGCCAAAGAGATCGTTGAGAAAAGCCTCAACATCGCCGCGGACATTTGTGTGTTCACCAACCACAGTTTGACCATAGAAGACATCACCATCGACCCGCAGCTTGAAGACCAGTCTAAATAAGGTTTTCCAAAAAGCGACGCAACCATCATTCAAGAACGTAGCATTCAAGAACATAGAAGAGAATTCATCAATGAGTAGCATGACCCCAAGAGAGACGGTTAACGCCTTAGACAATCACATCATTGGCCAACAAAAAGCAAAACGTGCCGTGGCGATTGCGCTGCGCAACCGTTGGCGTCGCATGCAGCTGCCTGAAGACATGCGCGCAGAAGTGACACCAAAAAATATTTTGATGATTGGCCCCACGGGCGTAGGTAAAACCGAAATCGCTCGCCGCTTAGCAAAATTGTCTAATGCGCCTTTTATCAAAATCGAAGCCACCAAGTTTACCGAAGTCGGTTACGTCGGCCGCGATGTGGAATCCATTATTCGTGACCTGGTCGAAATGGCGATCAAAATGCTGCGCGAACAAGAAACAGCCAAGCTGCGTCACAAAGCCGAAGACGCTGCTGAAGACCGCATTCTTGATGTGCTATTGCCACCCGCTCGTGGCGGTGACCCTGAATTAGCAGACAACAGCACACGTCAGACATTCCGTAAAAAGTTACGCGAAGGCCAACTGGACGACAAAGAAATCGACATTGATGTCGCCGACTCGCCAATGGGTGTCGAAATCATGACGCCACCTGGTATGGAAGAAATGACCAGCCAGTTGCAAAACATGTTTTCTAGCTTCGGTTCTCAAAAGACGAAAAAACGCAAGCTGAAAGTCAAAGAAGCCTTGCGCCAAGTTCGTGACGAAGAAGCGGCAAAGCTGGTTAATGAAGAAGAGTTAAAAGCCCGTGCTGTAGAAGCGGTTGAGCAAAACGGCATCGTGTTCTTAGATGAAATCGATAAAGTGGCAAAAAGCTCAGAACGTTCTGGCGGCGAAGTGTCCCGTGAAGGTGTACAGCGCGACCTATTACCATTAGTCGAAGGTTGTACGGTGAGCACCAAATACGGCATGATCAAAACCGACCACATTTTGTTCATCGCATCGGGTGCGTTTCATCTGTCTAAGCCATCGGATTTGATTCCTGAACTGCAAGGTCGCTTACCTATTCGCGTTGAGCTAGACGCACTCACCGTCGACGACTTCAAACGTATTCTGGTCGAGCCAAGCGCGTCTCTCACGAAGCAATACGTGGCGCTCGCGAAAACAGAAAACATCAATTTGAACTTCACCGAGGAAGGCATTCATCGCATTGCTGAGATCGCTTTCCAAGTAAACGAGCGCACAGAGAACATCGGTGCTCGTCGCCTGCACACGGTACTTGAACGCTTGCTTGAAGAAGTGTCCTATTCCGCCAGTGATATGCCTGACGATCAAACCGTCGACATTACGGCCGCCTATGTCGATGAGCAACTTGGGGAAATCGCCGAAAACGAAGACCTAAGCCAATACATCCTATAATTGATTTCATCGTATAACACGCCCCTTCAATGAAGGGGCTTCATAGGACAAAACAATGGCAACGCCTGCGCCCACGTCGATCAACTACCACAAACAATCCCGAGAATTAGCCATCGCTTTTGCGGATGGACAATGCTTTCGCCTGAGCGCGGAATACCTTCGGGTTCACTCACCCTCTGCGGAAGTCCGAGGGCACGGTTTGCAAATGCCGATATTACAATACGGTAAAAAAAACGTGGCTATCCATAATATCGAAGGCGCTGGAAATTATGCGCTCAAAATATCCTTTGACGATGGTCATGACACAGGACTTTACACGTGGGAATACCTCTACAATATTGGTAAAAACCATGATGAACTCTGGCAGATGTACCTAGATCGTCTTGAAAAAGAAGGGCAAACACGGGACACTTCTGTTATTCAAATCCACCAGCTTTAGTGACAACACTTAAGCCGCCATGATCGAGACGTTTTTATGGGTTCACTGACATTATCGGCACTTAGCGCGATTGAAAACGCCATTAACCTCGCCCTGAAACAAGACACACCTTCCCAAAATCGCCTAAGCAAATTGGCAGGACAACAAGTCTTTCTTTACGTGGAGGACTTCGACTTTATTCTGCAGATTCACATTCTTGAACAAGGCGTCATGCTCAACAGACCCGAAAGTATAGAAGAGATAGAGCTTGATCCGCGATTAGATACCCTAGTGCAAGGACCGAGCGCCGCGTACCGGAAACTGCTCGAAGGCGATGGTTTCTTTGACGGTGACTTACGCATTCAGGGCAACGCTCAAGCCTTGATGACATTGCATAAAGTGATGGAAAACTTTGAATTGGATTGGGAAGGATTGCTTGCTGATCACATTGGCGATTTATCCGCCGCCGCTTTGGCTCGTCTGCTACGCGCTCAGTGGTCTTGGAGCAAAGAATTCGCCACCAGCACCAGAATGCAACTGGTTCAACATCTACAAACCGACAGCCAACTTCTGCCAAGCAAAATTGAATTCGACCACTTCGTCGATGAAATGGAACGCTTCGGCACCTTAATAGATCGCGCTGAAGCTAGGTTGAGGTTGTTAGCGAAATAACGAAGATGGACTCAAGAACAGAATCGAAAATGAGTCCATCGTTACCGACTATCCTTGATCCGCAGCCTGATACTGAGCCAACGCTGTTGTGACCTTTTTAAATACACTCTAGTTTCATTGTAAGGCAACTGGGTGACAAGACGCTGATACACTTCTTCTGATGATAAGCTGTTTATCACGTCTATCGCGGGGTTCATGACCTTGCGACGCTGAGGGTGAAACACGCTCGCCACATTTCCAGCACCCGTATTATAAGCCGCAATCATACAATACAGCCGGCTTCTTTCATCTTTGATATCTTTTAGGTATCGAGTATCAAGCAAATGTAAATAGCCCGTTCCGAAGCCGATGTTGTCTTTCGGCTGAAAGAGCAAAGACGCTTCAGGGCTGTCACTTTTGCTATTAAGCATTTGGTTCACATCCAGTCCTGCAGAGTCTGGCACTATTTGCATAAGACCAAAGGCAGGAATAGGAGACTGAGCTAACGGGTTAAAACTCGATTCTGTTTGCGCTATAGCAAGAATCAGGTTTTTATCTACATCGTATTTCTCACCCATCGCCACCGCTGTAGGCATAAATGGCGACGCTCTTTTTAAGAACACATTCTCTGGTAAGTTGATACGAACCCTGCTTATACGTTTGCTTATGGCACTTTGCGGCACATCTGACGCCCCCTGCCCCATTTTTTGTAGAAGAGGAGGCACAACAGCCGTATCCGTTTCTGTTGTGTTATTTTTTGCAAGATCAGCCAGTGTGCTGTCATCGCTTATGCTTTTTAACAAAGAATCAGACGCGTGTTTAATCGCCACTTTGGATAATACAGGATCATTGGCTAACGCCTGATTAACCGAGGTATTTTGCAATGCCAATAGCGCTTGCTCTACATCAGGCGCCTCATCTGAAAGCGACTCAACAATAATTTCATTGTTTTCATAATCGAGCACCGTTCGCTGTTCGAGATCATCACTGTAAACAACGTATTGGTGTTGCCCTGAAAGAGCGGTTTTATCGCCCCACTTGCCCGTTACTTTATTCTTAAACGCCATATAACGAGCTTGGTATTGCGTTTTAAACTCTTTATAACTTGTCTGACGGCTCGCTTTCCATTCGGCATAACTGCTAGCACCAACAGAAAAGGAGCCAAAACATATAAAAAGCAGTACGAATTGAGAAACTTTTTTCATTTTATAGGCACCAAAAAAAGGGGCTACGAATAGCCCCCTTATCATTTTATTTACCGCCGAGCTCCTGACGGACTTGATCCAGTGACTTGTCACTTTCTTCCATCAAGAATTGACGATACAGCTCAGGAGAATCATCATTCAAAGCCGTGTTCACTAAGGCTTCCATGTTTTCCGCATAAGCCGCCTTATTGAGACCGACTAGGACATACATGTTGCCCTTGGGGCTCGTTTGAGTGCGATAAATGCGAGACTTTGTCAGCGTCATCGTCGCCAAGGTTTTCTGAATCCGTTCAGAAACATCTGCGTTTGTCGTGCCTTCTTCTGTTTGGCTGTCGGTCGTTAGTCTAGACAAGCGCGTCTTCACTTCCGAAGCAAAATACCCAGTTAAACGAGCTCTGGCTTCAGTTGTTGCAACATCCGTCATCATGCCAGGGCCTGATGCTAGCTTCCTAGAATAGCCAACAGCCTGAATTTCTAGGTCATCGACTGGATGATTACAAACCCAATTTGGGGCCACTACATCCAAGTTATCTGGATATTTACACCCATCATTTACGAGGTCTTTAGTAAGTACAGATGAACAACCTGCCAGTGCAAAAACCGATAACGTCACAACCCCAGCTTTCAGTAAACGCATCATAATATCCCTATATTAAAAGCTTGGTAATTTGACACAAGAACCAAATACTTCAGACTCGCCTACGTCACACTTTCCATGATCCAATCGTGCGATGTCTCCGATCTTTAGTTCGTTGATCAATTCTTCGTCGCCCACATACACATAAGCGCCTTGACCGTCGATGCCTTCAGCGATCATTTCACCTTCGCCCAATAAGGACTTTTCAATACGAACCTCATTGGTGATTGGAGTGATATGGCTTTTCTTACGGTAAAACTTCACAGTAGCCCCTTCCATAGCGCCCGATTTTTTGCCAATCGTGACACGGAAAAGCGCTTTTGAAGCGTCTTCGTTGTCTCTACGCTCGATAACGTAAGCCGCTGGCGCTAAATCATTTAATGTTTCACCTGAGCCTGACTTGATCGCATCATTTAATGCTTTAGTCATAAGCCCTCTTGCTGCTGCTTCTGAGATTGGGCAATTAGAACGTGTTGTATCAGTCGAAAAACTGGATGAGCCTTCATACTCATAGGTATTGATTAGTTCCATGGATGGTACTTTATAGGCACGGACATACAGCTGACCTTGGCTGGAAAAACGACAGTAAGCATCCGACTTGTGGTACTTACCTTTCTTATCCTGCCAAGTGTTGGCTTCATGGAATGTTGAGCCGTATTTTACGCTCGCAATTTTGGTCATGATGGCAATATCAGCAACCGCAGGACCGGAGGTGCGAAATTTACCTGATGCCTCAGCCGCCAAAAGCTCACTTTTCAATTTAGTGGCCAACGTACGATCTACAACGATGTTCCCAGACTTCAATAGTCGCTGTGAAATATCATCGTATACATCATTTGCGAATACCTTGTCGTAATCATCGCTGTATTCAACAGGAGAAAGGATAATCTTGTAGCCGTGACCACTCATTTGAGCTTTTAACTCTTCTTGAGTCGGTGCCATTTCAGCATGAGGCACAACAACAGGCGTTGTATCCTTAGGCTTTAAATTTCCGCCCATACAACCAGTCAGTAAAGTGGCACCCATCATTGTTGCACCAAGGAGAACGTTTTTCTTGAACATATATAAGACTCTATCTATTTAGTTTCCATACCGAAGACCTTCCAAAGACCTTCACCCTTTATTTTCTGAACAGCCATTGACTGGGTGGCATTTTTGCCTACATCCAATCCAGAAACTGAAGCGGCACTGACCTTCCAATGGCTTGAAGACACAACTCCTGAGCCATCGGTTAACGTGCCAACGAAATCCATTTTTACTATGTTCTCACCAAACAAAACGCTTGAACTAAACTGGGTATCGTAATCAATAATAAGGTCGCATTTTTTACAGTCGTCTACTCTTAAACCTTGCGAGAGTAAGTCGGCGATAAGTGCACGATTGATCAGCGTCCGATCACCTTTAATCTTTACCGAGAGGGGTGTTGTGACGTAGCATGACGAAGCTTCTGAGCAAGATAAGGAGTAATATCTTTGCTCGTAAGACCAGATATTAACGAGGCCAATTTATCGCCTTCCTCAGCTCGCGATACAAAATGGCGGGTCGCAACCCACCACTGAAAACGGCTGATTTGTTGATTCGCTAAAAGCTTAGCCAATTCATTCTCGATCGTATTTAGCTGACGAGACCAATTATTAACCAAAGCGTCTTTATCAACGCGAACCAGAACCATAACGCGGTCAGAAATTGTGTCTGTTTTAACGATTTCAAAATGGCTTAAGGAGACTTTTTCTATTTCAGATGAAAGCTGACGATCAATGTAATCGGATGTGGAGATGGTTGTTTCTTGAGTGCGCCGGGACAAAGAAGCACTGATAGTCGTCTGAAGCTTTCCAGCTATGTTTGATAATGCTTGCTGATTTGCAGCGTTGAGATGAGCGCCTTCACCTAAACCATATAGCCATTTAGAGTTATCCTCCGGTGGAGATACCCACCAGTCTGGCATGCTAGGCTCAAATCCTGGGAAGCTTTGACAGGCAGACAACATCAAGGCGATAAGACTGCAAATAAGATAGCGTGTCATCACTCGTCCTTGAAGTACGCTGCGTATTCATATCGAGTCACTAACATGTCTGCAGCAGTGGATGCGTCTATATCACCTACGGAGAAAACATTCGGTTTAATCGCGCCCCGCAGTGAGTTAAGAACATCAGACGATTGATCCTGCCCATTTTTGAGAAGACTGTCATTCAATTCCGCAATTTGATTTCCACTCATTGTCGACTCACTGTATGCCGCACCGTACCCAACATAAGCGACAAACTGATTAAAAAACAGACCAGCACGCCCTAACGAGTGGCTTTCTAAATAATAGGTTAAGTTGGCATCATCCGAACGGATTTCATCAAAATAAGGTGAGTATTCAGCATAAACAAAACGACCAAGTTCCTTCCCTGAAAATGGCAATACAGGGTAAAAAGAACGATCTAAACTGATGATTTGATAACCCTTAATATAATTATTCTGCGTCGCAACCGTGAGAATATATTTTGAATTAGGGTAATAGCGATATTCTAATTCTTTATTCGTTTGTGATTCTTTTATAACAGTGGCAATGCCAAAGGTTTGCTCTATGAAGTGGATATTACCGCCCACTTTCACTTTAGAAAGCTGCTCTAATTCAATTTTATCGGTGAATTTGGCAATAAAGCCTTCGTACATTTCAATTGACATTTGCTTAGTATCCGACCATTGGCCAATAGAAAGCATAATTGCAGCAATTGTGAAAATGACACTTTGAACACGCTTAATAAAGCGTGGTTTTTCAGTAGGCACATATTCCATGTGTTTAAATTAAATCCATTTACATTGTAAAGAAATCGCATTAAACACCACAAATTCCTTATAGATCAAGCAAAAAAAGACACTATCCTGACATTTCTAGTCTTTTTTGACGTTTTTTTTCGAAACGTCCAAGTTTTGTTTATTTCACAACCAGAATAAAACTCAACGTAGTGTCTGCAATGAGACCTTAAATATCACATCCATTTTGGGAGGGTGGTTACTATATTTAGATTATGTAAAACGCCTTTTTATTTAAATAGCCAATGTTTTATCGACTAGTCCCAGTTCTACTAAAATACACACCAACAATCGTAATCACAAAACCAATAATTTGAATCATCGTCATAGATTCGCTGAACAGAAAGTAACTTTCTACCGCAGCTAACGGCGGAGCCAGTAACAACATAGTAGAAACTTGTGATGCTCGGACTTTTCTTAATAACCACACCATTAAAAAAACACCGCCGCCAGATAAAACCAGCACACCCCAAATGACGAGCAAGAAAGATTCCAACTGCACGGCAAATAAGGTTTCACCAAGTAACAACATAAAGCCAATCGAGACAACACTCGCGGCGAGGTTTTGAATCGCCATGGAACTGAAAATATCAGACGATGATATCGACATTTTTTGATAAGTCACACCAAGAGACAAAGCCAATATCGCAACGCAAGCCAAGGTAAACGTCAGTAACGTAATGCCCCCATGACTCATATCTAGCTCTAGCGCTGGACTGATAACCAAAACTAACCCAACTATGCCAACCAACATGCCGATGACACCTTTCAAGGACGTTTTTTCTTTGATCAACAAGAAGGCAAGCAAGGTCACTAACGCTGGTTGCAATGCGCCAATTAAAGCCATAACGCCAGCGGGCAACCCTTTTGCTATGGCAACATAGGCAAAGCCCAAGTAAAAGCCATTCATCAACATACCGGCAATAATGTGCTTTGGTAATTCATTCCACGCAGGAAAGCGTCGACGCTGCCACAAGGCAATGGCAAGAAACAGCAAGCCTGCTAAAACAAAACGAACACTCAAAAAAACATTAGGATCGATCAAACCGACGATAAGTTTGCCGGTGATAAAGCCTGTTGACCAAATCAGCACCAAGAGCACATATAAAAATGCCATACAAAATCCCTTTTAACTTCTCGTTATGAGAAGCAATTTTTAATTTCTTCGCTCGAAGAACCTAAACCTATCAAAAAGCTCAACTTCACAAACGCGGCTTCGTAAGTCATGTCTTTGCCTGAAATCACGCCCGCTTTAACCAAAGCAGAACCCGCAGCATAAGCACCAGCGGCTACGCTTCCAGCACCGCACTGGCTCACATTAACAATAACAACACCGCGGTCTGTTGCGGCTTTTAGAAGCGCTAAAAGAGCGGGATCCTTATCGGGCGCATTGCCAGCACCATAACTTAATAACACCGCCCCTTTTACATTTTCACTTAATAAGCCTAACCAATGCGAAGCTTGAACGCCGGGAAACACAGGCAAAATGGTCACAGCGCCCTCCTCCATCTCTGGGATACGAACGTTCATCGATTTTTGTGTACTGTCGGTCACAGCCCAGCGCCAATCGATGCCTAGCACCCCTCGCTCTGGGCAGTTCGGAGAACTGAACGCTTGCCAGTCACTGGTGTGCGCCTTATGTGCGCGGTCGCCTTCGATGAGTCGACCAGCGAAAAATAAAAACACACCATTGTGATGCTTTACACAATTAAGCGCTTCACAAGCAGAGATGGCGCCCATTACATTGATCATGGCATCCGTGCGAACTTTATACATAGGCACTTGTGAGCCAGTGACAATAATCGGCTTATCACCGTTCTCAAACATACAAGACAACGCCGCCGCGGTGTACGCCATGGTGTCTGTACCATGTAAGACAATAAACGCATCAAAGTCCTGCCACCTGCTTTCAATGTCTCGGGCAATGGTTTGCCAGTCTTTTGGCGTGGCATTGGAAGAATCAATTAAGCTTGGGTAACTTGCTATCACAAAGTCATGGGTAAGTTCATCGGATGCATTTAAGTGTTGGGCAAGATGGTCAGCAAACGCGGCATCAGGTGTTAGCCCTTGCTCGGAAGGCACCATGCCAATCGTGCCGCCCGTATAAGCAATATAAATCTTCATTTGCTGCTTGTTCCTCTTTGTTTGTTTCATTTGGCCATGAATTATGTCACTTAACGCTGAAAACACAAAAGGCGCTCTTCGACTAGAAAAGCGCCTTTTAATTTACACATGAAAGCGTAGAAAAATCACATACGCTCTAGCGTTTCGATACCTAACAAAGACAAGCCAAGCTTCAGCGTTGAAGCCGTATTCAACGCCAATTGCAGACGGCTATGTTTCACGTCATCTTCGGCGTTCAGGATAGGACAGGCTTCGTAGAAAGTCATAAAGGTACCTGCTAAATCGTACAGGTAAGAACACAAGAAGTGCGGCATACCGTCATTAGCGACCTGCTGAATCGCTTCTTCAAACTGACACAACTTCACTGCTAGAGCACGCTCTTGTGGTTCTTCAAGTGCAATGTCACCCGTCAAGCTCGCCACGTCCATCTCTGAACGTTTTACGATACTTGCTACGCGAGAATAAGCGTACAACAAATAAGGCGCCGTGTTGCCTTCAAAGCTCAGCATGGTGTCCCAGTTGAACACGTAATCACTGGTGCGGTTTTTCGATAGGTCAGCGTATTTGACCGACGCAATACCAACCACACGGCCGATGTTACGCAGCTCTTCTTCGCTCATTTCTGGGTTCTTCGACGCCACCAATTGGTATGCACGCTCTTGTGCCTCTTCCAATAAAGAAGACAATTTTGCTACGCCGCCAGAACGAGTTTTGAATGGTTTTCCATCGCTGCCCATTACCGTACCAAACGGCATGTGCTCCAATTGTGTTTCTGGTTTCACAAAGCCGGCTTTACGAGACAAGGTAAAAATTTGTTGGAAATGCAAAGACTGACGTGCATCCACAAAATACAACACGCGATTGGCATTCAAGGTATGTTGACGGAAACGCACCGCCGCTAAATCCGTTGTCGCATACAAAAAACCACCGCCGGTTTTCTGCACGATGATTGGCGTAATCTCGCCTTCTTTGTTAGCAAACTCTTCCATGAACACACACTGTGCGCCATTGGATTCTTGCAACAAACCTTGGTCTTTTAATTCATTGACCACATTTTGTAGGTCATCGTTATACGCGCTTTCCGGCATGACGTGCTGACGCTCTAAAGACACACCTAGCATCTTGTAGGTTTCTTCACAGTGCGCCATAGAGATTTCGATAAACTCGTCCCAAAGTGCCAAGCACCCTTCGTCACCGGACTGCAACTCAACCACCAACTCACGAGCACGAGTAGCAAAAGCCTCATCATCGTCAAAGCAGGTTTTAGCGGCACGATAGAAGCTTTCAAGATCAGAAAGCGCCATGCTAATTTTGGCGTTTTCGGCACGTAAGCGTTCCATGTACGCCAGCAACATACCGAATTGTGTTCCCCAGTCACCAACGTGATTTTGACGAACCACATGATGGCCAAAAAACTCCAGAGTGCGAACCACCGCGTCACCAATTACCGTCGAGCGCAAATGGCCGACGTGCATTTCTTTGGCTAGGTTTGGCGCTGAATAATCCACGACCACCGTTTCAGGTTCTAACACTTCACTAACATCCAAACGCTCACTACCGCGTAACGTCGCTAACTCTTTGCTGAGCCAAACATTTTTCAAGAAAATATTGATAAAACCTGGGCCCGCGATTTCAACTTTATCGGCGACATCTGACAAGTCCAATTTCTCTAATGTGGCTTGAGCAAAATCACGAGGATTCATTTTTAAGGCTTTCGCCGCGCCCATGATGCCGTTAGCTTGGTAATCACCAAATTGAACTTTTGCCGATTGACGAACTAACGCGGCGGCCGTATCCGACGCACCAGCGGCAACCATGGCGGCTTGAATGCGCTGATTTAAAAGAGTTTGAATATTCACAAGGGAGACCTTTAAACAGTAAATATGTCACTAAAAATAGCGGCATATTAGAATCACACAGCCCTCTCACTGTCACCAATGAGAGGGCTGAATTCAAAAAATAATGGCACTAATGATAACCGATTTTCGCGCTTTTAGCGAAAGAACAGCTTGCAAGCGTCGTTGTTATTTTCGTCTTGATAAGGATAACCAAGCTCATCCAAGAAATGTGTCACGTCCGTTTCTTCGCCGACCGCTTGCAAGCCCACCAAAACGCGACCATAAGCATCACCATGATTGCGGTAATGGAACATGGAAATATTCCATTGGCCACCAAGCGTGTTTAAGAATTTTAGCAACGCGCCTGGACGTTCTGGGAATTCAAAACTATAAAGCAACTCGCCTTTATCGCTGCGCAAATGCCCACCAATCATATGGCGAACATGTACTTTAGCGGTTTCATCATCAGTCAAATCCACGATTTCATAGTCTTTCAAATCGTCTAAAAGCTCTTTACGGCTATGGGGGCTGCCACCTAAGGCAACGCCAACAAAGATTACCGCCTCTTGGTCATCGCCATAACGATAGTTGAATTCTGTAATATTACGACCAACCAAGGCTTGGCAGAAGTCTTTAAAACTACCAGGGTGCTCAGGAATTTTCACCGCAATAATGGCTTCGCGTTTTTCACCTAATTCTGCGCGTTCTGATACATGGCGCAAGCGATCAAAGTTGACGTTCGCGCCACTGTTGATGGCAATGAGCGTTTGGCCTTTTGCGTCTTCGCGCTCAATGTACTTTTTCAAGCCAGCCAAGGCGCAGGCACCTGCAGGTTCGGTAATCGCACGCGTGTCGTCGTAGATGTCTTTAATCGCTGCACACATTTCGTCTGTGGTTACAGTGATTACTTCATCAACGGTGTCTTTGGCAATCGCAAAGGTATTTTGACCAATTTCAGCCACCGCAACACCTTCAGCAAAAATGCCCACCGTCGATAATCGAGTAGGCTGGCCTTTTTCTAAGGCAATTTTCAAACACGCCGCATCTTGTGGCTCAACACCGATAATCTTGATGTCTGGACGCAGGTATTTTATGTAAGCTGCGACACCGGCAATTAAACCACCGCCACCAACAGGGATAAAAATCGCATCAATATTGCCTTCATGTTGATGAAGGATTTCCATGCCGATGGTTCCTTGACCTGCGATTGTGTCTAAGTCATCGAAAGGATGCACATAAACTTGGCCGGTTTTTTCCATAATTTCACGAGATTTTGCCGACGCTTCATCAAAAGCATCACCAAACAACACCACTTCCGCACCATGATTTCGCACCGCGCTGACTTTCACTTCCGGTGTGGTTGCTGGCATCACAATCGTGGCTTGAATACCCAGCTTTTTCGCCGCCAAAGCCAAACCTTGTGCATGATTTCCTGCCGATGCGGCAATCACGCCACGGGCGCGTTCTTCCGGTGTTAACTGACAAATTTTGTTGTATGCCCCACGAATTTTGAAGGAGAAAACAGGCTGTAAGTCTTCTCGCTTCAAAATAATCTCGTTGCCCAATCGATTCGACAATTGATTGGCACGAGACAGTGGTGTTTCTACGGCGACGTCATAAACGCGTGCCTGTAGAATCTTTTTGATCATGGTATGGGGCATAATATTTCCTAAACGAATATAGATCGACAACGCGGTATTCTTAACGGCACCTACGCTGACTGCTAGTCAAAAAAAACCGAGTAGGAAATATACTCTTTCACCCCTCGAGGCGCAAAGACCGAAGCCCTCTATATACACATCAAAATCGCATAAAATCCGTAAATGGCGGAGTAAGTCAGGGTAACAATCAATAGATGAAGCGATTATAATGTGATCTCAAACACCATTTCCCCCTAGCAAAAACTACAATAGAAGATGAACATCACCATGACTCAAGATGAATTAAAACAAGCGGTTGCAGAAGCGGCGGTTGCCTACATTCTTCCTATGCTAGAAACCGATACCATTGTCGGCGTTGGCACAGGTTCAACGGCCAACCTCTTCATTGACGAATTGGCTAAGCACAAAGGGCTATTTGACGGCACAGTTGCCAGCTCAGAAGCTTCTGCGGAGCGTCTAAAAAAACATGGCATTCCTGTCTTTGACCTGAACAGCGTTGACAGCATACGTGTGTATGTCGATGGTGCTGATGAATCGAATGACAACCTTCATTTGATCAAAGGCGGCGGTGCGGCGTTAACTCGTGAGAAAATCGTCGCGGCTTGCAGTGATGAATTTGTCTGTATTGCCGATGAATCGAAGCTTGTTAATGTGCTTGGTGACTTCCCGCTTCCTGTAGAAATTATTCCAATGGCACGCGGCCATGTAGCACGTGAACTGGTAAAATTAGGCGGTGATCCGGTTTATCGTGAAGGCGTTGTTACCGACAATGGCAACCATATTTTGGATGTCTACAATCTAGAAATTCTAGACCCAGTCGCCTTAGAGAAAAGCATCGACGGTATTGTTGGTGTGGTAACAAATGGCTTGTTCGCCAAACGTTCCGCGGATGTGCTTTTGCTTGCAACCAAAGACGGTATCAAGACGCTAAAGAAATAGTACAGCCGATTCAACTCCTCGACACAGCGAGGAGTTGAATCAAGCTAAATCATTTAAAATATGTCCTTAAAACCAGCGACTTTTTCGCATTAACACGAACTGACCACCGCCTAAGACCACCAAAACTACGCAAAACAGCCAGAAGGCCATGCTGCTTTCCGTACCGGGCATTCCACCAATGTTGATACCAAACAAACCCGTTAAAAAACCTAGCGGCATAAAAATACCAGATAGGATGGACAAGACATACATTCGTGCGTTCATCTTTTCTGACTGTAAGTTGGCAAACTCTTCTTGCATCAGCAAACAACGTTCACGCAAGGATTCCAGCCCTTCCACATAGCGAGTGATATCGTTGGCAGCTTCTTGCACCTGTGCTGTTTGCTCTGGTGTCATCCACGCAATAGATTCCTGCGCCAATTTATTGATGGCTTCTTTCTGAGGCACCAAAAATCGTCTCAGTCGAATGGTTTCCAATCGACGCTGCACCAATGAGTCTCGCTGCCCAGCTTCAATTCCTTCTCCAATGCTTTCTTCTAAATCCGCCAACTCATCTTCTAAGCCAGTAATGACTTTTGCCATTCGGCCTGTTAGCGTTTCCGTCAAGGTCGCTACAATATCAGCGGTATTAACTGGCCCCTCATTATTGGATAGATCTTTTACGACATCTTGAACGGACAATAGTTTTCGACGTCGGCTTGATACAATGAAATGAGGCGTCACCCAAAGGCGCAGTGAGACCATATCGGACGGATTCGACTCAGGGTTTAAGTTCACTCCACGTAAGGTTAATAATAAACCTTTGCCCATTTTCACCGTGCGTGGACGAGTTTCTTCGGCAAACAACGCTTCAACGGCCGTTTCTGGTATATCATTCAAACTAGATAGCCACACTCGACCTTCTTCTTCACTGCAATCTAAATGCACCCACCGACAGCCCTGGCTCGGCAAAGTGGTCGGAAGCTCGGCTGAGGTGAGTTGAGTTGCACCACCTAAACCATCAAGCTCTAAGTTATGTATAACAAATGACGACATATCCTTTCCTCTCATTTTTTGCGTAGATTATCCGAAAACAGTCGATTTCCCTATTTATTTTGCTCTCATCTCACCCGCTTGGCTGACACTTAATAACGAGAATGGCATAATTTCAACAACCTCAAATAACAAGGACCAGTCAAACCATGCCAAACCTAACCGATGTTTTAGCATCCAGCGCGACACCTCAATCTCTACAAACAGTATTAACGGTCACGACCAATACTTGTATCGACATTTCTGATGCGCTGAAACAAGGCTCTCTTGCTGGTATTTTAGGCATGGCTGGCAATGAAAATGTTCAAGGTGAAGAACAAAAAAAATTAGACGTTATTTCAAATGACATGTTAAAAGACGCCTTGCTTGCTTGCCCTGCAGTAAGAGCCATTGCATCCGAGGAAGAAGACTACATTGTTCCAGCCAACACACAGGGTGAATACTTCATCGCTTTTGATCCACTAGATGGCTCCTCTAACATCGACATCAACGCGATGGTCGGTACTATCTTTTCCATCTATCGTCAGACTGGCGACAAGCCTGCCGTCGAAGAGGACTTCCTAATTCCTGGCAAAGAGCAAGTAGCAGCAGGCTACGTGCTGTATGGCCCATCAACCATGCTGGTTCTAACAACAGGCAATGGCGTTAACATGTTCACTTATGACACAACGAACCATGTTTTCACATTAACGACTGAAAACGTTAAAGTAGCCAAAGAAACACAAGAGTTTGCCATCAATATGTCCAATCAAAGGTTCTGGTCAGAAAATATCCAAAACTATGTAAATGATCTTGTACAAGGTCGAGATGGATCTCGTGACAAAAACTTCAACATGCGATGGGTAGCCGCTATGGTCGGCGATGTTCACCGTATTCTTTGTCGTGGTGGTATTTTCATCTACCCTTGGGACAGCAAGGACCCGTCTAAAGCTGGCAAATTACGCTTAATGTACGAAGCCAACCCAATGGCCATGCTTCTTGAGCAAGCTGGCGGCAAAGCGCATACACATACTCAACGTATCCTAGATATTCAACCAGAAGCCATTCATCAACGTGTAGCGGTTATTTTAGGTGCAGCAAACGAAGTGGATAAGTGTTTAACTTATTAACACACAAAAGGATGTGCATTTTATTTTGAGTGCATAACTTAACGAGTTAATAACAAAAGGTCGTTTACGCGGCCTTTTTTATTGCCTAATAACTCTATTCCCACTCGATAGAAGCAAATACGCCATTTACTTATCATCGGACTCAAGTGAAGAGACGGTAGGCATGCTAACAATGGCATGTGTGTCCCAGCGTGAGCTTCATATAGTTCCTCACGCGTGGCGAAAGTGGTGTT